>NZ_AP024903.1:0-701272 GCF_024347095.1 Vibrio rhizosphaerae | reverse complement strand
TTTGATAGGCAAAGTCAGGATTACAATACTGGGTCACCCCGTCATTGTACCCTTCGTCATAATTGGCTATCTGCACGGCTCCCAGCTTATGCAGCGATTGATAGGATCGCTGTTGGTGCCCTGCAATGCCATCCCGATAACCGATCTGATACCAATCCCCTTGTGTAGCAAGCGATTGTTCTGACGCAGCGCACCCCAATAGCAACACAGCAATCACAATCCCACCGAGCCAAGTCCGAAAATTTATCACGACATCAATACCTTGTTTTTAACTTGTGTAACTCCAACCATATACGCTTTCGCGACAAAACACCAAACAACGATGCGCCGTTTCCTTCACTGCACATCCGCCTGACTCAACAAGGCTATGACGCCCCTGTGGTATCGATAACAAAACCACTTGCGGCGGATAAAAGACCACTTAATTCGGCATACAACCACTCAGCTGACTTTCCCATGCATAACACTTCTGGTCGGACTAGTCTTTCATAGAACATCTCTGTCAGCCAACAGAAGGAAAATAATATGCTATGGTTCTTCGTCTCCCTCGTCGCGTTAATCGGCGGTTACTTTATTTACGGTACACTTGTCGAAAAAATATTTGGTATCAATGAGAAACGTCAGACGCCCGCTTACAGTCAGAGAGATGGCGTTGACTATGTCCCGATATCAACGCCGAAAGTCTATCTTGTCCAATTACTGAACATCGCCGGTGTCGGCCCCATATTCGGACCAATTATGGGAGCCCTATACGGTCCGGCGGCATTATTATGGATTGTCGTCGGCTGTATTTTTGCCGGTGCTGTACATGATTATTTCTCTGGTATGCTCTCCGTCAGAAATGGGGGAGCCTCCGTACCGAACATCAGTGGCAAATACCTTGGCAATGGCGCGAAACATTTCATGAATGCCTTTGCGATTATTCTCTTGCTGCTCGTTGGCGTTGTATTTGTTTCTGCACCTGCCGGAATGATCACCAACTTGGTGAATGAGCAGCTTTCGCTGCAGATGGGAACCGGTCTGATGGTCATCGTCATTTTTGCTTACTACATTTTGGCAACGATCGTTCCTGTCGATAAAATTATCGGACGTTTATATCCATTATTCGGAGCATTGCTGATTTTTATGTCTGTCGGTCTGATCACTGCGCTCATGCTCTCCGATAAACATACCATCATGGGTGGTTTTGAGATTCAGGATCTGTTCAGTAACCTCAATCCGAATAACATGCCATTGTGGCCGGCACTTTTCATCACCATTGCTTGCGGTGCGATTTCGGGCTTTCATGCCACACAATCCCCTTTGATGGCGCGTTGTATGGAAAATGAAAGAAATGGGCGTTTCGTCTTCTTTGGTGCCATGATCGGCGAGGGCGTGATTGCTTTAATCTGGTGTACGATTGCCTTGTCTTACTTTGGTTCGCTGGACGGCCTGTCCGAAGCCGTCGCTCAGGGTGGCCCGGGAAATGTGGTCTATAGCGCTTCATTCGGATTACTGGGCGTATTCGGTGGTATTCTGGCCTTCCTTGGTGTAGTCATTCTGCCAATCACTTCCGGTGATACCGCTTTTCGTTCCAGCCGTCTGATTCTGGCCGAGTATTTTAATGTCGAGCAAAAAAACTTACGCAGCCGGTTACTCATGGCAATGCCACTCTTTGTTGTCGGTGGAATTCTGACTCAGGTGGATTTCGGTATTATCTGGCGCTACTTTGGTTTTGCGAATCAGACAACCGCAGTAGTCATGCTTTGGACGGCTTCAGCTTATCTCGTACGCCATCAGAAATTCCATTGGATCACCACGATCCCGGCCCTGTTCATGACCACAGTCTGTGTCAGCTTTATTCTGAACAGCAGTACACTTGGGTTTGGTTTACCAATGCAAATTTCAACGATCCTTGGCTTCTTAGCTTCTATTGCGATGCTGGCCTACGTGCTCAAAGTTGCAAAAGGCCATGATAACGTCGCCCTTTCCGAGGTGAAAAAAGCCGCGAAAGAGCAGACCAAAACAGCTTAGTCACATATAGTCTATATCATTTTTCATGTAAAAAGGGCTCCCTTCGGGAGCCCTGATATCATCATCGGAAACAAACTAATGGTCAGTCTACCAGCTTAATTTGTAACTCTTTCGGCACTTCAAAAAACATATTTTCTTCGCGTCCCAAGACTTCTTCTACTGAGACAGCCCCCAATTCTTTAATGCGATCCAGAATTTGATTGACCAGCGCTTCCGGTGCCGAAGCGCCCGCCGTCACGCCGACAACCTGAACACCGGATAACCACTCCGGATGAATATCTTCCGGCGTATCGGTAAGAAATGCAGCCGTGCCCAGTTTTTCGGCTAACTCTTTCAACCGCGTTGAATTCGATGAATTCTTTGAACCAACCACGATCATGACATCCACTTGCTGAGCAAGAATCCGCACCGCATCCTGCCGGTTTTGCGTCGCATAACAGATGTCATCTTTACGAGGCCCTTGGATATCGGGAAACACGCGTCGGAGTTCGTCAATCACATCCGCCGTTTCATCGACCGAAAGCGTTGTCTGGCTAACATAGTGGAGCTGTCCGGGATGCTTGACGATTGCTTTCAGATTAGCCACATCTTCCGGTTTTTCAACCAGATACATCCCTCCGGTCTGGCTGGCATATTGCCCCATCGTTCCTTCGACTTCAGGATGACCGGCATGACCAATTAAAACGACTTCCATGTGTTTTCGACTGGCCCGGGCAACTTCCATATGCACTTTGGTCACCAGTGGGCAAGTCGCATCAAAAACGGTCAACGCTCTGGATTTAGCTTCATTTCTGACCGCCTGAGAAACACCATGCGCAGAAAAGATCACAATATTGTTGTCCGGGACTTCACTCAGCTCTTCAACGAAAATAGCACCGCGCTGCTTCAAATCTTCAACAACAAACCGGTTATGAACCACTTCATGACGAACATAGATCGGTGGCTGATACATTTCCAAAGCTCGCTCGACAATACTGATGGCCCGGTCCACACCGGCACAAAAGCCCCGAGGATTTGCTAGTAATATTTTCATCTCATTGCTCATGTTTTTTACTCAACTCACGACATATGTCGCTATTCAGCCGATTCAACGGCCAAAATTTCAATATCGAACGTCACATCCTGACCGGCCAGCGGATGATTAAAATCAACGGTCACCGACTCGCCTTCGATCGCGGTGACAATACCGGGAATCTCCATCCCGTCCGGGCCACTAAACGCCATAATCACTCCGACTTCAAGCTCAGTATCTCCGGCAAATCGGGTCCGATCCATATGGTGGATATTATCCGGATTAGGTAAACCGAATGCATCTGCTGCTTTGAGCTCAATCGTGCGTTGATCGCCGGCCTGTAACCCGAGCAAACATTGCTCAAAATTATCGCTTAAGCTGCCATCCCCGATCACTAACTTCGCAGGTTTTCCCATCTGGTGGGTACTGTCTGCGACAGAACCATCTTTCAATTTGATCGTAAAATGAAAAGTGACCGCAGTGCCTGTTTGTATCAATTGTTGTTCGCTTGTATTTGCCATGTGACTTACTTTCCCCGGGCTTGATGCAAAAAGCGCTATCCGGTTGAGCAGACAGCGCTTAGGGTGATTCATTCATGAATCCGGATAAACTATTTCGGCTCATCCTTACGACGGAAACCATCAAAAATCAGCATGACGGCACCGATGCAGATCGCGCTATCAGCCAGATTGAAGGCCGGCCAATGATGACCTCCCCAATAGAAATCGAGGTAATCGACCACAAAGCCATGCACGATACGATCAAACACATTGCCCACAGCGCCGCCAATAATCATCGCGTAGGCGCTGTTTGTCCACCGTTCGGAGGCGGGTTGCCGACGCATCCAGAACATCAGTAACAGAACCACGAACAGGGCAATACCGGTGAATAACCAGCGCTGCCATCCTGTCTGTTCACTGAGAAAACTAAACGCAGCACCGTAATTATGAACATATAACAGATTAAAGAACGGCAGCACCTCAATGCGGTGTTGCCATCCGTAATCCATATGATTCATGACGACCAGTTTGATCAGGATATCGAGCGCGAAAACCACAACCGCCAGCCATAACCAGCGGATTCCCGAACGCTTCATTGTCAGCTCTGTCATATTGATTCCGTCAGTCTACTGATTAAGCAAATTTACGCACTTCGCCAGCACCTTCGACATTCGAGACACAGCGACCGCAAATATGTTCATGTCCGGCAATGGTACCGACATCATCCGTATGGTGCCAGCAACGTTCACACTTCGCCGCTTCTGTCGCTGCAACCTTCACAAACAGCCCCTCAATCTCAGTGCTTTGCGCCTGTTCCGTCTTCTGGGAAACCGGTTGAACAATCGCTTTTGAGGTCAATAAAACAAAACGCAGTTCATCTTCAAGCCGGTTCAGCTGATCAGCCAGTTCACCATCAACATACAGCGTCACTTCAGCTTGCAACGAACCACCAATGATTTTCTCACTACGCGCGGTTTCCAGCAGTTTATTCACGACGCCTCGCACGTCCTGAACACTGTTCCAGAATGCATTATCTAAAGGCTCACCATCTTGCAAATCGAACAGGCCGTCATACCACTCTTCAGCAAAGACAAACGGATGACGTGTTGCACCGTTTGCTTGTAACTCTGGCATTTCACGCCAGATTTCATCAGCAGTGAATGACATAATCGGAGCCATCCAGCGAACCAAGGCTTCAACGATATAGAACAGCGCCGTTTGACAACTTCTTTGGGCGTGGCCGCCGCACTTCGCTGTATATTGACGATCTTTAATCACATCGAGATAAAACGATCCCATTTCAATTGAGCAGAAATGCATTAAGCGCTGTACAACTGCGTGCGTGTTATACCCATCATAAGCTTTGATGATTTCTTTCTGCGTTGCGAGCGCACGAGCAACAGCCCAACGATCCAAGGCAACCATCTCTTCCATCGGGACAATGTCTGTTGCCGGATTAAAACCATTCAGGTTGGCCAGGAAGAAGCGCGAGGTATTACGAATTCGACGGTACGCATCTGCAGAACGTTTCAGAATCTCATCTGAAACAGCAACTTCACCAGTGTAATCCGTAGAAGCAACCCACAAACGCAGAATATCGGCACCCAATTTATTGACAACATCTTTCGGCGCGATGGTATTACCGATCGACTTAGACATTTTACGGCCTTGACCATCCACGGTGAAACCATGCGTCAAAACTTCCCGGTATGGTGCTTTATCTTTCATCGCAATCGATGAAATCAGTGAAGACTGGAACCAGCCACGGTGTTGGTCGGAGCCTTCCAGATACATATCAGCCTCAGCACCGTGGAACTCTTCCCGGTTATCGACCACTGAATAATGGGTCACACCAGAATCAAACCAAACATCCAGCGTATCCAATACTTTTTCATACTGTTCAGCTTCATCACCCAACAATTCGGTAATATCCAGATCCCACCAAGCTTGAATGCCCTTTTGTTCCACGCGTTGAGCAACTTGCTCGATCAACGCAGAAGAATTCGGATGCAACTCAGACGTCTCTTTATGCACAAACAGTGCAATCGGCACACCCCATGTTCTTTGGCGGGAAATACACCATTCCGGACGACCTTCAACCATACTTTGGATACGGCCTTCGCCCCAATCCGGCATCCATTTGATATCTTTGATCGCTGCCAGCGCTTTGCTGCGCAACCCTGCCTGATCCATTGACACAAACCATTGTGGTGTGGCACGGAAAATAATCGGTGTTTTATGGCGCCAGCAATGCGGATAGCTATGTTCATAGGCATGATGATGTAATAAAGCGCCCTTCTCTTTCAGCACTTCAATCACTGAATCATTGGCTTTAAAGACATGCTGACCGGCAAACAATTCGGTATCCGGCAGATAAACACCGTTTGAACCGACCGGATTGGCAACTTCTAATTGATATTTCTGACCAACGACAAAGTCTTCCTGACCATGCCCCGGTGCGGTATGGACAACCCCGGTTCCTGAATCAGTTGTGACGTGATCCCCCAGCACAGCCGGGATAGTGAAATCATAGAAAGGATGATGATAACGGGTTAGCTCTAAATCAGCCCCGGTGGCAAATCCAAGATTATGGAAATGCTCAATTCCGGCACGATCCATCACATCTTTGGCCAATTCTGCCGCAACAATAATCCGTTCGGCCTGACGCCCTGTCGCTTCATCGGCTTCAAGCTGAATTAACACATATTCCAGATCATCGCGTAAACAGACGGCACGGTTGGCCGGTAAGGTCCACGGCGTGGTTGTCCAGATCACGATAGAGACGTCACCATCACCTTCATGTCCTTGATTTAAAGTGAATTTAGATAACAACGCAGGGACATCAACTGCTTTGAAGCGAACATCAATCGATGGTGATTTTTTATCTTTATATTCGACTTCCGCTTCAGCCAGCGCACTACCACAATCGGTACACCAGTGAACCGGTTTAAAGCCTTTGAGCAAGTGTCCGTTATCAGCAATTTTGCCTAATGCACGGATAATATTCGCTTCAGTGGCAAAATCCATTGTGAGATAAGGTTTATCCCATTCACCAAGAATACCCAGACGTTTAAAGCTCTCTTTTTGTCCTTCGACTTGGCCGGCAGCATACTCACGACATTTTGCACGAAACTCAGCTGCCGTTAATTTCTGTCCCGGTTTACCGAATTTCTTTTCAACCATCAACTCAATGGGTAATCCGTGACAGTCCCACCCCGGAATATAGGGGGAGTCAAAACCTGAAAGTGTTTTGGATTTGATAATAATGTCTTTAAGAATCTTATTCAGAGCGTGACCAATATGAATATCACCGTTGGCGTAAGGAGGGCCATCATGTAATACGAAAGATTTTTTGCCTTTTTTAGCTTTACGGATAGCGCCGTAAAGGTCCTCTTGATACCAACGTTTCAGCATATCCGGCTCGCGTTGCGCCAGGTTGCCACGCATTGGAAACCCTGTCTCAGGTAAATTCAGGGTATCTTTATATTCACTCATCGATTCTTAATTCCGTTATACTGGGCGAAGTTAGACATTATGTCAGCCGAATCAATTACGGCTAACCCTCATACTGAAGCAACCACACCCTTGCCGCTTCAGCATCCAATTCGATTTGTTGTTTCAGTGCTTCAAAGGAATCAAATTTATGCTCCCCTCGAAGTTTATGTAAAAGTGCGACTTCTAACTGTTTACCGTAAATATTGCCTTGAAAGTCAAATAAATGCACTTCCAGTTGCTGACGAACACCATTCACTGTCGGTCGGTTGCCAATATTGGCAACGCCATCGATTGGTGTGTCCGTCAGACCACAGACCCGGACGGCGTACACCCCGGAAACCGGAGAAACACACCGCTTTAGTGGAATGTTTGCCGTTGGGAAACCAATGGTTCGCCCTAATTTTCTGCCATGAGACACCCGGCCACTGATACTGTAATGACGCCCAAGCATCTCTTTGGCAGCGGCAAGTTCATCTCGTGCCAGTGCTTCACGAATCGCAGTACTGCTGACTCGCAGGCGATCAACACAAAAACTTTGTGTACTGACCACCTCAAACCCGAATTTCTTACCGGCTTGTTGCAACATCGCAAAATTACCACGCCGTTGCCGACCAAAACAGAAATCATCGCCAATGACAAGAAACTTAACACCCAAGTGATTGACCAACAAGTCATGAATGAAGGTTTCTGCATCTAATTGGGCAAATTGATGATCAAAGTTAACACAAAGCAAGCGATCTATGTCGAGTCGGCTCAACTGAACAAATTTATCGCGCAGACGCGTTAACCGAGCCGGTGCATAATCTGGATTAAATAGTTCCATCGGCTGTGGTTCGAAAGTCATCACCATCGATGGAACTCCCAATCTCCGGGCTTGTTCCGACACCAATCGTAGTACCTGTTGATGTCCGAGATGGACACCATCAAAATTGCCGATCGTCAACACACAACCATGGTGCTGAGTGCGTATATTATGAATACCTCGGATTAATTCCATATCGGACGTTTAAAACCTATGATTCAATTCTCTGGTGATGAAACCGACGGATTATATAACCTCAGCTCAGGAGAAGAAAGTCAATCAAGCCAACAAATGTATTCGGCATCCTGCTTTGCTCAGGAAATCGTCCCCTTGGAAGGCCAACGTTCTCTGGTATGAAAACAGCATGCCACAACCTATTGTGTCACTCGGATATCTTTCAAGCGAATTCCGCTGATTAAGCTGACTCCCCCATAAACACAGGCACCAGCCACGATCAACCCGGCCAACATGAGTCCTCGTTTTAACGTGCCCCAATCAGCCCAAGTCGCCAGATGATCCGCCCCGAAAGCAAGGCAGATACTCATCATAATACTGGCAGTGAAAATCCGGCCAATAAATAGCATGGTCGACCGCTGCATCCGATATACGGCGGCTAAATGTAGCCCTCTATATAATAAAGCCATATTGATAAATGCGGACAAGGCCGTCGCCATTGCCAAACCAACATAACCGAAAAACCAAGCAAACACCGCGTTAAACAACATATTGGTGATCATCGCAACAATCCCATATTTGACCGGTGTTCGGGTATCCTGACGAGAATAGTATCCCGGAGCTAAGACTTTAATCAGCATGAAGCACAGTAAACCTGAAGCGTATGCCTGTAACGAAAGCGCCGCCTGCTGCACATCGACTAAAGTAAATTCACCACGCATAAACAAGACCATAATCATCGGTTGGGCTAAGACGATCAAGCCGAGCGTTGCCGGAATGCCCAGCAAACAAACCATCCGCACCCCCCAATCCATCGTATGGGCAAATCCGATCGGTTCAGCATCGACATGTTTTCTTGATAGGGCCGGCAAAATCACGGTGGCAATCGCGATACCAAATAATCCAAGCGGGAACTCCAACAGCCGATCCGAATAGTAAAGCCAGCTAATCGATCCGGTTTGCAAAAAACTGGCAATAAAGGTATCGAACAGTAAGTTGATTTGGCTCACCGAAACACCAAATAATGCAGGGAGCATCAACGTTCTGATTTTACGAACTCCGGGATCATTCCAACCCCATTTCGGCCAGACGAATACCCCGGCTTTGATTAAAAAAGGCAACTGAAACAAGAACTGGACCAGCCCGCCGAGAAACACGCCTAAAGCTAAACCAATCTCTGGCTGTGCCAGCCGAGGCGCAATCAAGAGTGCAGAACCAATAATCATCACATTCAGAAAAACGGGAGTAAATGAAGAAACCGCAAACTTACCCAACGTGTTTAAAATCGCGCCAGAGAGGGCAACAAACGTGATAAACCATAAATAAGGAAATGTAATTTTGAGCAGCAAACTGGCCAGCTCAAACTTTGCTGCCGCTGGCCCGCCATGTAACCAGTCAAGAAACCAGCCTGCACCGAAAATAGCCGTCACAACACTAGAACCGAGAATTCCGAATAAGGTGACGATCGAAACGAGAACCCCCAATGTCCCGGAAGCCCGAGCAATCAACAAACGCGTTTTGTCCATATCCCCCTGAGCGTGATATTCGGTCAGTACCGGGACAAATGCCTGTGAAAAAGCACCTTCGGCAAATAGGCGGCGTAAAAAGTTGGGAATTTTATTGGCAAAGAAGAACACATCAGCACTCGCCCCGGCCCCCATAAGATTTGCCACAACAATATCTCGAAATAATCCTAAAACGCGCGATAGCAGTGTCATGGTACTGACTATCAGACCAGACCTGAGAAGACGTTGACTCACCGTAACCTCTATTTATATGTCAAATCGCATCCGAGAGAATCCCGGTGACTTTACTGATATAGCAGGATGAAAAGCATCACGCTGGCTGTATCGGCATGCTGAAAATACTTGCAGCCTGTGTGCAGTTTTTTAACGCAGAATCCTCTGCTTTTCAAATCATAGTTGTGTCAATAATAGCCCCAGCGATTCAAACCGAGTGGTCTGGCATCACGCTCATGAGAAGACATAATAAACACAAAAAAGATGACCGTTGAAAGAGCAGATTAAGTATTAGCATTCAAAAAAGAATGCTGTTAGAATCCCCGCCATCTTAACCGCGAATGTCCAACGATACCAAAAATGTTTTGGTTCGTTGTGTTTTTGCACAAATGAATTGACATTTCTAGGTAAATAGGGGATAGTTCCCGCCCTTAAAATGTCACTGAACTAAAGTTTTTGGGAGTAGACCCTTGGCAAATAGTAAATCTGCTAAGAAGCGCGCTATTCAGGCGGAAAAAAATCGTCAACACAACGCGAGCCGCCGCTCAATGATGCGCACTTATATGAAGAAAACTGTCGCTGCAATTAAAGCAGGCGACAAACAAGCTGCAACTGCTGCACTAGCTGAAGCAACACCAATTCTTGATCGTATGGCAACAAAAGGCCTGATCCACAAGAATAAAGCAGCTCGTCATAAAGCTCGTTTTGTTGCGGCAATCAAAGCGCTGTAATGCATTAATTGCTTCATACAAAAATAAAAAACCGACATTATGTCGGTTTTTTTATTTTCGCTGATAACAATCAACAACGAATTCTACGAACAATAAAGACGATACAGTAATTCAATCATCTCTTTCACTTCATGGCTGCTGATCGAATAGTAAACCGTCTGAGCCTCTTTGCGCGTCGCAACCAATTGCTCCCGACGCAATAAAGCCAGATGTTGCGATAATGCAGACTGACTCAGCTCCAGTTTTGCACACAGCTCTCCGACTGAAAATTCCTGCGTTAACAGTAAACACAATATCTGAAGACGTCGCTCATTCGCCATCGCTTTAAGCAACACAACGGCTTTGGCTGATTTTTGTTCCATTTCCTGAAGATTCACGAAAGGCTCCCTTTATGGACAGGTTCATTTCATACGTACAACGACTACAACCTTGCAGCCTGACAAAATCACTTTACTGTCGGTTTACTCACCGTAATTCATCATTATTATGTTCTCGGCGGCACGATGAAATTGGTACTTGATAATAAGTAAGCGCTAGATATTAAAGCAATTACCCATGAAAAAGAACTAATTATACTGATAAATAACCAAAATCTTCACTGCATATCCCCTTCACTGACGGGTGCTGAATCATCCGCTCCGCAAAGATAACGTAATATTCTTCCTTTAAATCATCAATTCTATCAAGCAAATGCATCGGCATATCGCTGTTCACCGTTTCCGTATAGAGCGACGGCGCTAAAAAAATAGCCTCTCGATGTTCTCTGGCAAAAGCTTTCATCAATGCAACATCGTCAAACTCCCCCATGATATTGGGTTGAATTCCCTGACTATCAAACCATTGCATCACACTTCTTCCCATTGCCGTCCGACTCCCCGGAATCAGTATTTTTCCATTGGACAGTGCTTCGGTGAGTGAGCTCGCTTGAGGAACAGTATAGGAGAAGAAGCACATTTGATTTTCTCCCAGCTTCTTACTAAACAAACCGGGACTGCGAGCAGAATCAACCGGACAATCCGATAGGATCATATCCAGTTTATGCTGTGAAAGCTGCTCAAGCAGCAACTCATGTGTTGATTCGAAACAACGTAAATGAATATGTTCATCTTCAGGAACAGCACACGATAAAATCTTACTGACAATCTGTTTGGAAATTGCATCGGCAACGCCCACATCCAGTAGTAAGTTGGCCCGTTGACTATAGTTGACAATGTCAAGCATCTCATAACTCAAGCCATACATCCGATCCGCGTATTTATAAACCAACTGTCCCAACTCTGTCGGTTCAACACGCCGACCGGCGCGTTTCATCAACTGACCATCCATCCGCGCCTCCAGCGCTTTAATTTGTCCGGTCACCGTTTGCGGAGTCAGAAACAAGGCCTGAGCGGCTTTCGTGACCGAACCTTGTTTACAAACCATCCAAAAATAATATAAGTGATTGTAATTTAAATGAGACATATACTCAGACCATCAGTCCGCTTCAATTCATATCAGTACAGCGTATTCTATCATCAGCATGATCGAAATAACCGAGGTTTTCAATATTAAGCATCGATATATCCGAACATGAAAATATCTTCAATACTGCCCCTTACAAGTCTCTGGGAAATTCATTAAACTGATAAAAAATTGATGAATAGGCAAGTTATGAAGCAGTACATTGCATTATTGGAAGATATTTTGGAAAACGGTGATGTCAAAGGTGATCGCACCGGTACGGGAACACTTTCGGTGTTTGGACGTCAAATTCGTCATAATCTTCAAGATGGTTTTCCTCTCATTACCACCAAGAAACTCCATTTTAAAAGTATCGCAAACGAACTGATTTGGTTCCTCAGTGGTGATACCAATACCACGTGGCTGAAACAAAATGGTGTCTCGATCTGGGATGAGTGGGCGACGGAAAGTGGTGACTTAGGCCCGATTTATGGTAAACAGTGGACGGCATGGCCAACACAATCAGGTGAAAGCCTCAATCAGATCGATTATGTCGTGGATGCCTTAAAAAATAATCCCAATAGTCGCCGTATTCTGTTTCATGGCTGGAATGTGGAGTATTTACCTGATGAATCAATGACACCTCAGGAGAATGCCCGACAAGGAAAAATGGCGCTCCCCCCTTGCCATTTGCTGTATCAATTTTATGTTTCAAATGGCAAGCTTTCTGCACAATTATACATCCGTAGTTCAGATAGCTTCCTCGGGTTACCTTATAACATTGCCTCACTGGCATTACTCACCCATATGCTTGCCCAACAATGCCAACTGACACCGCATGAAATTGTGGTTAGTTTTGGTGATTTACATGCATATTCCAACCATATGGAACAAATTAAAACTCAGCTTACCCGGGAGCCACGTCCGTTGCCGGAATTACGCATTTTGCGCCACCCCGAATCGATTTATGACTATCGTTTTGAGGACTTTGAAATCGTCGGATATGATCCACATCCATCGATTAAAGCACCCGTCGCCATATAAAGACATTCGTGTCACGAGGAAGAGATGAAATATCAGGGAAGTTGTCACTGTGGCGCGATTCGATTTGAAGTCGAAGCACCTGAAGTCATGGAAGCAGACAAGTGCAATTGTTCTATCTGTAACAAGTCGGGCTATTTGCACCTTATCGTTCCCAACTCAAAGTTTAAGTTGTTATCCGGTGAAGCTCAGTTAGCAACTTATACTTTCAATACAAAAGTGGCACAGCATTACTTTTGTCAGCATTGCGGCATCAAACCGTTTTATGTGCCCCGCTCGAATCCCGATGGGATCGACGTCAACGTTAATTGTATTGATACACCGATCCCGCAACTAGAAGTCTCGGACTTTGATGGTCAGGATTGGGAATCTCATGCCCATAAACTGGCGGACAAGAGCAAAGAAATATAACGTGGTAGAAATGTATCTCTCGACCATATCACTGGTCGAGAGAACTAACACCTGAACGTCTAGCGAGAGACCCATGACACTAGCTTTCGTCGGCTGCCGCTATTTCGTGGGTATGAATTCGTTCACCGACCCACACCAATAAACGCCCCAGAAACAGATAAACCGCTTCTTCATATTCGTGTACCGGATAATTTAGAAAAGTCATCGGAAGTCCTTCCTTATCCGCAAAGCGGGGAAAAGCAGCCAAATCACTATCAACCTGATACAGATGCTTGATCTTATTGTTGACAACTCTAAGTTCATTCACGGTATCGTAATGTGTCAGTGAATCAAGTGCTAAACCATATCCATGATAAGCACCCTTGATAAGATCCCATCGATAAGGCGGGGCGATCTCTGATGCATCGATCGCCAACAAATTCGATTTCAGCAGCACATACGCCCGCTTGGTAAATTGCTCGACAATTGCCCACATCCCGATAATGGTCGATTCATCCGCAAGGTTTTTGACTCGCTGCACATCGGTATCATTCGAATGGATCAATTGAGAAGCCTGATACTTGAGAAACTCCAATGCCTCTTCATCATCTGTAGCATCAAGCCGTGCCTTCACCTGTGCCGAAAAATCATCCAGCGCTGCACATTTGCGATTCAGTTCCTGATAAGCAATCTCATGAAACAGACAAAAGTTATCGATTCTTTCGTCCAGCTCGACACTCAAGTCGTGTGTTTTATATCGATGCGTGTCGAACGGGGCTCTGGGATCCCCGCTCATATGTCTCGATAACTTGGTCTTCAATGCATTTAAAGCCATTCAGTCACCTGTATAATTCTTGTGCCGGGAACACAATCTATTGAGTGCGCGCGGATGAGCCCGAATCTCGGCGATAGGCCCAAACCATCAATAACGCCCCGGCAAGGATCATCGGCAAAGAGAGAATTTGCCCCATTGAGATAAACCCGGCGAATAGCCCAAGTTGTGCATCCGGCTCTCGGAAATATTCAACAAACGTCCGACAGGTACCGTAACCAATGAGAAATAGTCCTGCAACCGAGCCGGCAGGGCGGGGCTGACGGATAAAAACGTTGAGGATGATAAACAAAAGTACCCCTTCCAGAAAGAATTCATACAGCTGGGAAGGATGACGTGGCAATGGTCCCGCACCGGGGAAGACCATGCCCCAAGGCTCATGAGTCACTCTGCCCCACAATTCACCATTCATGAAATTCCCTAAACGTCCCAGCGCGAGTCCAAAAGGAACAAGTGGCGCAACGAAGTCGGCCACGGCAAAAAACTGGCGATGGTTACGTTTGGCATACCAGAGCATCGCGGTCATCACCCCGAGTAACCCACCGTGGAAAGACATCCCGCCCGTCCAGACTTTAAACAGATAGAGCGGGTCTGCCAGAAAATATTCAAATCCGTAAAACAGCACATAGCCCACACGTCCGCCAATGACCACACCGACAAATCCGGCAAACAAAAGGTCAGAAACCTGTTCCCTTGTCCACCCGCTTCCCGCTTTATCGGCTCTTCGGTTCGCCAACCAAGTCGCAAAAAGAAACCCAAGCAGATACATCACGCCATACCACCGAATGGAAAGTGGCCCAATGGAGACTAAGACAGGGTCAATATTCGGAAACTGCAAGAATTCCTGAGACATAAATCTTTACTCTTATTCAATATAAAATGGTTTATGACATACCACGCTTAACGCAGCAGCATATGAACGGATACAAACATCAGAAACACAGCAAATACCTTTTTCAATACTGATGTCGGTAATTCGGTCGCTAACTTGGCTCCCACCTTGGTCGTAAACATCGACGTACAGGAAACAAACAGCAAAGCGGGTAAGTAGACGTACCCTAAACTAAACGCAGGCAGGCTTTTGACCGAAAAACCATGCCAAATAAATCCCACCATACCAGATAATGCAATTATGCAGCCACAGAATGACGATGTTCCCACCGCCTTACGCATTTCTATGCCATGCTTATTCAGATAAGGCACTGATAACGCCCCGCCACCAATACCAGCTAAGCTGGCAATCATGCCAATAAAACTTCCACTAAGGATCATCGAGGCTTGCCCCGGCATCGGTTTCGCCGTTTGCTGACGAATCGAGAGAAACATTTGTATCGCCAGCAAGAAAACAATCACACCAAAAACTTTGGGCAGATATTCGCTCGGCATCCAGTCGGCAAGAGTTGCCCCCATCAACCCACCGACAATAATCCCGGGGGTTAGCCATTTGACGGCAAGCAAATCAATATTGCCATAACGGAGATGATTTAACGCCGAAGAACCTGAAGTCAGAATGATACAGGAGAGAGAGGTCGCCAAAGCCACTTGCATCGCGATATCCGGTGTAATGCCGACATGAGGAAATAAAAACAACAACGCGGGAACAATAATTAAGCCACCACCAATGCCTAACAACCCGGCCATAACGCCGACAAAAGCACCTAACACAATCAACAGCAAGACAAAAGTGATGGTCACGCTCGTTCCTCAGATAAACTTAATGTTTACCGGCTCGGATAAAGCCGGCAAAACCGAACTCTTCAAAGTAAGCCCGCATCATACTATAAATATCATGACCATAAGTTTGCATCAGCGCTTGCGATGCAAGTTTTTGCAACGTTTTAATTTCTGAATGACGAATCAGGTATTTCACTTTAGCCACATTCGCCGTGTTCATACTCAATGTCTGATATCCCATCCCAATCAGAAGCAGTGCGCCAATTGGATCACCGGCAAGCTCACCACAAACGCAAACCTGAATCTGATACTGATGACACACATCAGAAATATGTTTCAATGCCATCAAAACTGAAGGATGCATCGATTCATAGACATCGGCAACCCGGGCATTGTTCCGATCAACCGCTAATAAATATTGCGTCAAATCGTTTGTCCCGACCGAGATAAAGTCAACCCGGTCTGCCATTTGGGGTAAAAGATAAAGCATGGATGGGACTTCGAGCATAATCCCGATCGTAGGCCGTTTCACCCGGTCGTCCACAGCGGAGACTTCCGTAAATGCTTGCTCAATGAAGACCAGCGCATCATCAAGTTCTTTCATGCCGGAAATCATCGGTAACAAAATGCCCAGATTCCCGGTCTCGATACTGGCTTTCATCATCGCCCGCAGCTGAATCAAAAAAATATCGGGATGATCCAGCGTAAAACGGATACCTCGCCAGCCTAAAAACGGATTATCTTCTTCAATTGGCAGGTAAGGTAAAGGCTTATCGCCACCGACATCTAATGTTCGCATCACAACCATCTTTCCGGGATGGGCAGACAACACCTGACGATAAAGCTGGATTTGCTCTTCTTCGGAAGGGAAACGATTCTGTAATAAGAACGAAATTTCAGTCCGGTACAAACCGACCCCATCCACCCCTTGATTAACAGCAGTGTTATTCTCGGTATTCAGACCTGCATTCAATAAGATATTGACCGGATATCCATCGAGAGTGATCGCTTTTTCGGCAAGGCTTTGATTGACCATCTCCGACAACTCACCTTCTTCTTCCATCAGTTCCTGGTATTCGGCCAGAACTTCAGCATCCGGTGAAATATGGATAAAACCACTGTAACCATCGACAATGGCTAATTGGTTATTAATTTCTTTGAAATTTAGGGATACGCCCATAATGGCAGGAATCCCCAAAGCTCGGGACAGAATCGCAGCATGAGAGTTGGCGGCCCCCTCAAGTGAAACAACAGCCAAAAGTTTATCTTTGGGAATACTGGCCAGAACGGAAGCGGTTAGCTCCCTGACCACAAGAATGATCGGCTTTTCCAATGCTAATTCTTGCTGTTCACTGTTGTACAAGAAGTACAGCATTCGTTGCCCGAGCTCTCGAATATCTTGTGCTCTTTCGCGCAGGTAAACATCCGACATTTGAGAAAAGCGTTCAACATAGGCTTCAACCACCTGACGCAAGGCCCAATCCGCTCGGTCACCTTTCTGGATCTGCTCTTTCAGATCCTTACGGAGCATCGGATCATTGAGTAAGTGAGTGAACAGGTCAAAAATAGCCAGCGTATCTTTGTGAATATCCCCATCCAGCTTTTTCCGCATTCGCCGAAAATCACTCAGCGCATTTTCAACGGCTCGGGATAACCATTCTTGTTCTTTTTTGACGTCAAGACTCGAAGCCGGCAATACGCTTTCCAGCTCTGGTTGAGAGTTATCCCACCAGAATTCACCAATCGCAACTCCCGGAGAAACACCAATCCCACGGACAACCGGCTGTTGTTTTGCCAGAGACCATAATCCCTGAGATTGCGAGTGCGCCACCAAAACGGCTAACTGAGCCGACAGTGTTACAATAAATGATTCTTCGATTTCACTAAATTGGCGGGGAGATCGTTGCTGGATAACCAAAACCCCCAGCACCTGCTTGCGGTAAATAATCGGTGCACCGAGAAAACTCTGGTACACCTCTTCACCAAGTTGTTTGAAATATTTGAAATTAGGGTGTTTTGAAGCTTCAGCCAGATTGATCGGTTCAGCTGAACGTTTCACTAACCCGACCAACCCCTCATCAAAACCGATATGTATTTTATTGCCTTTAAATTTCAACCCTTGAGTCGCAATCAGTTCAAGGCGTAACTTTTCTTCATTGGCGAGATAAATTGTGCAGCACTCGGTATTCATGGCCTCACAGGTCTGTTTCACCAGAATGTCAAAAGCCTGATGAACATCTTCAACTTTTGAAACCTGTTCCATAATGTCCCGAAGCTGAGAGAGCATGCTTATCCTCTTTTCCCTTTCCGTTTACCTTTTACTTTCCGTGCTTTAAATGGCATCGCTATCGAGGCAAACTCTTTCATCGCCCGCCGATAAACATCGCGTTTAAATGAAACGACCTGCCTTACCGGATACCAATAACTCACCCAACGCCAACCATCAAATTCAGGGGTTACTCCACGCTGCATGTTGATTTTAGACTCATGACACTCTAAACGCAGAAGAAACCATTTCTGTTTTTGTCCAATACAGACAGGTTGAGAATCCCAGCGTACCAATCGTTTGGGCAATTTATACTTTAACCAATGACGACTGGAACCAATGACCTTCACATCCGTTTTTGTTAAACCAACCTCTTCGTACAACTCTCTGAACATGGCTTGTTCTGGTGTTTCACCATGATCAATGCCGCCCTGAGGGAATTGCCAAGAATGTTGTCCGTATCGTTTCGCCCAGAATACCTGACCATGGTTGTTGCAGATTACAATACCGACATTGAGTCGATAACCATCGCCATCTATCACTGGCAAACCTCTAATAAAATTTAACTTCTCCTGATTTTTTCATAGATCCCCAGATGTAGCAAATATCCATTGACAATAAAAACAAAAATACGACGTGGACTAAATTTGAGATGCCACTGCCGATGAATAACTTATTAACACAAGATGACAAATTTGGCTGATCTTATTCACCTTTTCTGTGAGTAACTATGTGAAAAAGTGATAGATTACTCACAATAATTCGATGTTCTTCTCATAACAAACTTTTCAACAACACGAGATAAAATCCAACTAGACCTTACTTATCAATCAATTAGTTCAACAGCCACGACTCGGATGATCATCATTTGATTCATCAGGATCAATCCCGGAATCACATTGCACAAAGATCAACCACTGTCATTTTTATCCACACCACAACAACGATTTCACTAAAAAAATCATAGAAAACCGGTAAAAAAGCCTGTATATCCATCCATATAGAGAAGTAACACATCGTTATACACAAGCGTCCTGTGGATAAGCTGAGGAAATCATCACAGAGTAGCTCTTTGAGACAAACCATGACGACCTCTCATTTCATCTGTTAAACTAGTGCTCGTTACATCCTAAACTGTTGCCCTTCGACTGCGAATATCTGAAAGATCTTATGAGACCAGAACCACAGACAGAAAGAGAATTACTTGAAAGAGCTTGGGAGATAGCCGGATTCAGTTTTGCTGAACTTGCAGCCACTGCCGGGATGAAAGTGCCTCTGGATCTGAAAAAGGATAAAGGTTGGGTCGGTCAACTTCTCGAATGGCACTTGGGTGCAACGGCAGGCAGCAAACCCCAACAGGATTTTGAAAAACTGGGCATTGAGCTAAAAAGTATTCCTGTTAGTGCTGTCGGCAAACCACTTGAAACAACATTTGTCTCCGTGGCACCGTTAACAGGTGTGCAGGGGCTGACCTGGGAAAACAGTCATGTCAGGAACAAACTGTCGCGCGTTCTCTGGATCCCGGTAGAAGGAGAACGAGAGATTCCCATCGCTGACAGAAAAGTCGGTGCCCCCCTGCTATGGAGCCCTTCACCGCAACAAGAAGTACAACTCAAAAATGACTGGGAAGAACTGATGGAATTCATCGTGTTAGGCCAGATAGAACAAGTCACCGCCAGACATGGAGAGATCCTTCAATTACGACCCAAGGCGGCCAACGGTCGCGTCAAAACCGAAGCTTATGGCTATAACGGAAAAAGAATCCGCACACGCCCACGCGGATTTTATCTGCGCACTCAATTTACCGCACAGATTCTCGCCCATCATTTCATATAAACGCATCAGTCAAAACTGCACCACAACCGATATCGTTCTAGCCTTGATGATTGCAGGTTTTGATCACCAAACCTTGACTATTAATTTCTATTTCCTTTTCGGTAGGCACTTCGCTTATAGTGAAAGGCGAAGCATATATACGCGCGTTCAAACCTAATGAAAATTGCAGTCGGATCTGCTAGATAATTGGTTCTCTAACAAGAAAGGAAGTCATATGCATTATACAAAGCTGCCTCACTCAACATTAGAAGTCAGTAAAATCTGCCTTGGTACCATGACCTTCGGTCAACAAAATACATGTGATGATGCTTGCAGCCAACTTGACTACGCTCTCGAACGAGGCGTGAATTTTATCGATACGGCAGAAGTCTATCCGATTCCCCCTTCTCCGGAAACTCAGGGAAAAACAGAAGAATTTATTGGCCACTGGCTTGAAAAATCAGGCAAAAGAGAAAAAATCGTGCTGGCAACTAAAGTGGCTGGTCCGGTCAACGCAGGGCCAAGAAATCCACTTCAGATCCGGGAGAACATGGCACTGGATCATCGTAATATTCATCAAGCCATTGACGATAGTCTCGCACGATTAAAAACGGATTATATCGATTTGTACCAGCTGCATTGGCCACAGCGTCAAACCAACTGTTTCGGCACACTCAATTATCCTGAACTTCCAGAGAAAGAAGAAGTGACATTGATTGAAACACTGGAAGCAATGACCGATCTCGTCCGGGCAGGAAAGATCCGCTATATTGGTGTATCCAATGAGACCCCTTGGGGTGTGATGACTTATCTCCGGTTAGCCGAAAAACATGATTTACCCCGGATTGTCACGATTCAAAACCCCTATAATCTGTTGAATCGTAGCTTTGAGATAGGCCTGTCAGAAATCAGTCATTTTGAAGGGGTGAAATTACTGGCTTACTCCCCGCTTGCATTTGGCATTCTCAGCGGAAAATATCTCGATGGTGCCAAGCCGGAAGGGGCTCGCTGTACTCGCTTCGAACGATTTAAACGCTACTTCACTCCTCAGGGAATTAAAGCAACCGAAGCTTATATTCAACTTGCCCGCGATTATCAACTCGACCCGGCACAAATGGCCCTTGCTTTCGTCAATCAGCGTTCGTTTGTCGGCGCCAACATTATTGGGGCAACAACATTAGATCAATTAAAAAGTAATATCGATAGTATTGAAATCACATTGTCGGATGAAATCATCGCCAAGATCAATGAGATTGCGACAACCTACTCCAACCCTTGTCCGTAATTGTATTGCTATTGATAACAGCCCTCCGCCTTATTGAAGGCTATCGACGAGCGAAATAAGCACAGGCCAAAAGGACGCACATCCTTTTGGCCTGTTTGAGTTATGTCGGTATTCGCAATGATATCAACTGCCTGAGCAGGTGCATCCGACGAGTCACACGTTGATCTTCATTGATCGAACGAGACATTGCCCGGCCATCCGCTTCCAGACCGATATCACGCAGCAAATGAGGATTGTCCCATGGAATATCGTAAGCACTCCGACGTACTTTTCTTCTCCATACCCGCCATACCCGTTCTTCACGACGTAAATCAGCTCGAATGAGCCATGCTGCAAGTGATAAATAAAATGAATGACGCATAGGTATTCTCCTTGAGAGATCATCGGCTGAAGGAAACCTAGCGGTACTTAATAGAATACGGGACAGAGAATTGGATTCTTTGACTTATTAAGCTGCTACATTTCCGCAGCCTAATAAAAAAGCTTACGGATTGGTTAACTAAAAATATCTCGTTTCATTTGTTGTGGCATACCCGTAGTGGTATTGACTGGCAAATGAGAAATAAGTAGAGATAGAAACGCACGGCAAGAAATAATGCTGAATAAAGATTTCATAGCGCGTCTCCTTTAGTTGTTACAATCCAATTGATAATGATGACCGAAGTCACAACGATAATTTAATAGGAATAAATCAATAAATCAATCAATGAACCATCCATATTCTTCAAAAAAATAGATTAATTCAATAATTAACAATCGTTCAGTTAACCATGATGACATTCAGCTGAAATGAATTATTTTATTGAAACAATTCACTAACAATATTTTTAGTCATACAAGGATAGGGATAAAATAAAAAAGCCTTACCGACATCATAAGGCTTTTCAAATCAATTTATAAGAACTTCCTAAAATAAGATAATCATCATATAAATTAATTCATGTCTTCTGAAATTAAATTATGCTTATTCAGCAAACGATACATGGTTGCTCTGGATATGCCTAACTCTTTTGCTGCCTGAGTAATTTGCCCGGAATTAGACTCAAGCACCAGCATCAACGCTTCTTTCTCAGAACGTTCACGAATACTTTTCAGACTTAGTTTTCCATCTCCAAATTTTGGTAAATCCAGATTGCTCTCACCGAGCATGACCGTATCAGACATCAGGACCATTCGTTTTACCTGATTGATTAACTCACGAATGTTCCCTGGCCAATGGTAGCGGGAAAGCATTTTGAGTGCATCCTCTGTAAAATCGCGAGCTTGGGCATTATACTCTTTTGAAAATTGCTGAAGATAATGACGGGCAATTAAAGGGATATCGGAAACACGTTCTTTCAAGCTAGGGACATTGATTCGCAGTACATTGATATAGTGATATAGCTCGTCATTGAAATTACCATCAATCAAAGCTTTCTCTATATCCGTCGCATTTGCGGCGAGAATCCGGATATCAACCGTCTGGAATCCTCTCGATGTCTCTATCGTTCCTTCTTGAAAAAAACGGAGCAAATTCAACTGCTGATCTTTTGTAATTGATAAAATATCATTCAGAAGAACAGTGCCACCATCTGCTTTTTCCAGAATTGAAACAAAATCATCATCGGCGCCAATACCAAACAATTCCATCGCAAAACGTTTTTCGGACATTGCACGGCAGTTAACAGAGATAAACGGTTTTTTGGCACGGGAAGAAGAATGATGGACCGCCTTGGCAACCATCTCTTTACCTGAACCACTCTCACCATGAATCAAAATACTCACATCGGTTGGCCCGATTCGTTTGATCTGATCACGCAGTCGTTTCATTGGTACCGACTCGCCAATCAGGCCAAAATTATCGTTTAACCCATAGTGAGGCCACACTTTTTTCTCAAGCTTCAACATACCAAGCTGATGGCCGATCGTACTTAGCAGCTGCGCATCTGGGATTGGCGCAGTAAAGAAATCAATACAAAAGTTTACAATAAATTGACATATTGTATCTGAGCTTAATTGTGATTCGCGAATGAAGGCCAGCCATCGAACTTGTCTATGACTACTCACTAAGTTCGCAACCCCATTTAAACTGAACTCATCGTGACTTAAATCGACAATACCGATACATGGACCGATTTCATCAAACAAGACATCTGCCTTTCTTAAATCGCCGACTTGAGAACATCGCCAACCAACTTGTTCTAATACCGAAAGCCATGGTTCATACGTGCCACCAACCACGATAAGAGAACCTGGCACAGAGTCCATACGGAACTGATTACCCATGAACTATTCCTTATCATTTATTCATATTGTTATGTTATTTGGGGGCTTATATAGTATTAATTATTAATAATTACGCTACCGTAGGCACGAATTAAAAAACGCATATTCTTACTTATGAGACTAACATAGAAGATGACATAAAAAGAACAAAAGCGACAAAATACTACGACCCGTTTTCCTTATCCGATGACAACTACTTAAATATATTTCCCCCCTTTCCACTCCTCTAATATATGAAATCATCACTGGTCTAATCATCCTACCTGCTCTTTCTGATAAAACAAAGCCTTTCCCGAAGGAAAGGCTTTCCGTGTTTTTTAGCACTTTAATCCATCACCAGTAATAAATTTAGTCAATTATCCCTGAGGACGCATTGCCGGGAATAAAATGACATCCCGAATGGTATGCGTGTTTGTGAACAACATGGCCAAGCGGTCAATACCAATCCCCTGTCCCGCAGTCGGCGGTAAACCATGTTCTAGCGCAGTAATATAATCAGCATCATAGAACATCGCTTCATCATCCCCGGCATCTTTGGCATCAACTTGTGCCTTAAAGCGTGCATCCTGATCTTCAGCATCATTCAACTCAGAGAAACCATTGGCAACTTCCCGGCCACCGATAAAGAACTCAAAGCGATCCGTAAGAAATGGATTATCATCACTACGACGCGCCAGAGGAGAAATATCCGCCGGATACCCCGTAATGAAAGTCGGTTGAATCAGTTTTGGCTCAGCAGTTTCACCAAAAATTTCTTCCAGTAACTGGCCACATGTCCAGAATGGTTCAACTTCGATATGCAGTGATTTAGCAATCGCAACCATCAGCTCACGATCCTGAATCTTGTCATTATCAAGACGCTGAATCTCTGCATGATCAGGATTGTAGTGTATTACCGCTTCTAACATACTCATACGGGCATACTGGCCACCAAACTCAACCGTTTCATCGCCATAAGGCATTGACGTCGAACCTAGCACTTCCAGCGCAACCGAACTTAACATTTCTTCGGTTAAATCCATCAAATCCTTATAATCCGCATAAGCCTGATAGAATTCCATCATGGTAAATTCAGGATTGTGGCGAGGAGAAAGTCCTTCATTTCTGAAGTTACGGTTGATTTCGAAGACTCGGTCAAAACCACCAACAACCAGACGTTTGAGATAAAGCTCCGGAGCAATCCGCAGATACATTTCCATATCTAACGCATTATGGTGGGTAATAAACGGACGAGCCGTTGCACCACCGGGAATGCTCTGCATCATTGGTGTTTCAACTTCAATATACCCTTTGCCGATCATAAAGTGACGAATTGCACTGACCAACTTAGAGCGGATGATGAATGCCTGACGTGAATCTTCGTTCATGATCAGATCGACATAACGTTGACGATAACGCATTTCCTGATCCGTCAGACCGTGGAATTTTTCGGGTAATGGACGCAGCGCTTTCGTCAACAGTTGGTAAGATTCCATATTGACATATAAATCCCCTTTTCCGGACTTATGCAGTGCTCCTTTTACACCAATGATGTCACCGATATCCAGCCCTTGATATTTGGCTTTCAAATCTTTCTGTACATCTTTACTGGCATACGCCTGAATTCGGCCGGAAGTTTCCTGAATCACGAGGAAAGGGCCACGTTTTGCCATAATTCGTCCGGCAATGGCTACAACATGATTCAATGCTTCCAATTCTTCTTTTGTCTTTTCACCGAATGTTTGTTGCAAATCACTGGCCAGACTATCACGACGAAAATCATTCGGGTGACCGTTTGCCTTACAATCCTGACGGATATAATCTAACTTACCGCGTCGTTCCGCGATAAGTTTATTCTCTTCTTGTCTGTTACTTTCTTGCGTCGTTTCGTTTTGAATCGCATCAGTCATTTCGATGTACCTGTCATATCGGTGAAAAGCTTAAAGACCTGATTTCAGGCTTGCTTCAATGAATTTATCTAAGTCGCCATCCAGAACCGCCTGAGTATTCCGGTTTTCGATCCCCGTTCTCAGATCTTTGATCCGCGAGTCATCAAGCACGTAAGAACGAATCTGACTCCCCCATCCGATATCGGATTTGGCATCTTCATTCGCCTGTTTCTCGGCATTCTGTTTATGCAGTTCAAGCTCAAACAGCTTCGCACGAAGTTGCTTCATCGCCTGATCTTTATTTTTGTGCTGGGAGCGGTCAGTCTGACACTGAACAACTGTGTTGGTCGGTAAGTGCGTAATCCGGACCGCTGACTCAGTGGTATTGACGTGCTGACCACCGGCACCGGATGCCCGGTAAACATCGATGCGCAGATCAGCCGGATTGATATCGATATCAATGTTTTCATCAACCTCGGGATAGACAAACGCAGATGCAAAAGAAGTATGACGACGACCGCCGGAATCAAACGGTGACTTACGCACCAAACGGTGAACGCCAGTCTCAGTCCGTAGCCAGCCATAAGCATATTCGCCGACGATCCGCACCGTGACCGATTTCAGCCCGGCAACTTCACCCTCGGAAACTTCAATCACTTCAGTCTTAAAGCCTTTCGCTTCGGCCCAACGCAAATACATCCGCAGTAGCATTGAAGTCCAGTCTTGTGCTTCGGTGCCACCGGAACCTGCCTGAAGGTCAATATAACAATCGGAAGGATCGTGCTCTCCGGAGAACATCCGGCGAAACTCCAGTTTTTCCAGATTAACTTCAAGCTCATCCAGCTCGGGACCGATCTCATCGAACGTTTCCTGATCTTCGGCTTCAATCGCCAGCTCAAGCAAGCCTTCAACATCATCAACACCCCGATCCAAAAGATCGATGGTTTCGACGATGGCTTCTAACGCGGCACGCTCTTTTCCCAGCGCCTGTGCTCGCTCAGGTTCGTTCCAAACTTCGGGTTGTTCAAGTTCTGCGTTGACTTCTTCGAGACGTTCTTTTTTTACATCATAGTCAAAGATACCCCCTCAGGACATTTGTGCGCTCAGACACATCCTGTAGGCGGTTTTTTATCGGGTTGATTTCAAACATGATTGCTCAGTCGTTTATTAGAGTAGAATTTAACCGAAGAATTCTACTGAAAAATGTGATGAAGATACAGGAAAAATTGTGGGTTACGCATGACTTTCCCTGTCATGCGATATCACTGAACCGAACGCGGATGTGATCAGAAATCATGTCGCGTTCGGTGATGCGAAACACAAGAATCGCGGTGAAGGTTCACCGGGCAATTCTCCGTCGCGACCAATCAGTTGGTTGCTTCATTCATGGTCATCGATTGCTCTGAACGCGGGATAAAAAACATGGCAATCAATGTCACGACGGTCGGTAAGATCCATCCCATGCCAATCTCAAACAGTGGCAGGAAGTTGAAATAAGAGACATCCACACCAACAAATTTGAAAGCATCAATCAGCGCAAACAGGAAAGGCACCAGTAAAGCGATCCGGTAAGCCAGTTTAGGATTCGGTAATTTATTGCGGATAAATGTCAGTGCAACCAGCGTAATCGCGACCGGATACAAAGCAAACAGCACGGGAATAGACAGTGAAATTAACTGGCTTAAGCCAACATTTGCAACCACAGCACAAACCACACTGTTCACAATGACCCACTGATGATAACTGAATCGCGTCAGTGAACTAAAGTAATCAGAACACGCAGAAATGAGACCAATCGCTGTCGTCAGACAAGCCAACAATACAATAATGGATAAAACAACTTGCCCAAAGTAGCCAAACATCGCCTGCACATACAGACTGAGAATCACCCCACCGTTGTCAGCCCCGCTCGCAATGACTGAACTGGTTGCTCCCAGATAGAACAACGAAATATAGACAAATGCGAGACCGAAAGCCGCAATAAAGGCGGCCGCAATCAGATACTTGGTCGTGGCTTGAGATTCGGTAATCCCTTTGCCGCGCAGGACATCCACCATCAACATCCCGAACATCAACGACGCGAAGGTATCCATGGTGTTATAACCTTCCAGAAAACCTGTGGTTAAAGGTTTTTCCAGATACGCGCCTTGCGCAGCCACAATCGTTCCTTGTGGATGAACAACGACACCCACAGCAACAATAATCAGACCGACAAATAACGTTGGCGTTAAAACCTTACCAATTAAATCAATCAGTTTCCCTTGAGACCAAGAGAAAAAAGCAGCAACGACAAAAAATAGAACAGAGAAAAAAGTCAGATTAGCAAAGCTACTGTCACCAACCAAGGGGTTAAATGCCATCTCAAAAGCAACAAGCCCGGTTCGGGGGGCGGCAAAAGCAGGGCCGATAATGATAAAAATCAGCACCGCCATAATCGTCGAGACTCTAAGTGGTAAATCTTTGGTCAGGTGTTGCCAGCTGCCGCCTGCAACCGCAACCGCAATAATAGCAATTAAAGGGAGTCCGACGGCCGTCAGGAGAAATCCACCCATTGCCGATGAAAGGTGTTCGCCTGCCATTTGTCCGGCAAGCGGAGGAAAAATGATGTTACCGGCCCCAAGAAAAAAAGCGAACAGCATAAAGCCGACCGCCATAATATCGGTTAATTTCAATGTCTGTTTCACAGAGCACCTTCTTATGTTTATGTTGTGTTTGTCACTGCGGCAGTAGACTGCCTCTCGTTTTTATGCGGCGATAATGAACAAACAGAATGAAATAATCAATAAAACGATAAAAAATAGTCAATTGATCCATGTAAATTCACATTTACTAGAACAAAAAACCAATAAGAAAGTAAAAAAATGATACAAAAAATAAAAACTATTGGTACAACTTATTCACAAATGCAGTCTCTGCTGGATGGACTTGAAAGGTCATACGATTCCTGCCAACATCTCGCTCAATGTACACCTCATGACCGGAAAAGCATTGAACGCCGCTTCGGTGAAGTGAAGTCAACGCCGGATAAAACAATATCGATGAAAAAAGGCTCACCGTCCCCCAAAACGTTTCATTTCAAACAATTTTCGGTCTCCGCTGGCGAGTGCGGCATGCCCGTGAGTACGGATGGTGTGTTATTAGGTGCCTGGATGAATGGCGAGCATCTTCGTTCGATTCTCGATATCGGTACCGGCACCGGCTTATTGGCTTTATTTTGTGCCCAACGTTTTCCAACGGCACAGATCACGGCACTCGATATTGATCAACAAGCCATTCAGACGGCGATCCACAACCGGGATCATTCGCCATGGGCATCACGGATCAAAATAGAACATCAAGATATCTTAACTTTTGCTCCCCGGTCGGATTATGATGCGATTATCTGCAATCCGCCTTATTTCACCTCAGGGCAAACGTCCGTCGTGCCGGAACGGGCACTGGCCCGACACGTTTCCGGCTTCTCTCACCAACAGCTTTTACATCATTGTTATCATTTGCTTTCACCTTCAGGACAACTCAGTATGATTTTGCCTTGTCAGGAAGGGGATGCGCTGATTGAAGTCGCCAAACAACAGGGGTGGTTTCTAACCCGCTATTGTCTGGTCTCTCCCACCGATACCAAACCTCCTGCCCGGGTACTGTTTTCACTCAGCAAAACAGCACCATCGGCCTGTGAATTCACCCAGCTCACAATTCGCGCTCAAAACAGCTATACATCGGCGTTTACCGAACTGACCCGGGCGTTTTACCTCAAAATGTAAAAAAGCCTGAAGATGTAAAAAAGGATGTAAGATCGTGATGGAAGTCTCTATAATGCCGAGCTTTGGTTTTGCCATCCCCGTTGCACCTGTCTCGGATAACGGATAGCTTAACAGATAGTTTGATGAATGAGCGTTTTGATGCAGAGCGTTCGACAAGCAGAGAAATAGCCGTGATTAAAAATTTTTCAGACTTAGAATTAGATCCTTGTCTTCTTGAAGCCATTGAAAAAGCAGGATTTACTCGTCCGACGCAAGTTCAGGCCGAGTCCATTCCCTATGCTTTAGATGGTCGGGATGTCATGGCTTCTGCCCCAACCGGTACCGGAAAAACTGCCGCTTTTGGCTTGCCCGCGATTCAGTATTTAATCGACTTTCCACGGAAAAAGCCGGGGCCTGCCCGAATCCTGATCCTCACGCCGACCCGGGAACTGGCCATTCAGGTGGCGGAACAGATCCAGACACTGGCGCAATTCACCCATCTGAAAATCGTCACGATCACCGGTGGCGTCCAATATCAGCAGCATGCCGATCTGCTCAATGCGACACAAGATATTGTGGTAGCAACGCCCGGTCGGTTAATGGAGTACATTGAGGCCGAGCGTTTTGACTGTCGGGCCATTGAATGGCTGATCTTAGATGAAGCGGATCGCATGCTGGATATGGGCTTTGCACCAACCGTGAATCGCCTTTCCACCGAATGTCGCTGGCGTAAACAGACCTTACTGTTCTCTGCCACACTGGAAGGAAAAGGAGTTGACGGGTTTGCCGCAGATCTGTTGAACGAACCGGCAGAAGTCCGCGCCGAACCGCCAAGACGGGAACGGAAAAAAATCACTCAGTGGTACCATCGTGCAGACAGTCTGGCGCATAAGAATGAACTGCTCAAAGAGATCCTGACCGCCCAGTCTCAGCGCGCTATCGTCTTCATCAAAACCCGGGAGCGACTGGCAGAGTTACGTTCAGAATTAGAACGCAGCCAGATCCCTTGTGCATGGATTCAGGGTGAAATGCCGCAAGAGCGGCGTAATAATGCAATTACCCGCTTTCGTGAAGGAGAGATCAATATTTTACTGGCAACGGATGTCGCCGCCCGCGGCTTAGATATTTCCGACATCAGCCATGTGATCAACTATGATCTGCCCAGAACCGCCGATGTATTCCTGCACCGTATCGGCCGAACGGCCCGGGCCGGGAAAAAAGGAATTGCGATTTCACTGGTTGAAGCGCATGACCAACCGATGATCGAACGAATTCAGCGTTATATGAACGAAGAGATCAAAGAGCGCTTTATCGACGGTTTACGACCGCAGCATAAAAAACCGGTCTTCAAAAAGAAAAAGTCACCGGCGAAGAAAAAGGCAGCAACTAAAGATAAAAAAGCGGTGAAGAAGAAAGCGGCTAAAAAGAAAAAGTAATGTTGCTTTCACACCGAGATCAAAAAAGCTCCCCGAGGGAGCTTTTTTGTCTCTGCCGTGGCGTGATTAGTGCTCACGGGTAGCGCGAAAATCAATGTCCGGAAAACGTTCTTTAGCCAGATTGAGATTGACCATCGTTGGCGCGATATAAGCCAGATTATCTCCACCATCCAATGCAAGATTAGCCTGATTCTTACGCTGAAATTCATCTAATTTCTTCGCATCATCACACTCGACCCAGCGTGCCGTTGCCACATTGACACTCTCATAAATCGCTTCCACGTTATACTCAGATTTCAGCCGAGCCACGACCACGTCAAACTGTAGCACCCCGACCGCGCCAACGATCAGATCGTTATTCTGCATCGGACGGAAGACCTGCACCGCCCCTTCTTCAGATAACTGCACCAATCCTTTCAGCAGTTGTTTCTGCTTCAATGGATCTTTAAGACGAATGCGACGGAACAGCTCAGGCGCAAAATTCGGGATGCCGGAGAACTTCATTGTTTCTCCCTGCGTAAAAGTATCCCCGATCTGAATTGTACCGTGGTTGTGTAAACCGATAATATCGCCGGCAAACGCCTCTTCAGCACGCGCCCGGTCACCGGCCATAAACGTCACTGCATCAGAAATACTGACCTGTTTACCGATTCGTACGTGATTGATCTTCATCCCTTGCTGGTAAGCACCGGAGACAATCCGCATAAAGGCGATACGGTCACGGTGTTTAGGATCCATATTGGCCTGAATTTTAAACACAAACCCAGAGAATTTTTCTTCCGTCGCCTCAACAACACGGTCAGCCGTTTGACGCCCCAGCGGCGCAGGTGCCCATTCCGTCAGCCCATCAAGCATATGATCAACACCAAAGTTCCCCAAGGCTGTGCCGAAGAATACCGGAGTCAACTCACCCTGCAGGAACAGTTCCTGATCAAACTCATTCGAAGCACCGACAACCAGTTCCAGCTCTTCTCGCAGTTGCGCGGCCAGATCATCACCGACTGCCTGATCGAGCTCCGGATTATCAAGCCCTTTGACGATCCGCAATTCTTGAATGGTATGCCCCTGACCGGTCGAATATAAAATGGTTTCATCACGGCGTAGGTGATAAACACCTTTGAAGTTTTTACCGCAGCCAATCGGCCAAGTCACCGGCGCACAAAGAATATCCAGCTCATTCTCTACTTCATCTAACAGCTCCATCGGATCGCGGATATCGCGGTCCAACTTATTCATGAAGGTAACAATCGGTGTATCCCGCAGACGGGTGACTTCCATCAGCTTACGGGTCCGGTCTTCAACCCCTTTGGCAGCATCGATCACCATCAGGCAAGAATCGACCGCAGTCAGCGTCCGATAGGTATCTTCAGAAAAGTCTTCGTGTCCGGGAGTATCGAGCAGGTTAACCAGGCAATCATTATAAGGAAATTGCATGACTGACGTGGTAATCGAGATGCCCCGCTCTTTTTCCATATCCATCCAGTCCGATTTCGCATGTTGATTCGAGCCACGCCCTTTGACCGTACCGGCCTGTTGAATCGCACGTCCGAATAACAACACTTTTTCAGTAATGGTGGTTTTACCCGCATCCGGGTGGGAAATGATCGCAAAGGTTCTTCGCTTATTAACTTCGTTGAGAAAATTCTGGTCAGCCATGAATAAAATCTTTTATCTGTACACGGATTTGCACGCACTTTTCAGGCGCTTTTCAGGTGCGCCACGGATCAAACCCGTCAGGTGAATCGTAATAGGCTGCTATTCTCGCTGATCTTGGCTGTTTAAACAATCTGGTTGTGCAACAATCCCAGTGATGTGAATGAATCAGACTGACGAAGCGAAAAATCCGTGCCCGACACGATTTTCAGGCGTGCAAGCAACGGATCAGCGTATAAAATGAAATGACTCGTCATCAATCACGGTCGGATGTGAATTAAAATCTGTACATCATGCCGATATTGGCCGAGTTGACATCCACATCACTCATCCCCAATCGTTGCAGTCCGATATTGAATGAAAAACGTTGATTGAATCGAAACAGCCATCCCGCCCGCAAATTATAACCAATCCCGTCTTCGTCAATGGTTTTGACTGAACGTAATTCAACTTCGGTCTGGTTATAGTTCAGCCCGACAGACGCATAAAGAAACTGGCGATCCGTAAGATAGAAGTTGCGGTTCAGACTCAGTGATAATGCCCGGTAATCCAGCTCTTCTTCTGACTTCGTCGCAATACCAATGTCTTTACGTGGCACACTACTTCCGGATCCCATATGTAAGCCGGCCAAAACGCTCCAGTTCTGATTCAAATCTATCCCGGCCATAAGTGCACCGGTCCATGAAACATCAATATTATCCGATGCCGATTTATAATCGGAAGACCCGACTCCGGTTTCAATCCCAATCCATGTCGCTGCCTCACTGGTTGATGCGAGTAATACACTAACGACACCTAAAAAACTGATCAATTTTTTCACGACTACTTTTCCTCTACAACAATGAAAATGGACAAAATCAATTGGCAAGTCATTATCATTGAAAAGAGGCTGATATTTGAGCGACTTATAGTGACGTTGTGTGACAGTCTGTAACCGCGAACCGGTAGTCTGAACAGGAGATTTGTGACGGGAGACCGGGCCAGACTGAACATCCGATTGCGGCCCAGTTCATTGAATTTTTGAGGAAACGGCAAGCCTGACTCCGTTCCCCGGAGTCAACGCTATCCGCTGCATACCACGTGATGGCGGAACAGAATTAATCCTCTTCGGCATAAACACACAACTGGTAGCCAACCCCCCGGATGGTTTTGATCAGCGCTTTACCATCGTCCAACACGAGCTTTTGTCTTAATCGGGAGATACGGCGATCAATCGAACGATCTAAACCATCATATTCAAAACCACGGATTTTCTGCAGAATCTCATCCCGGCTGACCACTTTACCAACCGTACTGGCCAGTAAAACCAAGAGTTCAAATTCAGCAGTGGTCGTTTCAACGGGCGCCTGATTCAACACAACGGTCCGATTACTTAAATCAATCACCAATGGTCCGCAGACCAGCGTATAGGGTTCCATCGTTATATTGGAATGGGATGATTTTCGTTCCGAACGCCGTAATAAAGCATAAATCCGGGAAAGTAATAAATGAGGCTGCACCTGCTTAATCACATAATCATCGGCACCGATTTCCAGTCCTTTCATCTGGTCAGCATCATCGTCTAAAGCCGTTTGCATCAAGATATAGCCGGAATAAAAAGTGCGGAGCTCCCGACAAACCTCCATACCATTCATCCCCGGTAACATTACATCAAGAATCACCAGATCCGGCGAAAGATCAGCCACTTGCTTAATCGCATCAGTACCGTTATTCACCGTCATCACGTCAAAACCGTAGCGAGACAAAAAATCCGCGATCAAGCTAGAAAGCTCGACGTCATCTTCCACCAGAAGAATACGTTTATTGTAATTCAGGTAGGGGGTCATTATTTCTGGCTCCTCAAAATCAAATGACTATCGAAACCAGTGTAACGAAATTCAGCCCAAAAGAATGTAGTATTTTGTACCAAATCACCTCAGTCGGGCTGAAAGGACAGAAAACAGTATCTATGATTCAGGCACTGTCTTTTTAATATCTCGCTCATACCACTGCGGTTTGGTCAGCACCACCAGTTCTCCGGCCTGAACCTTTTCAGCGACAGCATCAATGTAGGCTTTGAAAAATGACTCATACACATTGATCCCCGGATTGGGTGTATCAGGTGTCCACCCCTCTTCCGGGTCAGGCACGATCCGGTGAAAATAGGTTTCAAGCGTCGTACCGCGTAAAAGCACGCGATCTAACAACGGAGAAAACTGATTAAATGTCATATAAGAAACGCCCTGACCAATAGTGGTCATCTCCCGGCCGCCAAAACCAAAACGCGTGTACATATCCCCGCCGACGGTAATTCGTCCGGACTTAAACCCGGCATCCCGGAGTGCCTCTGGCAGTTTATCTAAATAAAACTCCCCCGACTCATCGTTAAACATCGCGGGTAAGTTCTGTGGCGGAATCTTTTGTGACAAAGTGACCGAAGAGACTGCATCGCCGCCACCATTAATGACATAGGTATTCTTAGGAATATTTGAACCATAAACGCGCATCCCGACATGAATCGGATAATTGCTATCCAGTGTCACCACATTTGAGCCATCGGAAGTCATCGATGTGACCTGAATCGGCCGGACCTTGGTGTCAAAAAACTTCCCGCCGGGATAACAGAAATGGTACATCGCCTCGGAATCAAGGCCATGTTGTTTCAACGCATCCCACGCGGAAGTCGCATTGGTAACGGCAGTGGCAACATCCGCAGCATCGGTCATCGGCGTATCATCGGGTGAACCATCCACGCTAATCGCCCAGCCGGCATCCGACAACATCGAAATCTGCTCCCAAGTTAACCGATTCGTCCACCCAACCTGCTCGGTTGGTACATAAATAGTGCCGACTAACCCATATTGCGCCATATAGGGATAAGCAATGCTTTCTATCGTATCTTCACCATCGTCAAAACCGATGACGACGGTGGGTTGACCTTTTGCATTCGCATATAGTGAATCAATGGTATTGTTGATCAAATAAGGCGCGGTACGAGCCGGTGAGCTGACCCGAACTCTGGTGACATCAACCGATTGAGACAACAAGGGATCTTCTGATTGATGAAATGCAATCCAATACGTTTTCAGCGGTGCATTCGAATTCAGATTGGCGACATTGAGATTATAATTGATGCCGGTGTACGAACCACCAGCGGTTCCCAGTCTGACATTCAGGTTGCTCGTCACACGAGGTAACGCTTTGTGAACAGCAAAGGCAATCACGCCCATATCATTCGAATTGATCGACGCCGATAAACGCTTCTGGGCAATGGCATGGGACAGTTCTTTACCCTTCCCCAACACAGCCATGGCTCCCTGCCCTTCCGTCACCGGACAAACCTGCCGGAAGGTTCCCCCACGATTGACGGACCACCCCGTCATCGAGTCAAAACTTTCCAGTAATGTCGGCGTGGGCAGACTTGTTGATTCCGATTCACTGGCTTGAGTAGTGACAGCAACTGCCGTCAAACAAATCAGTAACAAACCACCGAGTAACCGGTGATGTAAAGATAAAAGCCACCTAGCTAACTGCATATTTTCTCTCCCTCATCATAAAAACAGACGGTTTCATTGATTATGAACCGGGGGCAGTCCCCCGAATTACCTTAGATGTTGTTTCAGCAAAAACGACTGAATAAAAACACCCATACGAATCCATTTAATTCAAACAAGCAACGTCGTTCATTCATCAGGCGCGATCATGCATGGCAAAACAATTTGAAATAACAGAGAAAAGTAAGATTGCTGTATGTATATGTTTAGCCTTCTTATTTTGGGAAGCATGACAAAAGTTAGGGGAATTTTATTATGATACGTATCTATAAATATGGCACAGACTGACCATTTAGGTTGAAAAACAGTCAATCTGTGGGGGAATGAGGTTTACTGACAGATCTTATCGGCCCAAGCTTGCGCAGCACGATCGAGCACAGTATAAACCTGTTGAAAAACTGCCGGGGGTTGTTGATAGGGGTCATCAATCTGACTGATCCCCAGCCAATGTCCGAAAAGCATCGCTTTATGACGTGCTTGCGGAAACATGCGACTCAGCATATCAATCTGATTGAGATTCATCACTAAGATTAAATCACAGCAATCAACCATAGCAGGGGTAACTTGTTGTGCCCGGTGACCGGTCAGATCGATCCCCAATGTACAGGCAATATCTTGCGCAGTCAGGTCAGCCGGAGCACCGACGAGTCCACTTTTCTCAGTCACTAATCCGGCAGAGCACACCGAATAAGATGGCATGAGGCGCTGAAGCCGTTCGGCCGCATAAGGAGAACGGCAGATATTCCCGGCACAAATCACGAGAATGTTTTCAAACATAAGGCATCTCTTCGAAGCATTATTGTTGCTCAATCATCCACTTGAGCAAGGCTTTACGTTGTGCATCAGTTGCTTGTAAATACCAAGCCTGAATCTGAGGCACAAAATGATCAGCAGACCGGGAATCTGATGGCTGAGCAATCTCGGTTTGCCCCGTATCTGTCGATTGCGGTGACTTGGACATGGACGGAGACAACTCAGTCCGGGGCGACGACGTGCCGCCGGATAAGCGCGAAATCCCCTGCTGGCGATTATAGCGCGCAATAGCAGCTTCAATATTCTGATAAGGCAGAAAACCGGGATTCCCCGGCAGTTCAACCGGTTGGAGAGCCGTATATTTACCCTGCGAATCGACTAATTGCCACACCACCGTTCCATTTTCAAATGCAGATTCCGCAGTTGAATAGTCACGAAAACGCGAATGACTCAGAACCATTGACGCCGATTCTGAAAACGGGATGAACACAACCAAAGGTGTTGACTGATATTTCTTCTTCCGGGAACCATACCGCAATGATTCTTCGTACCGGAATACAAACTGATGCGTCCCTCCCGGCAACTGAATCATCTGAGTATGCTCCACTTTCTGCCCATCAACAGCCAATAGTGCCACACTGCCCGGCAAGCTCAGTTCTGCCGCACATACAGCACCGGAAAAACACCCGGCGAGCAGTCCAAGAATAGATAGAATACGTTTCAAAATGACTCCCTGAGGTGATGTTGATATTTGCATGAACCCGCGTTGGCCCGACTGAACAATCGCGCCGTGACATCCGACAAGATCAGAATGTTGTATCCATACCGACCACGTAACCTGTTTCTTGATCATCCTGATCGGTCAGGCCGACTTCGGCATAGATTGCGACATCATTCGACAATGCATAAGTCACATTGAAATAGAAATCATTGACATCACCGTTTGGCACAGCGTTGCTGATGCTATGATCCGTCTCGACAACCGCCCATCCGGCAGCATATTCAAACCGTCCGCCATCGTTATAACTCACCGTCAAACCATAGGTTGATTTATCCCGATCCGATGCATTTTCCTGCTCCGTCGAAGAAACACCATAGGTTGTCGCAAACTGCCAGTCACCATACAGATAACGGACTTCCAGATCGTAGGTTCGAATATCCATTTTATTCTTCTGAGCCTGAGCAAGAAAAATGGTAAAATCAAAGTCTTCGACTCTTGCTCCTAAATTACCATCGAGCTGGTAATCATCGTTACTCCCGGAAGCATTGGTATTATTCTTATTCTCCAAATATGCCAGCCCGCCATAAAACATTTCACCGCCGTCATATTTATATTTAATCACCTGATCCCCTTCGTTCTTGGCACTTTCAACAAAGGAGGTAAAACCGAATTCATAGTCGTCCCCGATACCGGAGTCATCCAAAATCGTCGGTTGCGCACCAAAACTAATGGTATGAGACTGAAGATAGATGATCTTACCGTATACATCGCCGCGTCGGATCGAGCTATTATCCTCTTCATCATTGGCATCGACATTCATATGCGAACCCACCACCAAATCTTCGGTCAGCTCATAGGTCATATCAAAGCCAAATTTCGCTTCGTTGACATTCCATTCAGAATGCTTGCTTTTATCCTGAGATTTATAATACTGCACATCCACTTCCCCGGATAAATCAACAGTCACACCATCCAGTGAATATATTTCCGCGGCATGAGTCACCGAAGCACTACTCGCCACTGCTAACGTAATTAATGTTTTTTTCATGTTATTCCCCGATTATTTTAATCGTACTGACGTCCTATTTATCTCTACAAAAAATTTCAGTAAAAACGATTTACGACCCAGGTTTGGCGTCATATTTTGCGAGTGCAAAACGATTGAATTAATCCATAAATCAAAAGCACAGACGTCAACTTCATGAAAGTTCTTGTTCAGCGCTCAATCAATAAAAATATTTCTCGTATAATTCTTATGAATAAAACAAATTCTCGTCTGGTTGCACCATCATGAAATAAAACAGTGACGCTCAGACAGTCGCCATTTCAGCGGCAACAGAATGATTCGCCGGACGAATCTGGATGTATCTCACACAACCGGACAGCACCAGAATCAGGATAAACGTCACCGCATTCGCGGGAGCCTGAAGATGAAAATCGACACTGATTTGCGCCAGCATCGCCAAAATGCCCATCAGGCAGCCTAATGCGGTTCCTTTTAAGGTTTTACTGTGTCGGGTTCTGATCCCCCTGAAGCAAAACCATAGTGCGATCAGTATCGGTAAACTTAACAGTACAACCGCAGGGAGCCCGGCCTCGACAGCGAATTGAATATACTCGTTATGGGCATAGTTGTAATAGCCGATATTGTAGTGCGTGTAGTGAGGGAACGTCGAATAGAAGCTGCCTAATCCCGTACCGCTCAACGGATAATCACGAATGATATCCAGACTCCACGCCACCGCCTGATCACGCGTCTCAGCCGCAACGGAAGTGGATTCGATACGCTGTTTCACTTTATCAATCCCAAACAATGTACCGACCAGCAATGTATCAATCAGCATCATGGAAATAATCAATGCCGTCAGTGCCCTCGGTCTGCGCTGATAAAAACACAGAGCAATGACCCCGCCACATGCGATCACCGAAAAGAAAACTGCATTCCCCATGCGTGAACGCGTCATGATCAGAGCAATCACCATCACAATCAGACATAAACGGAGCATCATTTTGGCGGACAGCAACGCACTGAACCAACGCCGGATACGCACCTGCCAAGAGCCGGATTCAGTCTGATGCAGTTGCGAAATAATCAGTCCAATCCCCAGACATAAACACATCACCAAATAATTGGCAAAATGATTGAAATAAACAAATGTCCCTGTGGCCCGATTGCCTTGCGGCAAGTGAAATACCCAGCTTTGACGGACATCTAATAATATGGTCAAGCCCCCGTAAAACGCTTGAAAAGTGCCACTGATGACCAACGCATACAGCACAGTTTTCACACGCTTGACGGAATCGATCAAAATCACCGCATTCAGCGCAAACAGCGTATAAGCGATCCCTTTCATCAGCCCGGTGAATGTCGCATAACGATCATAAGAAAGACTGCCGACATCGGCCCCTGCCTGACGATAAATCTGAGCCACATCCGGTGCAATGACACGGAGTACCTCTAACGGCAATGGGATTGCCTGAATGGCGACCCACAACTGGAAAAGACTCAGCGGTGCCAACAACCAGACAAATTTTCGGATTTTCTGCCAGGGAAACTGATGCCATAAAGAGACGGTGAGTAACAGCGTCTGACAGGCTATCCAGATTTCAAATATCGACCATGACCACATTCTGTGGCTCCCGAGCGGAATCGGCAGCCAGACCAGCATGAGCAATAAAGAATACCAGCATCCACGTTCGATCCGCGTCATATGTATCCCCGTTTAAGATGAACATGTTCAGGTCGTGTTGGAACGATAAACCCATGCCCCGATGTACATGCTGAGCCCGGCATTAGCTGGGAGAAATACCACTTCCCCGGAGGTGACGCCGGATAATCGGCGCTTGTTGGGTTGGAGCCGGCCCCGCTGCAGTGGCTTGCGCAACAGTTGTCGGGTCAATATTCGCGACAATCGCCAGTTCCGGTAACAGCGTTGCATCTAAGCCCAAATCAAGTGCCATTGATGCAATTGCCAGCGCCGCTTCAGGCGCAGCATTAAATGCGGCCAAGACGAGGTCTTCAAGGGATTCGTTCGGTGCTTTGCGATACACCGCCTGAAGCACTAACGGTGCATCCAGCGGATTTTCCTCCGCCATAATACGAACCACATCGAGCGGCGCACTGGTCACAAACAATCGTTCAACCCGTTGCTCGATTCGCGCTTGTTCACCCTTGGAAGCGGCTGCCAAAACGGTATTAGCCTGAGTGCCGTTCCCCGGTGCAGCCATGACGGAAGATGCCAATCCGACACTCCATAAAATATGCACTGTCAATCCTTTGAGTTTCATCATTATTTCCCCGTCCACCCGTCGTTATGCCAAATTTAATCATGACGATCCCATCTGTTCATGTATATAACCATTCAGGCTGAGCAGACAGCTACATGCATTCAATGATTCAAACTATAGGGGGATTCGGGGGCGTAAAACAAGACGATAAAATCAGCAAATGTTATTATTATCAATAGTGAGACAAATAGATTCTGAAATATACATTGATGAGACTCATTCATTGAATAGTAACCCGATGAATGAGTCTCCGAGAGCGGGGAAAATTATTTATCGCGGCAAGTGTTATTGCTGATGAATATAATCAACAATATTTTTATACGTTGTTACCCAGTATTGATCCTGATGTTTGGCCAGATACTGTACTAATTCACGGTGTGCCTGATCACTGGTCGATAAATAATCGCCGCCAACACCATGAAATTTAATTCCGATAATTTTAGTCTGCGGATTCGCAGCCGAGTGTTCAATGTAGTTGATCAGCTGTTCTCCAGAGACATTATGAGCAGACCAGTAAACTTCTTCCGGCTTGGGTAATGTTTGCCCGTAGACTCCGGCGACCAAAGGCCGTACGGCTGACAGATAATCACCGCTCCCCGTCATCGTCTCAAAACATGGTGGCGTTAACGTGCGACTCTTTTGCCCATCGAGTAAAAACAGGAACGTATTTGCCATCTTCACTTCCGCTGCCATCCATTCCGGAGTCCGCTGCTCCAGCGATGCATAGGGCTTGACCCAACTCCGGTCCGGTCCTTGAGAAGAGCACGGATGAAACACGGTATGATTTCCCAGCTCGTGCCCTTCTTGTGCGACTTTCTTCCAGGCATCAACCTGCGATTGATTATTGAGTGTTGCAGAACCGGGGAGCAGATAAAAAGATCCTTTAATATGGTACTGATCTAACACCGGCACCGCGTGCTCCAACTGAGACGCAAGCGCGTCATCGTATGACAGATGAACCGCGACATGAGCCCCATTCGGAAACGTGATTTTACCGGCACTTGCCTGAAGCGGTGTAACGAAAACCATGAGTATCCCGAGATAAAAACTGCTGATGTTTAACTTTAGCCGATGTTGACGTTGATTGTTGATACCTATCATGCATTCACTTCCATTATTGAACTGAATCTTTTGGGAAAATCCCCAGTCGATTCAATTGAATACCTTCTTTTTTGACAATAGCCGGATTACCAGCCACTAACGTGTTAGACGGGACATCTTTGGTGACCACCGCACCCGCCGCTACAATACATGAATCACCTATCGTGACCCCGGGTAAGATCAACGAATTACAGCCGATATGACAATTTTTACCAATCTTCACATCCGCTTTGAGATGGCGACACATATCATGCGCCAAAATCGCGACCCCAAACGCAACGTATGTCCCTTCGCCAATGTAGATCCCATCGCCATTACGTTTATCGATTTTCGCTTTTAAAGAAATTCTTGCCGTTGCGTCGATATGGGTTCCAAAAAAACGATTGAGATACCACACATTCAAAGAGAGAAGACGTTGGCGGAGCTGAATTTGGATAAAATCTTTTATTTTTTTCATCATCGTAAATATCTACCCTACGTCTGGTCATCATGCGCTGGCCAGTGACAAGATGTACTGCGCCAATTGATCTCGTTCCGGTGTATCCAGCCCTTCAGGCGCCGCGAGTGTCTGATAATCACGCAACAACGCTTCCAGCTCATGTTCATCCCGGGCAGTATAAATCCCCTTCACATTTGAAAATGAATTCAGGGTATCCAACTGATGATCATTGCGATGTTCCTGATACTGCGCCAGCCGGGGGAAAATAATTAACGGCTTGCGGATCCGCAAGCAATTGATGATCGTCCCCATCCCGGCGTGAGAGATGATCAATTCAGACTGACGAAACTGCTCATCCAGTTCATCGGGCGCAAAAAACTTGGCACTCTGAATCGACTTGGCCTGATAGTCAGATTCACCAATCTGGCTGCTCACATCCAGCTGATATTTTTCAGCAAGTTGATCCACCGTTTGAACCAAACGATCAAACGGCAGTTGTGTCCCTACAGTTAAAAAAATCATATCACTCTTCCTTGATAGGTCACCTGATGGGATTCAGCGACTTCGCGCCATTGCGAGATCACATGAATCCGACATTGAGCGGCCAGCCGCCCTGAAAGCGACAACTTTTTCGAATTGGCGATACTGTCAACCCAGACTGTTTTTATCCCGCTCATTTTACTCAGCAGTGCCATCACCAGCCCGGGTGCCGCCCCGGTGGTCACCACCAGAGACGGGCGTTCTTTGCGGAGGATCTGCCAACACTGGAAGACCACTTTAACCGCGAGATAAGCCGTATCCCGGCTAAAGTCAGAAATTTGATAATAGCGCTCTCCCGCCATAAAGCCGGGCTGATTGTCGTAAGTCCCAGCGATCACCCGGTCACAACAATCGAGCTTTTCAGAAAGCAGGCTCAATTGAACAAAGTGCCCGCCCGGGGAAGCCACCAGCAATATTTTATTTTTCATTCTTGACCTCATTGATCGTCAGCGCGCTATATTCGATGCCCATCAATTCATCGATGTTTTTGTCGCGATATAAACCAAACTTAAAATAGTGGTAGTAATCGTTCAGCATGATCTTATCGGCAAAATCAAACGAATGACGTTTCCCGTCTACATCACACCAGCCGGAAACCCGTCCATCGGTCTTATAGAGCCAATGCACCTGAGTACGACAGGTGATTTGCTGCTTGGGCCGGACCGGAATTCGTTCATCGTGATTCGCCGTATGCAGTACCAGATACAGTTGATCATCATATTCGAGCTGATAGGAGAGCGGCGGAGAGCTGCTCTTATAATTGGACCAGGTTTCTCCTTTTCTCGGATCCGGTTGATCATGCCACTGGGCGACAATCACCCATACACCATCCCATCCTTGAGAAAAAACCGGCGAGTCCAGTAGTTTAAAAGAGAACTGATAACGGATCGTATCCCCGACCTCATAGGGGCTCTGGACACTCACTTCCGAACGTTCACCGTTAAAAATATAAGAATTATTCCCGTTCAGAATAAACTGCACCCCATCGTCTTTCATCGCGATGGCTTTCGGATTGGCTTCAAAAAAGAACTGTTCGGCGGGTTGATTATATTCAATCACCCGTTTCAGCTCGGCAGTCTTTTCCTCATTACTGCAACAGGCCGTCGCCATCGCTGAATAACTTCCCAAACCCCCAAAGAGACATAGATATAGCATTTTCCTCATGATCATAACCTAACCTTAACTGACGTATAATTTTTCTAAGCGCGGCATCACGACCGACACATCATAATGTTGTTGATAAAGCGCTCTGGCATTCGCAGCCATGCTTAACCGACGCTCATCATCGAGCGCCTGACGAATCATCGTCGTCAACTGTTCAACATTTCCCGGATCCACCAGATAACCGGTCTGCTCAGGGATAATCACCTCAGGAATCCCTCCGACCGGGGTTGACAAAACCGGGAGTCCGGCAGCCATCGCTTCCAGAATCACGACGGGCAATCCTTCGTTATAAGAAGGCAGGATCAGAAGCTGTGTTTCAGCCATCAGCCGGGCTTTCTGCTGGTGATCAATCCAGCCATGAAATACCAACTGTTTCTCAACCCCGAATTCAGCCACCGCCTGCTGAAAACGTGCCACATCACCACCGCCACCGACATGCAAAACGACATCCGGTAACGCACGTAAAGCACGCAACAGGTCAAAAATCCCTTTGCGCTCAATCAGTGCCCCTAAAAACAGCACATGATTTTGTTGCCCTTCTGATTCCGGAGAGGGTGCGACGACGGCAAAATTGGGTAAGACCACCAGATTCGCTTGTCGGGAGGACTCAAGGATCGATTCGACATACTCACGCCATGATTCCGAAAGGACGATAAAAGCATCCGCATCGCAGATCAGATCTCGAATCTTCTGCTGCACACCCCGATCACTGCCCTGATAGAATTTTTTAAATTCTGAACCGTGCAGATGAATCAACACCTTCCGCCCAAAAAACTGCGCCACTTTGAGGTACATTCTTTTACGCCAGAAACTGCCACGATAAGACATGTGCAGGTGAAAAATACGCTCTCCGGGAAGAAGAGATAACCAGAAAACGACCCACAATCCCCATAATGCCAGCATCAGGTCGGATAATTTATGTTCCCCTTTATGGCTGATAAACCGACGATAACGAAACTGCTGATTCAAATTGAGCTTCAGATTGTTAATCACAGCATCAATTCCGCCATTCTGACCGGTGCCTAATACGATAATTTCCATTCTCAGTCACTCCATGGGTTGACCATCAATTCCGCAGACCCTTTTTCTGATACCACTTTGGCAGGAATACCGGCCACAATGGCATGATCAGGGACATCTTTCGTCACCACTGCGTTGGCGCCGACCACCACATTATCACCAATACGAATGCCGCCGAGGATACAGCAGCCCGAACCGAGATAAACATTGTCACCAATGGTCGGCCACGCACCGTTTTTACCGGCAATGGTGACATTGTGGACAATCGTTGCATTCCGGCCGATCGTGACATGTTCTCCCCAAGTCGTACCGAACACATGGTGCATTCTCAGCCCCGGACCAATCGAGGCGCGATAATTGACATCACTGGTGTAAATGATCTTGGCTACCTTATAGAGCAAGATAAACAAGAGATTGAGTCCCGGAATATGCCGGCTATGTTTTGCCAATCGCATCAACAAAACAAACCGAAATCCCTTCTGGCTAAGAAAAGCCTTCACGAGTAGTAATGTGCTGTATCTTCCATACCAACGAAAGACATCTGCTCTGATATGATTCAACATCTACGAAAACCTTAAACCAATGCTTCAAAGAGCGTTTTATAACGCTCACTGATTTCCCGCTCAGAAAACTGTGCTGCGCGCGCTAAACGTGCGGCACGAGAACAAGAAGGCGTTGCCAGCTCATCACTCATCGCTCTGGCCAGCGCGGCACTATCACCGACGGAGACTAACCGGCCAAACTGGCCGCCTTGTAAAATTTCAGCGGGGCCACTGCGACAGTCGGTTGACACGACCGGCACACCAAATGCGAGCGCCTCAACAATCACGTTGCCAAATCCTTCCCACGCGGAAGACAGAACAAACAGATCGGCTTGCGCGTAATAACGTTCCACCTGATCTGAAAACCCGATGAACGTGATGTAAGACTGTAAATGATGCTGATCGATATACTCGGTTAACCGGGCCATTTCAGCCTGATCATGGGTGCCACCGACAATCATGACCTGTATATCATGTTGAGGTCGGGTCTCTATCAGGGCACAGACAGCCCGAAGTAAAGTCATGTAATCTTTTTGCGGGGTGACACGCCCAACCGCCAGAATCGTTTTGGTCACCGTCTCTGGTTCTGTTGAACCGGGGACGTTTACAGGCCGCTCAACAGACTGTGAAACGGGGGTCGCCTCCTGCGCGGGAGCTGCCTGATTAAAGCGCACCGGGTTATGAATGAAACAGCATTTATCGGCCTGTTTGATCAGCGGCACGATGTCGTTCATCACCCCTTCGGAAACCGCCACCACCCGATCGGCCATACGATAAAGCCACTGCACAATCAGACGGACTTTCAAGCGTGTCAGCACTGATTTATGCTGAAAATGTTCCACGATCGAGGCGTGTTCACTCACCACAACTTTGGCCCGGTGACGCGCAATTGCAGCGGACAGCAAGCAAGCCGCATTGGTATCCGGATAAGCCGAAAGTATCACGTCCGGTTTAAAGTCCTCGATCACCCGCTTAAAACGCCACAGACTCATAAACGTTCGCGGCACATCCAGACTGCGCACCGGAATGTTTTCATTCAATAGTGTGGTGTAACTCGCCCCCTCGCTACGGTCGGTGACGAATAACACCGCATGATCCTGCATCAATGTTCTGGCAACGGACAGAAACACCTGTTCTGCGCCGCCGAATCCCATATAAGAAATACGAAAAATAATTCTCATCGCCGTTTCATCCTGTGGCCGAAAAAATAAATCGAGGGAAAGAGACAGATCATCGTTTTACGACGGGATAACAGCCCCTGAAGATAAAGTCTGCAAATCGTCAGTACCGGCAGACGTTTGACCTGACGGCAAAAATCAAAGAATGGCATCGTCCGTTTGCCTGCCGAGTGGCACATATAATACAAATTCGCGTCCACAATCGTTTTGAGATGAGTAGTATCGGTTGATTCGATCCCGTGTTCACCGCAATTATCCCGAGGATCAGCAAACACATGAACATTGAGAAAATCGCGTACCCGCTGACACTGCGCCATCGTCACCCGGGAAATCGCACTGGTTTCACCAATCCGGTAACGATACAAGGTCTGATCACTGGCGTAACAGGTACGCGCCTGCGTATACACCGTACACAGGTACATCAAATCTTCACAGTATTTCACGCCGGCAGGAAACGTCGCCCGCTTTGCCACGTCAGCCCGGATCAAACGGCACATGACTAGCCAGACAAATGAGGAAACCGCCCCTTCAAATGCTTGGGCCTTGTCATTCAGACCGCGGCAGCGAGTGACATGTCCCGTGCCCAGAACGGTTTCAACCTGATTGCGAAACGTCTGATAACCGAACTCGAAAATATCGACATCAGGATGCTGGTGAATCAGCGCGTAAAGACGAATGAGATAGTCATGCTGCACGGCATCATCAGCGTCAACAAAGGTGATATAACGCCCCTGAGCCAGATTCAACCCTGTATTTCTCGCGACACTGACCCCGGCATTGGGCTGATAGTGATAACACAACCTCCCGGTACGCAATGGCTCCGCAAAACGCGTTTCTAATTGTCTCTGGGTCGCATCCCCGGAACCATCATCAATCACAATCACTTCAAACTGGTCATCCCCATGCGGGCAACTGGCAAAAATAGACTGAAGTGTATCGGGCAAAGTTTCGGCTGCATTGTATGCCGGGATAATAATACTAATTTCCATAACGCTGACGCCCCTCGACCAAAAATATAAAACTCTGTCTGAATGCTTCAATCGGCCGGCACACAATACGCCCCAATTCCTGAACTACGACCACGACAAAAATGCGGGTCCGGGGAAACAGCAGATAAGCAAGTAAGTCAGCGATCGCATAAGAAACCACCGATACCGTCGCCACACCTGTCGCCCCCCAGACCTGTACCGCAACAATCGATGCACAGAGAGAAACCGTCGATGCGACAATCGTTTTAATCAGTTCAATACGGGTCCACTGACGAATGATCAGGACTCTGGAAAACAGCGCTCCGAAGTAAGAAAACACCAGTTTCCAGATCAGGATTTTGAGAATGATCCCCGCCCCCTGATACTGAGCACCGTAAAGTAAATGAACAATGTAGTCCCCGGTTAAACTGACAAAAATACCGCCACCGACAGAACAATAAATCATCAAGCGGACAATATTTCTGAAAATATGACCGTCCAGTTTTTCTTCGTTCAGTTCCTGATTGAGCCGGGTAAAAAATGCAAAGACAAAAATATGACCGACAAACAGTAACTGCATGACCAATTTCGTTGCGACACCGTATAGACCGACCGCCTCCGGGGAGAGGAATTTCTCAATGATCACCACATCAAAGTACATAAAGATCGGAAACAGGATCGAAGAGAAAAATACAAATTTTGATTCGCTGATAAGCTGTTTTCCATATCGCAGGCTGTCGGCAATCGCAGGGAACAACTCATCTTTGGTCTCGCGATAAAACGCCCTCAGCAGAATCACCTGTGCCACCACTGAGTAGACCACCAGATAGAAAATGGCCCACACAAAATTCAACTGAAAGTAAATCACCCCAAGAATATAGACAATCGCAGCAACACGAGATGCCACGGTGGAAACGGACAGAATCCGGGGTTGTTCGGTCGCTTGGAAATACAGCCGAAATGCAGAAGATTTGCCAAAATAAGTGGTAACACAAGCGGTAAGTGACAACGCCAAGACCAGTTCATCCGGTGTCTTGCTGAAAAAATAGGCCCAACAAAAAACTGCAATAAAGAACACCACGCCACCGACTAACCGCACCAGAGAAACGGCATAAAACACCCGCTTTTTCTCATCGTGGCGGACATATTCTTTCATCACCACGTTATCCATCCCGAGAATGAACACACAGGAAAGAATGCTCGCCAGCGCTTGAATATAGGAGAGGTATCCCATATTCGTCGGGCCGTATATTCGGGCAATAAAGACGATACTAAACAAGCCAAACAATACACCACCGAGATTGTCTAAGCTGAACCAAATTAATTTTCGAATATTACTCATGACGACACTTTATTGTTTAAAATCCGCTGATTTAAAATGCGATTGTTTGAGATACGACTGTTTGAAATACGATTGTTTAAAATACAATGGCCTGAAGCTTGTTCGTTTAAAGATCGATGGTTTAAAGATCGACGGCTGAAAACACGCTCTTTGCCTGTGATGTATTTCAACAACACATAACAGAAGAGAAAACAAAACCAGCTAAAGCCGGAGCCCAATAAAAACTTCGTCTCAGTGACATTATTCAACACAACAAACGTACCGACACAAAAACATAACTTGGTGATTGCGACATTTTTTTGAGTCCGCAGTGATGTATAAAAGGTCATAAAAAAATCACAAATGGTATAAACGAAGAGCGCGGTTCCGATGGCACCGATAGAAATCAGCATATCGACGTAGCCACCATCCGATGCGGCTAACTTTTCAACCCATTCCGGCGCATATTGGGCCAATTCCGTTTCTTGGATCAGGTTGTTGTCCCCTAATCCCCAGACAGCCGAGTAACCCACGCCTAAGAACAGCTTTTCGTAAGATTGATTCAACATCACCAACCACAGCTTTCCGCGGCCTGTTAACCACTCTTCCCGGACATGCGTCAGTACCCAATCGACCAGATCCCGGTAATAAAGCACGAACAGCAACACAAGTGTGACTGACACGCCAAATGCGACAATACGCCCGCTGCCGTAATAGAACCGGCGGAAACGATGTATCAGCAGTCGGTCCCAAGAAAAAATCAGCCAAGCAAGCACAATCACCAGTACAAACAGCGCAATGGATGTTTTGGATAACGTTGCCAGCAGCAGTAAAAATGTTGCCAGCAACATCCCGACCCGCCATAAATTCCAGCGCTGCACCGAGTAGAGATAGAAGAATAAGAAGACACTGATAATCGGCCCTAAATTATTTTTGTTGGCAAATGCACCCGATATTTCTAACACCCGCCCGGCCAGCACATCGTTCTTCATGACCAAAAGATATGTACAACATAACCAGAAACAGAACGTGTAATACACCACGCGCCGGGCATTGATGGCATAGAAATGCAGAACAAACAGCGTGACATAACCAAATAAGATCAGCTGCCAGAACAATTCGTAGTAGGTCACTTTCGGCCATGGCGACCATTGGGCCGTCACCGCACACCATACAAAAACGATCATCAATGGATAACAACGCCGGCATAATGAAAACATCTGCTTGATGAGCGCCGGCCGCAATGACAATCCCAGAAACATCAGTAGATACAACGTCAGAATCGGGCGTTTGAACAAACCATTAGACAGCGTCAAAAATAGTAAATTAGACGAAATTAAAAGACTGTATAGCGTGTTTTTGTGGAATCTCATTGAACTCACTTCTGTGCTCGGTCATCATCAGCCGGACGCCCCATCGCTCAGGATTTGGGCATGACGACGCGCTTTGACAGGATGTAATCCACCACGGTTGCGATGCACAAGGCAATCCCGGCCCCCAGCAGATTCGTCATCATGTCATCAACTGAAAATTCACGTCTTTCCAGCCAGTACTGGGAACATTCATCCAACATCATCAGCGTAATAACGAGAACCGTCGGCCAGCCAATCAAATGGGGAGACGGCTCCTTACGCGTCTGAGTTCTGGTGACCCAAACCGACAGACCGGTTAACATCAAAGCACACAGGAAGTGAAGATGTTTATCTCCGCCCAGCAGCTCCTCCAACGCAATCACATATTGCGCCCCCACCCCACTACTCTTACTCAATGAAAGCATGCCGACCACAGCAACCGCCAAGATTAGTATCCGATATTGCTTCATTCAAACGCCCTCCTGAGAATAAGGATGATCACGTGTAGCATCCGATAAGTTGCCACATGTCCACAGTGGCAAACGCATAAAAACAGCCACACTACAAAACTGCTGTTTGTAAGGCGAAACTTTGAATATTTCATTCAACCGCCACCGTTTCAGTCCATATTGTTCATGCGCAGTCATATAGTGAACGGCATTGAGGCGTTGTTGTGGGGAGAGCTGCGACCAATACTGAAACAACACATTCATGGCCGTTTCAGCTGTATATTTTTCGTATGGTCCGAAGAACGCCGCCCGATTCAAAACACCGATGACATCATCAAATGGCTTTTCCCATAAAGCGAGCAGTTCCGTTTCCTGAGTATAGCCATCAGGAAACAAAGGTCTGAGCCGGATCGACTGCCAGTTATAATGGTCGCTTTGCTGTAAATACTGCTCTTTTTCAACGCCCTCAGCCACAAAGCTATTGAGTAACGCCGTATAAGCGGCCATTGACAGATGTTCCGGGTTGTCGTCGTCCCATGACAACATCTCGTCGCTGAATTGATTCAACTGCGCAAGCGTATCGGCCATCGGGTGACCTGATTGATCAATCCGTTCAATTCCGAGCTGGACGACATTGCTGTACAAACTTCCCATCAGAGTCTGTGCCGAGAAAAAGATCATCCAGACCGAGAGTGCAATCAGCGCATATTGTGAAATTTTCGCGCCACGGATTGCCACCGTCTCAGAACGATGCGGTAAGATCTCAGTTTTCCGCATAGCCATAATACTGACCATACTCATACTCAAGCGCCCCTGATTTCTGGCTGATTTGATTCACGACCACCCCCGCAAGCGTAACTTGATGACTGATAAGCTTCGTCATCGCTTTCTTCACCAGTGTCTGTTTGGTCGCATTGGCTTTCACCACCAGTACCACTGAATCCACACACTGCCCGATGATTAAAGAATCACTGACCGGTAACGTCGGCGGTGTATCAATAATGATTCGATCATAGTGCTCTTCCAGTTCTGTCAGTAAGGCTTTCAACTGGGGAGAACTCAACAGCTCTTGGGGATTAGCCGCTAACATTCCGGCCGGTAAAATGGATAAACCTGACGCTTCATCTTTGAAAATACATTCATCTAACAGCGTGTTCATCAACAGATGATTGGTCAGTCCTTGTTGATACTTTTTGTAAGCAAACCGTTCGGCAACCGCCGGTTTGCGTAAATCGAGATCGATCAATAAAACTTGTTCAACCTTGGCAAAGGAAACCGCTAAATTCAGAGCAACAGTCGTTTTGCCTTCTTCAGGTAATGAGGATGTCACCGCAATTTTCCGGTGTTGTCGGTCGATGTGATTGACCAGCAGGGAGGTCCGGATCGAACGAATCGACTCACTAAAACCGACTTCATTCTCATCCGCAAAGATGCTGCTATCGATGGGTTTCTTACGGAATCGTTTCGATTTGACCACCGGAATGCCCCCCATCGGAATTAAGCCGAACTTATCTTCAAAATCACCCGCCGATTCAATGGTATTTTTCAGCAGATCAAGCATCAAAACAAAGCCAATTGCCATCCCCATACTGAGAATAAATGCCGCAATGACAATCAGTTTTCGTTTCGGTGCACTGGGTAACTGTGGGATCAAAGCCTGATCCGTAAATCGCGCACTGGTGGAGTCGAAATCACTGGTTGCCGTGGTTTCTTTTTGTCGCGTCAGAAAGAGATTAAGAATTTCCCGGTTGGTTTCAACTTCACGCTGCAATGAATCATATTTACTTTTCTTGACGGTCAAGTCCTGAAAGTCATTTTTCTCGCGCGCAACTTCCTTGACCAACAGCGCTTCTTGCTCTTTTGTTGCCTGAAGTTCTTTGCCGATCCCCCGAATTAATTTCTGAGTCACACGTTGCGCCTGATCTTCAATTGACTTGAGTTTAGCTTGCGCAGCAATCATTTTGTCATGCTTCGGCCCATAGCGTTTACTCAATTCATTGACTTCATTCTGGGCTTCCAGCTCCGCATTGCGGATATCAATGACCTGAGGATGCTGAGAGATCGAAGGGATCGCAGATAAAGAAGCGATATCTTTCACATTGCCAGAGGTTAACGCTTTATAGGCCGATTCCGTTTCTATCCGTTCATCACGAACCTGCGCCAAACGCTCAGTCAAACTTGCCAACTGTTTGCTGGCAAGAGATTCAATCCCGCTGTCATCGATTAATTTCTCTTTGATCAAAAAATCAGAGAGTGCTTTTTCAGAATCCGCTAATTGCTCTCTTAATTCAGATAAGCGCGACGTAATCCAGCTCGATGCATACTGGGTTGCGGAGATTTTCGATTCAAGATTATTCTCAATATAGGCATAACCCACTTCATTGGCGATTTGGGCTGCCAGTTGAGGATCCTCAGATGTAAAACTGATATTGACCAGCTGGGTCTTTAAAATCGGGGTAATCTCAAGGTTTTTCTTAAATGCATCTAACACTTTCTGACGAATATATTCAGGATCCGGCGCATCTTCTTCATGCTTCGAACCAAGCAATGCCGCAATAACGGGATAAGATTTTATCGTCTCGACAAGACCGGGTTCCTGATTCAACAGCGGATTAAACTCTTCTTTCTGATCCAACGCCAATTTATGAATTACTTTTTCGGCAATCTGATTGGATCTTAATATCTCAAACTGTGTTTGATAATATTCTTTCTGATTCGGCTCGATCCCGACAACATCTTCAATTGAAATCGCTTGTCGTTCTTTTGATTCAATCAGTAAAGTCGCGGTTGCGGTATATTTCGATTTTAAAGACAGAGCAACGAATACCGATAGTCCGGTCACCAATACTGAGAAGATAAATATTGAGATCCAGTTTCTCTTGATTAAATTCAGATAATGTGTCAAATCAATTATATCATTCTGCTGATTGGCATTATCTTCAAAGTGCTCTTGCATGTTTTACCTTGCCTTCATCTATTTTATATTTTCAGACTTACCAAAAAGAACTCACCACATAAATCGTATCACCGGGATGAACCGCTTCATTCAGTTCGACTTCATGCTTACCTTTCAGTAATTCCTCAATCTGATCCTGAGATAACCCTTCGATTTCTTCATCTTTGGTTAAATAGATACCACGCGTCTTGCGGTATTTCGCGAGAAATCCGCCAGCCAGAGCAATCGCTTTCTGAACAGTCAGGCCCGGTTGATATTCGTAACCACCCGGAGAATTCACCACACCATTCACATAGATATTTCGATATTTCACAATATTGATTGTTACTTTAGGATCCACTAAATATTCACCTTTCAGACCACTGACAATCATATTGCGAAGTTCACGAAGTGTTTTATGTTTTAATTCCAGACTCCCTAAATAAGGGTAATCCATTGTGCCCCCACTATCGATGAGATACGCCTCATATGATAAGTCGGGCTCCCCATATACAGAAATTCTGATTGTATCTCCAGCACCTAATCTATATTCAGCCGCACTTGAATAAAAAGAAAAGAAAATGCAGCATAAGACCATGCTTTTTAATATTATTTTCAACATCAATTACCTGTCAGAACTTTAAAACTCATTCTCGAAAACAGTGAATTAATACGCTGTTTTCCCGACAAATCCTTTAAATACCGTCAAGAATATGATTTTTAAATCGAGCCACAGAGACCATGTCTGAATATAGCTCAAATCAAACTCAACCCGTTTTTCCATCTTATCGAGTGTGTCGGTTTCTCCCCGGTAACCATTAATCTGAGCCCATCCTGTAATCCCCGGTTTCACATGATGACGAAGCATATACTTATCGATCAGTCCACGATATTCCTCATTGTGAGCAACCGCGTGCGGACGCGGGCCGACAATTGACATCTGTCCGGTAATCACATTGATAAACTGAGGGAGCTCATCCAAAGAGGTGCGGCGAATAAACGCGCCGAATCGGGTTACACGAGGATCATTCTTGGTTGCCTGTTTGACCACAGAACCGTTATCCATCACTCGCATAGATCGGAATTTCCAGACTTTGATCGGCTTCCCGTCAAGTCCATAACGCTCCTGTTTGAAAATAATCGGCCCCGGTGATGACAGTTTCACACCAATGGCAACAAACAACAGCACGGGACTAATCAACATGGTGATCAGTGAGGCGAGAATGATGTCTTCAATCCGCTTGATCAGAGAGGTAAAACCGTAAAAAGGTGTGTCGTAAACACTTAATGTGACGACTTTACCGATATTTTTCAGCCGTGACTGCATCAGATCAAAGGTAAAGAAATCAGGAACAACATAGACGTGGGCATTGGAGTCAGCGAAGGCATTTAAGATTTGTTTAATTCGTTTGGCAGCTTCCATCGGCAGCGCAATATAAACTTTCTGTACACTGTGGCTTTTTGCCAGCATCAGTGCATCATCGATCTTGCCACGTAGCGGAGAAGAGAGGCGATGTAAGCCGATTCGATCCAGACTGCGGTCATCATAGAAACCGACCAGCACTTCGCGGCTTGAACGGTGCTGTTTGAGTTCTTGAGCCAGCTGAAGCCCCGAGCCTGTCGCTCCGATAATAATCGCTTTACTGCGATGTTTATCGCCGGGAAAAATAATCCGGAACATCCCGTGAACCAGCCAGCGCCACCCCACCAGACACAACGGGGTAATCCCGAACCATATACCAATGACCAGACGAGAATAATCTTCACTGACTTTAAGAAAGAAACCAACAATGAGAGATAATGCGACACAAATACTCCAAGTCATAAGTATCGCAAAGAAGTTTTGTTTGAATGAAATATATTTGTACGGCCGATAAACACCAGCAATATCAGATATAACAAAATAGACAACAGCAAATAGACTCAATATTAATTGATAGATAGTTGCAAAATCATCCAAGTATGACTCTGATACTAAAAATAAAATTATTGAAATAACAAAAATATCAACAATCTTAAAGCCGACTGATGATTCTTCTCCATAATATTTAATTCGACTACCGTATCCCATCTGACATCCCACCTAACCAATATAAATTTAGTATGCTACCGCCCTTGGGTGAAGCACCCCACAAACTGAATCAGTAACGCTATAGCATCATGGTTAAAAAATTATAACCCTTTGTTTATATGTGATTTTTAAAGAAACGAATCAGCACTTACCTACCCAAACCAAATGTGCCACTTCACTTTATTTGTCAAAATGTGAAGTTGACCATAACGAAAGTATGCGACATGAGTCACTATTGTTTCAATGTTAATAAAAGCAAATCATGTCTATATTCTTGCCATTCTTAAAAATGAGACGAAAGACTCATGTCATGATGAATAATGATAAAATACGTAAGAAAGCATGACTCATTGTTATTATTTTTTACTGACCGTATGGTCAATTTATATCGATACACAAGTAAATCGATATCAAGGAAAATACATGGCAATGTTATTTTGGTGTCAAAACCTCAATAATGAGACACTCTGCTCAAAAATATTTATTTAAAACGATAAATACTTCAATAATTTTAATTGAATCGATGGTGACTATTAAATCAGTTCCGATTAACGACGATATTAAAACAGATGAATAGCCACAAAACGAAATATGGTGGCAGATGAGAGGTTAGAGAAAATATTTAGATAAAATGTAATGACGACAATATCATAGAAAATAACTCATGATGATCGCATCTTCACGTCCATTTTCTGTAGGGTAGTAACCAAAGCGTCGATCAACCTCATTAAACCCTGCATTGAGATAGAGCTGATACGCCGGCAGATTACTTGCCCTCACTTCCAACCACACGCTTTCTGCAGTTTGTTGCTCACAGAGCGAGAGCAAAAACACCAGCAGTTGACGGCCAAGCCCTTTGCCCTGATACACGGGGTCAATGGCAATATTGAGCAACGAGACTTCTCCGACAATATTCTGAGCGTAAAAATAGCCACCGACCCGCCCATCAACCAACAACGTATGATGACAAGCACCACGACTATCCAGTGCACGAATGATCGACTCTTTCCAGGGAAATGAGTGAGCCCGACGCTCAATTTGATAGATCTGATCCAGATGATCAGCAGACATAGGGACAATCGAAATATTCATGAGGCCTGATAAGAACAGATTTGACGCCAGAGATCACGACGATGCTGAGGATGGCCGTCAATCTGACTCAGCAAGGGTGAGGTGAGCAGCTTTCCTGCCATTGCTTCGGGTGCAGGACAACCGGCAAACCAGAACCATTCAATATCTGTATGCGAGACTAAATCGAGAGAATGAGGATAGATATGGCAGGCTTCTTCGAGTGAGACATGAAAACTCTTGAGCACTTTTTCAAACATCACTGCCTGAGCCCCTTCGGGCAGCACCGGGCTGACAAATAACAATTTACAGGATGATGGTAACGCATATGGCGTGTGAACAACCCCTTGCAATCGCTCAGGATGAACGAGCTGCCAGCGCTGAATCCCCATTTCCTGTAAATAATTTTGTTGACGCTCTTGCATGAATGTCAGCCCAATGAACCAATAAAAGAGAGGAGCGCTATATTAACAAATTTCCTTTTGAATCAGAAGCCGGGAAAAACTGAAAGCAGTGACGCGTCAAACTCAAGCGGATGTCCGCTCATTGCATCGACCGTCCCCGAAACCATCTCACAAATCAGTAACTGATGAGGTGATGGCAACACCGCCGCCGGGCTGATCCCAAAATGATTTCCCGGCCGAAAACCAAGTGACTGATAATATTCATCGACACCAAATACCGTACATACAGGATAGCCGAATTCATAAAGCGAATTCAGCCCTTCGGTGACTAACTGTGGCTTGATATCATCCTGAGTCTGAGGCGCTGTGAGCAACAAACGCAGATGCTGCCAGCTATGAAACACACCATCATGTGCCACTGGCGTAAAGAGAATATACCCCAGAATCTGTCCTTCATCATCGCAGGCCACCAGCGATAAGGTAATACGACTGCTTTCCCGGTAAGCCATCACCAGATCAGCCGTATCGTCGTCGTTCAGTGATGAACGTAGTAACTGATCGATGGGTAAAATATCGGCAGGTGCTTCAGTGCGAATAAGCATTCACGGTTCCTTTCTGGTGTGAGTGTTCTGACTGCATCCCTTTATACACAAAATCAGAGAGCTGATTCAAAGAATATTTAATGAGGACAGGGAATGTCTCCAGATCCACGCTATCCATCATATTCTTCACCTCCAGTCCCAATTCTGTATCTCCTTCAATTGAGAGACGTCGCTGGAAAAAAAGAGTATCCGGATCTTCTTTCCGCCCGGCAATTAACACGAAATCATTCAGAGAACCACTAAAACAGGCATCCGGCTCAACCGTCGGTTCTGCAATAACCAGTTGCGCTTTACAACAGGTCAGATGCCAAGCGAGTTCTAAATCTTTCACTTGAACTTTCAAGCATTTATTCTCAAGAAACTCAAACTCACCTTCGGCCAGAGCTTCTTTAAAAATGGTATTCAAAGCTTCTAAAAGAATTTTGTTTTGCACAATGTTTGGCAAGAAGCGTGCTGGTGTTCTCAAAAATGAAGCTGCATTTTGTACCATGTAGTTCTGAATCTTGTTAAACACACTCGTTATCCACTAAGTTGATATCAATGGCGCTATCATACTGAAAGATTGAACCTGAATTGCTGTTGTGAATCAAAAAATCCAAGACCGCCATACGCTTCACTAATGTTATAAAGACGGTTATAGTGGCGTACTCCGTATCGATTTCTAAATGCTGAGTACCTGTCTGGTTTCGGAGCAATGAATAGTTGGCATGATTTCACAAGAATTTCAACGCTGGTTGACCCAGCTAACGTTACATAGCCCTTTCTTTTTTGCCATTCTCGATGCCCAGCACAACTATACGATGGTAAATGAACGCTATTGTGACATATCCGGTCTCACCAGTGATCAACTCATCGGTTCAAATGATCGGGCAGTCTTCGGTGAATCATTCTATCAAGCCATTCGCCCCTATTACCTTCGCGCGTTTAACGGTGAAATCATTGAAACCGAGCTGACGCTCAGTGACATGCATATCGAGACGACATTACTGATATCGCTCTCGCGACTGCCGTCCGATGAGCAAGCGCCCGGTATCATCTTTCAGGCTGTCGATGTATCAGAAAAGCAAATGTTACTTGATACCATCGATGAGTCAGAAAAAAAATTCTCAGCATTAGTGGATATGCTGAAAGAAGCCGTGCTGATTGTTGAAAAGAATACCATCATTTCCTGCAATCCTGCGGCGGCGCATTCTCTGGGGATCAATACGGTCGATGAACTTTACGGCGAGCAACTCTCAGAAATTTTTATTCAGACATCAACTCAAAAACCCTTTGTTCTCAATGCCTCCTCTGCCATTCAACACCCGGTTTCCTGCTATACAACTCAAGCATACGGAGAAGAACGTCAGGTGACACTTCGCACTGAAGCCATCAAGATTTTTGGCAGTCAGGCATTCTTTGTCCTCATTCAACCACAAGAAAAAAAGAAACCGGAACGATTACATCACCCTTCAATTGATGCCCATATTGACCCATTAACGGGTTTGTATAACCGAACGGGTTTTACCAAACGACTCGATATGTTCATTGCTGATAACACGCCCTTGGTGATGCTCTATCTCGATATTGATAACTTTAAAAACATCAACGACTCACTGGGACATCATATCGGAGATAAAGTGATCCGAGAGGTTGCGGCTCGTCTCAAACGACTTCTCCCCCAAAATGCCATTTTAGGGCATCTGGGCGCAGATGAGTTTGGTTTACTCCTGCCGGAGCCGGAGAAACCCCGTTCCGCAGAAATGCTTTCGGAACGGATTATTGCCTTAGTCAATCAACCTTTCGATTTAAATTATTTTAGCAAACGACTGGCCTGTTCCATTGGTAGTGTGACTTATCCAGGTGACGGTAGTGATGCCCGAATCTTACTGCAAAATGCCGACACGGCGATGTATGAAGCGAAAGCAAGAGGCCGCAATCGTATGATTCGCTTCAGTTCGCAAATGAATAAAGAAGCGAGAACCCGTTTGTGGCTGGAGATCGAGCTGCAAAAAGCCCTGCAAAATAATGGGCTTGAAGTTTGGTATCAACCGAAAGTCAGTGCCAGAGATTTTAGTATCAACGGTGCTGAAGCCTTGGTGCGATGGAAGCATCCGGTCGAAGGGTATATCAGCCCCGGTTCATTTATTCCCGTTGCGGAAAAGGCAGGATTAATCGAGCATCTGGGTCGGGCTGTCATGCGGGATGTTTTTACCACGGTCAAACGTTGGAAACAACAGGGGATCCTCCCCGGCCCGGTCGCGATCAATCTGTCCCCGGAACAATTTGGTAACCCGAAACTGATCGATTTTATGGAGAAACTCCTGCGCTCGACCCAGCTCGATCCAAGCTGTATTACATTTGAACTGACCGAAAGTGCGGTCATGAGCAACAGCGAACACACCGTGCAAATGTTGAATGCGATTAAAAAACTCGGCTTTACTTTATCGATTGATGATTTCGGCACCGGTTATTCATCACTCTCTTATCTCGCCCGTTTTCCGATTGATGAACTCAAAATCGATCGCGCCTTCATTACAGAAATCGATCAATTACCCAAACAGTTGACGGTCATTGAAAACATCATCAATCTCGGTCAATCTCTCCGGTTAAAAGTCGTGGCTGAAGGTGTAGAAACACAGCAGCAAGCGATTTTACTCGCGAATCTTCACTGTCATTCGATCCAAGGATTCCACTTTCATCGTCCGCAACCCAAGCAGGAAGCCGAAGCATTATTTGCCCAAAACCGACGCCACTCAGCGTCATAAATCCAGATCAATTCAGGTCAAACCTGCCTCACATCAATTCATTCTGCAACGCTTTTCCATACAATACAGCCACTTCAAGAGCTACCAGTGAAATTAAGTTACTATGGAACTGCTTTGTCCTGCGGGAAACCTGCCCGCCCTGAAGACGGCAATCACCAATGGTGCCGATGCGGTGTATATCGGTTTTAAAGACGACACCAATGCCCGCCACTTTGCCGGCTTAAATTTCTCAGGAAAGAAACTGGAAAGTGCTGTTCAGTTCGTGCATGAGCATCACAGGAAAATCCATGTCGCACTCAATACATTTGCCCATCCGGACCGGTTTAACCACTGGACAGCAGCGGCAGATAAGGCGGTTGAGCTGGGAGTCGACGCATTGATCGTGGCCGATATAGCGCTGTTGGAATACATCTCGAACCGCTATCCCGAACAAGAAATCCATCTTTCCGTTCAAGCCTCAGCCACCAACAGCGCAGCCATTGCGTTTTATCATCAAAACTTCAACATCAAGCGTGTTGTACTCCCCCGGGTTCTCTCGATTCACCAAGTCAAACAACTCTCTCAGGCAGTGGCTGATGACGTTGATCTGGAAGTGTTTGCATTTGGTAGCCTTTGTATTATGTCGGAAGGCCGCTGCTACTTATCTTCATATATGACGGGCGAATCTCCCAATACGGTCGGAGCGTGTTCACCTGCGAAATTTGTGCGTTGGCAGGAAACACCACATGGAATGGAAACCCGGCTGAATAACATTCTTATTGATCAATACAAACCCGGAGAGAATGCGGGCTATCCCACTTTATGTAAAGGCCGTTTCAGGACCGTGTTGAACGGTCAGCAACCGTGTTATCACACACTGGAAGAGCCGACGAGTCTGAATACGCTATCGTTGTTACCGGAACTGTTTGCCGCGAATGTCGCCTCCGTCAAAATTGAAGGCCGACAACGCAGTCCGGCCTATGTCGAGCAGGTGACCAAAACCTGGCGGGCAGCGATTGATCGCTATTTGTCAGACCCGCCAAGTTATCAGGTTGACGAGACATGGAACCGCACCCTTGCCAATGTGTCCGAAGGCACCCAGACGACGCTTGGTGCCTATCATAGAAAGTGGCAATAACAAGAAAGTGGTCATAACAAGAGAATTCACAGATGAAATATGCATTAGGCCCATTACTCTATTTCTGGCCCAAAGCCGAGCTTGAACAGTTCTACCGTCAGGCGCAAACCTCCAGCGCAGATATTATTTATCTGGGAGAAACGGTTTGTTCCAAACGGCGAGAGTTAAAAGCACACGACTGGCTGGCAATCGCACAGGACATGGCACAGACAGGTAAACAAGTTGTCCTGTCAACGATGGCATTGCTTGAGTCCCGCAGTGAACTGACCGTGATGAAGAAATACATTGATAACGGTGATTTTATCATTGAAGCCAACGATGTTTCAGCGGTTCATCTCGCCAGTGAAAAGCGGGTACCATTTGTTGTCGGGCCGGCGATTAACTGTTACAACGCTCATACGTTGAAATACCTTCTTCGCCAAGGCATGATCCGATGGTGTATGCCCGTCGAACTTTCTCATTCATGGCTGCAACAAGTGCTACATCAATGTGAAACATTAGGGATTCGCAACGCCTTTGAAGTTGAAATATTCGGCTATGGTTATCTCCCTCTGGCATACTCCGCCCGTTGTTTCACGGCCCGGGCCGAAAACCGCCCGAAAGATGAATGTAAAACCTGTTGTATCAATTATCCCAATGGTATCCGTGTCCAAAGTCAGGAAGGGCAAGACGTCTTTAATCTGAACGGCATTCAGACACAATCAGGCTACTGCTATAATTTGATCAACGAATTACCCACGATGACCGACAGCGTCGATGTGGTCCGCCTTAGTCCGACAGATGCGCAAACCCTGACAACCCTGCAAGCATTTCGCGATAACGAAACCGCAGCGCAATCCTATCCATTAGACAGTCACCAATGTAATGGCTATTGGCACCGTGTCGCGGGTTTAGAGAATGTGCCTGCTGAATCCCGCTAAAACGCACGATGCACCCCCTGCATGATCGGATGCAATGCCTATCAGGCGGCTGAATAAAACAGCCGTCTGATATCTTTGTACAAGATAACCAACACCACCGAAGACAACACAATATTTGAAATGGGAAATGCTAACCAAACGCCGGTTAATCCCCAGCTTAACGGGAGCAAAAAGAGGAATGGCGGCTGAATCAGAATGTTCCCTAAAGCGATCCCGATGGCCTTTTTCCCCCGGTTGATCGATTGATAAAACGCAGATGCCACGACAATAAATCCATCCAAGAACAGGGCAATAAAATGGAGCCGTATCCCGTAAGTCGCATAGTCACTGAGTTCAGCATTATCACGGTTGAAAATCGCAATAATATCATGAGGATAAAGATTCATAACCAGAGTCACAATCACACCAAATGATACCGACAATCCCATCGCGAGCCATAATAGCTGTTTAATATTGTGCCACTGCTTAGCACCGTAGTTAAAGCTGACTAACGGTTGCATCCCACTGGCAAACCCTTCCACCGTCAAATAATAGAATGTCACAACATAGCCGAGAATCGTGTATGCCCCCAAAGCCGTGGTGCCGCCATAAATCGCAAATTGACTGTTATGCAGTGCAACCATGACACTCCAGTAGAGGTACATAAAAAAGCTTGAAAGACCAACCAGAACAATCTGACGAATATCCTGCCAACGGAAAAACCGGAGGTCAGCCAACGTCAAACGTAAAGAGGCTGCCGGAGAAAAGAAATAACTCAGCCCGACAATCGTGACGACGCCCTGTGATATCGCCGTCGCAATCGCAGCGCCCTGTAAACCCATTTCCCAGACCACAATGAAGAGATAGTCAAAGACAATATTCAGACACCCGCCGATGATCATCAGATAGGTTGCCAGTGCCGGACTGTCATCGTTTCTCATCAGAAAGGGGAATGCGGTTGAAGCCAGAGTAAAACAAGAGGTGAACAACACCACCTGCATATACTGCATCGCCATTGCAAATACGTGGGGGTCATGCGTTTGCCAATTGAGGATATCGACCATAAAATGCCACAATCCAACAGACAGTAAAACCGATAACAACACCAACAGAATCAGTCCGGTACTGATCGTCTGGCGGGCCGCCGAAATATTCTTTTGTCCTTTGTAAATCGAAGTAATGGCTCCGGTGCCGACACCAACCATTAAACCGATACCAACCAAGAAGCCAATCATCGTCCAGGCAATATTGATCCCGGCGAGTCCGTCAACCCCAAGATACTGTCCAATAAAAATACCATCAATGAGCTGGTATACCCCATTGACTAACATGGCAGCAACGGTTGGAATAGCATAACGAAAATACTGTGAATAAATGGACAATTGCATGATTCAATCCAAACCTGAAATACAAACAGCCTGCAAAAATTCATGCAGGCTGCCTACGATACACTTCACCTCGGGTAACGAATTCAAAAGCTGAAAAACCGTCCTGAGGTAATCATTTTAATCAAGAAAACATCGAGATTACGATGAATGATTGTCCTTAATCTTATGGTATATCTGTTCCAGTTCTAAGAAAGCGTAACGATGTTCAACATACTCGTAAACATTCATTGAGATTGCGAGTTTATAAAGTGCGACCGCTTCTGCATATTGGTCTTGCATCTGGTAACGCTTACCGAGATAAAAATAGGCTTCCGTTAATCGACGAGCCAGTACCGTGTTGTCACTGGTCTCCTGCAAAATTTGTTTGAAGACAGTCGAGTCATCAGTTTCACCCAACATCATGGCAACCAATGACCATCCCCAAGCCTCTTTTGCATCAGACTGATGTGACTGATAACTTTTTAACAACGCTTGCTGTGCAACATCCGCATCAATATCACTGACAATCAGATATTGCCATAAAGCACTGAAAGGATCGGCGGGATCTTGTTGGATGACCTGCTCGATTTCATCCCGCGCTAAACGAGGCCGACCACCGTAATGTAGTGCAATGGCCAAATTTCTGCCTGCGTATACACTTTTCGGATCAAGTTCGAGCGCCGAATCAAATGACTCATAAGCAGCATCAAAATCGTTGATTTCGGTGTAATAAACGCCCAGCATATTGAAGACTTCAGGCTGAGACGGATAAAAGCGTAACGACTGTTCAAAATCCAAACGAGCCAGATTTTTTAATCCCAGCGAATCGTAACTATTTCCGCGCTCATAAAATACTTTGGCCCGGATTTCGTCAGAGAGTTCTTTTTGTTGGAGCAGCTGACTCAAGCGTAAAATTTTTACTTCTTGTTGAATCGTCGGTTGTAACGGCCGAGCCATCGGGGCGTACAACCACTCAGACTCCTGTTGATGCTGCATCGATGAGCACCCAGCAATCAGAAGTAAACTGAAGCCAGTCAAAACTGTGAGAAACCACTTCGCCAAAATTATTCTCCTCAACGCTCTCATAAAAAAAGGGAGCCAAACAGCCCCCTTTATAACATCATGCTTGCAAATAAAAAAGCGACCCAAAGGATATATCTTATCCCAGAGGTTCGTTTCTATTCTGCGTCAGATGGTGCTTGTTGTGATGCGTCTTCAGCCGCTGGTTTCGCGACGGCTTCTTTCATACTCAGGCGAATACGGTTTTGACGATCAATTTCCAATACTTTCACCTGAACTTCTTGACCTTCTTTCAGGTAATCAGTCACTTTCTCAACCCGCTGATCTGCGATTTGAGAAATATGAACCAGACCTTCTTTAGCACCAAGTACAGCGACGAAAGCACCGAAATCGACGATACGAGTCACTTTACCCGTGTAGATCCGACCAACTTCAACTTCAGCAGTCAACTCTTCAATACGACGAATCGCATGTTTAGCCGCTTCACCTTCTGTTGCAGCGATCTTAATCGTGCCATCATCTTCAATTTCAATTGTGGTACCCGTTTCTTCGGTCAGTGCACGAATCACTGCACCCCCCTTACCGATAACATCTTTGATCTTATCAGCACTGATTTTCATTGTATGGATACGAGGTGCAAACTGAGAAATATCATCACGCGCACTCCCGATCGCTTTATCCATCACAGACAGAATGTGCAAACGCGCACCTTTTGCCTGATTCAATGCGATCTGCATGATCTCTTTTGTGATCCCTTCGATTTTGATATCCATTTGCAGTGCAGTCACACCATTTGATGTTCCGGCAACTTTAAAGTCCATATCACCCAGGTGATCTTCATCACCCAGAATGTCAGACAGAACGACAAAATCATCGTTCTCTTTCACCAGACCCATCGCGATACCGGCAACAGAAGCCTTAATTGGCACACCGGCATCCATCAATGCCAAGGATGAACCACACACAGAAGCCATTGAAGAAGAGCCATTCGATTCTGTAATTTCAGAGACCACACGAACGGTATATGGGAATTCATCAATTGATGGCATCACGGCTTGAATACCACGCTTCGCCAAACGACCATGACCGATTTCACGACGTTTTGGTGAACCAACAAACCCGGTTTCACCCACACAGTAAGGAGGGAAGTTATAGTGGAACAAGAAGTGATCTTTTCTCTCACCCGTTAACTCATCGATAATCTGTGCATCACGCTGAGTCCCCAGTGTCGCAGTGACGATGGCTTGGGTTTCACCACGAGTAAACAGAGATGAACCATGCACGCGAGGCAGTACACCAGTACGCACATCCAGTGCACGAACCATATCTTTTTCACGACCGTCAATACGCGGCGCACCAGAAAGGATACGGCTACGAACGACTTGTTTTTCTAATGAACTCAGCATATTACGCAGTTCATTTTCATCCAGAGAATCATCTTGCTCTAACAATTTAGCAATGACTTCCGATTTGATCTGACCCACTTGCTCGTAACGTGCTAGCTTTTCAGTAATTTGATACGCCTCAGCAAGACGAGTTTCTGCATGTTCTGCAACCAATGCTTTCAAACTTACATTGACTTCAGGCGCGCTCCAAGACCATGCCGGCGTTGCAACTTCAGCTGCAAATTCATTGATCGCTTGGATCACGACTTGTTGCTGTTCATGACCAAAAACGACCGCAGAAAGCATCTCTTCTTCAGACAGAATATCTGCTTCAGATTCAACCATCAGAACGGCATTCTCTGTACCTGCAACAACCAAGTCCAGACGAGACTGAGCCAGTTCTTTTGCGCTTGGGTTCAGTACGAGTTGACCATCAATGTGACCCACACGAGCCGCACCAATCGGGCCATTAAATGGAATCCCGGAAATCGCCAACGCGGCAGAAGTACCGATCATGCTTGGGATATCGGGTTGAACATCAGGATTCACCGCCATCACCGTGGCAATAATCTGAACTTCATTGGTAAAGCCATCAGGGAACAGAGGACGAATTGGACGGTCGATCAGGCGAGCCGTCAGCGTTTCGCCTTCAGAAGGACGACCTTCACGTTTAAAGAATCCGCCAGGAATCTTACCGGCTGCATAAGTCCGTTCCTGATAGTTCACTGTGAGCGGGAAGAAATCTTGACCTTCTACCGCTTCTTTTTTTCCAACCACAGAAACGAATACCGATGTATCGTCCATGGTGACCATAACTGCTGAGGTTGCCTGACGTGCAATTACGCCAGTTTCAATCGTGACGGTGTGATTGCCATATTGAAAGGTTTTCACAACTGGTTTTTCAAACATTATTATTCCTTTGCCTAGGTTATCCTAGAAATGGGTGAACAATCCTCAAGGCATCACAAATCGCGACTAGTGAAAGGATACTGAACAACATCGATACCAATCTCCTTTGAATAGTCGCGACCTTTTGGCCGACTTCGGTGACTGTCATGCTTTGAGTCTGAGTGTTGAATTCAGTCAACTGACTTCAACGGTCGCTAGTATAAACTACTCGAGCGGCCTTTGGCTAAATTTAGCCATTAAAAAAGGGGCTTTCGCCCCTTTTTTGTACAAATCCAATCTTAGCGACGTAGGCCAAGACGTTGGATAAGGTCGTGGTAACGATCCAGATCTTTACCTTTCAGGTAATCCAGAAGCTTACGACGACGAGAAACCATGCGTAAAAGACCACGACGGCTATGGTGATCGCCTTTGTGCTCTTTGAAGTGACCTTGAAGGTGGTTGATTGAAGCTGTCAATAGAGCAACTTGAACTTCTGGTGAACCAGTATCGCCTTCGCCACGCGCGTAATCAGCAACGATTGCTGCTTTAGTTTCTGCATTCAGAGACATAATTTCTCTCCTAAGAGTTTGAGTTTTAGTTTGTGTCAGCCAATCTCTGATTCAGCCGACACGAGGAGCGGGGATTATAGAGAATATTCCCTATCCCCGCAATAGCGAATCATTCGGAAATAACCGATGTTTCACTCACGAAAAACAACTAATCGTTTGGGAGCGATCTTGCCGTCATCGTCAATCTCACCAACGCCGATAAAACCGTGTTCTTCCCCAACCGTTAATCGGATGGTGCCATGGGTTGGCGCACCAAAAACCTGAACAGCCTGCCCTTTCTGAACCATACCAGCCAAATCAGGAATCAAATTCACTTCAGGCAGTGACTGAACGGCGGAATCCATCGGCAATAACAGCGGGTCAAGTAAGGTACTTGGGGCAACATCCTGTTCACGGGCTGACTGAAGTATCTCTTCCAGCGCATCAAGTGTCACCATCCGTTCAGCCGGATATTGAGCAACTGCGGTACGACGTAGATACGTCACATGAGCCCCGCAGCCTAACATTTCACCCAGATCATCAACGATCGTCCGAATATAAGTGCCTTTAGAACAATGGATTTCCATCTCGACTTCATCCGCTTCATAGCGGAGCAGTTCAATGGAATAAACCGTGATCTGACGGGCCTCTCTGGGCACTTCGATGCCTTCCCGGGCATATTCATACAGAGGTCGCCCTTGATACTTCAATGCTGAAAACATCGATGGAATCTGCGCGGTTTCACCTTTAAATTTCTCAATCGACCGCATCAAATCCACTTCAGTGATTTGCACCGGACGAGTCTCAACAACCTCACCGTCAGAGTCAGAGGTATTGGTCCGGATCCCCAGTTTTGCAATCACCCGATATTTTTTATCTGAATCGAGAAGAAATTGAGAAAACTTGGTCGCCTCTCCCAGACAGATAGGAAGCATACCGGTTGCCAGCGGATCTAACGCCCCCGTATGTCCGGCCTTTTCTGCAAAGAAAATGCGCTTCACTTTCTGGAGCGCATCATTGGAGGAAATCCCCGTAGGTTTATCCAGTAAAATGATGCCATCAACCGGGCGACCTTTACGACGACGAGCCATTACGCCTCCTCATCCGAGCCTGATTCACCTCTTTTTCGTTTGTCTTCATCAACAGCTTGATTGACCAGATTCGACATGCGCATCCCTTCAACCAACGTATCGTCATAAACAAACCGGACTTCAGGTGTCAGGCGCAGACGAATCCGCTTGCCTAACATCATCCGAATGTGAGACTCATGCTCTTTCAGCGCTTTCAGACAGCTTTCAGGCGTCTGCTCGCCAACACATAAGAAGGAGACATACACTTTGGCATACGCCAAATCCCGGGAAACTTTTACTTCAGAAATTGTCACCATCCCCAGACGAGAATCTCTGACTTCACGCTGCAATATCATTGCCAGCTCTTTCTGCAGCTGCTGAGACACGCGCTGCGTACGACTAAAATCTTTTGCCATATTTAAACTTTCTCATAGAAAGAATGGGGGGATGGTCTAGCCAACCCCCCATGGTGTATTCAACAACCAACGATCCATTCAACAACGGTTCCGGTGATCAAAAGAGATCACCCATAACGGTTAGTCGATTGACCGTTTAATTTCCACTGTTTCAAAGACTTCGATCTGGTCACCAACGCGGACATCGTTATAGTTTTTCACACCGACACCACATTCATAACCATTCTTCACTTCTGCAACATCATCTTTAAAGCGACGGAGTGATTCCAGTTCACCTTCATAGATAACCACGTTATCACGCAGGACACGAATCGGATTATTCCGTTTAATCAGTCCTTCTGTCACCATACAGCCCGCGATAGCACCCAGTTTCGGAGAACGGAATACATCACGAACTTCAGCCAGACCGATAATCTCCTGTTTAAATTCAGGAGCCAGCATGCCGCTCATCGCCTGTTTCACTTCATCAATCAACTGATAGATGATGGAGTAGTAACGCAGGTCAAGGTTTTCTGCTTCAATTGTTCGGCGAGCAGATGCATCCGCACGAACGTTAAAGCCCAGTACGATAGCATTCGATGCAGCAGCCAGTGTCGCGTCAGTTTCGGTGATACCACCGACACCAGAACCAACGATATTCACTTTGACTTCATCAGTTGACAGTTTGACTAAGGCATCAGTAATTGCTTCAACTGAACCTTGAACATCAGCTTTCAGGACGATATTCAATTCAGCGACTTCACCGGCAGTCATGTTCGAGAACATATTCTCCAACTTCGCTTTCTGCTGACGAGCCAGTTTGACTTCACGGAATTTACCCTGACGATAGTTCGCCACTTCACGCGCTTTACGCTCATCGCGAACCACGGTAGCTTCATCACCCGCAGCCGGTACGCCAGAAAGTCCAAGCACTTCGACCGGAATTGACGGCCCCGCTTCCAGCACTTCATTTCCGACTTCATCACGCATCGCTCTGACTCGGCCATACTCCTGACCACAAAGCAGGATATCCCCTTTGCGCAGCGTACCAGACTGAACCAGAATCGTCGCAACAGGACCACGGCCTTTATCCAGCCGAGACTCAACCACAACACCAGAACCCATGCCATCAGCAACAGCAGTCAGTTCCAGAACTTCCGCTTGAAGCAGGATCGCTTCCAACAAAGCGTCAACGTTTGTTCCCTGCTTAGCAGAAATATGAACAAACATGTTTTCACCACCCCATTCCTCAGGAATGATGTCGTATTGAGCCAGTTCGTTCTTGACGTTATCTGGGTTAGCTTCTTCTTTGTCGATCTTGTTCACGGCAACGATAAGAGGCACATTCGCGGCTTTAGAGTGTTGGATTGCTTCAATCGTCTGAGGCATTACCCCATCGTCAGCAGCCACAACCAATACCACGATATCTGTCGCCTGAGCACCACGAGCACGCATCGCTGTAAATGCCGCGTGTCCCGGAGTATCAAGGAACGTAATCATCCCATTGTCAGTTTCAACATGGTAAGCACCGATGTGCTGGGTAATACCACCTGCTTCGGCGGACGCAACGTGCGTACGGCGGATGTAATCCAGTGTCGATGTTTTCCCGTGGTCAACGTGTCCCATGATGGTTACAACCGGTGCACGAGGAACAGCCTCTGAATTGCTGTCCCGGTCAGAAAGAACCGCTTCTTCCAGCTCATTCTCTTTGCGGAGAATCACTTTATGACCCATTTCTTCGGCAACGAGCTGTGCAGTTTCCTGATCAATGACTTGGTTGATCGTAGCCATTGCACCCATTTTCATCATCACTTTGATGACCTCGGTGCCTTTTACTGACATTTTCTGAGCCAGTTCAGAGACAACAATCGTTTCACCGATAACAACATCAGATTTGGCAACAGTCGCGTTTTTATCGAAACCTTGCTGCATTGATGAAGGTTTACCACGGCCTCGATTTAAGTTACGGCCACCTTTACCACCGCGAGGACGCATATCACGTTCTTGGCGTTGTTCATCGCGAGCAGAAGCTTTTTTCTTCGCTTTTGCACGGCGACTACCTTCATCTCGACGGTCTGCTTCGTCTTCTGCCTCTTGGGCATAACGGGAAGTAGTTAGATGGTAATCTGTATATTCGTCTTCCATATCACCTTTTTTCTCTTCTGCAGCAGACCAACGCTCTTGATTCTTTTCAGCCAATTCACGCGCTTTTTCGAGCTGACGCTGACTTTCCTCTTCAGCTTTACGTCTCAATTCTTCTTCCTGACGACGCTTCAGTGCTTCGGCTTCTTGTCGCGCTGCCTCTTGCTTGGATTTCTCTTCATCAGAAAGCTGGACTTTCTGACTGCTTTTCTCTTCACGCTTCGCTTTTTCTTCCGCGTCACGCTTCATCTGCTCTTCAGCTTCCCGTTTGGCTTTTTCTTCAGCTTCACGCTTCGCCTGAGCTTCTAATTTTGCTTTTTCAGCTTCTAACTTTGCTTTCTCTTCGGCTTCACGCTGGGCTGCTTCTTCAGCCTGACGTTTCGCTTCATCTTCGATTGCACTACGCTTAACATACGTACGTTTTTTGCGCACTTCAACCTGAACATTCTTACTTTTACCACCCCCCGCATTCACACTGAGTGTGCTGCGAGTTTTTCGCTGTAATGTCAAACGAGTCGGTTCATCCTTTGAAGAGCTACCACCGTGCTCTTTACGCAGAAAAGTTAACAGTTTCTGTTTTTCATCTTCAGAAACACTATCCGCTCCCGTTTTGGTCATTCCTGCGTCAGCAAGTTGCTCTAATAAGCGGTCAACTGGTGTACCAATCTCTTCACTCAGTGCTTTAACTGTAAGTTCTGTCATGCCGCTTTCTCCCCTTGCTGAAAATTACGCGTCTTCGCCAAACCAACAAATATTACGCGCAGCCATAATTAATTCTCCGGCGCGTTCTTCTGTCAGTCCTTCAATACCTTCAAGATCATCAATTCCCTGATCAGCCAAATCTTCGAGAGTGATGACTCCCTTAGCTGCCAGTTTGTAAGCCATGTCACGCTCAAGACCAGATAGATTCAACAGATCTTCAGCCGGCTCACCTCCATCCAGTGACTCTTCTCTCGCCAAGGCAAGAGTTGTTAGTGCATCTTTTGCACGAGTACGCAATTCTTCAACAAGGTCTTCATCCAACCCGTCAACCTCAAGCAACTCATTCACTGGTACATAGGCAACTTCTTCTAATGTGGAGAAGCCTTCTTCAACCAACAATTCAGCAAAGTCCTGCTCAATATCAAGATGCTTCATAAACAACTCAATCGACTCTGTTGATTCTTCCTGATGTTTCTTCTGAAGATCTTCAACGGTCATCACATTGAGTTCCCAGCCAGTTAACTGAGAGGCCAAACGAACATTCTGCCCACTACGGCCAATGGCCTGAGCCAGATTGTCGGCTTCAACAGCAATGTCCATCGAATGGGCATCTTCATCAACGATAATAGATGCAACATCAGCTGGTGCCATCGCATTAATAACAAATTGCGCCGGGTTATCGTCCCACAGCACAATATCAATCCGCTCACCACCCAATTCACCGGAAACGGCCTGAACACGGGCTCCCCGCATGCCGACACATGCGCCGACTGGATCAATCCGCTTATCGTTAGTTTTTACTGCGATTTTTGCTCTGGATCCCGGATCGCGAGATGCGCCTTTCAGCTCAATTAATTCTTCGCCAATTTCTGGGACTTCAACACGGAATAATTCAGCCAGCATTTCAGGCTTAGAGCGTGTAATAAAGAGCTGGAACCCACGCGCTTCAGGTCTCACGGCATAAAGCAAACCACGAACACGGTCACCAGGGCGGAAGTTTTCTCGAGGAAGTTGATCTTCTCGCAAAATCACAGCTTCTGCGTTATTGCCGAGATCGAGAATAATGCTATCCCGACTCACTTTCTTCACAGCGCCAGTAACAAGTTCACCCTCATTATCAATAAACTGCTCAACAATTTGTGCCCGTTCAGCTTCACGAACTTTCTGAACAATCACTTGTTTTGCCGTTTGAGTGGTGATCCGGTCGAACTTAACCGATTCAATTTGATCTTCAATAAAGTCACCCAATTCGATGGAATCATCATCAAATTGAGCCGCTTCAACTGAAATTTCTTTAGTCGGATTCTGGACGTCTTCTACCACTAACCAGCGACGGAATGTTTCAAATTCACCGGTTTTTCTATCAATTGCAACACGAACATCAATATCGATGTCGTATTTTTTCTTAGTCGAAGTTGCTAATGCAGTTTCAAGCGCTTCAAAAATACGTTCACGAGGAACAGCCTTCTCGTTTGAAACCGCCTCAACTACCGCTAAAATTTCTTTACTCATTATTTCCAGCCTCTTTAAGACTTAAAATTTAGGGATCAGATTAGCTTTTGAAATGTTGCTGAGCGCGAATTGTTCTTCTTGCCCATCAACAGTAACCGCAATCGTTTCACCATCAACCGATTGGATGATACCTTTCCATTTGCGGCGGTTTCCAACAGCCATTTTCAAAACAATATTGACCTCGTGACCAATAAATTGCTCATAGTGTTCAGACTTAAACAAAGGTCTGTCTACGCCTGGTGAAGAAACTTCAAGGTTATAAGCCACAGAAATAGGATCTTCTACATCAAGCACAGCGCTGACCTGACGACTCACCTCAGCACAGTCATCGACCGTTATGCCATTGTCGTGATCAATATAAATTCGTAGTGTCGAATGTGCACCGGCACGAACAAATTCTAATCCGACCAATTCATAACCTGCAGCAACAACAGGTGCCTCAAGTAATTCAGATAGTTGTTTTTCTAACCCTGTCATTTAAACGACTCCAGAAACAAAAAAAGGGCTATGAGCCCAATTTCAATTCCAAGCAAACAGACCAAATCTTTGATATATGAACAGTGACGACTACTCATATACAAGAATCAGATAACAAAAAACCCCGATAGTCGGGGTTTTTATCTATGCTGGACCCTGAATGTTAAGACGCTGTCTTAACATATAGTGAGAAATATTTCTCACTATCAAACCTGCAACAACCAATTCAGAATTGGTTGCGGGGGCCGGATTTGAACCGACGACCTTCGGGTTATGAGCCCGACGAGCTACCAAGCTGCTCCACCCCGCGTCCGACTTGCTGAGCATTATACGCTCTCAATCTTCATTTACAAGTTTGTAAAGAATAATGGTGCCGAGAGAGGGACTCGAACCCTCACACCATAGGCGCTAGCACCTCATGCTAGTGTGTCTACCAATTTCACCATCTCGGCTAAATTCTTTTTACTGAGGAATTTCGCTACTGTTTGTATTATCAGCAGGAATACCATTATCAGTATTATCAGTCTGTGTCTTCTCTTGAACCGCTTGGTTCTGAGCAGGATCAACCCATTGAGACTTTGCTTTATGTGTTGATAAGTTTCCTAATACCAGACTAACAATTAGGAATACAATTGCAAAAATTGCAGTCATTCGAGTTAAGAAATTTCCAGAGCCACCGGCACCAAATACTGTATTTGAAGCACCGGCCCCGAATGAGGCTCCCATATCTGCGCCTTTACCTTGTTGAATCAACACCAATCCGATGATAGCAACCGCTGCCAACAGGTAAATCACAAGTAGAACTGTAAACATAACATATCCACCTATGTTCCAAATTGTTGAGCCAGCGCCGTTCTTATCTATCGACCAGAACTAGGCTAGCGCCCTCCGTCTCGGAAGTGGGGGCAATACTAACGAAAGGATTGAAAACTGGCAAGAGGATAAATTACTTTTTTTTCAAATTCATGGCTAAGCGGTTAAAAAAGGGACAACCACTATCTTTTCACCATTCAAACAGCGTGAATGAAAGGAAAGGAACCCTCACGTTTGAGGATTCCTTTTTCCAAATTTAACAATTTGCCTTCACAACATCAGCGATTTTTAAAGCAGATTCACGAACCTGTGTTTCATCTTCACCTTCAACCATAACCCGAAGTAATGGCTCCGTGCCTGATTTTCTCAGCAGAACGCGCCCTTTCTCTCCTAATTCAGCTTCAACTGTCGCAACACACTGTTTGACAGCCTCAGCATCAAGTGGATTAGAATCTCCGCTGAACCGCACATTTTCCAGTACCTGTGGGAAAAGTTTCATACCGCTCGATAATTCACTGAGTGACATTTCACTATCAACAACGGCTGTTAAAACTTGTAGCGCAGCGACAATTGCGTCTCCGGTGGTCATTTTGTCTAATAAGATCACATGCCCTGAATTCTCTGCACCGATTTTCCAGTCTTTTTCCAGCAGTTTTTCCATTACATATCGATCACCGACAGCAGCCCGGGCAAATGGAATCCCCAATTGCTTTAAGGCAACCTCCATACCGAGGTTAGTCATCAATGTACCAACAACTCCCCCTTTCAACTCGCCCTTACGTAGCAAGTATCGAGCAATAATATAGGCAATTTGATCACCATCGACTTTACAGCCGAATGCATCCACCATGATGAGACGATCACCATCACCATCAAAGGCCAAGCCAAGATCTGCTTTTTCTTCCAATACTTTCTGCTGAAGCGCTCTGGTATCTGTCGCCCCCACCTGTTCATTAATGTTTAAGCCATTTGGCTTCACACCAATCGCAATTACATCAGCGCCTAGCTCTCTGAAAACACTGGGTGCAATATGATAAGTCGCACCATGAGCACAATCGACGACAATTTTTAACCCGGCCAAACTGAGTCTCGATGGGAACGTACTTTTACAAAACTCAATGTAACGACCTGCAGCATCAGTTAAGCGAGAGGCCTTACCTAGCTCAGCAGAAGGCACACATTCAATAACCTTGTCGAGTTCTTGCTCAATTTCGAGTTCCACTTCATCCGGTAATTTGGTTCCTTCAGATGAAAAGAATTTAATGCCATTATCATCATACGGATTATGTGAGGCTGAAATAACGATTCCCGCTTCAGCACGAAAAGTTTGCGTCAGATAAGCAACAGCCGGGGTCGGCATCGGCCCTGTTAACGTGGCTTCAAGACCCGCTGCAGCCAAACCAGCTTCCAGAGCTGATTCCAACATATATCCAGAGATCCGGGTATCCTTACCGATAATCACTTTACGAGTGCCTTGTTTCGATAAAACTCGCCCCGCAGCCCATCCCAGTTTCATGACAAAATCAGGAGTAATCGGGAACACTCCAACCTTTCCCCGAACGCCGTCGGTACCAAAATAGCGTCTGTGATTCGACATCGTTATTCCTATTTTCTTATAATTGATTGGCTTGAATCATACTGATTATTTTCATGGCTTCAACGGTTTCAGCGACATCATGAACCCGGAAAATTTGTGCACCTTGCATGGCTGCAACCGCTGCACAAACAACACTTGCGACCATACAATCAGCCGGTTGTTTATTGAGAAATTTATGCAACATGGTTTTTCTGGATAACCCAATCAACAAGGGCAAACCAAATTGATGGAAAACTTTTAGATTCGCTAATAACTGATAATTATGCTCAAGCGCTTTGCCAAAACCAAAGCCGGGATCAAGAATAATGTTCTCTCGTCGAATACCAGCCTTTTCACATGCGACAATTCGATGCTCTAAAAAGGTATAAACATCCTGAAGCACATCACGGTACTCCGGGCGTTCCTGCATGGTTTCCGGCTGCCCTTGCATATGCATGAGACACACGGGAATACCTGCTTTCGCAACGACTGCTAATGCCCCCGGCTCCTGAAGTGAACGAATGTCATTAATCAGGTCTGCACCGGCATCAATACTCTGTTGCATCACTTCAGCTTTACTTGTATCAACAGAGATCCAGATGTCCGGATACTTTTGTCGAATGGCGCTGACAACAGGCACCACTCGTTTCAATTCTTCTGCGACAGTCACTTCTGCAGCACCCGGGCGGGTTGACTCGCCACCAACATCAATGATGGTGGCGCCAGCATTAATCATTGTATCGGCATGAGCTAACGCTTTTTCCGGAGAAGCAAACAATCCACCATCAGAAAAAGAATCAGGTGTTGTATTCAAAATTCCCATCACCTGAGGACAACTTAAATTTAAAGCTTTATTGGATGTCCGAATCTCCATCACATCCTATCCCCCATAATAGCAAAAGCCCCGATTATACCGGGGCTTTTTCAGCGACAAAACGATTTACTCAGTTCGTCCACTTTGATCATCATTATCTGATTTATCCTGCGAAGCGTCATTTGCCGTTTCTTCAGGTGTATCATCACGAGAGGCTTCAGCAGACTTCGCTTTTTCTTGAGCTGCAAGCTCCTGTTCAACCCAACCCGCAGGCTCCCGGATCTCAGGCTTACGATCCATCAAGTCATCAATCTGACCTGCATCAATGGTCTCATATTTCATCAATGCATCTTTCATCGAATGCATGATATCCATATTATCCAACAGGATCTTTTTCGCTCTCTCGTAATTTCGATCAATAATTTTACGAATTTCATCATCGATCAGTTTCGCGGTATCGTCAGACATGTGTTTGGTTTTCGTAACACTTCGTCCCAGAAAAACTTCACCCTCTTCTTCGGTATATAGAAGCGGACCTAATTTTTCGGAAAATCCCCACTGGGTCACCATCTTACGAGCAATATCTGTTGCACGCTCAATATCATTTGATGCCCCGGTTGATACTTTGTCTGCACCATAAATTAATTCTTCCGCCAGACGTCCGCCATAGAGACTGGAAATCATTGATTCCAGATGTTGCCGAGACATACTAATGCGATCTTGCTCCGGTAGGTACATCGTAACCCCTAAAGCACGTCCACGCGGAATAATCGACACTTTATAAACGGGATCATGCTCAGGTACTAAACGACCGACAATCGCGTGTCCAGCTTCATGATATGCGGTTGAAGCTTTTGTATCTTCTGACATAACCATCGAACGCCGTTCGGCACCCATCATGATTTTGTCTTTCGCGAGTTCAAACTCAACCATCGAGACATTGCGTTTGTTTCCCCGTGCGGCAAACAACGCAGCTTCATTGACTAAGTTAGCCAAATCGGCACCAGAGAAACCTGGCGTACCACGGGCAATCAGTGAAGCATTAACATCGTTAGACGTCGGAACTTTACGCATGTGAACTTTCAGAATCTGTTCACGACCACGGATATCCGGTAGCCCAACCACAACCTGACGGTCAAAACGTCCGGGACGCAGTAATGCTGGGTCTAAAACATCCGGGCGGTTAGTCGCCGCAATAACAATGATGCCTTCATGCCCTTCAAAACCATCCATTTCAACCAGCATTTGGTTCAATGTTTGTTCACGTTCATCGTGTCCACCGCCGACACCAGCACCACGTTGACGTCCGACAGCATCAATTTCATCAATGAAGATAATACAAGGAGAAGCTTTCTTGGCCTGCTCAAACATATCTCTGACCCGGGAAGCACCGACCCCGACAAACATTTCGACAAAATCTGAACCTGAGATCGTAAAAAACGGTACTTTCGCCTCTCCGGCAATCGCCTTGGCTAATAGGGTCTTACCTGTACCCGGAGGACCAACCATCAAAACCCCAGTTGGTATTTTCCCACCCAGTTTCTGGAAACGGCTCGGATCACGCAGATAATCGACCAGCTCTTTAACATCTTCTTTTGCTTCATCACAACCGGCAACATCACCAAATGTGGTTTTAATTTGCTCTTCAGTCATCATGCGAGCTTTGCTCTTACCGAACGACATGGCACCTTTGCCACCACCGCCCTGCATCTGACGCATAAAGAAGATCCAGACCCCGATTAATAAAATCATGGGGAACCAAGAAATGAATATTGTGCCTAGCAAGCTTTGTTCTTCAGGAGGCGTCCCCTGAACTTTGACATTCTGATTGATCAGATCATCAAGTAACTTCTGATCGTATACTGGCATGTATGTGACGTAACGAGAGCTACTGCCTCGGCGAGTAAAGGTAATCTCACTATCTTTGAATTGAGCTTCCTGAATTTGCCCCTGACCCACTTCTTTTACAAAAGTGGTATAGTCAACCGCCCTGCCACTATTATCTCCAGGGCCAAAGCTCTGAAATACGGACATTAAGACAACGGCGATAACCAGCCATAATATTAGATTTTTTGCCATGTCACTCAAGGTGTAAGCCTCGCGATAACTAGTTGTAATTAAAGGTAGGGTACTACAGATTATAGTATGTCGCTACCGTATCGACAGCGCCTGAACCCCGTAAATGGTTACCCTTTGTAACCAGTTGCTACAATGTAGACTTCCCGAGAGCGTGCTCTCGATGAGTCTGGTTTTCTTATTTTTACCACTTTAAACAGTGACCGGACATCTTTCACGTATTGCTCAAAGCCTTCTCCCTGAAAGACCTTGACAATAAAACTACCATTCTCAGCGAGCACTTGTCGACACATGTCGAGTGCCAATTCTACCAAATACATCGCTCTGGGCTGATCAACGGATAAATTTCCGGCCATATTCGGTGCCATATCAGACATCACGACATCGACAAGGTTCGGAGAAATTCTATCGAGTAATGTATTTAAAACCGTCTCTTCCCGGAAATCCCCCTGGAGAAAGGCAACACCAGCAATAGAATCCATCGGTAGAATGTCGCATGCAATCACCTGCCCCGAATCCCCGACGACATTAGCAGCATATTGAGACCATCCGCCTGGAGCGGCTCCCAAATCAACCACGGTCATTCCCGGTTTGAGCAGTTTATCTTTCCCTTGAATTTCTTCTAGTTTGAAGATAGCACGAGAACGATAACCTTTCTTCTTTGCATCATTTACATATTTATCATCAAAATGCTCTTTCAGCCATCGGCCTGAGCTTGCAGAGTGCTTATTTTTACTCATTTCTGTTCCAATACAAATCACTTCACCAGATAAACAAGAGACGGAAGGTGTGGTCATCTTCCATAGATGGCGCTAAAATAGTTGTTTTCAACCCTAATATAGTAAATTAAATTGGCTGCATCATGAACCTAAGCACAAAACAAAAACAGCATTTAAAGGGCTTAGCCCACCATTTGAAACCCATCGTTCTTATGGGCGCAAATGGCCTGACAGAAGCCGTGCTTGCAGAGATCGAAATTGCACTGAATCATCACGAATTAATCAAAGTCAAAGTTGTGTCAGAAGATCGGGAAACCAAGCAGCTGATTATTGACGCAATTATTCGCGAAACGGGTGCGGAAAAAATCCAAACCATTGGCAAAGTGTTGGTGTTATACCGTCCTTCAGAACAAAAAAGAATTGAGATACCTAGAAAGTAAAAAAAGCCGCTGAAGCGGCTTTTTTACTACATCCAAACAGAATACCGATTCATGATCAGTTTTATTTATACTCAACTTTATCGATATCAAACGTTTTTTCACCACCCGGAGTCACGATCGTCACTTCATCGCCTTCGATCTTACCAATCAGTCCGCGGGCAATCGGAGAACTCACTGAAATACGGCCAGCTTTGATGTCAGCTTCATCATCACCGACAATTTGGTAGCTTTTTTCTTCATCGGTCTCTACATCTATCAGAGTGACCGTAGACCCAAAAATAATTTTACCTGAATTATCAAGCTTCGTAACATCAATCACTTGAGCAACAGAGAGTTTATACTCAATATCGCGAATTTGAGCCTCACAGATACCCTGTTCTTCCCGGGCAGCATGATATTCTGCATTTTCCTTCAGATCTCCCAGTTCACGAGCTTCAGCAATCGCCTGTGAAATCTTTGGTCTTAATTTCAGAAGTCGGTCAAGCTCTTCACGAAGGAGTTGCTCGCCACGAACCGTCATTGGAACTTTTTCCATTTTATACCTCGAAACCAAAGTTATCTTTGGACAAAACAAAACTACCCAATCCCGAGGATTAGGTAGCTTTTCATTCAAATTGATTGTCTCAGTGTAAACAAAGTTGGTAGCGAAATCATCTAAATTCAAGATCTCTATTTAGAAATCTTGGATATCACTAAATTAGTACGCTGAACCACACAGATAAAAAATTGATCCATGCCACAAACTATTATTCTAAATATGAAGCAAAAGTCGTAAAAAAAAATAAATATAGATCAAATTTTTCAAGTAATGGAACTTTGCTTTTTAACAAAAAAATCCTTTAAGAACATAGTTTTGATATTTATTTACATCCCTAAAAACGTCGTTCACTACGTTGATTTATATCATTTTACTAACTTCGCCCCACCTTTGCATGTACAACTAGATTACGAGAAAGGCGAAAAGTTCAATGTTTCATAACTTTTTTATTATGTTGCATTGTACGGATTCGCATCACAGATGATGGACGATAGTCGCTCGGATACCTCGCTTAACAGGTCAGACCGATTATGTTCTTCAACGTTTATGGACAGTAAATTTAGGATTAACAAGATGAAAAAAACTCTGATCGCTCTTGCAGTGGCAGGTGCTGCAGTGGCAACTGGCGTGAACGCTGGTGAACTATACAACCAAGACGGCACATCCCTAACGATGAAAGGACGTGTCGAAGGCATTCTTTCTCTGAAAGATGGCGATGCATCAGATAAATCTCGTACTCGTCTGGGTTTCTTAGGTAAACAAGAAATCAATGATAACCTGTACGGCTTAGGTTACTTCGAAGGTCAATTTACCTCTCAAGATGGTTCTGTAGACGGTTCTAAAAGTGTAAATAAAGAAAACGGTACTTTTGAAAGCCGTTATACTTATGCGGGTCTGGGTGGTACATACGGCCTAGTTACTTATGGTAAACAAGATGGTGTTCTGACTCCGCTGTCTGATTTTACTGACATCATGTCATATCACGGTGACAGTTCAGTTAAAAAACTGACTGTACTTGATCGTGTTGATAACCAATTAAAATATGCTGGTTCATTTGATAATCTGAATGTATTTGCAGAATACCGTTTTGCAGATCGCTCTGACGAAGACCAGAATGGTGGTGTTTACACAGACAACAAACAAGATGGTTATGGTCTGTCAGCAACTTATGCACTGGCTGACATCGGTGTTGACCTAGGTTTAGGTTATGGCGCACAAGACGATGACAATCAAATCGTTGCAACAGTTGCTTATACACTGAATGACCTGTATCTGTCTGCATTGTACAGCCACATCGACTACGATGCAGCTGGTGCTGATAACTATGACGGTTACGAAGTTGCCGCTTCTTACACCATTGACAAAACTAAGCTGATTGCCACATATAACTACGGTAAAACAAACGACACCAGCGTTAATAACCTGGCATTAGAAGTTGCTTACTACTTCCAGCCAAATTTCCGCAGCTATGTATCTTATAACCTAAACATGCTTGATAAAGGCGATACATACAAAGATGCTGGCAATCTAAAAACTGTTAGCGATGCTGGCGAACAGGATGAGATGGTTGTAGGTCTACGCTACGACTTCTAATCTGAACCAGATTTAAGATCCTTAAAACGCCCGCGCTAGCGGGCGTTTTTTTATCTGGTTATACTAATGACATAACATGATTATATTGGGTTGTTTTGTGCTTCGGACGCTTCTGGTTACTATTGCTTGTTTTATTCTGACTGCTGAGTTATGTGCAGCTCAGGCGACCCCTTATGCCCATCTGCTCCCACCGACGAGCAGAACCGCCCTCCTCGTAGAACAATTGGATACATCCCTGCGAGAAATCGATACAGGCAGTCAGTCATTCTATCCTCCCGCCAGTACGATGAAACTGATTACTGCGCTGGCTGCTAAATTAGAGCTGGGAGATCAATTTCGCTTTAAGACCTTATTAGGTAAAGCAGATCATGACTTGGTTCTCCATTTTAGTGGCGATCCACAGCTCACGACCGATGATTTAAAACATATGTTCACGATGCTGAAACAGCAGGGCATCAAAAAAATTGAGGGTAACTTGTGGCTCGATAATACGTTGTTTAGCGGCTACGAAAGAGCAGTCGGCTGGCCGTGGGATATTCTGGGAGTATGCTATAGCGCCCCGTCGAGTGTCATTGTGTTAGATGAAAACTGTGTCCCCGGCTCAATTTATACGCAAAAGGACGGTCATACTCGCGTTTATATACCGGAGCAATATCCCGTTCACGTATCAACTCAGGCCAAAACGGTTTCATTACAAGAACAAAAACAGCAGCTTTGCGATCTTGAGCTACGCAGCAATCATGAAAACAATTACCGCTTGTCCGGATGTCTGGTTCAGCGCAGTTCACCACTCCCCTTAAAATTTGCGCTCCAAAATACCAGCCTTTACGCGACACGTATCGTTTACAGAATTCTCAATCAATTGGGCATCACGCTTACTGGAGATGTGCTCGTCGGGCGACCGCCGAAACCGCTGCAACAAGTCTTGGCTCACCATGAATCGAAACCTCTCGTTGAGTTACTGGATACCATGCTGAAAGAGTCAGATAACCTGATCGCCAATAATGTCACTAAAACCTTGGGACACAAATTTTTTGTTCAGGCTGGCAGCTTTGCCAATGGGACGGAAGCCATCAAACAGATCTTATATGCGAAAGCTGGTATTGACCTCAAAAGCGCACAACTGGTTGATGGTTCAGGGTTATCGCGTAATAACCGGATGACAGCCAATCAGATGGCTGATGTTTTGCGGTATATCTGGCAACATGACACATCCCTGCATCTGATTGGTTTACTACCGGTTGCGGGTCAAAGTGGCACACTGAAATACCGCAAAAGCATGCGCTCTTCGGTTGTGAAAGGTCATTTAAGTGCCAAAAGCGGTTCTCTATATGGCAGTTATAATATGGCGGGATACGGACTGGATAAAAAAGGTCAGCCTCAGGTGCTCTTTGTTCAGTTTGTCACGGACTACTTTCCGGATGATAAGGAAGAAACCGTGCAGGCACCATCACAGCTAGAGCAGTTTGAAGAAAAACTATATCGGGATATCATTCAAATGAGCCAGCAAAAACAATCTTATTTATCCAGTATCAAATGACATATCCGGAATCCAATAAAGCCTGAATCATCAGGCTTTATTGGGAGCAAGACCTTACTTACTGAAGATATCTTACTGAATCGTCACGCGGGCAAACTTCCGCTTGCCAACCTGAAGTACATAGGTGCCATTGTCAGGAATCCATTTGGTATCTTCAACTTTCTCTCCAGCGGCTTTGACTGCCCCTTGACGAATCATTCGCATAGCGTCCGATGTTGAACCAACCAGAGCGGCATCCTTCAACATATTGCTGATCGCGATACCGGATGAAAACGTGAATTCAGGCATCTCGTCAGGAATGGCGCCTTTTTGGAAACGTGCAATAAATTCTTGCTCTGCACCATCAGCGGCTGCTTCGTCATGGAAACGTGCAATGATTTCTTTCGCCAGCAAGATTTTAATATCCCGGGGATTCTTGCCCGCAGCAACGTCATCCTTAAACTGCTGAATTTCAGTCAATGGGCGGAAAGATAACAGATCGTAATAACTCCACATCAGCTCATCCGAAATCGACATGATTTTGCCAAACATTTCTTCAGGCGCTTCGTTTATACCGATATAGTTATGCGCTGATTTTGACATTTTTTTCTCGCCGTCCAGACCGACGAGTAGTGGCATCATCAGTACAACCTGTGGTTTTTGACCATTTGCTTTTTGCAGCTCACGTCCCATCAGCAGATTAAATTTCTGATCCGTTCCACCGAGTTCAACATCCGTTTCCATCGCCACAGAATCGTAACCTTGCAGTAGCGGGTACATGAATTCATGAATCGCAATCGGCTGACCACTACTGTAACGCTTTTTAAAATCGTCCCGTTCTAACATACGCGCAACGGTCTGATTGGCAGCTAAACGCAGCATTCCCTCAGCACCTAACTCCGAAAGCCACTCGGAATTAAACTGAATTTTCGTTTTTGCAGGATCAAGAATTTTAAACACCTGCTCTTTATAGGTTTCAGCATTGCGAATCACATCTTCGCGTGTCAGCGGTGGACGTGTGGTATTTTTTCCTGTCGGGTCACCGACCATCCCCGTAAAATCACCAATCAGGAACGTCACTTCATGACCTAATTCCTGAAAAGCACGTAACTTATTCAAAATGACAGTATGACCTAAATGAATATCCGGTGCGGTTGGATCAGCACCCAGCTTAATTCTTAACGGACGGCCTTCTTTTAGTTTTGCTATCAGTTCCTCTTCAGGAATCAACTCTTCAACACCGCGCTTGATTTCAGCTAATGCGGTTTCAATTGTTGCCATTCTCGTTCGCTCCCACAAATTTGGCAGAAATATATTAGTTAGGTATATTACTTGAATAGCGATGCATTTTGAAACCAGTTAAACTATTGTTCTAAGGATTTTATGAACCATCGGTAAAACGCTGTCTATATGTTGTCTATTTTTGCTCGCCTGCCACGATTACATCAAACACTGATTGGGTGTTTCTCCGCTTTAATCGTGATTGCTATTTTTTTCCTGCCCAATCCGAAAGAACTTCAAGGAAAAGAAAAACAACTCGAAATCGGTCGTCATTATCCACTCTCTATAAATGCAGAAGCGCTTTCTCCCGGTATCGCGATTCCTCCGACAGCAACCCTTCGTTGGGAACAATATCAGGTAAAATCTGGGGAAAGTGCAGCCGTTTTATTTCAGCGTATTGGACTCTCGTCACGTCTCCTGTATCAATTAACCGCCAGTGATCCAGAAATCAAACAACAACTCACCCGACTTCGTCCCGGCGATGAACTCAGTTTCGGCTTTGACGAAAATGATCAACTTGTGCAACTGCGGCGTAGTCTCTCGACCTATGAAGCATTGATGATTACCCGATCAGAGAATGGCTTCACCGCGAAACTGGATAAAAAAGAAGTCCACTATCAGTATAATTATGCGGAAGCCCAAATTACTTCTAACTTCTGGAATGCAGCGGTCAATGCTGGATTAACGCCGAACCAGATTATGGAACTGGCCGGTATTTTTGGTTGGGATGTCGACTTTGCCTTAGATATTCGTCAAGGTGATACATTTAGCCTGCTCTATCAGGAAGCCGTGGTCGAAGGCGAAATTGTCGGTAAGGGTAATATTATTGCGGCTACGTTTACCAACCAAGGCACGACATTTAAAGCGATCATCAACGATGATAATGGTGATTATTATGATGAGAATGGACGGGCGATGAAAAAAGCATTTTTGCGTTCTCCGCTCGATTTTCGGCGGGTCTCATCGAACTTCAACCCACGCAGACTTCATCCGGTGACCGGAAGAGTCAGGCCCCATCGCGGTACGGATTATGTAGCACCAGTCGGAACCCCCATTTGGGCTGCCGGTGATGGTGTCGTCGTCAAATCGAGTTATAACCGCTTCAACGGTAATTATGTTTTTATCAAACACAGCAATACCTACATGACCAAATACCTTCACCTGAAACGTCGATATGTAAAAACCGGGCAACGGGTGAAACAAGGGCAAAAAATCGGGGCTTTGGGCGGCACAGGCCGAGTTACCGGGCCACATTTGCACTACGAATTTTTAGTCCACGGTGTACACAAAAACCCGAGAACAGTGTCGCTCCCGCAATCGGCATCACTCAAAGGGCAAGCCAAACAAACTTTTATTGCCAATGCAAAAATCAGATTGCAACAGCTGGAACGCTTCAGCCATCTGATGTATGCCAAACGTTAAGGCACGACTATATTGCACAACCATTGCTGAGTTTGTGCGATGAAACGGCATCATCGGGTAAATTATCAGGACCGGAACACATCCATGTCGGCTCGAGTACAACGACCCGACATGGTTTATCAGGAAGGAATAGACTCAGACACTAAACGAGGCACCACAACCACAAGTGGTTGTTGCATTAGGGTTATTAACAAAAAAGCGAGAACCTTCAAGTCCTTCGGTATAATCGACTTCACCACCAATCAGATATTGCAGACTCATCGGATCAACCACCAATGTGACCCCACAATTTTCAATTGTCATATCCCCGTCATTCACATTTTCATCAAATGTAAATCCATATTGAAAACCGCTACATCCCCCTCCGGTAATGTAAACCCGAAGTTTTAATTCCTGATTTTCTTCTTCGGCAATTAACGCTTTAACTCGCTTCGCTGCCGCATCAGAAAACGTCAGCGGTATACTTAAATCACTCACAACGACCTCTCTCATGCTTTGATATCTCTTGCTAACATAGTTTCAGTCAACAGAACCTCAGTCAACATTGTTGCATGAGATATACTTCATTATCTGTATTGATTATCTAATACCTGACTGAACCGTTCAAGTATTCCCCCCATGCATCAGACCAACTTTCTTTCTCAGACGACAATGACCACCCAACCGCGCCCATAACATGGTAGTCTATGTTATTCAAAATATTGAAATCATTCTGAGTAAGGAAGTCAAATCGGCTGAACAGGCACTCATGAGTCATCGCCCTGTTCATCTCTTGGCGTTTCAGGAAAAAATCGAAAAAAATATTTCTCTTCGAATAATGAATAGTACAATGCTTGCCAAGTTGGTCCAACCACTCAAAAGAGGATAATTTCCATGACCAAATCATCTGATCTATATCAACAGGCACAGACCACCATTCCCGGTGGTGTCAATTCGCCAGTACGCGCCTTTAACGGTGTCGGTGGCACGCCGATTTTTATCGACAGAGCGGACGGTCCATTCGTTTTTGATGTTGATGGCAGAGCGTACATCGACTACGTCGGTTCATGGGGGCCAATGATTCTGGGTCATAATCACGCGGTGATTCGTGAGTCGGTGATTGGTGCGGTACAAAAAGGATTAAGTTTCGGCGCTCCGACGGAACAAGAAATCGCCATTGCAGAGCTGGTTTCACAATTAGTACCATCAATGGAACAGTTACGCATGGTCAATTCGGGGACAGAAGCAACCATGAGCGCCATCCGTCTGGCACGCGGATATACAGGCCGCGATAAAATTATCAAATTTGAAGGATGTTATCACGGTCATGCAGACAGTCTTTTGGTCAAAGCCGGGTCTGGCGCACTCACCCTCGGTCAGCCAAGCTCTCCCGGAGTACCGGCTGACTTTGCCAAATACACATTGACGGCTCGTTTTAATGACCTCGATTCAGTCCAAGCGCTATTCGACGCTAATCAAGACGAAATCGCCTGTATTATTGTTGAACCGGTCGCCGGTAACATGAACTGTATTCCACCGGTGGAAGGCTTCCTTGAAGGACTCAGAACCCTCTGTGATGAGAATGGTGCCCTACTGATTTTTGATGAAGTCATGACGGGGTTTCGGGTTGCTCTGGGGGGCGCTCAGGCACACTATAACATTCAGCCTGACTTAACGACCTTGGGTAAGGTTATTGGTGGCGGAATGCCCGTCGGTGCTTTTGGTGGCCGTAAAGACATCATGCAACATATCGCGCCCACCGGCCCCGTTTATCAGGCCGGAACACTGTCAGGAAACCCAGTCGCAATGGCTGCCGGTTATGCCTGTCTCAGCCTGCTCAAAGAAGAAGGTAACGAAAAACGCCTCGCATCAAAAACGAAGCAGCTTGCAGATGGTTTTAAATTTTTTGCCGACAAACATGGCATTCCACTGCTGGTTCATCAGGTCGGCGGAATGTTTGGCTTTTTCTTCACCGATCAACCACAAGTCACTTGCTATGAAGAGGTCGCCCGCTGTGATGTTGAGAAATTTAAACGCTTCTTCCATCTGATGCTTGATCACGGTGTCTATATGGCGCCATCCGCTTTTGAGGCCAGTTTCACCTCGCTGGCACATTCCTCTCAGGAAATTGAAGCTACATTAGAAGCCGTGGATCGCAGCTTTGCCATGATGGCAAACGACTAAGCGATTTACATCATAGTTAAGATTTGGGCGCGCCTCACCGGAGCGCCTTTTCTTTATCTGCTTTGACGATAAAAAACCCGGTCAGGCACAATTTCTGGCAGAGGTTTACCATTTCTAACATGACGATGATTGATAACAACCCGAATTATCGTCATGATACATGTCCATCATTGAAATATGAGTCATCGAAGGTAGAAACAACGTGAATACCATCCCCAGTCATCGAGTGATTATCGCGGCATTACTTGTTGCAGCGATTGCCTGTTATCTGCTCATTGAGCCCTACATTAATTCGATTGTGTTGGCTTTTATTATTTCTTTACTGATTTATCCGCTCCATCAATATCTGGAGCAAAAGCTGAATCCCTACAAGAATGTTGCTTCATTCCTGTCCTGCGTCATTCTGACTTTTATTATCGTGCTGCCACTATTATTGGTGTTTGGCGCAATCGCGCAACAAGGGGCTCGCTTCTCGCAAACGCTTTATCAGTGGGTGACTCACGGTGGCGTACAGGAAATTTTCAATCATCCTTGGGTGGTCAAAGCAATGGACTTTGCCAATACCTACCTACCATTTGATACCATCGATCCCGCCGCAATTGCCGAACGAGTTGCCAAGATGTCCAGTCAGGCAGGAACTCAGCTCGTTGGTGTCAGCGCGAAACTCGTTGGCGATGCCACAGCATTCATCATGGATTTTTTCCTGATGCTCTTTGTGCTGTTTTTCCTGTTACGCGATTATGAAAAAATCATCACAACATTACGCCATGTCCTCCCGCTGTCCCGCAGCCAAGAAGATCGGCTGCTGGAGGAAATCGAAAAAGTGTCTAAATCCGCAGTCATGGGCTCCTTTCTGACTGCACTGGCGCAGGGCGTTGCCGGTGGTATCGGGATGTGGCTTGCAGGTTTCCCCGGTCTGTTCTGGGGGACGATGATCGGCTTTGCCTCTTTTATTCCGATTGTCGGTACGGCATTGATCTGGATGCCAGCCTGTGCTTATCTGCTACTGACCAACGATATTTCTTGGGGAATCTTTCTCATGATCTGGAGTATCGTGGTTGTCGGTTCAATTGATAATTTACTGCGACCTTTCCTGATGCAGGGAAGCTCGGGCATGAATACGCTGATGATCTTTTTCTCACTGCTTGGCGGTATTCACCTGTTCGGTCTGATGGGATTGATATACGGCCCTTTGATCTTTGCAATCACCATTGTGCTGTTCAATATCTATGAAGAAGAGTTCCAGTCATTTCTGAACCGACAAGATAACAGTTAAATGACTTCAAGCTATCCACAGATTATGAGAAAATCGCGCCTCTTCTTGTGATACCGAATATAGAGCACAGTCATGTCGAGCGAATATTTCTCAGTCCAGAATTCAGCCCCCAGTCAAATTGCTGAACGCCAATTAGACTATTTTCAGGGAAAACATCTACTGGTTGCCGGTGAAATCGAAGACCAGTTTCCCCTGCAATTACGACAGACCTGTCAGTCCGTCTCCATCTTTACCACGCACTACGGTTATTATCGGCAGATAGCAGATAATCCTCATATTACGGGTTATTTTGGCGCAACATTAAGCGAGGACTGCCACGCCGATATGCTATTGCTCTACTGGCCAAAAGCGAAACAAGAAGCAGAATACCTGCTGGCCATGCTCATGACTAAACTTGGCCCGGGAACTGAAATTGTTGTGGTCGGCGAAAATCGCTCCGGTATAAAAAGCGTGGAAAAGTTATTCGAGCCTTACGGCATTATCCGAAAGTATGATGCGGCACGTCGTTGCTCTTTCTACTGGGGAGAATGCAGCCAGACACCAGCGCAGTTCAATATGCAAGACTGGTTTAAAACTTACACGGTCAATTACCGGCAAAAAGACATCATCATCAAGAGTCTGCCCGGCGTGTTCAGCCATGGAGAATTAGATATCGGTAGTCAGCTATTGTTAGATAATCTATCCGATATACGGGGAGACGTCTTGGATTTTGGCTGCGGTGCCGGTGTCATTGGGACTGTGATTGCCGCACAATATCCGGCAGTCACCCTATCGATGTGTGATGTCAGCGCACTAGCCATTGAATCCAGTAAAGCGACGCTGGCGGCTAACGGGCTGAGTGGCCATGTTTTCCCGTCAGATATCTATTCAGATGTGACCGAACGTTACGATCATTTGATCAGCAACCCACCATTTCATTCCGGGCTGGGAACCAGCTACCATGCCAGCGAGACCTTCCTGAACCAGTCTCCCCACTATTTGAAACCACGAGGCAAATTATCAATTGTCGCCAACAGTTTCCTCAAGTATCCCCCGCTGATTGAACAGGCGTTGGGTCACTGTGACACGCTAGCTAAAACCAATAAGTTTGCCATTTATCAAGCCACACAATGATGGGATACATACCGGAATAAAAAACGTTACGACGTCTCATGTTCGACAGTATCAACGGAGCCCCGGGCCTAGCAGGGCGTTTTCTTTGCACAAAAAAACCTGCCCGGACTCGGGCAGGTTTTATTCATCACAATCAATGGATCAGGTGGCTTATTTCGCAGTCACGAATTCAGGATAAGCACCGACACCACAATCGTGCATGTCCATCCCTTCCATCTCTTCTTCTTCTGTCACCCGAATTCCCATTGTTGCTTTGAGGATACCCCAAACAATCAGACTGGTACCAAATACCCAACCAAAGATAACAACTGCACCTAATAACTGAGAACCAAATGATGCCTCCGCGTTGCTGATTGGCACAGCCATCAGACCAAACAGACCACAAACACCATGAACAGAGATTGCACCCACTGGATCATCGATTTTCACTTTATCCAATGCAACAATCGAGAAGACCACAATCACACCGGCAACAGCACCAATTGCAACCGAGTACATGGGTGACGGAGAAAGAGGATCCGCTGTAATCGCAACTAAACCAGCCAACGCACCGTTCAGGACCATGGTCAAATCCGCTTTACCCCAAGTTGTTTTACAGACTAACAATGCGGCTAATGCACCGGCTGACGCTGCAGCATTGGTATTCAAGAAGATCTTACCAACCGCTGACGCATTGGCAGCATCCGAAATCATTAACTGTGATCCGCCGTTGAAACCAAACCACCCGAACCACAAGATAAAGGTTCCCAGTGTTGCCAACGGCATGTTTGAACCCGGAATCGGATGAACTTCACCATTTTTACCATATTTGCCTTTGCGTGCACCCAGTAGCAAAACACCCGCTAAAGCTGCTGCTGCACCAGCCATATGAACAATCCCTGAACCGGCAAAGTCACTGAAATGAGCAGCAGAAAGGAAACCACCGCCCCATGTCCAGTAACCTTCAACAGGATAGATGAAACCAGTCAGAACAACAGAGAAGATCAAGAATGCCCACAGTTTCATTCGCTCAGCCACTGCGCCAGAGACAACGGACATTGCTGTTGCAACGAACACAACTTGGAAGAAGAAATCTGATTCTAAAGAGTGGTCTGCATCTGCTGCCTGAGAGCCGATCAATCCACCAAATGAAGGCAACCAGCCCCCTTTGGTATTATCAACATACATGATGTGATAGCCGACGATGAGATATAACGTACAAGCAATCGCATACAGTACAAAGTTTTTCGTCAGAATTTCAGTGGTATTCTTTGAACGAACCAGACCAGATTCCAGCATTGCAAATCCAGCAGCCATCCACATGACCAATGCGCCCGAAATGAGGAAGTAAAAGGTATCCAGCGCGTAACGTAACTCCGTTACAGTTACTGATAATTCCATAATAGTCTCTCCAATCCTTAGAATCTTTTAAAGTGCTTCTGAATCTGTTTCACCAGTGCGGATTCGTACCGCTTGGCTCAGATCATAAACAAAAATCTTACCATCACCGATTTTGCCTGTGTGTGCTGCTTTAATGATGGCTTCAACGACACGGTCAACATTGTCTCCCTGTGTTGCGATTTCAAGTTTAACTTTCGGTAGAAAATCAACCTGATACTCAGCGCCACGATAAAGCTCGGTATGGCCTTTCTGACGACCGAATCCCTTTACTTCTGAGACGGTCATTCCCTCGATCCCCACATCAGATAAGGCCTCACGGACATCGTCTAATTTAAAAGGTTTTATAATTGCGTTAATTAATTTCATGGCGTCCTCTCTCGAGCTGTACTCCGGTTACACACATTAAATCCAAGGTACGTGCCAACTTTTTAACTAATTGATTTTAATCAACAAAAATAACAATAAGGAGATTTGGAGATAAATAACGCACCAGTTTCGTGCAATAATTTCACAAAAATAAGGCGAATTTTGAAAACCTCACCACGGCTGTGCAAGGTAAAAGAATTTGTTCTCAGAGAACATCATTGATTCGGGAGGAAGCAGATTAATTTTGCGTGAATTGTTGCCACTGTATGAGCATCGATTCAAAATCATCAAGACCACAAGTCGCGATACTTTCACTCTCATATAGAGAAAATTCATCTTCAAAATCATGATGATCCGAATGTGTCAGGATATTTTCAAAAATCGTCACTTCGCCTTCCAAAACCTTCAGTGATATTTCTCTGCCAAACCAGACCTGCTCAGTGAAATCATCTTGATATGCGGATTGCAGCAACTGTAAAACCTGCTCAATGATTGTGCGATCCGTACCCATTTCATCTTCAAGAAGACGAGAAATAACCCCGTGTTCCATATTAAACGCAGCGTAATACTCACCTAATAACATATTTTTTCTGAATTCAAATTCCATCGTACCGAGATTCATTGAGACACATTCAAACCGATGCCTAGTATATACGGAAGTCATCTAAGATGCAGGCATCATCATCCTGTCTGCGTATGTTCACTGACGATGCGATCAGGCTGACAACACAAGATGACCTGAAGGAGGAGAGGAGATTTCTGATAAAAAAATCCCTCCATGCGGAGGGATTTATCTCGATTCAAAAGGAACAGACCCTATGCTGGCTCTTGGAAAATCACGGTATCTGCTTTTTCGGTATACTGATTCATCTTATGGAAGTTCAGATAACGATAGGTATCCGCAGCCGTCGCATCAATTTTCGCAGCATACTCAAGATACTCTTGCGTAGTCGGAATGCGTCCTAAGATTGCACCCACGGCTGACAGCTCCGCAGAAGCAAGGAAAACATTCGCACCGGCACCGAGACGATTCGGGAAATTACGTGTAGAAGTCGACATCACGGTGGATTTATCTGCGACCCGGGCTTGGTTACCCATACACAGCGAACATCCCGGTGTTTCGATCCGCACCCCGGCACGGCCAAAAATACCGTAATAACCTTCTTCAACCAGTTGGTCTTTATCCATTTTGGTTGGTGGTGCCACCCATAAGCGGGTTTCTAACTGTCCGGTATAATTATCCAGCAGTTTACCGGCTGCACGGAAGTGACCGATGTTCGTCATACAAGAACCGATAAAGACTTCATCAATCGGAGTTCCCTGAACTTCAGACAACAAACGGGCGTCATCCGGATCGTTCGGCGCACACAAAATCGGTTCATTGATATCATCCAAATCGATTTCTAAGACATGCGCATAATCAGCATTGTCATCAGCACGCATCAACTCCGGTTTATCGAGCCACTCTTGCATCGCACGAACACGGCGCTCAATGGTCCGGATATCACCATAACCTTCCGAAGCCATCCACTTGAGCATCACAATATTCGACTGCAGATACTCTTCAATCGATTCTTGAGACAGTTTAACGGTACAACCCGCCGCACTACGCTCTGCAGACGCATCCGATAACTCAAATGCTTGCTCAACGGTTAAATGTTCTAACCCTTCAATTTCGAGGATTCGACCCGAGAATTCATTGATCTTACCGGATTTCTCAACCGTAAGCAGACCATCTTGAATCGCAAAATAAGGAATCGCATGTACCAAATCACGCAGCGTAATCCCCGGTTTCATCTTGCCTTTAAAACGCACCAAGACCGATTCAGGCATATCCAATGGCATCACACCGGTTGCAGCAGCAAATGCCACCAGCCCCGATCCGGCAGGGAAAGAAATCCCCAGAGGGAAACGCGTATGCGAGTCACCACCAGTACCAACCGTATCCGGCAACAACATGCGGTTCAACCATGAGTGGATAATACCATCGCCCGGACGAAGTGAAACACCGCCACGATTCATAATGAAGTCAGGTAGGGTGTGGTGAGTGTTCACGTCAACAGGCTTCGGATAAGCCGATGTATGACAGAATGACTGCATCACCAAATCAGCCGAGAAGCCGAGACACGCCAAATCTTTTAGTTCATCACGCGTCATCGGGCCTGTGGTATCTTGCGATCCGACGGTGGTCATCTTCGGCTCACAGTAAGTACCGGGACGAACGCCCTCAACACCGCAGGCTTTACCTACCATTTTCTGCGCCAGAGTAAAGCCTTTACCGCTATCTTTTACCGGCGCCGGGCGACGGAAAACATCTGACGGTTCAAGGCCAAGGGATTCACGCGCTTTATCGGTCAGACCACGGCCGATAATCAACGGAATCCGGCCACCGGCACGCACTTCATCAATCAGCACACCGGTTTTCAGTTTGAATTCAGCCAATACTTTATCTGTATCATGCTCGCAAACCTTGCCTTCATACGGGTAAATATCAATCACATCGCCCATATTCAGCTTGGAAACATCCACTTCAATCGGCAATGCGCCTGCATCTTCCATGGTGTTAAAGAAAATCGGAGCAATCTTACCACCCAGAACATAACCACCGGCACGCTTATTCGGTACATAAGGGATATCGTCCCCCATAAACCACAGCACGGAGTTTGTCGCTGACTTGCGTGAAGAACCGGTTCCCACAACATCACCGACATAAGCCAGCGGGTAGCCTTTTTCTTTCAAAGCATCAATTTGTTTAACAGGGCCAACATTGCCCGCATCATCCGGTTCGATCCCTTCACGCTCATTTTTCAGCATAGCTAAAGCATGAACCGGAATATCAGGACGAGACCAGGCATCCGGTGCCGGAGACAAATCATCGGTGTTGGTTTCGCCACTCACCTTAAATACAGTGAGCGTGACCTTTTCAGGCATACTCGATTTAGACAGGAACCATTCTGCATCGGCCCAGGATTGGAGCACCTGCTGAGCATAGGTATTGCCAGCTTTCGCTTTTTCTTCAACATCATAGAAAGCATCAAACATCAGCAGAGTATGAGACAAAGCCTTGGCCGCTGTCGGCGCTAATGCTTCGTCATCAAGAAAAGAGATCAGGGGTTCAATATTGTATCCGCCTTGCATCGTTCCGAGCAGTTCAGCTGCTTTGACCCGGTCAACCAACGGAGAGGTCACTTCTCCTTTTGCGACAGCAGCAAGAAAACCGGCTTTCACATAAGCGGCTTCATCAACACCGGGGGGAATACGATTTTCAAGCAGATCAAGAATGAAGGCTTCTTCTCCTTGCGGAGGAGACTTTAATAACTCGACCAGACCAGAAACTTGTTCAGCATCCAGAGGTTTAGGGACAACCCCTTCAGCAGCACGCTCTTCGACGTGTTTACGATAGGCTTCAAGCACGACTTTTTCCTCTCATTGCGGTTCATTCACTTTATTATAGCTATAGGAACGAACGTCCTTGGAAACTTGGCACTCCGTGCAGAGACAAACTCAAATTATCTTAGCCGTGGAGGCCAAACGGTTGATGCAGAATAGCAAACTTACTCATAAATGGAAATGTATACTCTTTGACCCACGCAGCAACTTCTGACGAAATATTTCATCGAGATTTCAAGCCTGACGCAAAAACACTTCGCGGCTCAAAAGTACGGCTGAAAAACCGACCATTCATGGTCTTTTCAGCCGTACGTAGAGCGATAGATAATGCAACTGAATATAATCGCCCTTATTTCATATTTTCGTTGATGAAAATCCTACCATTCGAAAATCTTTTTCAGCCAGCGTAAAGGCTTATCATTTTCTTCACACCGCTGTTTCCAGGTATGATCTGCATCCCACACCGGGAGTTTGAATTTATCATCACAATCGAGGCTCAATGCTCCACGGCGATCTTTATCAAATCCAATCATGGTGATGCCCTGTGGCCAGGGTAAATGCAAGACCTTCGGCACACGTTTTTGCAGATAATCAGCATACACACGTAAGGCCCCGCTCGCACCGGTTAATCCGGTTGATTGGTTATCATCCCGGCCAACCCAGATCGTCGTGACTTCACGACCATCGACACCGACAAACCAACTATCCCGATAGTCATTCGTCGTCCCGGTTTTCCCGGCAAGCATCGCCCAGGAAAAACGATTTTGCAGATACCGGCCGGTGCCTTCAATCACCCCTCGTTTCATGGCATAGGTTGTCAGCCATGCGGCCTGCTGTGAAACCGCCTGTGTACTTTTAGGAATCGACTGATAGAGCAAGTTACCATCCAGATCCATCACCGAACGTAATGCCGACAATTTTGCTTTTCGCCCGGAGTTAGTCAGCGTCTGATACATTTGTGCCACTTCTATCGGGGTGAGCGAGAACGCGCCTAAAAACATTGAAGGCACCGGACGAATTTCTTGCCCGTCAACCCCGAGAGCCACCAATGTATCACTCACTTGAGGAATCCCCAGTGTCATCCCTAACCGAATCGTCGGAATATTGATAGATTTTGCCAAAGCAAGATACAGAGGGACTTCGCCACGGAACTGGTGATCAAAATTCTGTGGTGTCCAGACATCTCCCCGATCCGATTTCAAACTCATCGGCTGATCATCTAACGTTGTCGCCAGATTATACTTGTCAGGGGCTTTCAATGCCGTCAGATAGACTGCCGGTTTCACCAGCGAGCCGATTTGACGCCGGCCATTCAGCACTCGATTGAAACCATCGAATCCAATTCGGACCCCGCCGACCATTGCCCGGATTTCGCCACTTTGACGATCCACCGCAATTGCAGCAGCTTCCAGACCTTTCCCTAACTGAGGCACTTTCTTTTGTACCGCGTTTTCAAGCTCAGACTGAGAGACCGGATCCAGCGTGGTGAATACTCTCAATCCTTTGTCGGATTTAAAGCGCTCCCCCACTTTATCTTTCAATTCAATTGCCAGTTGCTGAAAATAAGCCGGTTGACGTCGGGCAATATGCGGATTTTTCTGCACATCTAACGGGCGTTCTACCGCCTGAGCATACTGTCTTGCCGTCAGAATATCTTGCTGAAGCATCAGCTTGAGTACCAAATCACGCCGCTCTCTGGCACGCTCGGGGTAACGAACCGGATTATAGTAAGATGGCCCTTTCACCATACCAACGAGCAACGCCAGTTGATCAATTCTCAGCTCTTGCAGTGGCTGACCGAAATATAGCCGGGATGCCAAACCAAATCCATGTACCTCTTCGGCACCATTCTGGCCGAGGTACACCTCATTCAGGTAAGCCTCAAGAATGCGATCTTTACTGAAACGATAATCGATGATCAGCGCCATATACGCTTCTTGCAGCTTTCTCACCAACGTTCTCTGGCTGGAAAGGAAAATATTTTTTGCTAACTGTTGGGTGAGGGTACTCCCCCCCTGCACTGTGCGTCCGGCACGAACATTCGCGACCAACGCTCTCAGAATGGCGAACGGTGAAACCCCTTCATGCTGATAAAAATGCCGGTCTTCCGTCGCCAGCAACGCATCAATCATCACTTCCGGAAATTGCTCCCGACGTAAAAATAACCGCTGTTCGGTAATGTTTTTCTCCAGCATCCCCAACATCTTCGGTTCCAGACGTAAGAAACCGATATCCTGATGTTTGTCCAATGACTGAATTCGGGTCAAACCATCATCGTTAAAATAAAGCATCACATGCCGATCCGGTTCGGGGCCGTCGGCAAACTCGAAAGGACGACGAATCAGTTCGATTTTAGTGGAAGATGCTGAATACTCGCCGGCATAACGCGGCCGGGCGACCTTGCGGTAATTCAAGATATCCAGCTCATGTCGCAACCCGTCCAGACTGATATCATCACCGGGAGACATCGATAAGATTCGGGCATAAACAACGGTAGGCAGATCAAAAAGTTGGCCCTCAAACTTTTCACTCACGAGATTATTGAGATACACCCCATAGAATCCAATCACGATGGCAAGGGTAAGACCGATTTTCCACCCGATACGCCACAGTTTACCAAACCACCCGGTGCGTTTAGCGGCCGTTTTGTGACTCGAACTCTCTGCTTGTTTTGTTCCGGCTTGTTTTGCCCCGGAGACACGACGATCAGAACGTCGTCTCTTCTGCTGATTTTTTTGACTACTCATTGAATTAATTATCGCTTTGTTTCTATCTCTGGTCTGAATGACGGGCAACTTGCGCTGCCATCTCACCGGTTCGCAGCTATGTTACCTGATGTGTTGGTGCATGAACATGATTGGAGATTGTTCATCTTGTGTACTAAGCCCATGGTTTAATGTCAATTTGAACAGCTTGGTTTGACACAATATTAACAACGACAACATGTTTACTGACATCCTTGACACTCAGCTCGCAATGACTGCACGCCCCGCCAAGCGCTCAGGCAGACCAAAAGAGGCCTATAAATATTTTTTGATCTTTCTGGTTGGTTGATGATGAGCCGGATCATCCGGCCACGGATGCTTCGGATACCGCCCCTTCATCTCTTTTTGTACCTCACGATAAGCGCCCTGCCAAAAAGCCGCCAAATCCCGGGTGATTTGCAGCGGCCTTTGTGCCGGTGACAATAATTCAAGTACCAGAGCAATTTTACCGTGTGCAATGAGTGGTGACGCCTGTTCTCCGAACATTTCCTGTAATTTCACCGCCAGCACCGGGGCATGTCCGGGCTGATAACGGATCGGATAGCGAGAGCCGGTCGGCACCACATAATGAGTGGGCAACGCCTGGTCGAGTTGCTGTTTCACGTTCCAGCCGATACGCGCTTCAAGTGCAGCGACTAAATCAAGCTGCGCTAACGCTTTTAAGGTTTTCATCCCGGTCATATAAGGCAGTAACCACTGCTCTGCTTCAGCCAGCAACGTCTCTTCATCCATATCAGGAACGCCCAATTCGGGTAACCACTCCCGGGCACACTGAGCCCGGTTCAGCAGTGATTGTGCACTTGCGTGCCAGGGTAAAATCGCTAACCCCTGACGAACCACGGCATTGAGCAATGCTTCGGCAGCTCTTGCCGGATCGGGTTCTCCCAGCGATTGACGCACCAAGATCAGCTGCCCGCAACACAGATGCTTTTCTGCGGTCAGTCGTCCTTTGTTATCATCCCAGTCAAGCCATTCCCGCCACTCAAATAAATGCGGCAGTGCTTGTTGCAACATCGTTTGATCCGCACGGACCGCAGAAAAAATCCGACTATCGCCCTGTTGTGTTTTAACAATATCAGCCACCACCAATAACGGCTCATCTGCCAGTGGTTCATCGGGCATCATCATGGCTCCCTGGCCATTGGCTAACCGATAACGGCTTGCCTGACCACGAGATAAAGCAATGCGGTCAGGAAATCCGGCAGCCAGCAACGGCGCCACCCATTCGGGGAGGATTTTATGTGGCATAGAAACCGGTTCAAGTTTGGCGAACAATTGTTTGGCACGCTTCAAATATATGGGACAACGTGGCAGGGCCCCACTTTCGATGAGATGCAATTGGAACAGCAAATCAGGATGAGCATTGCCCCGCGGCGGCTCTTCAAGCAATGCCACCAGCATGGCTGCTGTTGCAGCAACGGAAATCCCTTGTTGCTTGGCACGCCATAGCATCGCCCCATAGCGGGGCGCGACGCCAAGCAGGGTCATCGCTGTTCCCATCTCCGTCAGCCGCCCATCTTGTTCCAGAGCCCCCAACCGGAACAATAATGCACGGGCTTGTTTCAGGGCTGCCTCAGGCGGGCAGTCTAGCCAGTTTAAATCTAATGGTGAACGGCATCCCCACTGAGCCAGTTCCATCGCAAGAGAGGTGAGATCAGACCGTAAAATTTCCGGTTGTTGTGCCGCCGGTTGCCGGGCCAGCATCTCTTCACTGTAAAGACGCAGGCAAACGCCGGGCGCTAGCCGACCGGCACGTCCGGCCCGCTGCTCAGCCGAAGCACGAGAGATGCGTACCGATTCCAGCCGACTAATACCGGTTTTCGGGTCCCACTGCGCGAGCCGTTCAAGACCACAGTCAACCACCATGCGAATCCCTTCAATGGTCAGACTGGTTTCCGCAATATTGGTTGCCAGCACGACTTTGCGTTTTCCCGTCGGTGCAGGCGCAATGGCCTGTTGTTGTTGCTGTACCGACAATTGTCCATACAACGGACAGATCAACACCTCCGCCCCCAACTGCCCCTCAAGCTGTTGAGCAAGGCGTTGAATCTCGCCAGCCCCGGGCAAAAACACCAACATCGATCCCGGCTCCCGGGCCAGTAAAGCTGTAATCTCTTTTGTTGCGGTCTCAATCAACCGAGAGCCGGTTGCAAGCTTTTTGTACGCCAGTGTGACCGGATAGCTGCGCCCTTCAGATTCAAGATAACTTGCTGCCGGTAAGATACGCTGCAATGCTTCCCCATCGAGCGTCGCGGACATAATCAACAATTTAAGGTCGTCGCGCAGCGCTTCCTGCACTTCCAACGCCAGTGCCAGCGAAATATCCGCATCTAAGTTACGCTCATGAAACTCATCAAAGATCAGTAACTCAATCCCGGTCAGTTCCGGGTCTTGTTGCAGCATCCGGGTCATCACCCCTTCGGTCACAATTTCCAGTCGTGTCTGAGGACTGACCCGCGTCTCTCCGCGCACCCGAAGCCCGATCGTCTCTCCGACAGACTCCCCCAGCTGTGAGGCCAGATACCCGGCGATATTCCGTGCAGCGAGTCTGCGCGGTTCCAGCATAATGATCTTGCCAGTCACCTCGCCCTGCTGAAGTAGCGCCAATGGCAAACGTGTCGATTTTCCGGCTCCGGGCGGGGCTTTCAAGATCACTTGAGGACAATCCGCAATCGCTGCCAATAATTCAGCCATGACGGCATCAATGGGTAACTGAGATAACGCTGACGATTGTGACAAAACATCATCCTTATGATTAAATGAGGGAAATATTGTAACGAAAAAACCAATATAAATGCAGTTTGATCCCCCGTTAAGTGCCGCTGTTCTGCTCAAACGTTACAAACGTTTTCTGGCCGATATTCAATTACCTGATGGCACGACCACCACCATCCACTGTGCAAATACCGGTGCAATGACTGGCTGTGCAACCCCCGGAGATACGGTCTGGTTTTCCCGCTCAGATAATCCGAAACGCAAATATCCTTACAGTTGGGAGCTCACCGAAACAGCCCACGGACATCAGATCTGTGTCAATACGATGCGAGCCAATACACTGGCCTGCGAAGCGATACAATCGGGTGTCATCGAAGAACTCCAAGGGTATGACACCTTACGGACCGAGGTGAAATACGGCCAAGAGAACAGCCGGATCGATATTCACCTCAGTGCCGCCTCCCGGCCGGACTGTTACATTGAAGTAAAAAGTGTCACGTTACTTGAGTATTCTCCCCTAGATGCCAAGCCATCCGGTCAGGGATACTTTCCGGATGCGGTCACGACCCGGGGACAAAAACACCTCCGGGAACTGATTGAGGTTGCCCGAAATGGAAAACGGGCCATACTTTTATTTACTGTATTACACTCAGGGATTGAAAAAGTCTCGGCCGCCCTCCATATAGACGCAACTTATGCACGTTTGTTGGAAGAAGCACAAAAGGAAGGCGTGGAGGTCCTGTGCTACAAAGCAGCGCTCTCCAAATATGAGATGCAACTTGTATCAAAGATAGAATGGATCAATGAATCGATAAAATGTTGATATTGTCTGCACATTGATAACAAGTTTACAACGAGTGTTTGCCACCCCCTTTTCTTTCTGGTATAGATACCCGCCTTAAGTAGACTGCTCTCGCAGTTGACTAGGTGTTAGTAGGAGATGCTGTATGACAGAATCCAAAAAAAAATCGCTAGGCATCCTAGCCATCGCAGGTGTTGAGCCATATCAGGAACAACCGGGTGAAGAATATATGTCACCGGGCCAGATTGCTCATTTTACAAAGATTTTACAAGCTTGGCGTAACCAACTCCGAGAAGAAGTTGAACGGACTGTCCATCATATGCAGGACGAAGCAGCAAATTTCCCGGATCCTGTGGATCGTGCATCTCAGGAAGAAGAGTTCAGCCTAGAACTGCGCAACCGAGATAGAGAGCGTCGTTTAATCAAGAAAATCGAAAAGACCCTGAACAAGATTGAAGAAGAAGACTTCGGTTTCTGTGAATCTTGTGGCGTTGAAATCGGTATTCGTCGTCTTGAGGCGCGTCCAACCGCCGATTTATGCATTGACTGCAAAACGCTTGCAGAAATGAAAGAAAGACAGATGCAAGGTTAAGCGAGTTCACATCTTATGAAAAACAAACAAGGGAGCTGATGCTCCCTTGTTTGTTTTTCTTTTCCGGTTCAAAATACGGCGATATTTATTCAGCCACACAATCATTGCCATCCATATAAATATGAGTCATTACATCGGACGCTTTGCCCCTTCCCCTTCCGGCCCGTTACATTTTGGTTCGCTTGTTGCCGCATTAGGCAGCTATTTTCAGGCACGGGCGATGAACGGTGAATGGCTGGTCAGAATTGAAGACCTCGATCCGCCCCGAGAAATGCCGGGAGCAGCAGATCTCATCCTGAAAACGCTGGAAGCCTACGGCCTTCACTGGGATCGAACCGTTTGGTATCAGAGCCATCGTCATCAGGCTTACCAAGGCCAAATTGATGCATGGCTCGCACAAGGTCAGGCGTACTTTTGTCGTTGTACCCGCAAACAGATCAGAGCTTCGGGCGGATACTACAACGGCGCCTGCCGTCATCGACACCTGACACCTCAGCCCGGCTATGCTGTCCGCTTACAAGTGGATACACCGATTACGCATTTTTACGATGAAAAGCATGGCAAGATTGAGATTCCGCTGGCGTTGGCACAAGAGGATTTCATCATTAAACGCCGGGATGGCCTGTTTGCGTATAATCTGGCCGTGGTTCTTGATGATATTGATCAGGGAATCACTCAAGTTGTCCGAGGTGCTGATTTGATTGAGACGACCGGTCGCCAGATCAGCCTCTATCAGCAACTGGGCCATCCACCGGTCAGTTATCTTCATTTACCGCTGGCCGTTGATCACTCTGGTCATAAACTCTCAAAACAGAATCATGCCCCCGCCATTGATCGACACAATCCACGACCGACTTTGATTCAAGCCATGGCGTTTCTCGGCTTTGAGCTACCCGTCGATATCGAAGCAGCAGAACTGTCAGAAATTGTTGCTTGGGGCTGTCAAAACTGGCATATTCATCAACTCCCAGAGACGTTTGAAATCACTCGATGATTCTCAAATTGAGTCCAATAGGCTATGATTAGCCGCAAATTGACCCACAAAGACATTCTGTCAACAAAAGACAACAAGGTAGAGATTCTTATCCTTGTCTGATGCTCATGAATAAAAACGATATTACAGAACAAGCTCATCGCGTTTATCCGGATTTGACGCTAAACATCCTCACGCGAGAAGAGCACAATATCTCTCGCAAACAGATCAGCGAGAGCGCACTGAAAGTGCTTTACCGACTGCAAAGTTCAGGCTATGAAGCCTATCTTGTCGGCGGTGGCGTCCGTGATCTTTTATTGGGGGAATCCCCGAAAGATTTCGACATTACGACGAATGCAACACCGGAACAGGTTCGCAAGTTGTTTCGCAACTGTCGTTTGATCGGCCGACGTTTTCGTCTCGCGCATGTGATGTTCGGACGTGAAATTGTCGAGGTCGCTACATTCCGTGGTCATCATCAGGAAAACGACCGTCAGAAATCGAGTCAGTCCGAAGCGGGTATGCTGCTCCGGGATAACGTCTACGGCACCATCGATGAAGATGCCGAACGACGGGATTTCACCATCAATGCGATGTATTACAACATTGCTGATTACACCATCCATGATTACGCGGGTGGGATTGAAGATATTGAAGATCGACTGATCCGTCTGATTGGCGATCCGCACACCCGTTACCGCGAAGACCCGGTGCGGATGTTGAGAGCGGTTCGTTTCGCGGTCAAACTCGATTTCGATATTGAAGAAGAAACCGCTGCACCGATTGAAGCACTGGCACCGTTGTTACAAGACATTCCATCGGCACGACTCTATGAAGAGTCACTGAAAATGCTACAAACCGGATATGGTCTGGAAACATACCATCAAATGCGGGAGTACAACTTGTTCCAGCAACTGTTTCCGATGATTTCGGCCTATTTCACCGAGGATCACAGTTCACCGACGGAAAAAATGCTCGATCTGGCACTCGATTCAACGGACCAGAGAATTGAGGAAGGAAAAAGAATCAATCCGGCCTTTATGTTTGCTGCGATCCTCTGGTATCCGATGACTCATCTGGCCGAAACATTTATGGAATCCAAAAACCTCTGTTACTACGATGCCGTGATAGAAGCAGGTAACAAAATATTGGATCAATTGGTCAAAACGGTTGCCATTCCGAGACGCCATACAGCGACCATTCGCGATATCTGGCAGCTACAATTGCGCTTCTCCCGTCGTCACGGGAAACGGGCTTTCCGTTTACTGGATATCAATAAATTCCGGGCTGGTTTCGACTTCTTAGCCATGAGAGGCATCGTCGAAGGCGGGGAAACACAAGAACTCGCCCAGTGGTGGGAAACCTTCCAGAATGCCGGAAAGAACATGCGTCAGGCCATGGTCAATGATATTGGCCGAATCAATTCTAAAAAAGCCAAAGCACGCCAACGCCAGACGGGACCGAAAAAAAATAAACAGGATGTGTCATGATCACAGTTTATATTGCGATCGGGAGTAATATGGCACAACCGGAGCAACAAGCCCGGCAGGCGATTCAGGCCTTACAACATCTGCCGGAATCGGAATTTATTCAGGCATCTCAACTGTATAGCAGTGCACCGATGGGCCCAACGGATCAACCGGACTACATCAATGCTGTCGTTGAGATCAAAACGCATTTAAAACCACTTGAATTATTAGATCAGACACAAGCGATTGAACTCAGTCAGGGACGAGTGCGAAAAGAGCAACGTTGGGGCCCGAGAACGTTGGATCTTGATATTCTTTTATATGGTCATACGGTGATCAATTCTGAGCGATTGGTCGTCCCCCACTACGGGATGAAAGAACGAGAATTCGTGCTCTATCCGCTGGCTGAAATTGCACCGAATTTAGTCCTCCCGGATGGGACTGAACTGAATCAACTCCTCCAACAGGTTGATCAAAATGGACTCACGATTTGGCACGCCCCTGCCGACGTCTCGTAAGGATGATGACCGATGAAAAAAATCACGATTAACAATTTGATGCGCTGGAAACAGGAAGGCCGTAAATTTGCGTCCGTCACCGCCTACGATGCCAGTTTCGCGCAACTTTTCGAAAGCCAGAATATGCCCGTGTTACTGGTGGGTGACTCGTTGGGAATGGTTCTGCAAGGCCAGACAGATACGCTACCGGTGACGATAGAGCAAATGGCCTACCACACCCGGTGTGTCAGAGCAGGCAGCCCCAATTCACTCTTAATGACTGATATGCCATTTATGAGCTATGCCACCCCGGTTCAGGCCTGTGAAAATGCGGCCAAACTGATGCAAGCCGGTGCAAATATGGTCAAAATCGAAGGGGGTCACTGGCTGGTAGAAACCGTCAACATGCTGACTGAACGTGCGGTTCCGGTCTGTGCTCATTTAGGTCTGACCCCGCAATCAGTCAATATCTTCGGTGGCTATAAAGTACAAGGACGAGAAGAACAGCAAGCCGAACAGATGCTGAATGATGCGCTAGCCTTACAACATGCTGGTGCACAAATCGTCTTGCTGGAATGCGTCCCGAGTCAGTTAGCCGCTCAGATTACCCAAGCACTCGATGTTCCGGTCATTGGGATCGGTGCCGGCGCTGAAACCGATGGTCAGGTGTTAGTGATGCACGATATGTTGGGGATTTCGGCCAACTACATGCCTAAGTTCTCAAAAAACTTTTTAGCGGAGACTGGCGATATCCAACAAGCGGTCGCCAAATACATGGAAGATGTGGAACATGGTATTTTTCCTGATGAAGAACACACCATTGCCTAATACAGTATTATCCGGGCCAGTATTGCCTAAAGCCCCCTTGTCGGAAGGAGCAATTCATGCAGACTTACACTGATATCTCAGCGCTCAAAGCGCAGGTTAAACAGTACAAGCGTGATGGCCGCACCATTGGTTTTGTCCCAACGATGGGGAATCTGCATGAAGGTCATTTAACGCTGGTGCGCAAAGCCAAAACCATGGCCGATGTTGTCGTGGTCAGTATTTTTGTTAACCCCATGCAGTTTGATAAAGCAGAAGACCTCAATAACTATCCCCGGACTTTGGATGAAGATCTGGCTAAGTTAACTCAGGAAGGTGTCGCACTGGTCTTTACCCCTTCAGCTGACATCATGTATCCGGAAGGACTTGAGCAGCAGACATTTGTTGAAGTCCCCGGGCTTTCTCATATGCTGGAAGGTCATTCGCGCCCCGGTCATTTTCGGGGTGTCTCAACCATCGTGACCAAACTATTCCATATCGTCGAACCGGATATTGCCTGTTTTGGAGAGAAAGATTACCAGCAACTGGCGCTGATTCGTCAAATGGTGATTGATCTCTGCTTCGATATTGAGATTGTCGGTGTCCCGACCATTCGCGAAGCCGATGGTTTGGCAATGAGTTCACGCAACAATCTGCTGACGCTGGATGAACGTCAGCGTGCGCCGGTACTCGCCAGAACGATGCGGTGGATTAGTAGCGCAATTCGCGGGGGACGAACGGATTTCGATTCCATTGTTGAAGATGCAATTGATCAACTCAGAGCTGCCGATCTGGAGCCGGATGAAATCTTTATTCGTGATGCCCGGACCCTGCAACCGGTGACAGAAACCAGTAAACAGGCGGTGATTCTCATGTCAGCCTTTATGGGTAAAGTGCGCCTGATTGATAATCAGGTGGTCGATCTCGCCCGGGAAGGCAAAGAGGCAAACAAAAACATCAGCGAAGCGGAGAACAACGAGAGCAATAATTAATCCCGTTGGTTATCCTGACAGAAGACAGCTCAAACCGGGCTGTCTTCGCTATATCAAAGTCTGTGACGAAGACAAATCCAGATCAACAGACCATCCGAATACACATGCGACATCGCTGATTAACGTATTTTCCCGCCCAGCGCACCAACCACTTCCCGCAAACGCTCAAGTATTTGCGCCTGACCAAAGCGATGAATTTCTGGGGTCAGCCCCGAGACACTCACTGCATAATTAGCCGCCTGCTCGGTTTCCAGCGGCACGGCAATACAGGTAATCCCGGATTCATTCCCTTCTCCGTCAACCGCAAACCCTTGCTGTTTGATCAGCGCCAGCTCGCGGTAAAAATCGTGCTCCGTCTGGATTTCAGCCTGACCGAAATGGCGAAAGCTCGCCAGATCATGGCAGTGGCTCAGCCAGTACTTCTGCTGTTCGTCCTGAGGGAAATAAGACAGAACCACTTTACCGCAAGCAGAATGCAACAGTGACGAAGCCAGTCCGGCATGAGCATTGGTGTGAAAGAGCGAGTTTTTCGGTTCTTCTTTTTTCAACAGAATGACTTTATCAAAATCACGCCGTTGTAAATTGACGGTAAACCCAGTGCGCTCAGCAAGCTCAGCCATATAGGGTGCCGCTTCTTCCACAAACGTATCATGATGGATCACAGAATAACCGAGAGTGAGCATCTTGGTCGTCAGACAGTATTTGCCACTGTCCGCCTGACGGAGATAACCACACTGGCACAGACACTTACAAATTCTGTGCACGGTTGTTTTCGGGTACGGTATCACCTTGCACAACGCATCAAGGCTCATCCCACCCGATACGGTTGCAACAGTCTCCAGAACTTCAAAGGTTTTATGTACTGATTGCATAGAGTGACTCTATAGTGCTCGCGGCTTCTGCCACACTTCAACTTTTAATGACGTAAAATACAGAGCTATGCATCATAGCCAGCGTATTTTCCCAAACCATGCTTCCGATGATAAAAATGGTGACACAGACGGCCTGAATCAAGCCGGATACTTCAGCTTAATCACCACTTTTCGAACCTGTGATGTGGCCGTGACTGAAAGATTCGGCATATGCGCGGTTCTTGGTGTAAACAGATAAAATTGATCATGCGACATGGTTTGATAAGCCAAGGTCACGAGCTGCGGATCAAAGAAACAGATATCGCGTTGTGAATCATAATGATAGTCCTGAGATAACTGCTGATGTTGGGCATCAGTCAGCTCAACCCAGCCAAACTGTTCTTCTCCCTGAACAATGAACTGAACATCACAATATTTGTGATGAAATTCAGGACCAACCGGACTTTCTGCCGCAGTTTGATACTCGAGGATCATAAAAAAAGCATCGTCCGGATCGATGCCGGGAATGGTATGTCGGCCAGCTTCAAGCGCGTGCAAGTCTTGTGCAGCAACATAATCAATCGCCCGGACAAATAACGCTGGTAACAAAGCACGATAATCCGAGGCATGAAAATGACAAGCGAGCATAGTAATTCCTTATAATTCTGCCAATGTCTGGCAGTTGAGAGCGATAGCATAAACTGAAGTCGATGCTGTGATATAGAGCGTACTTTCATCGTGATTAAACGTACAGTTAGAAACCGTCTCTGGTACCGGAATACAGCCAACCAGCACCATCTCGCGATTCAGCACTAAAATCCCTTCAGACGAACTACAATACAGTGTTCCGAAACGGTCCATGGTCATCCCGTCGGGAATGCCGTGTTCCACCTGATACACCAAACGACCTTGAGAGAGCACTCTTCCATGCACATCAAAGGCTTTCAAGTGTTTTAATCCTTGTGTCGGAAAATCAACAATCGACATGTCCGCCACATACAAGGTTTTTTCATCGGGAGAAAAGACCAGACCATTGGGCCGCTGAACGTCGGTCGATGCAATCGTTAATGACTGATCACCCGGGTCATAGCAGTAGATATAACATCCAATCATCTGACTTTCTGATTTAAATCCCTCAGCATCACTGATAATACCGTATGGCGGATCCGTAAACCAAATTGTCCCATCCGAACGACGCTCAACCACATCATTCGGTGAGTTGAGCCGTTTGCCATCATACTGATCAACCAGAATTTTGGCGAGTGCCAGATTGTCTTTATGTCGGATCGAAATACAGCGTCGCCCGTGTTCACATGTCACCACATCGCCATTGGCTAATGGATAATTACCATTGGCAAAATGTGAGTAATCGGTGACGAGTTCAGTCTCTTGGGAATCGGGATGATACAGGTAGAGCGCATTCTTCTTGACATCCGAAAACAGCAGTTGGCCAGAGTGCTGCAACCATGCAGCGCCCTCACACCAGATATGACCGCCACTGACTTGATGCAGTGGCGACAACAAGGCCTGTTCAAACGACATATTCACCTCGCTCAGTTCACTTTCCAGGATGCCTGATAATAATCCCGATAGCCATTTTCCGGATCGTATAAATTGCGGTCTCCGCCGGATTGGTGAATATTCTCTGCCGTGACTAAATGCGCAGGCGTCACATAACCGCTGATCGGCTGATCGTGGAACAATCGGTTCAGTTCATCGATTAACTGCCAGCCATGCAGATTTAACGGTTCGGCGACCGTTGCAACCTGAAAATCACCGTTACGAATGCGCTCAAACGCGGACTCACTCCCATCTCCGGCAGAGATATTATACGGGCCCTCACCCTTTTTCTTACCCGACAGTGAACGCAGCGCCGGAGCCATGTAGTCGAAATAGAGGTCATTGATGGCGAGCGTATAGTTGTACTTATCGCCATACTTCTGAACCAACGAGAAGGTCAGTGGCGGAATACGCGCTGAAGTATTCGCCAGAGGAGTATCTTCATAACTCAGCACAGAACATCCGGTACATTTTTCAATATAAGATTTCATCACGTCGGCTTTACGAACCGCAATACTATATAAACCATCGGTCAGTATCACGACATTCGCATGGCCATCGGATTTGGCAATCGCATACATGGCCGAGACTTTAGCAACATCATCTGCCGAACTGGTAATATTATCTTCAATATAAAGTTGCTCAATCGGACCGGGCTCCGGTGTCGCGTGCCAGCTGACAATCCGAATCCCCAGTTTATGCGCCTGACGCAGCGTTGGAATCATTGTATTGGGGGTGAATCCACCGATGACAATCCCATCCGGTTGTAACGCGATGGCTTGCTTCAGAGCGGAAGACTGCGATGGCACACTCCCCGCGCCATCCAGTACTCGCACTTGCCAGCCAATGGCTTTAGCCGCCTCCTGATAGCCTTTCATCACGCCTAAAACACCACTATTTTTCAGGTCGGAAGCAATAAAAATAACCGTCTTATCCTTGGCTGCTACCGGACCTTTCGGCAGTGAAAACGCCGCAGCACTGTCGGTAGACGCCTGTTGAACAACCTGCTTTGCCATTGCAACATAATCCGCTGCCTCATCTGCAAACACAGGGAGGGTCAATGCCGTACCGATCACCATGGCGAGTATTTTGAATCGTCTTTTCATTATTTCACCTTCACATTATTTTTGGTTGCTGTTTGTTTACGTTTTTGGCTAAAGCCAGCCAAAGTGATGGAAATTAACAGAATCGCACCATTGAAGAGCGGTTCGACAAAGAATGGTGTGCCCCACTGCTGGAGACCGGAAATCCCGACACTGACCAGAGAAACGCCGATCAGGGTGCCCCAGACGTTGACCCGCCCGGCACGAAATGTTGTGGAGCCGAGGAATGCGCCGACCAAAGCCGGTAACATGTAGTCCTGCCCCACCGAAGAAGAGCCGATCCCGATATGAGAGGCCAACAAAACACTGGCAAAAGCGATCAGGCCATCGGAGACCACATAAGCCCCGATGTAACAAGATGTAGTATTGATACCATTTAAGGTCGCGGTATTCGGGTTCGCACCAACCGCATAAAGTTTGCGTCCCAGCGCGGTATATTCAGTCACCAGCCACAGCAGCAGCGTAATCGCGAGCAAGTAAAAAACAATGATCGGAATGCCCGCAATTTCATAACTGCTGAACAGATAAAAATGCTCCGGCAACACACCCACAATCTGACGCCCTCCGGTATGCCATAGTGACACGGCGTAGATCACGGTCCCCGTCCCTAACGTTGCCACAAAAGAGTCAATATCGGCCAAGGCCACCAACATGCCGTTAAATGCACCGTAGAGACATCCGCACAGCACCACAATCACTGCCGCGGCTTCCCAGGAGAAACCATATCGTTGCTGGAGCGTAATGACAAAAACGTGCCAGAAAGTCACCCCAAACCCGACATTCAGATTCATTTTACCGGTGATCATGGTCACCATTGCCGCTAAAGCAAGAATCGCGACCACACTCTTTTCACTCAGAATCGCCTGAAGCGTCAGCATGGAAAAGAAAGTATCAGTGGTCAGACTAAACAACAGGATTAGAAATACCGTCAGGAGTAATAATCCATAGCGCATTGCGATCTGAGTGATGAAATTTCCGAGCCCCAAAGAGAAGGTGATATCCGTCTCTAATGCAGTCGATTTAATGTTAGACGTTGCCATGTTCGCCCTCTCCTACTTTTGAACCTGATGCATACTTCAATAAATTCGCTACCGTCACTTGCTGCTCCGTCAGCTCTTTCACCACTTTTCCCCGGTTAAACACTAAGGCCCGATTCGAAATATTCACCACCTCTTCAAAATCACTGGAAATCACAATCACAGACAATCCCTGCTGAATCGACTCACGCATGATCCGATAGATTTCAGCCCGCGCACCAATATCAACACCGGCGGTGGGATTATCCAAAATAACAATCGGCTTATTCAGACTGAACCAGCGCGCCAGAATCACTTTTTGCTGATTGCCACCACTCATCGAACTGATCGCAATGTCCGGGTCCATTGGCCGAACGTCATACTGTTTCATGGCTTCGAGCGTGTTACGGTATTCTTGCTGTCTGGACAGGAAGCTCAGATACCCCGCACCGCCAATGGTCGGATTCAAGTTAAAATTTTCCAGCGCGCTCATGGTGCTACAAATACTCTCTTTGACCCGGTCTGCCGCCACCATGGCGAAGCCACTGCGAATACTGTTCGCCGGAGAGCTGATATTGGCTTTTTCCCCTCGGATAAAGACTTCACCGGACTTGATATTGAGCCCGCCGAACAATGCCTGACCAATCGCTTCCTGCCCGGCATTACGCAAACCAACCAAAGCAACCAGCTCGCCATGACGCAATGTCATATTAAATGGCTCCAAATCACCCAGTTGCAGGTTACGCACTTGCAAAATATCATCCTGCTCCGGCTGGAGCGGGGTCCGATAATTCATCTCTTTGTGCGTACCGACAATAAGCGTTACCAGCTCATCAATGGTGTAATCATCGACGAGCCCAGAGCCGACTAAACGGCCATCGCGCAACACCACCACGTCATCGCAAATATCATGAATTTCATCCAACCTGTGAGAGACATAGATCATCCCCACGCCTTGTGCTTTCAGACGTTTCAACACCTCAAACATCCGGCCGACATCACTGGCAACGAGGGAAGCGGTCGGTTCATCTAAGATCAAAACCTCTGCATCCGCGACCAAGGCTCTGGCAATGGCCAGTAATGATTTTTCAGCCGCACTTAAGTTAAAAATACGCTCAGACGCTTTTACATCGAGTCCGACTAAATCCAACACTTGCTGCGCTTTTTGTTCGGCCGCTTTCCAGTTGATCATCCCCCAGCGCTTCGGGAACCCCAGTGTTAAACCGATGTTCTCGGCAACCGTCATCCATTCAATCAAGCCAAGATCCTGATGAATAAAAGCAATCGGAACTTTATCGGCTGATGCTAAATGGGCAGCATCCTCAATCAATGTGCCTTTAAAACGAATCTCACCGGAGGTTTTTTTATGAATACCGGCCAAGGTTTTGATCAGGGTTGATTTACCGGCACCATTTTCTCCGAGGAGTGCCACACAACGACCGGGATGAACATGAAAAGAGGCCGACTCCAAGGCAACAAAGTTGAAGAATCGTTTGGTTAACCGATCAATCGAGAGCAGGCTTCCTTGTGGATTGTTGAGCACTTCCATAGATACCTCATGATGATATGACTGCTTCGCTGGCTACCGGCGCACAATCAATCTCGTTATAAATTCCATATTATGGAATAATATTATTTTCAATTCCAAATTACGATATAGTGTTTTTAACGTTCAAAAAGTGAGCAAGATCGGTATTTGATAGGGATATCGTTTGTTTTTGACCTTTAAGTGAATTGGATCACACTCACTGACAAGTCTGTGCGGCTTCGTTTTCCGGTCAAATGTCATGACGGCTCGGAGATGAGCAATCGGGTACGTTGACACGTACCCTCTGCCGTCATTGAATCAGGAAGGCCGACCGGACGAAAAGCGACCTATAGCGGAAACCCGACGCTCTGGGCCATCGCTGTTAAACGCTGTTTGGCGGTGATGATATTGTCCCGCCAGTGTTCATCGTGGGCCCACATTTCAATCACAAACGGTGCACCGTAGTGAATCTCTTTGAGTGCGGTAAAAATGGCCGGGAAATCGACTTCCCCTTCACCAATGACCAAATCACGAAATTTGCCGGGAAAACCGTGTTTGACTTTCAGCGTGTCTTTGAGATGAATCTGAACCAGATGATCGCGGGCCAGCTTCAGCTCGGTACACACATCGTGATTCCAGCCGGTAATATTACCGACATCGGGATACGCCATGAAATAAGGAGATGGGACTTCCCGTTTCAGAACTTCAAATTTGGATAACGAATTCAGATAGGGAGTATCCATTATTTCTACGGCCAGCATCACCCCGGCCTGCTCGGCCCGCTTTGCCGCCCAACGCATACCATCAACGAAGCGCTGGTGGGTTTGTAGCGATTGGGATTCATAGTAAACATCGTATCCGGCCAGTTGAATGGTGCGAATCCCCAATCGATAAGCCAGTTGGATGGCCTTTTCCATAATCTCACGGGCTTTTTCACGCACCTGTGGATGTTCAGAACCAAACGGGAATTTACGATGCGCACTCAGGCACATGCTCTGTAAGGGGATGTCGTACTGAAAACAGAGCTGACGAAGCTGATTAATGTCATCATCTCCCCAGTCCAGTCGTTGTTGTCGTTCATCGGTTTCATCAACAGAAATTTCGACAAAATCGAATCCGAGTGATTTCGCTTCTCTGAGACGTTCTTCCCAGGATAGGGTTGCCGGCATCGCCTTTTCATATAAGCCGATGCGGGATTTCAGGGTATGGTTGTTCATCGCTGGTATCCTTTTCAATCACTGCCTAAACAGTTCTTGTTCTATCTTTTCTGTCGTTTGTTTGATCTTCTTCGCGAGGTTATCCGGTCCGAAATTTCTTAACCGGGGGGTTAGTGTTGAGAGGCTGACGGCATACGCCGGAACCCCTGAACGGTCAAAAATTGGGACAGCAGTACATGAGATTCCGGCTTCATTTTCTTCATTATCAATCGCATAGCCTTGTGCTTTGATCTGCTTTAGTTCATTGAGAAAATGGGGCTTATCTGTAATGGTATTGTCCGTCAGCTTTTGAATCAGGCCGACATTGCGCTGCCAGTAATTGTCCTGATCTTCCGGAGTTGAAAATGCCAGAAAGACTTTGCCCGCAGCGGTGCAGTACATTTCGGAATACATGCCGACAAATGTCCGGGTTCTGAACGGCGAATGTTGCGGTTCCAGCTTATCGCGGAACACGATCTTATCTCCCTCGCGGGAAATAAAGTTGATCGTTTCATTCAGCTCGTTCACCAGCGCATTCAACTTCGGCCGGGTCGTCGCCAGAACATCAGAACTCAATGCCGAATGACCGATATGTAGTAGCTTGAGGGTTAGCCGATAGTTCTTCGATGCTGAATGTTGAGCGACATAGCCCAACGCTTCAAAGGTACTGAGCATACGATAAGCCGAGGTTTTATTGATGCCAGTCTGCTGCGCAATTTCATGCAACGCGACCCCATCGGGGTGGTGGCTCAGAAATTCCAGCACAGCCATAGACTTCACCAGTGATTTGACCTGCTCACTCATAGAGAAACCTTACCAGTAGTGGTTGATTTGTTTGCGGAATTCACGGGCAATGGTATTGCCATCGTGATTTGCCAGTGCGCGTCCAGCGATGAACGATTTTGCACGGATATTCTGAAATAAATGAATATCTTCGGGAACAATACCACCGGTAATCGAGAGTTCAAGCCCGACCTCGGATAATTGTTCCATGAGCATCAAATCATGTTCACCCCACCCTACACCGGCCGCTTGCGCATCCCGGGAGCGGTGATAAATGGCCTGAGTGACGCCACTTTCTACCCAGAGTTTCGCGTCCTCAATGGTCCAGTGTCCGAACAGTTCAATCTGAATTTCGCCGTCAGACTGTTGTGCAACCCGCTGAGCTGAGCGCACGGTTTCAATATGAGCTGCCGCCCCGACGGTGACCCAGTTGGCACCGTGGGCAAATGCCATCGCTGCCAACGTTTCTCCCGCATCGAGTAATTTCATATCACACACCAGAATATGCTGAGGATACTGTTGCCGCAGGGTTTTGACCGCATGCATGCCTTCCGAGAAAGCCAGAACCGTTCCGATTTCAATCACATCCACCACATCAGCGACATGGCGAACGTCATTCAACGCGGTGCTCAGGTCGGTCGAATCCAGTGCGATTTGCAAATAAGGTTGTGTCGGTTTCATACCATCTCCTCAAAATGTTTCAGGGCTTCGACGTAACGCAGATAGCGTTCAAACTGGCTTTGATAGCGGGCATATAAATCGGGATTGGGAGACACCGTGGTGATCGGGATATCAGATGCAGCCAATGCGGTGGTAAGATCAGGATACGTCCCGCTGCCCACCATCGAAATCAGCGCAGCACCTAACGCACCGGTTTCCTCAACCGCGGGAATTTCGAGTGTGAGTCCGGTTAAATCGGCCAGCATCTGCATCCAGGTCGGTGATTGTGTGGTACCGCCGGTTACTCGTAATACCTTGGTTTCAGGGAAACGGCGTAACATTTTTTGTAAATGGACATAATGGCAACACAAAATGCCCGACCAAATCGCTTGAATCAGATGCGCTTTGCTGTGATAAGCCTGCAAACCATAAAACGACCCTTTCAGTCCCAACCCCGCATTCGATCCATACAGAAATGGCACAAATAGTACGTCACTGGCTAACGGTTCTAACGCACTGACTAAACGTTCATTCTCTTGATGATCAATCGTTTCGCCGCCCAGATAAGGCGCGAACCATTCATAGTTACTGGCCGAAGTCGGGCTGGCTTCATGGACGATATAGGCACCGGGCATCGCGTAATGTCCGTAAACAAACTGCGCGTCGGCATGGTTTTCAAGCGATGTTGTGATTCCGGAGGTCACAGACCAAGTCCCCATCACAGCATTCAACATTGGCTGATCAGCATGAATACCGGAACAGATCGCTGTCGAAACCACATCAAATAACCCGCCGTAAACCGGGGTACCGACCATTAATCCGGTCGCCTGGGCGGCCGCTTCGTTCACCATACCGGAGCATTCCGCAGGATAAATCAGCTTCGGCAATGCCCCGAATACCTCTTCGATGCCGAAGAGAGACAAGAGTGCCGGATCATACTGTTGCTGGCTGGCATGATAGAGGTTACTTTCCGACATGTTGGTGACTTCTGCCCGGATCTCTCCGGTCAGGCAGTAACGCAAATAGTCGTGAGACATGAACACCGTGCCAATCTGTTCGTAGAGATGAGGCTCGTGCATTTTCACCCAACGCAAAATCGAAACGGGATGTCCGGTCCATAATGTCTGCCGGGTCAGCGGATAGATCGCCTCAGGAATACCGTCTTGCTGCCACTGCCTGACAATATCAATCGCCCGGGAATCGGACGACAGAATGCCATGACGCAGCGCTTTGCCATTTTTATCCAGCAAATAGAGTCCTTTTCCCTGCGCAGAAATACTCAAGCCCCGAATCTGCTCCGCACGGATGCCACTCTGCTTGATTACCCCTTGAATCGCCCGGCAGGTTTCTTGCCAATACTCGGTCAGATCCCGTTCGATCCAGCCCTGTTTGTCGCGAATCACTTGAGTATTTTCACGATACAAAGCCACTTGATGGCCATGCTCATCAAACAAGCCAGCCTTCAGCACCGTGCCACCGGAATCAATGCCAAGAAAATAATTCAGTGTGTGTTGTTCCATCCGCAGCTCCGCTCCCGTATCTCAAAGAATTGATTAACGCTTTTGTCCGTAATAGGCATCTTTCCCGTGCTTACGGAAGTAATGCTTATCCGATAACTCTTGCTGCAACGTAATGCCGGCATTCAGCGCACGGGTACCGAGAGCCATGGAGGCCACTTCTTCCAGAACCACAGCGTTGTGTACCGCTTCATCAGCATTTTTACCCCAACTGAACGGAGCGTGTCCGGCAATGATCGCGCTGGGGACAGCAACCGGATCAATCTCTCGTCGCAGGAACTCTTCAATAATGACCAAACCGGTATTTTGCTCGTAGTCCCCCTCAATCTCCGCTGGGGTCAGTGGACGTGTACAGGGAATATTGCCGTAAAAATAATCCGCATGAGTGGTACCGAGAGCCGGAATATCCAATCCAGCCTGCGCCCAGATGGTGGCATGGCGTGAATGGGTATGCACAATGCCACCGATCGATGAAAACGCTTTATAAAGTTCAAGGTGGGTTTTGGTATCGCTGGAAGGATTCAGCGTCCCTTCAACAATATTGCCATCCAGATCGACGACAACCATATCGTCCACAGTCATCTCTTCGTATGCCACGCCGGATGGTTTGATCGCGATGATCTGGCGTGCCCGGTCAATCTCCGAAACATTGCCCCAGGTAAATGTCACCAGACCATGTTTCGGCAGACTCAGGTTCGCCTCGAATACGCGTTGTTTGATTTCAGAATACATACCTGTTCCTCTCGACAAGGCTGACTGATGCCTTTGCTTTTGATTCGGGTACCCGGCAAAGCACCGGGCACCCGAGTTACATCAATCACTGACTTTATTTTTGAGATGCCAGAATGCGATTGATCATGCTGTCACCGTTTTCTTTGATAAATTCATTCCACACCGGTTTAACCACCGCCTGAAATGCTGCGCCATCCACATCCCGGTTGACTTTCATGCCATGAGATTCCAGCTCAGCGATCATCTGATCTTCTTTTTTGATACTCATTTGACGCTGCATCTTGACCGCTTCGGTCGCAACATCAGTGATGATTTTCTGTTCATCAGCACTGAGTTTTTTGAAGCTTTTTAAATTCATGGTTAAGACCAGTGGTGAGTACGCGTGCTGGGTCATGCTGAGATATTTCTGGACTTCATAAAATTTAAAAGACAGCGTGACACCGATGGGGTGATCCTGCGCATCGACGACACCGGTCTCCAAAGCGGTATAAAGCTCAGAAACCGGAATCTGTTGGGGGTTGGCATCCAGTGCATTGAACATATCATTGAGTGCTTTGGAGTTATTCACCCGCATTCTCAACCCGGCAACATCTGACGGCTTGCGGATTGGGCCGCGATTATTGGTCATATTCCGATAGCCGTTTTCAGGATATCCCAACCCTTTGATGCCATATTTTTCCATCGATTTGAGTACATCCTGACCGACCTCACCGTCCAAGACCTGATAAGCGGCTTCCCGGGTCGGGAAAATAAATGGCAAAGTGAAGGCAGCCGATTCAGGGAGTAAGCCAGACCAGTTATTTAATCCAACCATCGAGATATCAATGATCCCCGCCCGGGTACCATCAATCATCTGTTTGTCATTACCCAATTGTCCTTGAGGAAAGATGTTGACTTTAATATTTCCGTGAGAGCGGGCTTCCACCTCTTTTTTAAAGAACAGCGACATGTCCTGTTGCAAATCTGATTCAGGTGCAGCGTGAGCAAGCTTCAATGTGGTCGCGTAAGACTGGGTCGTGAACATCGCCAGTGCAGCCACTAAGCCTGCAACTTTCAGCATTGATTTCATGTTGTTTCTCCGTTATCCGATAAGAAGTTTCATTGGTGTTGTTATCATGCTCGGGAAGATGACGAACAGCGTCAGTAACACGGTGTACGCCAGAATAAATGGAAAGATGCCTTTGACCGCTGCCGACATCGGCACTTTGGCCACGCCACACACGACATTGAGTACCGTACCAACCGGTGGCGTAATCAGGCCAATCGAACAGTTGATCACAAACATCAGTCCAAAATAAGTAGGGTCGATACCTGCCAGCTTGACCACCGGCATCAGGAGCGGCACCAGTATCAGAATGGTCGGGCTCAGATCCATCACCATCCCGACACACAAAACCAGCAGCATAATGACCGCCATCAGCAGACGCGGGCTGTCAACCAGCGGGGCCAGCATCTGTGCCAGTTGTTGGGGCAACTGAGCCACGGTAATCAGCCAGGCTGCGACCATCGCACACCCGACCAAGAACATCACCATCGCGGTTGAACGGCCGGCATTGAGTAAAATGTGATAAAAGCCACGCAGGTTGATTTCCCGGTAAATCACCGAAGCGACAAAGATGGCATATACGGCGGCGACAACCGCAGCTTCTGTCGGCGTGAACACACCAAAGCGAATCCCGCCGATAATGATCACCGGGAGTAATAACGCCCAGATACCATCTTTCAACGCTGCGCGTTTTTCCGCGGCAGAAGCTTTGGGTTGGACATCCAGATTTTCGCTGCGGACGGTGAATGCCCAGACAAACATCAGCGTTAATCCCATTAATATCCCGGGCACGATCCCACCGAGAAACAAATTCTTAATGGAAATACCACCGGCAACCCCGACCAAAATTAATGGCAAAGACGGCGGAATCACGGGCGCAATGATACCGCCCGCAGCTAACAGCCCCATTGATGGACTTTGCGGATATTTGGCTGCTTTCATCATGGGATAAAGAATACTGACCAAAGCCGCAGCATCAGCAACCGCAGAGCCAGAAAGCCCGGCCAGCAACACCGATGTCATAATCGCCACGTATCCCAACCCACCTTTGCGGTGACCGACATAACAAGTTGCCAGCCGGACAATCCGTGTCGATAACCCGCCCGCAGACATTACCTCACCGGCAATCAGGAAAAACGGAATCGCCAGTAAGGTAAAACTATCCACCCCGTTCACCAGTGACTGAGCCAGAATGTCAGCACTGAACAGATCCATATGCACCATCAACGCAATAGAAGACAGTAATAAAGCAAAGGCGACAGGTAATCCGAGCAGGATCGACACAATCAAGACTGTTAAGAAGATAAATAGCGTCATGCCTGATCCTCCTGAGTCGGTGTTGTCTCCGAGGTATTGCCGGATGGTGCATCGAGCATCCACTGCGGGAAAAAGATTCGTCCGAACGCCAGAACAGCCATCAACCCGCCGGAGATTGCCCCCGCAAGATAGAAAAGTGCAGAAGGCAGCCCGGTCAACGGTGAAATATCACGCCAGTTATCCATCATCTGACTAAATGCGCCATAAAACAGCATCCCGACCGAAATCAAAATAATCAACCAACACAACCGTCTGAGAAATGGGACCCAGCGAGGCATGAGTTTTTCGGTAAACTCCTTAACCGCCAGATGTTCATCCCGTTTAAGAACAGTCACTGCGCCTAACATCACCACCCAGACAAGCCCCATACGGGATAACTCGACGGATGCCCGCAGCCCTGACGAAAATCCATACCTGAGTACAACATTGGTAAATACCAGCACCAACATTGCGACCAAAATCGCTGCCATAATGATGTCAATACTGTCCCAAACCCATTTCAATCCCGTGCGCATATACAACTCTCCGGCAATGATGACTTCTCTGAATCCCACGTTTATATCAGGTCGGCCGATGTGATCAGCCCGACCCGTGTCGTCAAACTAAAGCGCAAGGATCTGTTGCCAAATCTCATCGTGAATCTCGATACCACCTTGCTGTTGGTGCTTGTCGATATAAGACTGAATTTCTGATCCGGCAATCATGACCTTGCCGCTTTCAGCAGGTTCAGAGGCGAGCACATAGTCCCGGATACGTTGCATCTCTTCGATCAGACGCTCGCCGTCTATCGTTTTACTGGTATCGATCGCAATCAAAAATTGTGAGACGCCGAATTCAGCTTTCATGTCTTCGGTTAACGCCGGGACAGAATAACCACCGGTCACCGCCGTCAGTAGCATATCCAGCACCACTGCCATCGATGATCCTTTCCAGAATCCCATCGGCAGGAGTCGTTTGTTTTCCCACAGAACATGCGGATCAGTCGTTAACTGTCCCTCATCATCAAAGCCGCCGACGACCGGGAGTTCTTTATCGGCCAACACATAGTTTTGCAGCTGACCGTAGGAGTACTGACTCATAGAGCAATCCACCAGCACGGGTGGATCGCCCGCAACCGCCATAATCAATGGGTTGGTCCCAATCCGATGATCTTTCCCACCCCAGGCGGGCATCACGGCAATTGAGTTGGTAGACGCAATGCCAGCCAATCCGGCACGAGCCATTTTGAGTACGTAAGTCCCGCCGCGCATCCAGTGGTTTGAATTGCGCATTGCCACCATGCCGATACCATACTGTTTGGCCAGTTCAATGGCTCGCTCAGTACAAATCAGCCCATTCAGAACACCGGGGCCGAAATGGCAGTCCCACTGCTCCAGAGCACCCAGACTGTTGACGCATTCAGGAACGGCATTGAGCTTAATATGTCCTTGATCGACCTGAGAAATAAAAACCGGAAATCGGTTGATACCGTGCGAGTAGGTTCCTTCATTCGCCATTTCAACAAACCCTTGCGCCAGTTTGGTTGCTGAGTCGGCGGCCATGCCCCTTTTGAGCAAGGCACTTTCAAATTGATGTTGCAGTTCATTTAAGGATACGAGAGGCATTGCTTATCTCCGATTCATTTCACATTACGTAATCGATGCTACGTTTTATTCCGAATTTTAAAATCTCAAATTGCTCACTTTGTGAGCCAATGATTCAAATTTAAAACAAATAGCAGTTTTTGTTTCGTAATACGAAATGTTCGAAAATGAAATAAAAATACGCAATTAACTCAACAAACAGTAAATAAAACTTATAACGGGATAAAATTCAGATAAATCACAAAAAAATGAAGAAAAATTACAACAAAAGTGCAACCAAAATGAATAAGTCAGATAAAATGGAAAGATACATACAATGAATAAATGGATGTACTGAGGAAAAATGAAATGTCTTGGATAAAGTCCGCTCGGTTCTTTTTCGCCATGGGTGTATTACTCACATTGAGCGTCTTAACCACCACTTGGCCGTTTCTATAACACTGCGTTTCTAACACCCTAAAACTTATATCAATCACAGCAACATAAGCCGAAATAAAAATCAGGGTGCATCTCAAATCGATGCACCCTGATGGCTCAAACACTAGACTAATCGTTCGTCAGAAATTCAGTCGTCCGATTGCTGATTAGGTTCTCAGCCCTATCCCCTTTTTCACCAAGATATAGGACATGGTATACAGCGCCACAATGAAGATCCCCAGCACCGAAAACGATGCCTGAATACTCACATCGGAAATCCCCAGAAATCCATAACGGAATGCATTGACCATATACACAATCGGATTGACTTTGGACACATACTGCCAGAACTCAGGCAGCAGCGATAAGGAGTAAAACACGCCGCCAAGGTAAGTCAGCGGCGTCAGGATAAACGTCGGCACAATCGAGATGTCATCAAAACTCTTGGCATAGATGGCATTGATAAACCCACCGAGCGAGAACACCACAGATGTCAGGAATACGGTCACGACAATAATGCCCCAGTGTTCAACATGAAGATCAACAAAAAATAGCGACACCAGTGTAACCATCACACCGACACATAATCCACGGGCCACTCCCCCCATAATATAGCCGCCAATGATGACGTAAGTCGGTACTGGCGCAACCAATAACTCTTCAATATTTTTGTGCATTTTAGCCCCAAAAAATGAGGAGGCTACGTTTGAGTAAGAGTTGGTAATCACCGACATCATAATCAGGCCGGGAACAATGTAGGCCATGTAGCTGACCCCATGCATCATGCCAATGCGAGAACCAATCAAATTACCGAAAATAATAAAATAGAGTGTCATGGTAATCGCTGGTGGTACAAGGGTTTGTACCCAGATCCGGGAAAAACGAACCACTTCTTTTCCCAGTAAACTGCAAAAGGCGGTCCAATAAAGCTTATACATGCTTCCTCTCATTTCAATTCGTTGACGTCTCATGATGTGCAGCATCACGGTTTGCGGTGGTATGTCGGCCTGTCGTCGATTCGTTGACGATACGGACAAACAATTCTTCCAGTCGATTGGCTTTATTGCGCATCGACAGAACCGGAATGCCATGATCACTTAACTGACGGAATATATGGTTGAGTCCTTGGGTTTTCTCGATCTCAATTTCCAGCGAACCATCGGTATGCTTCTGACTGAGCACCCCGGTCAACTCCGGAATATCAGTCACCGTGGGGGCAAGATCCAGAATAAAAGTTTCCACCTTGAGCTGCCCGAGTAAAGCTTTCATCGAGGTATTCTCAATCAACTCTCCCCCCTGAATGATGCCAATGTTGCGGCACAACATTTCCGCTTCTTCCAGATAGTGTGTGGTCAGAATGATGGTAATCCCTTGGCGGTTGAGCTGTTGCAGGAAATCCCACATCGAGCGACGTAATTCAATATCGACACCTGCAGTTGGTTCATCAAGAATCAACAGCTGAGGCTCGTGCATTAAAGCCCGGGCAATCATCAAGCGACGCTTCATCCCACCGGAGAGATTTCTCGATCGTTCTTTGCGCTTTTCCCATAAGTCGAGCTGAGTGAGATATTTCTTCGCCCGCTCTTTGGCTTCGGCACGCGGCACACCATAGTATCCCGCTTGTTGAATCACAATCTGCTCAACCGTTTCAAACTGGTTGAAATTAAACTCCTGAGGGACTAATCCCAAAGAAAGCTTAGCCAGCTCCATTTCTTTATCCAGATCATGGCCAAACACGGAGACTTTTCCTGCGGTTTTATTAACCAGTGAGGAAATAATGCCGATTGTGGTTGATTTGCCGGCACCATTGGGACCGAGCAAGGCGTAAAAATCTCCTTTTCTCACCGTCAGATTGAGGCCTTTCAGTGCTTCAAATCCACCAGCATACGTTTTACGTAAATCGGTTAGTTCTAATGCATTCATATTGAATAAGATCCTGTGTCAGTGACATCGCCTGCTGAAGCAGCAACTGATGATAAGGATATGAATAGACGAATACTGTTCATATGGAGGCTCAGCCGCTCAGTTTCAACCTTATATCAGAAAAAACAAAATAGCGAAATTGCAGCAGAAAAAACAAAAAATCATAACTAAATTGGTGGCATTTAACATGAAAATATCAAAAATTACGTTTTCCTTCGTCATTCAGGTTAAACATTAAAAGATTGCACAAATAATCAGCAACACTTTCCCGTTGTTGCTATATCTGATCAGATGAGTAAAAAAAGCAATATATTCGCCACCAGATTGTGTATATTGATTCCCAGTTAAGTCTACCGAACCATCGGATTGATTATCTTTAGGTAGTGGGAAAGACACCCCATTGCTGATAAGGAAAGTAAGATGCCCCAGATCAAAACACTATTCGAAAATAATGCGAAATGGACCCAGGCGATTAAAGCAGAGAATCCTGAATATTTCAGTAAACTGGCAGAGGGCCAGAATCCTGATTTTCTGTGGATTGGTTGTTCCGACAGCCGCGTTCCGGCAGAGCGTCTGACCGGACTTTATGCCGGCGAACTCTTTGTTCACCGCAATGTTGCCAACTTAGTCATTCATACCGATTTGAATTGTCTCTCGGTCGTCCAGTATGCGGTTGATGTTCTGAAAGTGAAGCATGTCATTATCTGTGGGCACTATCACTGTGGCGGCGTCAATGCTGCAATTGACACTCCGAAGCTCGGACTCATCAATAACTGGTTACTGCATATTCATGATGTCTACTGCAAACACCGCGGTTACCTTGATAAGATGTCAGATCAAGATCGCGCTGACAAACTGGCAGAAATCAATGTCGCAGAACAGGTTTATAACTTGGGTAACTCGACCATCCTGCAAGGTGCATGGGAGCGAGGGCAACAAATTGAATTACACGGTGTGGTCTACGGTATCGAAGACGGAAAACTAGAGTATCTGGGGGTTCGTTGTCATTCCCCGCAAACGGTTGAAGACAATTACCATCAAGCCATGGAAAAAATTCTCAACCCTGAATATGAATTGCTTTGTCGCTGATGACGGTTTGACTGACAGTGAATCCGTGAAGTGAATTGACCGGATAAAATAAAAGCCCTCTTCGGGCTCTTATTTGATCAAAAGCGATTTCCAAGCGGCCATGCCAGAGCGGCACGTTCTTGGTATTCCCCTGTTGTTCCTATCTACTGTTCCTATACCGATGGGGTATCACATCAATCAGCTTATGCTTCTTGCAGGATCACCCGACCGATATAAGGCAAATGACGGTATTTCTGTGCATAATCAATACCGACACCCACGACAAACTCATCTGGAATTTCAAAACCAATCCATGTTGCATCAACCGGTACTTCACGGCGTGAAGGCTTATCCAGTAAAGTACAGATACGAATCGAACGTGGCTCGCGCAGCGACAGAATCTCTTTGACCTTATTTAAGGTATTCCCCGTATCGATAATATCTTCAACCAGCAAGACATCTTTCCCTTTGATATCATCATCGAGATCTTTCAGGATACGAACATCCCGTGAACTTTCCATCGCGTTCCCATAGCTGGAAGCCGTCATAAAATCGACTTGATGCGTCAGTTGAATCGCTCGGGCTAAATCAGCCATAAACACGAATGATCCGCGGAGCAATCCGACCAGAACCAATTCCTCGCTATGCTGATAATATTCGGTAATTTCCTTCCCTAGGGCTTGAACACGTTTCTGGACATCCTGCTCAGAAATCATGACTTCAACGGTATGCTTCATAAGAATCTCATTGCTTTGGTTTGGCATTTTACATTAATGCATCTTGTGTCACTGAATCCGCCATCGTTTGAATGATAAGCCTATCAATGAAGGGGGCGTATAGTACCACCTCTGAGATCAGAGTTAAACAAACCTGACCGAACGGTCAAAACGCTCGCTATCTCTCTGCTCAACGAAAGTATGTCATGTCATTTTGCTCAACTGCCGGATGAATAAAATTCATCTATAAAATAAAGACATAATTTCACGATAATTATCACTAATATGATTCAATTCTATCATTAATGATACTTGAGGCACTGCACAAAAACTTCATAGAAATAATTGACCTGACACATATGCACCATTACACTCATATATCGAACACAAAATAATAAAATAATCATTAGAACACATATTCATTCAACGTAATTGGCAAGGAAAAAAACTATGGACGCTTCAATAGAAAAACGCCCTCGTACACGATTATCACCTCAGAAACGCAAACTTCAGCTCATGGAAATAGCGCTTGAAGTTTTTGCTAAACGAGGTATCGGACGTGGTGGACATGCAGATATCGCTGAGATTGCTCAGGTTTCTGTTGCAACTGTATTCAACTATTTCCCAACACGGGAAGATTTAGTTGATGATGTGCTCACCCACGTTGTTCACCAATTCTCAAACTTCCTCGCAGATAATATCGACGTGGATAGTTATATCAAAGATAACCTCTATAACCTGACCCATAAAATGACAAAACTGGTTTTTGAAGATTGTCATTGGCTGAAAGTGTGGTTCGAATGGAGTGCATCCACTCGTGATGAAGTCTGGCCACTATTTGTCTCGACCAACCATACCAACCGCCTGTTGGTGAAAAATATGTTTACCAAAGCAGTTGAGCGTGGCGATGTCAGTGAACATTATGATCCTGAGCATTTGGTCACTTTGTTCCTCGGCATCTTCTACTCTCTGTTTGTTCAGGTTAACCGTCTACAAGATCAAAAAGAGATCGATGACCTGGTGAACAGTTATCTGGACATGTTATGTATTTATAATAACCGTCGGGCTTAATGTATTATCAATGAACTCCACTCTCTTCGTGTTCGACTGGAAAGTGTGTTCGTTCCAGTGAGAGCTTCAACCGGACTTCAGAGATAAAAAAACCGCTGTCATCACAGCGGTTTTTTTATTAAAGAGCATCAGCCATTATTTCTTTTTCGCTTTCGCGTTTGGCAGATCCGTAATTGTGCCTTCGAAAACTTCAGCCGCCAGACCCACTGACTCATGCAGTGTCGGGTGAGCATGAATGGTGAGCGCCAAATCTTCAGCATCACAACCCATCTCAATCGCCAGACCAATTTCACCCAACAGTTCGCCACCATTGGTGCCGACAATCGCACCACCGATCACGCGATGTGTGTCTTTGTCGAAGATCATCTTCGTCATCCCATCAGAACAATCTGATGCGATAGCACGGCCAGATGCAGCCCAAGGGAAAGTGGCAACTTCGTAGTTGATTCCTTCAGCTTTGGCTTCTTTCTCAGTCTTACCAACCCATGCGACTTCAGGCTCAGTATATGCAATTGATGGGATCACTTTCGGATCAAAGTAATGTTTCTTACCGGCAATTACTTCAGCAGCAACATGTCCTTCATGAACCCCTTTGTGTGCCAGCATTGGCTGACCAACGATATCACCGATTGCAAACAGATGAGGAACATTAGTACGCATTTGCTTATCAACATTGATAAAGCCGCGATCATCAACTTCAACACCAGCTTTCTCTGCATCGAGCAGTTTACCGTTTGGCGTCCGGCCGATTGCAACCAAGACTGCGTCATAGCGCTCTGCTTCTGCCGGCGCATTTTTGCCTTCCATCGACACATAAATACCATCGTCTTTTGCTTCAACAGCAGTGACTTTGGTTTCCAGCATCAGGCTAAACTTGTCTTTGATGCGTTTGGTGAAGACTTTCACGACATCTTTATCTGCCGCAGGAATCACCTGATCAAACATTTCAACCACATCAATCTGTGAACCGAGTGCGTGATAAACCGTACCCATTTCAAGACCGATAATACCGCCACCCATGATCAGCATTTTCTTCGGCACTTCTTTCAATTCAAGTGCATCCGTTGAGTCCCAAATGCGTGGGTCTTCATGCGGAATAAATGGTAATTCAATCGGACGAGAACCGGCTGCGATAATCGCATTGTCGAAGTTAATGACGGTTTTACCATCTTCACCTTCAACTTCGATGCTGTTTGGCCCGGTAAACTTACCAAAGCCGTTAACAACGTTCACTTTACGCATCTTCGCCATACCGCTCAGACCGCCAGTTAACTGGTTGATTACTTTTTCTTTCCACAGACGAATCTTATCGATGTCTGTTGACGGTTCGCCAAACACGATGCCGTGTTCTGATAATGCTTTCGCTTCTTCAATCACTTTCGCAACATGCAATAGTGCTTTAGACGGAATACAACCGACATTCAAACAGACACCACCAAGGGTGTTGTAACGCTCGATAATTACAGTTTCCAGACCTAAGTCGGCACAACGGAAAGCAGCGGAGTAACCAGCAGGACCTGCACCTAGCACAACCACCTGGGTTTTGATTTCTTTGCTCATTTTGACCTCTTGTAGTCATTATCCCTTACAGGCTAACGGGGCTTCAAAAACATACGTCTTAAACATGTGAGGAATGAATCCTAAAACCAATCCAGTTTACAGAGATGTTAATGATATGAAAAGATAAACCCCAAAGCCTGTGAGCCAGTCAACAATTAAAACTCAAGAATAACATTGCGGTTTTAATTGCCCTTTGATTCTATTGATTAAGGCGGCTATTCAGCCGCCTTTTCATTGCACAAGATTACAGTACCAAACGACGAATATCGCTCAGGCAACCGTTCAGGTAACTGATGAAACGTGCACCCTCAGCTCCATCGATCACACGGTGATCGTAAGACAGAGAGAGTGGCAGTTGCAGACGAGGAACAAAATCCTTGCCATTCCATACTGGTTTCATTTCTGATTTAGAAACACCCAAAATTGCAACTTCAGGTGCATTCACGATTGGTGTAAAGGCTGTACCACCGATACCACCCAGACTAGAAATCGTGAAACAGCCACCTTGCATATCTGAGGCAGTCAGTTTACCGGCTCGAGCTTTCTTGGAAACAGCCATCAACTCTTCTGAAAGCTCATAAATGCCCTTCTTGTTCACATCTTTGAACACAGGAACCACCAAGCCATTTGGCGTATCGACTGCAATCCCGATGTTAACGTATTTCTTCACAATCAGGCTTTCACCGTCTTCAGACAGCGAAGCGTTGAATGATGGGAAGGCTTCCAGAGCTTTGGCCGCAGCTTTCATGATGAAAACCAGTGGCGTGATCTTCATGCCGGTATCTTTCTTCGCTTCAATCGCATTCTGTTCTTTACGGAATGCTTCCAGCTCAGTGATATCCGCATTATCCCACTGGGTTACATGAGGAATCATGACCCAGTTACGTGCGAGGTTTGCACCGGAGATCTTCTTAATGCGAGATAATGGCTTAACTTCCGTTTCACCAAACTTACTGAAGTCCACTTTTGGCCATGGCAACAGACCCAATGCACTGCCGTCACCTTTCCCAGAAGCAGCACCAGACTCTAGTCGTTTCAGGGCTTCTTTGACAAAGTTCTGGACATCTTCTTTCAGGATACGGCTCTTACGCCCCGTACCTTTCACTTTAGCCAGATTAACACCGAACTCGCGAGCCAGACGGCGAACAACCGGAGAGGCGTGCGCATACTCGTTATTTTCCTGGAAATCACCCGTTGCTGGTGCAGCACTCGCAGCGGCCGGTTTTTCAGCATTTGCTTTTGGTGCTGGTGCAGACTCTGATTTTGCAGGCGCTTCAGCAGGAGCAGCACCGGCCACTTCAAAGACCATGATCAAAGAGTCTGTTGATACTTTGTCACCGACTTTGATTTTGATTTCTTTGACCGTACCGGCAAAGGGTGCAGGCACTTCCATTGAAGCTTTATCGCCTTCCACGGTAATCAGTGACTGCTCTTCAGTGATCGAGTCACCCACAGCGACCATGATTTCAGTGACTTCAACTTCATCACCACCGATATCCGGGACGTGTACATCTTTCGGAGCTGATCCAGAGGAAGCAGCCGCTGGCGCTTCAGCAGTCGCAGCTGGTGCAGCACCGGAGCCAGCAACTTCAAAGACCATAATCAGCGAACTGGTTGACACTTTGTCACCCGTCGCAACTTTGATTTCTTTGACTGTACCGGCAAATGGTGCAGGCACTTCCATCGAAGCTTTGTCACCTTCAACCGTCAGCAGTGATTGCTCTTCTTCAACCTGATCACCCACAGCAACCATGATTTCAGTGACTTCAACTTCGTCGCCACCGATATCAGGCACATGCACTTCTTTCACTTCAGTGCTTGCTGTTGATGCCGCTGGTGCAGCATCTTCAGACTTGGCATCAGCAGCCGGTGCAGCGGATGCTGCACCTTCATCTTCAAAGATCATGATCAACGAGTCAGTCGACACCTTATCGCCCACGGCAATTTTGATCTCTTTGACAATCCCGCCTTGCGATGCAGGCACTTCCATAGAAGCTTTGTCACCTTCAACAGTGATCAGGGATTGCTCTTCTTCAACTTTGTCACCAACGCTTACCAGAATCTCAGTGACTTCAACCTCATCCGCACCAATATCAGGTACATTAATTTCGATTGTCATTGTTTTTCTACCTCAATTAAGCGTATAGCGGGTTTGTTTTTTCTGTATCGATATCGAATTTCTTAATCGCTGCGGTCACAACAGATTTCTCGATATCACCTCGTTTAGCCAGTTCATTCAGTGCAGCAACCACAACATATCCCGCATTCACTTCAAAGTGACGACGTAAGTTTTCACGGCTGTCAGAGCGACCGAAACCATCGGTTCCCAGAACTTTATAAGATGCAGCAGGTATATAAGCACGCACCTGTTCGGCATAGTTTTTCATATAATCTGTAGCTGCGATTGCAGGCTCAGAACCCATCACAGTCGCGATATAAGGCACTTTCTCTTCCGCTTCAGGATGCAGCATGTTGTCACGCTCACATGCCTGACCATCACGAGTCAGTTCATTAAATGAAGTCACGGAGAAAACATCAGAAGCAATGTTATATTCTTCGCTCAGGATCACTGCAGCTTGACGCACTTCATTCATGATCGTACCAGAGCCCATCAACTGCACTTTACCTTTGTTACCAGCATGTGTTTCCAGTTTATAGATCCCTTTGCGAATCCCTTCTTCAGCACCATCTGGCATCGCAGGCATTGCATAGTTTTCATTCATCAGCGTGAGGTAGTAGTAAACATTCTCTTGTTCACCATACATGCGACGAATACCGTCTTGAATGATCACTGCGACTTCATAAGCGAATGTCGGATCATATGAAATACAGTTTGGAATGGTGCTGGCCTGAACATGGCTGTGACCATCTTCGTGTTGCAAACCTTCACCGTTCAGCGTTGTCCGACCGGCCGTACCACCCAGTAAGAAACCGCGTGCTTGTTGGTCACCCGCCATCCATGCCATATCACCGACACGTTGGAAACCGAACATCGAGTAGTAGATGTAGAACGGAATCATCGGCAAGTCGTTGGTGCTGTATGATGTTGCCGCAGCAACCCAAGAAGACATCGCGCCCAGTTCGTTGATCCCTTCTTGCAGAACCTGACCTGAGGTATCTTCTTTATAGTAAGCAACAACACTGCGGTCTTCCGGTGTATACGTTTGACCTTGCGGGTTGTAGATACCGATTTGACGGAACAAACCTTCCATCCCGAAAGTCCGGGCTTCATCAGCAATAATCGGCACAATATGCTGGCCGATATTTTTATCTTTCAGCAGGATGTTCAGTGTCCGGACAAATGCCATAGTTGAAGAAATATCACGCTTCTGCTCTTCCAGCAGCGGCTTGAACTCATCCAACGCTGGCGTCACGAATTCTTGTGTGAACTTCGGCAGACGCTGTGGGGTATAACCGTGCAACGCTTTACGACGAGCGTGCAGGTATTCATATTCTTTTGAACCTTCTTCAAGTTTCAGGTAAGGCAGAGATTTCACATCTTCATCTGAAATCAAGTCTTGCAGGCCTAAACGATCACGCATCTTCAGGACATGGGTCATATCCATTTTCTTCACTTGGTGCGCAATGTTTTTACCTTCTGCGGCATCACCCATGCCATAACCCTTAACCGTTTTCGCCAGAATGACGGTTGGACGGCCTTTGGTATCCTGAGCATTTTTGAAGGCAGCAAATAGTTTCGATGTATCGTGACCACCGCGTTTCAGCGCAAAGATCTCATCGTCTGTCATATCCGCAACCAGCGCTGCTGTTTCAGGATATTTGCCGAAGAAATGCTCACGAACATAAGCACCATCTTTTGACTTAAAGGTCTGATAGTCACCGTCAATGGTTTCGTTCATCAACTGTAACAGCTTGCCAGAGGTGTCTTTCGCCAGCAGTGAATCCCAGTTGTTGCCCCAAAGTACTTTGACCACATTCCAGCCGGCACCGCGGAACAAACCTTCCAGTTCCTGAATGATTTTACCGTTACCCATGACCGGTCCATCCAGACGTTGCAGGTTACAGTTAATCAGGAAGCAAAGGTTATCCAGTTTTTCACGCGCCGCAAAAGAGATTGCACCACGAGATTCTGGCTCGTCCATTTCACCATCACCTAAGAACGCATAAACACGCTGTTCAGAGGTATCTTTCAAGCCACGACCATCAAGATATTTCAGGAAACGCGCCTGATAAATCGCAGAGATCGGTCCAAGTCCCATCGATACGGTTGGGAATTGCCAGAATTCAGGCATCAATTTCGGGTGTGGGTAAGATGGAATCCCTTTACCATCAACTTCTTGACGGAAGTTATCCAGTTGCTCTTCAGTCAGACGACCTTCAACAAAAGCACGGGAATAGATCCCCGGAGAGATATGACCTTGATAGTAAACCAGATCGCCGCCGTCTTTCTCGTTTGGCGCACGGAAGAAATGGTTAAAGCATGTTTCATAAAACGCAGCAGAAGATTGGAATGAAGCCATGTGGCCACCCAACTCTAAGTCTTTCTTCGAAGCACGAAGAACGATCATGATTGCGTTCCAGCGGATAATTGACCGGATACGGCGCTCAAGTGTCGTGTCACCCGGATAGGCAGGTTCCTGATCAGCAGGGATTGTATTGATATAGTTTGTTGTAACACCTGTTGGCATATCGACGCCATCGAGACGTGCTTTCTCCAGAACTTCTTCCAAGAGATACTGAGCACGTTCAACGCCTTCTTCACGGACAACTGACTCAAGTGCTTCTAACCACTCCTGAGTTTCCAGTGCATCTACGTCATGCTTCATGTCAGACATGCGATCTTTCCTTTTGTTGGTTTGATCAAAACAAATCAGTAATAAAGGCCATTCGACCAAGGTAATCAGTCAGGCTTATTACCCTGCTGAATCCGGCGTAACGAACGTTCTCGTCGAGTCTGTTCACGCGTGAGATCCAGCAGTGTTTCTTCAATATAGGCGAGATGAGAATGCGACATTTCACGAGCTTTTTCAGGCTCCCCGGAAACGATAGCATCTACGATACTTGCCCTATGTTTACTCACTTTCTCCACCACTTCAGGGCGGCGGTGTAATAATTTGAAATTCTGTAATACATTTTGTTCAAGCAGCGGTGCCAGACTGCGAACAATATGAAGCAGGACCACATTATGGGCAGCTTCAGTCAATGCGATTAAAAATTCGACAACACTGGATGATTCTTCCGCGATATTTTTTTCGATTTGTTTTTCGCTAATCTTTTCCAGACAAGCCTGAATTCGCACGAAATCTTCTTCTGTACCGCGCAGAGCGGCAAAATAAGCAGATATCCCTTCCAAAGCATGGCGGGCTTCAAGTAAATCTAATTGAGTTTCAGAATGGCTGGATAGTAAATCGAGTAAAGGATCCGAGAAACTCGTCCCGATATTCGCAGTCACGAATGTTCCCCCACCCTGACGGCGAGTCAACAAACGCTTTGCTTCAAGCCGTTGAATCGCTTCCCGGACGGATGGACGGGAGACATCAAACTGTCGGGCTAGTTCTCGTTCTGGAGGAAGTTGCTGCCCAGGCGCTAATATACCTTCCACCATCAGCCGTTCCAGTTCTTGCTCGATGACGTCGGCAAGTTTCGGCTGACGAATCCTTTGATAAGCCATACTTATTATTCTGCTATGTTATATTTTGGTATCTAGTCAATTGGTAATACCAATTATCAACTGGTGCAGAAATTAACATATTCAAAAGTTACCTGTCCAGATAAAATTTGACCCAAATCATAGAACGCATCACAATTAAACATACTCGCAACAATATCTATGCATAACTGCTAATAAATATAGTGACATTAGGCAATAAATTTAGCAGGTCTGACCAATTTCATTGACCCAGCGAATGTATTTGCCACGCGCTCATCGAGTAAAAATCCAAGTGATAAAATGAAGATGATTCCGCAAGCGAAATCATCTTAGTGAAGAGAATACATTTCATAAACACGCTAACGTGCTTCTATATGATCGACAATCAATTGGAGTGACTGGTTCCCGCGAAATTCATTAATATCCAGTTTATAAACAATATGAATGGTTTTGACTGACCGATCCGGCCAGCGACGCACATCAACATTAAACGCAATCGCATCAATCATTTTATGCGTGGTATGCCCCCGATGAAGCGGCTCAAGCATGAGTTTTAAATGCTTCTCTGCGACCAATTTCTGATCCAGCACTTTAAATTCACCATCAAACACTGGCTCAGGAAATGCCTGTCCCCAAGGACCTCCGGCTCTGATTATTTCCGCGGTATACATCGAAAACTCTTCCGGTAGCAGTTCTCCGTCAGATAAAAGCACACCTTTGAGCGCCGTTTCATCAAGACTATCGCGGACAATCTGATCAAACTGACGGGAGAAATGTTCAAAATCACTGGCTCGGATCGAGAGCCCCGCAGCCATCGCATGACCGCCAAACTTCAGAATCAAACCAGGGTGACGCGTGTCAATCAAGTCCAGCGTATCACGCATATGCAAGCCGGGAATTGAACGACAAGAGCCTTTGAGTAAACCATCACCGGCATCCGCAAAAGCAATCACTGGTCGGTGATAAGAATCCTTAATTCGAGAGGCCAGAATCCCAATCACCCCTTGATGCCAGTCATGTTGAAACAAAGCAATACCGAAAGGAAGCTCACTTCCTGCCCCTAATTTCAGCCGCTCACAGAATGCCACGGCTTCCTGCTTCATACCTGACTCAATCTCTTTACGGGTCTGATTGAGCGCATCCAGTTCACTGGCCATTCTGCGCGCTGCATGGATGTTGTCACATAATAATAATTCCACCCCGAACGACATATCATCCAATCGCCCGGCGGCATTGATTCTCGGCCCTAAAGCGAAGCCGAAATCCGCAGCAACCAGTTGGCGGGGGTTGCGTTTCGCGACTTCGATGAGAGCCTGAATGCCGGGCCGCACATGCCCGGCCCGAATTCGCTGTAACCCCTGATAAACCAACACGCGGTTATTTTCATCCAATGGCACGACATCGGCGACCGTTCCCAGTGCAACCAAGTCCAGCAGCTCCATTAATTTCGGCTCCGCAATGCCATGCTCTGCAAACCAATGACGCTGACGCATCGCTACACAAAGTGCCATCATCAGGTAGAAAGCCACGCCGACCCCCGCCAGTGATTTTGAAGGAAACTGACAACTGGGTAGATTCGGATTCACCATAGCATCGGCTTCAGGCAACACATTACCCGGCAGGTGATGATCGGTAACGATCACTGTCAATCCTTGCTGTTTGGCATAACGAACCCCTTCGATCGACGAGACACCGTTATCCACAGTCATAATCACTTCAGCATTCATCGCCAGTGCCTGATCGACCACCTCAGGGCTCAAACCATAACCATCATCAAAACGATTGGGCACCAAATAATCGACCTGCTGACTGCCCATCATGCGCAGTGCCAGAACCGATAAAGCAGAACTGGTCGCTCCGTCAGCATCAAAATCCCCGACAACAATAATGCGCTGTTGACGCTGAATCGCATCAAAAAGAATTGCAACGGCACGATCAATGCCATCAAGCAACTGATAACTGTGGAGTGATTTGGCACTTTTTTCCAACTGACTGACATCTTTGACGCCACGACCGATGTACAAACGTCTCAAAATCGGAGGAATGCTCTCCGGAAGCAAGGAAATATCAGCGACAGGTCTTCTTTTTACTTCAATCATTTTTTACTTCAGTTCTGGTTCACGGGGATGATGGCTTGAGACTCAATGGCAATGAATCATTTGCACATCATACCACGCAGGTAAAGCCTCTGTTGAGGTGATTGCACATCCGGTCTCCAAGCCAAAAGAAACGGCCCTAAAATGAATGGCCCGACATTCATCGGGCCAAATCGAGCAGTTCGGAAACGCTTGTCGGTTAAATCGCTTTTAAACGCTCAAGTAATTTATCTGGTGGCAAGTAACCGCCAATCATTTCTCCGTTTGGCAGGAAAATTGCCGGGGTGCCGCTGATTCCCAGCTCCCGCCCCAGTTGGTAATGGTTAGCCACTTCTTTCTTGCATTTTGATATATCCCCTTCAGGCTTGGGAATATCACGGTTAATTTTGGCATCATTGAGTGCCTTAGCCGGGTCTGCGTCACACCAAATCGCAGCCATCTGCTCGGCGACCTGTCCGGTTGGCCCCTGACGCGGGAACGCCAGATAACGGATTGTAATGCCTAGATCATTGTACGCTTTCAACTGGCTATGCAGACGAATGCAATATCCACAAGTAATATCCGTAAACACTGTCACCTCGTATTTTTCATGATCCGCTTTATACACGATCATCTGATCTTTCAACTGCTCAATACGCTTGGCATTGATTGGGGCCTGACGTTTGGCAATCACGTCTTCATACTGGCCGTTGCCTTTCATTTTATACAGGGTTCCGGCAATGAAATAGTCACCCTTGGGAGATGCAAACAGCACACCATTGGTGGTTTGAATTTCAACCAGACCATCAACATCAGCAGGGACAACATCCTTAACGCTCAATCCCAACGACTGGAATCGCTGCATTAATGCCTGTTTATCAAATGAATCAGCGGCAGATGCTGCCAGAGAAAAAAATACTAAACCTAATAAAATTAATTCGCGGATTGCGCGCATCATTGTCACCTTACCTAAGCCCTTGGATGATGTTCGTTGTGGAGCTGTTTTAATCTTTCAGTCGCCACATGAGTATAAATTTGCGTTGTCGATAAGTCACTATGCCCCAACAACATCTGTACGACTCTGAGATCTGCACCATAGTTCAGTAAATGAGTTGCAAATGCATGTCGTAGCACATGAGGAGATAACATTTCCGTATCGATACCCGCCTGAACTGCGTAATATTTAATCCGGTACCAGAATGTCTGCCGTGTCATCTGACGCGCCCTGCGGCTAGGAAACAACACATCAGATGAATGCTCACCCAACAAAATTCCTCGCCCTTGCTGTAAAAAAGTCTGAATCCACTCGATGGCATTTTCACCCATTGGCACCAGTCTTTCCTTACCACCTTTACCAAAAACCCTGACGACTCCCTGCCTCAGACTAATATTCTCCATCGTCAGCGTGACCAGTTCCGTGACCCGTAATCCCGTCGCATACAGCAATTCAAGCATCGCTTTATCACGTAACTCGACAGGGTCTTCAGGATTTGGGGCATCCAGTAAGGCTTCTACCTGAGCTTCACTCAAATCTTTCGGTAAGCGTTTCGGTAATTTTGGCGTTACCAACAACGCACTCGGATCATCCGTTCTGACTTTTTCACGATTCAGATATTGAAATAAACGCCGAATCGCAGAAAGCATTCTGGCCCGGGATGTCTGTTTATAATTCTCATCCACCAGCCAAGCCTGAAACGCTTGTAATTCAGGCGTCAGAACGGAGGCTAGCCGATAGTTGTGACCCTGCATCCAACGCAACAGTTTTTCCAAATCATGACGATAAGACGCCAGCGTGTTTTCTGATAACCCACGCTCCATCCACATCGCATCCAAGAACTGCTCAACCCAGCGTTGATCCGCAGCAAAAATATCAGACACTATCAACCTCACTTCTATTGCACCTGACCTTAATACCATAGAATCCTCTGTCGAAAGAAGAAACATCACCAAAAACAGATCATTTTTATCGCCAATCACTCATCTTGAGCTCGTCGGGGGATAGCGTTAGAATCCGACAACCTTAAGCACGTGGCACACATTGATTTGCTGGAATAATTGTTATGAAGATTGGTCTTTTCTACGGTTCCACTACCTGTTACACCGAAATGGCAGCAGAAAAAATTCGCGCAATGATCGGTGAAGATATCGTCGATGTATACAACGTGAAAGATATTCCGTTAACGCGAATGCAAGACTACGACTTACTGATCCTCGGGATCTCAACTTGGGATTTCGGCGAAATTCAGGAAGACTGGCAAGCCATTTGGGATAAAATTCAACAACCGAATCTGGCTGGCAAATATGTCGCACTCTATGGGCTTGGGGATCAGGAAGGCTATGGAGAATGGTATCTCGATGCCATGGGATTACTTCACGATGAACTGAAACCTTGTGGCGTCCATTTTATCGGCTATTGGCCGAATGAAGGCTATCAGTTTGATGCATCCAAAGCGTTGACTGAAGATGGCCGCTATTTTGTCGGTCTCGCACTGGATGAAGACTCTCAATACGAACTGAGTGACGAACGGATCGCCAACTGGTGTGAACAAATACTGGTTGAATATCATGATGCCCTCTAGGGCGGATGACATTCATCCTCCCACAGCATTTCATTCTCATGGTTTTTTCAGCATGTGTCGATAACGCCGCCAGTCAAACGTTAATCCCGGATCGGTTTTGCGCAACGGTGCAATATACTGATGCCCGGTAATACGTTGCTCGGTGATCTGCGGATAACGCATCAGGATGTCTTGTGTCAACGTCGCCAGAGACTGATACTGCGCATCGGTATAAGCGGTCAATTCGGTTCCTTCCAATTCAATGCCGATTGAATAGTCGTTACATCGTGGTCGTCCGGCAAATGATGACTTCCCGGCGTGCCAGGCCCGATCGAGAAAAGAAACAAACTGAATCACCTGCCCGTCACGTCGGATCAGACAGTGCGCCGAGACCCGAAAATCAGCAATAACTTGAAAAAAAGGATGTTCGCTCGCTTGCAGTTTGCCCTGAAACAACTGTTCAATATAAGGTCCGCCAAATTGCCCCGGTGGCAGAGTGATATTGTGGATCACCAGCAGAGAGATATCCTCAGGGCTTTCCCGTTGATCATAAAACGGAGAAATCACCCGCTGGGCCTTGTCGTACCATCCATTCGAATCAATCATCATTGTCATCCTTTCACCTCTTGCCCCGGGATTTTACGTCAATTCGTGGAAAATTCGAACGCAATGGCTGAATTTCACATCCGGTCATCGTATTATGCCGCATCTATACCACTTAACATATCTAACCAACAGCGAAAGATCGTCGATGAAAAACAGCCATAATAGTCAAGAACGCCTCAGCTACCTCAAACAGCAGTTGCCTCTCGATATTACTCGAGTCGTCAGAGAAACCCTTTATGAAGATCTGGGTGGAACCGTCGATCCAAATGCCGATATTACCGCCAGTCTGATTCCGGCCGATCAGCACAATACGGCGACGATCATCACTAGAGAAGCCGGTGTTTTTTGTGGTCAGGCATGGGCAGATGAAGTATTTCTACAACTTGGGGACAGCGTGACGATCGAATGGCATGTGCAGGATGGGGATCGGATTGAACCCAACCAAACGTTATGCACTCTACGCGGTCCATCCCGGATTCTACTGACCGGCGAACGCAACGCCATGAACTTTATTCAGACATTATCCGGCTGTGCCACTAAAACCTCCCAGTATGCCGCCATGCTTCAGGGAACCCAATGCCGCCTGCTCGATACCCGTAAAACAGTCCCCGGTCTGCGTCACGCCCTCAAATATGCCGTGACCTGCGGAGGTGGGTTGAATCATCGCATCGGTGTATTTGATGCATATCTGATTAAAGAAAATCATATTATCGCTTGTGGCGGGATTGCGGCAGCCATTGCCACGGCAAAACAACGTCATCCCGGTAAACCGGTCGAAGTTGAAACCGAATCCCTTGAAGAGTTACAACAAGCGATCGAAGCTGGCGCAGACATCGTTATGCTGGATAATTTTGACTGTGACATGATGAAAGAAGCAGTCCGTATCAATGCCGGCAGAGCCGCACTGGAAACGTCAGGCAATGTGACACTCACAACGATTCGTGAATATGCGATGACAGGAGTTGATTATATTTCTGTCGGAGCACTCACCAAACACATTCAGGCACTCGACTTGTCGATGCGTTTTCAGGAATAGCACACAGCGGTATTCACACACGATCCGGAGACATAAGGCATGCGCTTTTTGCGTTCATTGATGAGCACAGACGCAAGAAAAGACAAAAAATTGTGAACGCTGCCATCCGGATTGTGTCTATGCTTCTGTCAAGATGTTCACGATGAACGGATACCGGATAAAATCATCACCGATATGATCAATGTTAATTCTCTGCTGCGCTCTAAGAGCACCAAAATTTTCCTGCTGTTGTTACTGGTGATTGCCCTTGGTCTGTGGGTGATATCCTATTCCCTGCTGACCTACCAAAATAAAGATATGGACTGGGAATGGTACGATTTCGGTGGCGTGCAAGTCACGCGAACCACGGATACTCATCAGTTACTGTTTCGCCGTGTGTACCCTTTTCAGCAAGCCGTTATTTTTACCTCTCTGACGCTGGACAACCGCTTTGATCTGTTCACCGTTTTCAATCATCCATGTTCACCGGATCACCCTTATACTGTCACCGTCAGCAGTGGTAAAGAGCCGCAACAACAAGCACTCATCTGCGATGACAACGGCCGGGAACTCTCTTTTCGTCTGGTCATGACAATCCCTCACCCTTTAACCATCACGTTCGGACAACAGTCCATCACCTTTCAGCCCAGACACTGGGCATTGGCATTTCTGAAAAAAGATCAGTTCATTCAGAAAAATAAGCACTACTTCTGCACCAAAAAACACTTCGATGCCTGTGAATACGAATGGTCCAGAGACTAAGACTGGCGAGTTCGAATCGGATGTTCACCATAAAGAATGCGTACTCTGTCGATATATTCTGAGATTCATATGTCACTCAGAAATGAGCTTCACCTAACTCTCCCGCATTAATAAAGGGTCCCGATATTAATCATCCGGCACGGAATTATGATGTGCTCCGTTCATCTAACAACGGAGATTTATGATGCCCTCAACAGCCAAACAACAACGTGGATTTACCCTCGTTGAATTAATGATTGTCGTCACCATTATCGGTATTTTGTCTTCGATTGCCGTACCGGCTTACCAGAACTATATCCAAAAATCAGAAGTCACCGCCGGTATCAGCACAACCAGTGCGCTCACCACCAATATCGATTTATTCATACAGGAAAACGGTCGATTTCCATCAGCAACCGGCCTGAGTGATGTCGGTGCAAGTGCCACGATGAGTTCACTGGGAACCTTATCGCTGCTCCCCGATCCCGAAGTTGCTGAGCAGGGCTCACTGTTATTCGAATTCAATCCCACAACATCTGTTGCCGGGAAAAAGGTCCAATGGCGTAAAAATCCAACCACCGGATGGCAATGCATTCAAGATACGGCCCGACAAATCAAAGGTTGCCAGAAAGGCACCATCATGTAACGCCCCTCTGACGGGAAAATACCAACCATTCGTCCACAGACAGAGGCACGATGATGAGCCAATTACTTCGACTGCTCCACTCAGAACACTACCTGACACAAGAACAATTGACCATGCTGGCGCAACAGTCTGGTCATCATGCCACCGGGCCACTCAAAACCCTGCTGGATTCTCAACTGATGACGGCAAGACAGATCGCCGATTTTATTGCCCGGCATCTCAAGATGCGCCGGATCGATATCAGCCCTGCTGATGTAGCAATCTGCCAGCAATTCGATATCAGTGAGCTGATGCAGCTTTATTTAGCGCTGCCAATCGCTATCCGGCATGAATGGCTGACACTGGCCGTCGGCGATCCAACGATCCCTCACCTTCGAGAAGATTTTCAGTTTGCAACCGGACTCAATATTGATGTGGTTGTTGCGGATGCTGAACAGCTACAAGAAGCCATTGCCTATTACGAATCCAGAGACAACATCGGCCAGAGTCTCCCTGCACAGAACCGATTGGATGAATACGTGATCCAAGAAGATCATGATGATTACCAGACAACGGATATCCAACCCAACGATGCCCCGGTTACGCAGTTCATTCTCCAGCTGATTCAGGAAGCCCATCAAAGGCGTGCATCCGATATTCATTTCGAACCCTATGAGCAGACGTATCGTATCCGCATGAGAATCAATGGATTACTTCTGACAACCCATACACCATCGAATAAAGTCAGTCGCAGACTCGCATCCCGCTTGAAAGTATTAGCCAACCTAAACATTGCAGAACGCCGCTTACCGCAAGACGGGCGGATCAAGCTCGGCTCTCTATTGACAATCGATGTCGATCTCCGGATATCAACACTACCGACACAGTGGGGAGAGAAAATAGTGATTCGTCTTCTTAACAGTCATCAGATGGAACTGCACCCGGATCAATTGGGATTTTCAGCGGCACAACATGAGATGTTTCTACAAGCGATTCAGCATCCGCAAGGCATGATCCTGATCACCGGCCCGACAGGCAGTGGTAAAACGGTAACGCTCTATTCCGCACTAACTTGGCTCAACGATGAGTCTCGTAATATTTCAACCGTAGAAGATCCGATAGAAATCGCCCTCTCCGGTGTCAACCAGATTCAAGTGAACGAAAAAATAGGACTGTCATTTAGTCATATACTCCGAGCGTTGCTCCGGCAGGATCCTGACATTCTGATGATCGGTGAAATTCGTGATCCGGAAACCGCACAAATGGCATTTCGCGCAGCTCAGACCGGGCATCTGGTATTCTCAACGCTACATACCAATTCGGCATATGAGGCCCTGACCAGACTGATTTACATGGGACTGGAAACCTACCATATTCTCCCAACCATTCGTCTGGTAGTTGCTCAACGACTGCTTCGTAAACTTTGTCCGCACTGTAAGGTTGCAGTACAACTCGCACCGGAACTATGCCAGCGCTGGCCAATATTAAATGAAGGTTCGATTTATCAGCCATCACCGCAAGGCTGTCACGCCTGTATTGCCGGTTATCAAGGCCGCTTCAGCATTTATGACATGTACCATCCCAGCCAATTCTCGACATTCTCCGCTCAGACATCCCATCATCAGGAAGCTCACCAGCCGCTCCCGGGAAACAACACCACAGCAGGTCTTTGGCATGAAGGAATAGAGAAAGTCCGGCAGGGCGTGACGGCTTATGAAGAAATCGTCCGGGTGCTGGGAACACCACCGACGGCGGTGAGCACGCAAACATATGCCGTTTCACCACTTCAATACACCACCAACAGAGGAGATGATCATGCCACCGCCGACACCTGAACTACATCGCTATTACTGGCAAGGAATTCATCTCGATCAACAGCGTAAAACAGGGCATCTCTGGGCGTTCTCTCAGGAAGAAGCGTTGCGCCAGCTACAACCCAATTTGACTGCAATTCACATCATTCGCCCGGATCCACCCAATCCATTCAGCCGATGGCGCAATCGGGTCCGCGAGAAAGATATGACCGACCTAATCCGACAACTGGCAATCATGCTCAATGCCGGGCTGCCCATCGTTCAGGCTCTCCTTCTGATTGCCACGCAGTTTTCTCGTTTTGGCGCGAAACTCATTGTCCTACAGGCACACAATGCGCTAATGAACGGCGCTTCGGTCACAGACGCACTCCAACAAAGTTCATCCGCTTTTCGTGGTTTATACGGTGATATGCTTCTTGCGGGCGAAATGACCGGAAAAATCGCCGAAACACTGGCTCAAATTGCTGATTACCGAGAAAAAAATGCACAACTTCAGGCCAAAATGATCAAAGCAGCCACGTATCCGTCGATTGTCATGGTGAGCACACTGTTACTGACCACACTAATGTTAGCCAAAGTCATCCCTGAATTTGCTCAGATGTTTAACCATATGCACGCCGAGTTACCCTGGTTCACTCGGCGAATTCTGGCTATATCGGACCTTGTCCGATTCTGGGGAAAATGGGCGCTTGTATTCGTGCTGGGTGTGATATGTCTGTTGAAGATCTTCTGGCATCGTATGACGACGCTCCAAATGATGACAGAACGACTGCTGTTCAAACTGCCGCTATTGGGGATATTGAGAACCAAAGCGATCATGATTCGTTGTTGTCGCACCCTCGCAACCTGTTATGATTGCGGCATTCCTTTACTGGATAGCCTGAAAAGCGCACAAAATATTGCCGGATCGCGACGATATCAAGCTGCCTTAGAAACCGTTTTAGTTCAGGTTTCAGCCGGAAGCAGCTTATATCTAGCAATGCAGACCAGTCACCATTTTCCTGAGTTTGTCACTCAAATGGTATTCATCGGAGAAGAATCCGGTACATTAGGTCAGGTGCTGAACAAAGTCGCGCAACAATACGAGCAAGACATTGATCAGTGTATTGAACAGCTCGGAGAAATGATCGAACCCTTATTGATTTTGGTGCTGGGTGGCCTGATCGGGGGATTGGTCATCGCAATGTATTTACCTGTCTTTAACTTAATGCAGGTGATGGGATAGTATAATGTCCGTAGTCGTACACTCAGATGCGTTTTGAGTCACCGGTCTGAATTGAAACTGCCTCGCTGAACGGGGGTTGGTTATCGAACAATATTGAGCACAGTTGAATGGATGCATTTTTGATTTATCCTTGGTTATTTCCTGTTTTTGCAAGCCTCTTCGGCCTGATCATCGGGAGTTTTCTCAATGTCGTCATCTATCGTTTACCACAGATGATGGTCACAAGCTGGAAGCAAGAATTTGGCGAAGCTTTCCCTGAGTACAAGATTCCTTCCCCCACAAAGAAGGAACGGATTTCCCTGAGTCTCCCGGCATCATTCTGTCCTCACTGCCATCATCGAATTCGGCTTTGGCATAATATCCCCTTATTTAGCTGGTTACTGCTCGGTGGCAAATGTGCAGACTGTGGCAAGCCGATATCGGTACAATATCCACTGGTCGAGCTGATGACAGCACTGGCAAGCTGCATTGTCGCAATTCACGGTGGCATGACCTATTACACGCTGGCATTACTCATTTTTACCTACATCAGCATTGCTGCGGCATGTATCGATCTTAATCAGATGTTACTTCCTGACAATTTAACCATCCCGCTGATCTGGCTCGGGCTGTTACTATCCCTGACACATATCAGTCCACTGCCTTTATCTGATGCGGTGATCGGCGCAGTTGCCGGCTATGTGTCACTCTGGTCGATTTACTGGATATTTAAGCTCCTGACGAAAAAAGAAGGCATGGGATACGGTGACTTTAAATATCTTGCAGCCTTAGGCGCATGGATCGGCTGGCAAACGTTACCGCTGGTCATTTTACTGGCCTCGGTGATTGGCATCCTGTTAGGTGGCACACTACTTTTGATGAAGAAGCAAGGTAATCAGGCCTTTCCATTCGGCCCTTCTCTGGCGATTGCCGGATGGTTCTGCCTCATCTGGGGAGACCCCATGATGAGCTGGTATACATCCATTGTACTAGGAGCGTAATATGACATTCGTTGTCGGGTTAACCGGAGGCATCGCAAGCGGAAAAACAACGGTAGCCGAACTTTTTCATCAACACTTTGCGATTGATATCGTTGATGCCGATGTCATTGCCAGAGAAGTTGTCGCTCCCGGGACGTCAGGTCTGGCTGCCATTGCTGAGCACTTCGGTCAGACAATCCTCAACGCAGACGGGACATTAAACCGTGCGCGCCTGAGAGAAATTATCTTTGCTGACCCGGAAGAAAAATCATGGCTGAATCAACGACTTCATCCGATGATCAGACAAAAAATGCAAATAGCACTGACTCACACGACCTCACCCTATGCGTTGTTAGTCATTCCACTCTTAGTTGAAAATCAACTTCAGTCGATGGCAAACCGAATTTTAGTTGTCGATGTTGCAGAAGCGATACAAATTCAGCGCACAATGGCACGTGACGGGATCAGTGATGATCATGCTCAGCGTATACTTTCTGCGCAGGCTACCCGGGCAGAGCGACTTGCCGTGGCCGATGACGTGATTGACAATAGCGCAGAAAATGACCAACTTTTGTCTCAAATCACAACATTACACCAGAAGTATCTAGCCATGTGCGGCAAAAATTTGTGACAATGAAACGGAATCAATAAAGGCTAGCGAAATGACGATCCATCAATTCGAACATCCTCTGAATGAAAAGACTCGAATTTATCTGAGAGTCGAATCCCTGCTGGCCCAGCTCCATCGTGCATCTCAATTTGATGAGAGAGACCAATATCAGCTTTTTTTCCGGGCATTATTTGACCTGCTTGATATTTTTGAACAGATCCAGCTCCGGAGTGAATTGGCAAAAGATATCGAAAAGCAGCGGATCATGTACCGAAACTGGCTGAATGTTGACGGCGTCGATCAAAATACATTGTTGGCATTACTGAGAGAAGTGGATGAAGTGCATTCAAATCTGATGAATGCAGAGCGGTTTGGCGTCTCACTCAAAGAAGATCGCTTCCTGAGCGCGATCCGCCAACGCTTTAATCTTCCCGGAGGATCATGCTGTTTTGATCTGCCGGCGCTGCATTACTGGCTGCATACCCCGACAGAACAAAAACAGCAGGATGCTTTGACTTGGCTCCAAACCGTGAAACCCCTATCATCTGCACTGAGTCTGTGGCTGAAACTCGCCCGGGAAACAGGTCAGTACCGGGCTTATACGGCAAAATCAGGCTTTTATCAGAGTGATGCCGAAGATGCCAATATTCTCCGCCTGATGATCCCTTTGGAATATGGGGTTTATCCGATGATTTCAGGACACAAAAACCGTTTTGCGATAAAATTTATTGAATTTGAAACAAATCAAGCCAGCACCTGCGATATCCAGTTTGAACTGGCGGTTTGTTGCTAACGTACATGTGACTAACGAACAATATAGAGAATTATGACGAATCCAAAGATCACAACCGTTCAATGTCCTCAATGTGGCGCAGCTGTTGTCTGGGGAGAGCAAAGCCCCTTTCGCCCGTTTTGTAGTAAACAATGCCAAATGATCGACTTCGGCAGTTGGGCCAATGAAGAAAATGTCATTCCCAGTGCCCCCGATACATCCGATACGGATGGTTGGTCAGAAGACAATCTCGATTAACCTTCACATCTTCACATCCGCTCTGTATTGGGGCGGATATTTCTATTGTTCCCACCACCATCTTTCTCTTTCTGTGAATGCCGGATAGAACGACCTCCCCCGGCTTGCTCATCGGCTGGATCCCCCGGTGATGCAGACGAAGGACATCATCAACACGCACAATGCCGTCACCCGATCCATAAAAAATAAAAATACCCTGTAAGGAATTGATTCAAGATTCGTCTAAACTAACAGAGTTCCTTTTTATTGAGATATTGAATGACATTAGCCGATTCAGATATTCAACTAAATACATTTTCACAACATCTCTTTGACGATGAGCAGTTTATCCAACCGTTAAGGCAGCAGATGTTGAAATTTGCCCGCTTACAAGTTCAAGACGAGCAACTGGCCGAGGATGCGGTCCAGGAAGCAATGATTGCTGCGTATCAACATATCGATAAGTTTGAACAGCAAGCCGCACTGAAAACTTGGATTTTTGCCATTCTCAAGAACAAGTTGATCGATTTGCTGAGAAAAGAAAAACGCACCACGGTCGCCAGCCAGCTTGAACAAGGAGACTGTACACAAGGTGATGCCTTGATGGAAAAGCTGTTTGATCAACATGGCCACTGGCATAAACATGAACGCCCGGTGAAATGGCAACAACCTGATAGTTGCATTGAAAATGAACATTTTTGGCGCGTATTCGATGCTTGCCTGAATGCCTTACCGGAACGCTATGGGCGATTATTCATGATGCGAGAGTTTCTTGAGCTGGAAACTCCCGAGATTTGTCACCATGAAGACATATCGATCAGTCACCTCAATGTCACGCTCTACCGTGCTCGTCTCAGACTCAGGGAGTGTTTAGAAAATAACTGGTATCTGTCGGAGGAACGATGATGATGAACTGTAAGCAAGCCACCCGACTTCTTTCCGAGCGAATGGAGCGAACACTCACCACCAAAGAAAAATTAGCACTACACCTCCATACGGGCATGTGCAGCAGTTGCCGTCGCTTTGGCAAACAGATGGATGATATTCGTTTATTATCAAAAAGTTACATGCATACAGAATTAAAAGATAAAAAATAATAAATTTTTTTCATTTTTAGTGTAATACCCATCCCTGTTCATCCGTCGAATAAGGGAATCAGACAACACACTTGTGAGGAACACACGATGAACACATCAAAAACATCTCTAGCGCTCGCTCTGACAACTGCGGTTGCACTCTCGGCAGCAACATTACCGGCACAGGCAGCCAGTAAAGAAAAATGCTACGGAGTCGCACTTGCCGGACAAAATGATTGTAAAGCCGGACCGGGTACTTCTTGCGCCGGAACATCGAAAACCGACTATCAGGGAAATGCATGGAAGCTTGTGCCGAAAGGGACTTGTATGGATATGAGCTCTGAAACCTCACCAACAGGTCATGGACAGCTCAAAGCATTCTAAGTCGGGGAATTCGCGATGATTGAACTTCGTCCAACCCCATCCGCCGAAGACGTGCAAACGTCTTCGGGCTTTCCACACTTGAGTGGGGTGAGCTTAAAACCCTGTCATTATCAGGCGATTCTGGCAGAAAAACCAACCATCGGTTTTTTTGAAATCCATGCCGAAAACTACCTCTCCGCCGGAGGCCCCAACCGTTACTATCTGGAAAAGATTCGGGCCCATTATCCGATCACCGTTCATGGCGTGGGCCTTTCTATCGGTGGCGAGTCGCCGTTAAACCGGGAGCACCTCAAGAAAGTCGCGCAACTGGTCGAGTGGATTGAACCACTGGTTTTCTCAGAACACCTGGCATGGTCCAGCCATTTCAATCATTTTTTCAACGATTTACTGCCACTTCCTTATACAGAAAAAACGCTGGCGCAAGTTTGTGCGCACATTGATCAGGTTCAGGAACAACTGAAGCGCCCCATGCTACTGGAGAATCCATCGACCTACTTGCGCTTTAAAACAACAACCATGAGTGAGCTGGAATTTATCACGACTATCATCCAGCGGACCGGATGCCAGTTACTACTTGACGTCAATAATGTTGCCGTTTCCTGTTTTAATCATCAGCAGGATCCTTACCAATATATCGATCAATTTCCGGGTCAGGCCGTGCGACAGATTCATCTGGCCGGTTACGCTGTAGACAAAAATGAGACCGTCCCTCTGAGAATTGACAGTCATGATCGGGAAGTCGCGGATGATGTCTGGCAACTCTATCAATATACGTTGCAAAAATGGGGCGATAAACCCACGTTGATTGAATGGGACGGACAACTCCCGGAACTGGTGGTACTGCAACAGCAGGCAACAATGGCAGATCAGATCCGGACGCGTATTCAACGAACCGTTCAATCAGCATCAGGGGCCGAACATGCAACAGCAATTTAGCCAGTCGATTCTGATGCAAAACGATGACGCACTGCCACAAATCGACGCCGCATCAGTCGCAGAAAGACAAGCTCGCTTTGCCGTTTACCGCAACAATGTCTATCACTCACTGACTGAGGCACTGGAAGAAATCTATCCGGTCTGCAAACAGGTGGTTGGTGAGGATTTCTTCCGCATGCTGGCGGGACATTTTATTCAACGTTATCCGCCAACTTCGCCAATATTGAGCGAGTATGGGGCGCAATTTGCTGAGTTTTCCCGCTCGATACCACAGCTTTCATCGCTGCCTTACTTCAGTGAATTAGCCCAGCTGGAATATCAGTTATTGCAATTGACCCACGCCGCCGATATCCCCGTACTCTCTATCAGCGATATTCAACAACATCTGGCAGCATGCGCCGACCCGACACAATCGGTCTGGCAACTCACGGACCCCTGTTGGTTATGGCAAACCTCTTATGCTGTTGGCTTAATTTATCAGGCCCACCAGCCAGACTCAGCCGTGATGATTCAGGATATTCAATGGAATAAAAGTGAGTACCTACTACTGACTAAAAGTTCGTACTATGGGGTGTTCTATCCTCTTTCTGCGGATGAATACCACTTAATTCAACAGCTAAAGCATGGCGTCACGCTCGCGCAAGCCAGCCAAAATATCGTACCTGACCATTTTCCGGCGTTATTTGCAACGCTATTGCAAAAACCCATTATTCGAGCCATTTGGCCACAATAGGAGCCTGTTTATGTCACTGCCGCTGCTGAAGAAAATATCGGCCTCTCCGTGGACCGAATCGATCATCTTATTGCTGAGTCGCTTTGGCCTCGCTGCAATTTTCTGGCTCTCCGGACAAACCAAAATTGAAGGCTTTGCTTTCAATTTGATTTCCGGCCCAATCCATTTCGGCTGGCCGATGATCAAGGACAGCACATTTGCCCTGTTCGAATATGAATATGACCTCCCAGTCATTCCTTATGTGATGGCTGCTTACCTTGCCACGATTGCCGAACATGTGCTTGCCGTCTTATTACTTACCGGATTGGCGACCCGTCTTGCCGCGCTGGGAATTTTTGGTATGACACTGGTGATTCAGATTTTTGTTTACCCGGATGCTTATCCGACACATGCGACCTGGCTGGCACTGAGTGCCTGGATCATGTACAAAGGCGCGGGCGCGATATCACTAGATGCCCGGCTAAGGTGTCGCGGCTTCAATCAATAAGTCGTAAGTAAGTGTAGTAACCAGTAAGTAAACCGACACAATGAATCTATAAAAAAACCGGGCAATCTCATTGCCCGGTTTTTTTATTTCTCACGATAGCTGCGCCATGAATGTCAATTAAATATCTTCATTGCCAGCTTGCGTATCCGCTTCATCAACCACATCGTCAATGTCAATCCGGGTCACCCGTTGCAGGCCACGCGGCAGTAATGCACCTCTGCGGCCTCGTTCGCCCCGGAAGTTCTCCAGATCGTCAGGTTTCAGTCCAAGCTTACGTTTACCGGCATAGATCGTCAGTGCAGCCCCTTGCGGCAACACCATCAGATGAGAGACAAACTCTTCTCTTGCTTTGGCTTTTGCTGAAGGAATATTAATGATCTTGTTGCCTTTGCCTTTCCCCAATTGAGGCAGATCTTTAATCGGGAATAACAACATCCGTCCCTGATTAGTGATCGCCATAATTTCATCAGATTCTAAACTGCTCAGCGGCTGCGGCGTCATGATCAGTGCGTTATCCGGCAAGTTCACCAGTGCTTTCCCGCTGCGGTTTTTGGAGAGAAAATCACTGCCTTTACAGACAAATCCATATCCGGCATCTGAACCGACCAACCAGAGCTGATCTTCATCGCCCATGACCACCTGACGGATTTGAGTGCCTTCTGCAACATTCAAACGCCCGGTAATCGGCTCACCCTGAGAACGGGCGGATGGCAAGGTGTGTGCTTCAAGCGAGTAACTACGGCCATCACTGCCGAAGAACACCGCCTGCTGATTACTTTTCCCGCAGGCATGCGCCAGATATTGATCGCCCGATTTATAGTTCAGCCCCTGACAATCGATATCATGACCTTTCGCATGACGAATCCAGCCTTTATCCGACAAAATGACTGTAATCGGTTCACTCGGTACCAGTTCTCTTTCCGTTAAGGCTCTTGCTTCGGCCCGCTCAACCAAAGGAGAACGACGGTCATCACCATATTTTTCAGCATCGGCTTTGAGTTCTTTTTTCAGCAGCGTATTCAAACGACGCTCTGAACCAAGCAGTTGTTCTAATTTATCCCGCTCTTTTTCCAGTTCTTCTTGCTCAGCCCGGATTTTGAACTCTTCCAGTTTTGCTAAATGACGCAAGCGTGTATCCAGAATCGCATCCGCCTGAATTTCCGTGATACCAAACCGCGCCATCAGAACGGCTTTCGGATCATCTTCGTTGCGAATTATCTCAATGACTTCATCAAGATTGAGATAAGCAACCAGCAAACCCTCAAGGATATGTAGCCGGGCCAGCACTTTATCCAACCGGAACTGCAAGCGACGCTTGACCGTACTCCGGCGGAACTCAAGCCATTCGGATAAAATTTCCACCAACCCTTTCACCTGAGGACGATTATCCAGCCCAATCATATTCAGGTTCACACGGAAGCTCTTTTCTAAATCCGTCGAAACGAACAGGTGATTCATCAGCACATCACAATCGACTTTTTTCTTGCTCGGTACAATCACAATTCGGGTCGGATTTTCATGGTCAGATTCATCACGCAGATCTTCGACCATCGGCAGTTTCTTCGCCCGCATCTGGCTGGCGATTTGCTCCAGCAGTTTCGCACCGGAAACCTGATGAGGCAGTGCGGTAATGACAATATCACCACCTTCTTTGTGCCAGACGGCCCGCATCTTGATACTGCCACGACCGGTTCGATAGATTTTTTCGATATCGGTTCGCGCAGAGACGATTTCGGCTTCGGTCGGGTAATCCGGCCCCTGAACGAATTCCATAATCTCATCTAAGCCAGCCTGTGGTTTATCGATGAGATGGATGACTGCGTTGGCAATTTCCCGGACATTGTGCGGCGGAATATCAGTGGCCATTCCGACAGCAATCCCCGTAACCCCATTAAGCAGGATATGTGGCAAGCGTGCCGGCAACATTTGTGGCTCGCGCATGGTGCCATCAAAGTTGGGTTGCCACTCAACGGTGCCTTGCCCGAGTTCGCCAAGCAGTATTTCCGCAAAACGCGACAGCTTGGCTTCGGTGTAACGCATCGCTGCAAAAGATTTCGGATCATCCGGCGCCCCCCAGTTCCCCTGACCATCCACCAGCGGATAACGGTAAGAGAAAGGTTGTGCCATCAGAACCATCGCTTCATAACAAGCCGAATCACCATGCGGGTGATATTTACCCAGCACGTCCCCGACGGTCCGTGCTGATTTTTTATATTTGGCCGAAGCCGATAACCCAAGCTCCGACATCGCATAAATAATACGGCGCTGAACCGGTTTCAGACCATCGCCAATGTAAGGCAGTGCGCGGTCCATAATGACGTACATCGAGTAGTTCAGGTATGCGTCTTCCGTAAACTTACGTAACGGCAGCTGTTCTACCCCGTCAAAACTGATTTCTGTTGCCATGTTTATACCTCTGCCAAGTCACCGTTGCGTTGCAACCAAGTTCTTCTGTCGTCAGCTCTTTTCTTACCAAGCAACATGTCCATCATCTCATCGGTTGCTTCAGCATCATCGATGGTGAGCTGGACAAGGCGACGCGTATTCGGATCCATGGTTGTTTCACGTAACTGAAGTGGATTCATCTCCCCCAGTCCTTTAAAACGCTGTACGTTGATTTTGGCTTTTTTCTGACTCAGGCGTTCCAGCACGCCATCTTTTTCCTGATCATCCAATGCATAGTAGACTTCTTTACCGCAATCAATCCGGTAAAGCGGAGGCATCGCAACATAGACATGTCCGGCACGAACCAGCGCTGGGAAGTGGCGCGTAAAGAGTGCGCATAATAACGTCGCAATGTGCAGTCCATCTGAATCCGCATCAGCGAGGATGCACACTTTACCGTAGCGCAGGCTGTCGAGATCGTTGTTGTCGGGATCAATCCCCAACGCCACTGAAATATCATGAACTTCCTGTGAAGCCAGCACTTGATCGCCGGAGACTTCCCATGTGTTGAGAATTTTCCCCCGCAATGGCATCACGGCCTGAAACTCACGATCACGGGCCTGTTTGGCACTGCCGCCCGCCGAATCCCCTTCCACCAGAAATAATTCAGTCCGACTGAGATCTTGCACCGTACAATCGGTCAGTTTTCCCGGCAGGGCTGGTCCTGAAGCAATTTTTTTACGGACGACTTTTTTACTGGCCCGCATCCGACGGTGAGCATTTGCAATGCAGACCTCGGCTAGTTGCTCTGCCAGTTGTGGTTTTTCATTCAACCACAGACTGAATGCATCTTTGACAACCCCGGAAACAAATGCAGCGGTCTGACGTGATGACAGGCGTTCTTTGGTCTGTCCGGCAAACTGTGGATCCTGCATTTTGACAGACAAGACGTAGGAGCAACGTTCAAAAACATCTTCACCCGTCAGTTTAACCCCACGCGGTAATAAATTACGGAATTCACAAAACTCACGCATGGCATCGAGTAGCCCCTGACGCAGTCCATTGACGTGCGTGCCACCTAATGCTGTGGGAATCAAGTTGACGTAGCTTTCGGTGATCATATCACCACCTTCCGGTTGCCAAATCACGGCCCAGGTGGCGGCTTCAATCTCAGCTTTAAACTCACCGGTAAAAGGCTCTTCAGGCAACAACGTGTAGCCTTTAACACCTTCAGCCAGATAATCCTTCAAGCCATCTTCGTAGAACCAGCGGTAGTCATTACCATTGACTTTATCGTCGAAGGTAATCTCAAGGCCGGGGCATAATACCGCTTTAGCGCGCAGGTTGTTAATCAACCGCGAAACCGAGAAATTACCAGAATCAAAGTAGCTGCTATCCGGCCAGAAGTGAACGCTGGTTCCGGTATTTCTACGGCCACAAGTGCCGGTCACCGTCAGGTCCGAGACTTTATCACCATGCTCAAACGCAATTTCGTAGACTTGCCCGTCACGCCGAACGGTGACTTCCACCCGTTTGGACAAGGCATTGACGACCGAAATCCCCACCCCGTGCAAACCACCGGAGAACTGATAATTTTTATTGGAAAATTTACCTCCGGCGTGAAGCTTACACATGATCAGCTCAACGCCTGAAACTTTCTCTTCCGGGTGAATATCAACCGGCATACCCCGCCCGTTGTCGATCACTTCCAGAGATTGGTCAGAATGAAGAATAACTTGGACCTTCGATGCATACCCGGCTAACGCTTCATCAACACTATTATCAATGACCTCCTGACCTAAATGGTTCGGACGTGCGGTATCGGTATACATCCCTGGTCTGCGACGCACTGGTTCTAAGCCATTCAATACTTCAATGGCACCAGCATTATATTGTTCAGTCATATTTCGGGATGCTTATATCAATCAATGATTCTAACTTTGCGCTCAATCTGTAAACATTTCGAGATTATTTACAGTTGTCACTGAAAAAAGTTTATTTGTATGGCACACATCATACGTGGGAAATGCCAGAGACTTCAATCCTCCTCTTTCCCATCGATGTTTGAGGTATAGTCTGGAAGAGAAGGCGTCCTGTCAAGCATCTGTCAGGCTTCGGCCTTAGTTTCTGACACTTTTCTCAATGCATGTCAAAGTTCCAGAAATTCGAGAATCGCAGCAGCGTAGCGCTCAAAGCCCACAAAGCTATGATCGCCCCCCTGTTCTACGGTTTGTCGGGCGTCTCGAAATTTATCAACCGCCTGACGATAATCAAGCACTTCATCACCCATTTGTTGTAACAACCAGAACTGGCTTGGATCAGGCAGTACCTCGATATCCAACCCCTTAAGTTCCTCGATATGGCACGCTGCCAGCGTATACTTTTCATCTGTATATGGATTCACCTGTTCGCCAAGATAGTCTTGTAACAATTCGTAAGGGCGAACCGCCGGATTCACGACAACAGCCCTGAGATGAAACTGTGAATTCAGCCAGATAGACAGATAGCCACCGAGCGAGCTTCCTACCAAACCAATACGATACGTTTGCTGTTTCTCTCGAATCAACTCGAAAAGCATTTGGGCGGCTGCTTCAGGGAAACAGGGAAGCTGTGGCACAATGACTCGCATGTCAGGACGATAATCACGGCAGTATTGCTGCATAATCATCGCCTTATGAGATAAAGGGGAGCTGTTGAAACCGTGAATATAGATCAATAAAGAAGGTTTGTGCATTGATGACCTCATCCTCGCCCCATGCGGGTGATTTGCTGTTATCAGTATCCGTTTGCAGAGAAGTCAGGTAAGAAAAGACCTTGCTTCAAACGACCAACCTGTGTCGTCAGTTGTCCGTCGGGATGAAGCTCCAGTTCACGCCAACCGGGAGAGACTAAATCCAAAGCGAACTCATCCGAGTGCGGCTTAAACTGAACGCACGTTGACGGTGTAGACATCACCTGAATCCCATGGTAATCACGCTCCATCACTTGGTGGACATGACCGCAAATGACACCTTTAACGTGCGGGTATTTCAACAGGACTTCCCAGAATGCGTCGCTGTTTTTCAACGTATGCTGATCCAACCAACGACTCCCGACTAACAACGGGTGATGATGGAGTAAAATCAGCGTATGTTTTGCCGGCGTCTGCCGTAAAATCTCGTCCATCTGTTCGAGCTGTTCAGGACTGATATGCCCATAGGGAACCCCGGAGACCTGAGAATCGAGCAAAATCATCTGCCAGTGGGCACCCACTGTCACGTGTCTCGGTTGGATGATTTGAGAATTTGCCAGAATGGTTTTCATCGCAATTTGCTCATCATGATTTCCCGGCAGACACAAACAGGGCTTCTGCAAAGGCGCAATGCCATCGACAAAAAGCTGATAAGACGCTTCGGAATGATCCTGAGAAATATCTCCGGTCGCCAGAATGAGCTGATAATCGACATTTCTGGCGATCACTTGTTGCACGACAGCCTTAAAACTATTGGCTGTATTGACACTGAGCAAGCTGCCCTCATCAGAAGCAAATAAATGAGTATCGGTCACCTGAAGCAGTTTTATACTCTCAAGATGTTCGGTATGAAACGAAACGTCCAAATTTACTTAACCTTATGAAGATGATCGATCCCGGATATTAATCGGTGCACGAGTAATACCATGCTTTAAACAAAAGGTCAGCCAGTCACCTAAAAAGCGGTTGGTCTGCGCCTTTTCATCTTTTTGTACCATACTATCGTTCGGATAGTCGTAACGAGGTTTTAAACGGTGTATCTGTTCAGCGCTACACACCTCAGCAACACGCGCATCGTGATATAAACGGACCGACATGGTGGGTAAGGGAAATACAGCCACATCATCACTCTGACAGATTTTGACCAATGTTGTATATTTGGTCACTTCCATAACTTCGAGTTGATAATTCATACGCAAGGCTTGGTAACAACGCACATCTTCAGCGCTGTGCAGCGAAGGCAACAACGCATTTAGTTTTGCGTAGTTTGTTTCATAAACCCGCATCAGCTCAGGTAAATCAACATGATACGGCTTTTTCATTGCTACTTCTGCCATTGTGTCTTCAGTTCTTCCCAGTTTAACGCCAGCCATTGTAACGCGATAATGGAGGCACCATTTTCAATTTTACCCGTCTTCACCCAGTCATAAGCCGCTTCCCGGCTTAATACATGGACACGAATATCCTCATCTTCCCCATCCAGCCCGTGAACACCATGCGCGACAGAGGAATCGACTTCACCGACATACACGTCAATCATTTCATTACATCCGCCGGATGAAGGATAATATGACGTTACCGGAGTAATCCGCCCGACGACGAGTCCCGCTTCTTCAACAGATTCCCGACGCACAACGTCTTCCGATGATTCACCTTCTTCGACAATCCCGGCAACAACTTCAAACTGCCATGGATGCTGGTTTTCAAGCGCACCAACACGAATTTGTTCAATTAAGACCACCTGATCAAGCACCGGATCATAAAGCAGCACGGCAGCAGCTCGTCCCCGAACAAACATTTCCCGTTCAACAACCCGGCTCCAGCCGCCTTCAAACTGCCTATATTTGAAATAATACTTTACCATTTTGAAGAAGCCGTTAAAAAGTGTCTCTTTTTTGACAACCTGCAAATCTTGAGCAGAAAATTGTGTCGGCTCTTTTTGTGAGGATCGCATTCTTTCTCTTCTCCATTTGAATGTTTAAATTTAACCATGTAAGAGTTTACGTACCAAGGATGCAGCTCAATTTTTTATACAAAAATTACTAAAATAGTTAAATTAAGTAATTTGTTTACTATACAGATGGATAATTAACCAGAAAAATGACAAACTGCCTGAGCACTTCTTCGGAAATTTAGGTTAAACTATCGAGCGCAATCTCTCATGACAATATTGCAGGAATAGGAAGAATGAAAAAACTGCTCCCACTATGCGTCAGTATCACTCTGGGCAGTCTGTCCCCAATCGTTTGGGCAGATACCCTTGCGGAAATCTATGACCAAGCCAAACAAAATGATCCCCAGTTGCTTCGCGCAGCGGCACAACGAGACTCAGCCTATGAAGCAATAAAGTCAACCCGGGGAGAACTCTTACCACAAATTAACCTGTCCACAGGTTACAACATTATCAGCAGTAATAAAGATGTTGCAGATAGCAAGCAATGGTCAGCAGGGGTGACTTTATCCCAGAAGCTTTATGACCGAAACAGCTGGCTGAATCTGGGTATTGCTGAGAAAGCCGCTCGTCAGGTCGATTCTCAATATGCGCAAACACAACAGAACCTGATTTTACGTGTTGCTCAAGCTTATTTTGAGGTGCTCAGAGCCAAAGATAACCTCGCTTTTGTGCGTGCTGAAAAAAATGCCGTGGCTCGCCAGCTTGAACAGACAAAACAACGTTTCGAAGTCGGCTTATCTGCGATTACCGATGTCCATGATGCTCAGGCACAGTACGATAGTGTGCTGGCAGATGAAGTGTTAGCTGAAAATAATCTGACGAACAGCTATGAAGCGATTCGGGAGATTACCGGTCAGGCACACGATCATCTCAGCCCATTGGATACCGATCGTTTCTCTGCCAGTCGAATGAACAACACGATGAGCGAGCTGGTCAACGAAGCTCAGAAGAAAAATTTATCGCTGCTGACGGCCAGAATCGGACAAGATATTGCCCGTGAAAAAATCGCTTTAGCCAGTTCAGGACATTTACCAAACCTGAGTTTGGATGCGGGCTATAGCACTAAACATGAATACGAAGAGTCCAATGCGAACTATAAAGCTTTCGATCCGATCAATAATGTCAGTGTCGGTGTCAACCTCTCCGTTCCCCTTTACACCGGTGGTAAAATTACCGCAGAGACCAAACAAGCCGAGTATGGTTTAACTCAGGCCAGTGAGGATCTTGAGGCAAGCTATCGTAGCGTTGTCAAAAATGTTCGGGCATACAATAACAACATCAACGCCTCTATCGAAGCGATCCGGGCTTACCAACAAGCGGTTGTGTCGGCAAAATCGGCACTGCAAGCCACGGAAGCCGGTTTTGATGTCGGTACCCGAACCATTGTGGATGTGTTGGATTCAACCCGTCGCCTCTATGATGCTAACAGAAAGCTATCTGATGCCCGTTATGATTACATCTTGAATGTGCTTCAGTTAAAACAGGCTGTCGGGACCTTAAATGAACAGGATATCCTTGATATCAATGCGGGTCTGAAATAATTCTCCAGATATGCCGCTCTGTATATAAAAAAGCCAGCTTTGCTGGCTTTTTTATTGATTGTTTCTTTAGGGATTGTTGCCGGGTGTAACGCTTAACCACGGCCACCTTTGATAGCTTCAATAATTTCAGACGTCGAGCAACCATCTTCAAAATTCAGCACCCGGACTTCCCCTCCGGCAGCAATCACCTCTTGACCACCAGCGATCTCTTCAGGACGATAATCACCGCCTTTGACCAGTAAATCCGGCAATACAGTCGCAATCAGTCGTTGCGGGGTATCTTCGCTGAACGGGACAACCCAGTCCACCGCACCTAACCCGGCCAGAACCGCCATACGGCGATCTGTCGGATTAACCGGACGACCGGGGCCTTTCAAGCGCTTGACCGACTCATCCGTGTTCACGGCGACAATCAGGCGATCACCCAGTTGTGCCGCATGATTAAGATAAGAGACATGTCCGGCATGAAGAATATCGAAACAACCATTGGTCATGACCACTTTTTCACCACGGGCCTGTGCTTTTTTGACCGCTTCAATTAATCCTTTCTCACTCACAACCCCGAAATCAGTATCCTGACTGCCATGAATCGCTTCTGCCAATTCAATCGTTGAGACGGTTGATGTCCCGACTTTGCCGACAACAATACCTGCAGCGGCATTGGCCAGCGCACAGGCTTCATCTAATGGTTTGCCTGCAGCAACAGAAGCTGCCAGAACAGAAATAACCGTATCTCCTGCTCCCGTCACATCATAAACTTCTTTAGCCAGCGTCGGTAAATGGAACGGTTCATGTCCCCGTCGCAGCAAAGTCATGCCATGCTCACTTCGTGTCACTAACAAGGCCTCGAGTTCATATTTGTCAATCAAGGCAAAGCCTTTCTCAACCAATTCATCGTCCGAGTGGACTTTACCGACCACCATTTCAAACTCAGCCATATTGGGCGTCAGTAGCGTGGCTCCCCGATAGCGTTCAAAATCGGCCCCTTTCGGGTCAATAAAAACGGGAACACCGAACTGTTTGGCTTTCTGAATTAACTGTTGAACATGCTCCAAAGCCCCTTTGGCGTAATCCGATAAAATCACAGAGCGGGCCTGAGGCAACGCGCTTTCCATCCGCGCCAGAATCAGCTCGGGATCGGTATTCTCGAATTTATCTTCAAAATCAAGACGGATTAACTGTTGTCCGCGACTTAATACACGTAATTTGGTAATCGTGGGATAAGACGGTAAGGCGACAAAATGGCAATGTACATTTAATGAAGTCAGCTTTTCTTCCAACACTGCGGCTGGCTCGTCCTGTCCGGTTAACCCGACAAGATGTGCCTGTCCGCCAAGCGATGCAATATTCATAGCAACGTTTGCTGCCCCGCCCGGACGTTCCTCATTATGTTCAACTTTCACGACAGGAACCGGGGCTTCCGGTGAAATTCGCCCAGTCGGACCATACCAGTAACGGTCCAGCATCACATCACCAACAATTAAAACACCTGCTTGATTATAGTCAGGTAGAATTGGCTTCATTAGAACTCTCCAGTTTTTCGATTTGTTCAGAGTTTATCACAGCCGAATCACAGGCTGAATAACCACTCTCCGAGATATTATCCCAGCCACTGTTGCCATGCCTGAGTCACCACTTGACGTTCGGTCATGAGTTTATCCTGACTGACGTCCGCATCCAGATTCAGCAAATTACGGTGATGAATTTGGTCTCTCATCGTGGTATAGGCCTCAATGAGTGCCTGCATCTGTTCTGATGACATCATACCGACCGCCATCAACGACTCGAAGATTCTGACATTATCCGACCATCGGGTCAGTTCCGGGTACTGACTGCTATAAGCAAGCACCAGATACTGTGCCAGAAATTCAACATCCGTAATCCCGCCACGATCTTGTTTAAGCATAAAACGGCCTGGTTTTTTCTCCGCGAGGTGCTGACGCATTTTCTCTCGCATCTCAACCACTTCTCGTTTCAGAACCGATGCATCTCTGACACGGCTTAAGACCTGATGGCGAGTTTGCAAAAATGAATCTGCCAGTAATTCATCACCGTAAATCATCCGGGCACGAACCAGAGCCTGATGCTCCCATGTCCATGCTTCCTGATGCTGATATTCTGCAAAAGCACTGACCGGTGCAACTAATAGCCCCGAGGCCCCTGAAGGCCGGAGACGCATGTCAACTTCATATAAAATGCCGGAAGCCGTACGCACCGAGAAAATATGGATAATCCGTTGGGCCAGACGCAGATAAAACTGCCGACCATCAATATCTTTGTGACCACTGGTATTGATATTGGCCGGGCAATCATGCAGAAAAACCAAGTCCAGATCGGAGTTATAACCCAGTTCCCAACCACCGACTTTACCGTATCCAATCACAGCAAATCCTTTGCCATCACGCTGATTCAGATGTGTCGGCTCCCCATATTTTTCCTTTAACTGTTCCCAAGCCTGCTGAACAACCGCTTCAACAATGGCTTCAGCCAAATAAGTGAGGTGGTCACTCACTTTCATGACAGGTAAGACATCGGCAATATCAGCAGCAGCAATACGCAACAGACAGATCTGCTTAAACTGACGCAAACCTTCCATTTGCTGTTCCATATCATCCTGAGGAATACGAGCTAAGAAATCTCGCAGTTCAATCCGGTATTGATCAAGCGGAATCGGATGATAGAGCTGATGCGGATCCAGTAATTCGTCGAGCAAAATCGGATAACGCGCCAATTGCTCAGAAATCATCGGACTCGCAGTACATAAACGGGTTAATTGCATCAGCGCCGCCGGGTGCTCATCGAGCAACTCCAGATAGGTGGTACGGGTAGCGATACGTTGCAACAGATACAGAACCCGGGAGAAGCCAAACTGAGCATCCGGGTGACGGAAAACCGCCTGAAACACTTTCGGCATTAAATGATTTAACACTTCCCGCCCGCGGGGGCCCAATGTTTTTTTCGCCAGCTCAGTTTTAAATTGCAGCAGTACGCCTGCGATTTGGCTTTCCGGGGCTAAGGCGAGATCTTTTTGGAGGATATCCGCGATCACTTCCGGTTTATTGGCCATATCCCAAAGCTCTTGATACATCGGCTCAACCGGCGTTTCTTCGCTCTCATCTTCGTCGCCGATTAAAGCTTTGAAGACTTGATGCACTCGGTCCATATGTGCCTGAATATTCTGCAGGAGTGCCTCCCAGCTCGCCATTCCTAAAGCGGTCACCAGACGCTGCTGGGAACATGAATCATCGGGTAAGGTCTGCGTCTGCTTATCCGCCAGAGCCTGCAGCAGATTTTCTACACGTCTTAAAAACAAATAGGCCTGTTGTAGCGAAGCGACATCACGTTCATCGAGTAGCCCTAATGTCAGGATCGCCTCCAGCGTTTCTAATAAACCACGTTTTCTTAAACTCGGTTCGCGACCTCCCCGAATCAACTGAAATGACTGCACAATAAATTCAATTTCCCGGATACCGCCTGCACCGAGTTTGATATTATTCACTAAACCTCGGCGACGTACTTCACTTTGAATCATCGACTTCATCCGGCGCAGTGATTGGATCGCACTAAAATCAATGTAACGGCGAAAGACGAAAGGACGTAGCATCTGTCTCAGTTCCTGATAGCACGCATACATTTCACGCCCCATCACACGAGCTTTGACCATTGCATAACGCTCCCAGTCTCGGCCCTGTTCCTGATAATAGTCTTCTAATGCAGCAAAACTCATTACCAGCGGGCCGCTATCACCAAAAGGTCTGAGTCGCATATCAACGCGATAGCAAAAACCATCCGCTGTCTGTTGATCAAGGCTCTTGATGATTCTCTGTCCCAATCGCGTGAAGAATTGTGCATTGGCAATACTTTTTCTTACTCCCTGCGTTTCACCGTTATCCGGGTAGGCAAAAATCAAATCGATATCGGATGAAAAATTCAGTTCTCCGCCACCCAGCTTTCCCATCCCGATAATTAACATGGGCTGGGTCTCACCGGCTTGGTTGACCGGTGTTCCCCACAGCTTGCAGCAAAGCGCGTATTGCCATTGATATGTTTCAAAAATCAATGCTTCCGCCAATTCTGAGAGATGATGCAAACTTTCTTCAAGTGGCGAGTCCGCCAGAAAATCACGCCAGGCAATATAAAACATTTCCCGGTTTCTCACCGTGCGCAGAATATGCTCTCCCGTCGCTTCATCCGGCTCTGTAACCAACTGTTGTTGTAACTGTTGCCGGTAACCCTCAGCCCGGGACTGGCATGCAATCATTGCCGGAAACATCTCACATAACTGCGCATCACGCATCAATGCTTCATAAAGGAAATCACTCAATCCCAACACATATTTCAGTTGTTCGGTTAAAGATGAAGGCCAGGATAAAATCACCGGATGTTTTTCCGTCACCCGCTGATAATTTAAATCGGATAATGCTTGAAGTTCGGATGGTAATTGCATTCACAGCCTCTTATGATCGGTGCCCGACAAAACTGATAAGTAAAAACGAATAGGTTAAAACGAATAAGTAAAAAAGCAGCCCGCTTGCAAAAATGATGGCAAAAAAAACGCCCACTTGAAGAAACTGCGCCAACGTGATTAAACCACGAAAGTGCAACAGCCTCTCAGTGAGCGCTTACCGTTTCACAACACGATCAGACCTTGAATGAAGTTATCTTCTGATCCAGTTCCTCGGCATTGCTCTGCATGATTTCTGATGTTTCCAGTAACTCACCGACCACAGTAACTGACGCTTCTACCAGCTCTCGGACATTGGTCAGGTTCTGGTTCATTTCCTCGGCAACCCCACTCTGCTGACCGGCAGCACTGGCAATTTGGAAATTCATATCATTGATTTGCTGAATTTGTTCAACAATTCCGTCCAGCTCACTGCCCGCATTCGCGACTAATTCAACACCGTCAGCCGCTTCAACAACACTCTTTTCCATCAGCCCGACAGCAGAATTGGCACTGCTTTGCAGCTGAGAGATCATGTCCTGAATCTCAACAGTTGCTTGCTGAGTTCGCTGAGCCAGATTGCGGACTTCATCCGCAACCACAGCAAAGCCCCGGCCAGCTTCGCCGGCACGGGCCGCTTCAATCGCCGCATTCAGTGCCAATAAATTGGTCTGTTCAGAAATACTCTGGATTGTGCCGACCACGCTACTGATAGCAACAACCCGTTCCTCAACCTGATTGACTGCTTGTGCCGATTCAGAAATATCAGAGGAGAGATCACGCATTTTCAGAACCGTACTCTGAACAAATTCCTGCCCGGTTTTCGCACGGGAAGAAGCCTGTTCAGTTAATGAAGAGGCGCTTTGTGCATGCTCAGCCACCGTATGAACCGTCGAAGACATTTCACTCATTGCCGTCGCTAACTGATCAATTTCATTAAACTCTTCCTGCGCCGACTCTTTTGTCTCCGACATGCTGAGTGTCATCACTTCAGTCAGACCGGATAATTCCTGAGAACTGCTGATTTGAAGTTTGATCATGTCCTGCAATTGACGGCGGGTTTTTTCGAGTTCTCTGGCAACATCGCCATATTCATCCTTACATTCCATCTCAACCGGTTCAGATAAATCCCGGTTTGCCATGATCTTAATTGCATCACTAATATACTGCGTCTGTCTTAACATCACTCTCGCTGCAAACAGCAACAGAACAATAAAGACAATGATTAATAGTAACGTTTGCCAGACAACTTGGGTGATATAGGCTTCATAGTGATGTTGTGCAATCTGAACATTGTTCGTGGCATCCAAAAGGGCCGAGTAAAACACACTGGCATCCCAGAGCTGTTTTGCAACGATTAATATCGTACTGAATACCATCAGCATCACCATTTTGGGAACAAGACGAATATCCGTAATTACTCGTTCCCAAGGCTTAAAAGCCAGTTTTGTCATGATCCGTCTCCACTAAAAGTCCTAATTTTCCTAATTCAATCGTTCCCGCTAATCACTATGGCTTATATTTATGATTGCAATCACTATGGAAAGAGCATACCAAAATTCACCTGCAAACATTATGAAGGTCATCAAGAACAGCGTAGATACCCTTATATTTTCAGGCTATCTACACTGACAGATGGTTTTGATGCTCAGAGTAATCATTGATTATATCGACTCATCGGAGCTGTTCTGTAGTCTTTTCTGTATGTTATATCTCACAGAAGAGAAGACGCAGGGCGCATGAACGGAACATCCCGATACTGATTCGATTTTTCAGGTTAGATATGTTTCCAATATGGCGTCACACTCATACTGATGTTTCGAGTCTGCTCCATCGCATGAAGAATTGAGTTTTCCTGACGAATCAACCACCGTTTTAATTGCTCTTGCTGCTCGCCTTCCAGCTTGTCAACTTGCTGCTCTAAGGGTTCAAGAGTTAACAGATCATCAATCCCTTGCAACAAGTCAGCCCATGGCAGTCTGAAGGACTGGCGTTCCCCTTCGTTATAGAGACTGGCAAATCCAATCCCGGTATACAGGTTTCGCATCAGACAATATTGCTGAATCAGATAATCCTGTTTGGAAAACACTTTATCGGCAGGAAAAGCGGCTAATAACTCGTTCCAGCTGTGTTCCAGTTGCTCTGCTGAAAATGCTTCGATCGACTCTGCCATCATCACCCGAGCCTTCTCATTGAGAAAAGGCTGCCAGCCTTTCGTCAAAATCCATCGGCTCAGATCCAGAATCAAGCCCACATAACGCGAGCCATAAAACAGCTTCAGCATATCCTGCGTTGAAGGTAAATCTTCCTGTAGTGTCCGCAACTCTCCCAGTAAAAACTTCCGGGCATCCAGTTTGCGCAAAATATGTCCTTTATCGTCACAAAGATAATCAAGATAGTTGGACATTTTCAGCCAAGACAGTTCTTCTTCCAGCCATTTGAGTTCTTGGCGCAGGATGGCACTAGCACGTCGCGGGACGATATCACTATAGATGGCAAGAGTCTGACGAATAAAGCAAACGGCATAACGGATCCCATGCAGTGCATCGTTCGTTGCTTTTTCGGCATAAATTTGTTCATGGTAATGCCAATGATCTAAGGCATGTTCCAGTGAATTGATAAAACAAGACTCAACCGAATCATTGGCTGTTGTTTCAACCAGCGCCAACGGTTTGGGTTCATCGCCCGGATATCCGAAAGCCAATCGATACCCTCTGGCGGCTTTACTTAAATTACCAAGGCGAACCCCGCCTTCATCACTCAATGTTCTGGCCAGAGAAAACAACGCATCGGTCTGGCCGGATTTTAGCTCCAGCTCCACCTCACAAATCGGCGCTTCTAACTCTCCGGCGATTACTTTGCCCTGATCGAATGCGACTTCAATTTGACTGCCATCGGGCATGCCGACGAGCCACTGCTCACGCGTGAAATCGGTTGAAAACAAGGGAAGAAGCTCGGCTTCTAATACTTCGGGGCTGCGGCCTTCGGGCCAGATATCTTGAGGATGGAGGGAAAGAGAGGGAGTGTTACTGTCATGTTCAGCATTATATTCCGGTCGCTGATGCAACCCGGCAACCACCCGACCAGCAGTTTTCACCGTCTGCACATAAACCCCGTCACAACATCGGATACGCAGACCGATATCGTGCTGACGCAACCAGCTATCCGGTGAATCAAAATATGTATTCTCTAATTCACGGCAACGATGCTGAAATACTTTGGTCTGGGCAAGCTTACGACGCAAAACATCTGAATATTCAGGAGAAACGAAAAACTTCAGTTCTATCTCAGTTTCCATAACAATACCTTTCGTGGCAGATAGCGACAGGATATTGCCAATTTCGGACAGGAGCAAGTGAGAAATAACATATCATTCGTACGCTAAAATGGTTTTAAAGCACCGTCGAATGAGTTACCATGCGCGCCTTTATAGCCAATGTTCAACATTTCATCATAATGTTGTATGTTCTTTTAAGGTTATATTTTTTGGATTGAGTCACATGCCAGTGAATACAATTATGGGGTTATTTGCAAAGTCCCCAATTAAGCCTTTGCAGAAACACGTCGTCTGTGTCAATGAATGCTGTTCTTACTTGATCAGTTTCTTTGAAGTTACCTTCCAGAAAGATTGGGAAAAAGCAGCCGAAATTCGCGCTCAGATCTCTCATCTGGAAAAAGAAGCCGACGTACTCAAACGTGAAATCCGCCTGAAACTGCCGCGCGGATTATTCCTCCCGGTTGATCGAACCGATATGCTCGAACTGCTCACCCAACAAGATAAACTCGCGAATCTCGCGAAAGATATCTCTGGCCGGGTTTACGGCAGAGAGCTGATGATTCCAGAGCCACTACAAAAAGATTTTATCGCCTATGTGAAACGTTGTCTGGATGCAGCGACCCAAGCGCAGAAAGTCATCGGTGAACTGGATGAACTTCTTGAAACCGGATTTAAAGGCCGGGAAGTGACATTGGTTGCGGAAATGATCAACCAACTTGACGCCATTGAGGATGATACCGACACGATGCAAATTCACCTGCGTCAGCAGCTGATGGCTATCGAGTCAAAATATAATCCGATTGACATGATGTTCTTATACAAAATTCTAGAGTGGGTAGGCGGTATCGCTGACCAGGCTCAACGTGTGGGAGCTCGCTTAGAGCTAATGCTCTCTCGTTCCTGAGATTATAGATTTTCACAATAACTAAGGGCACTCACACATTGCGTCTCTAATCTGATTATTGTGGCTGAATTTCATGCCACGATAGAAGGTCGCGTGTGCTCCGCTAGTTATCAACAACTAGGTATTATGATGGATATCCTTGTAAATTACGGTTCTATCTTGATTCTTGTGGCAGCAGCTTTCGGTTTCTTGATGGCGATCGGCATCGGTGCTAATGATGTAGCAAATGCGATGGGAACATCGGTTGGCTCCAAGGCACTGACCGTAAAACAAGCTATCTTTATTGCGATGGTTTTTGAGTTCGCCGGCGCCTATCTTGCCGGTGGAGAAGTAACAGACACAATTCGTAAAGGCGTCATTGAAACAAATCTCTTTGTCGCACAACCTGAAATTCTTGTTTATGGCATGATGTCATCGCTTCTAGCGGCAGGGACATGGTTGTTGCTCGCCTCTTATATGGGATGGCCCGTATCTACAACTCACTCGATTATTGGTGCGATCATCGGTTTTGCCTGTATCACGCTGGGTACCGAAGCGGTTGACTGGCATTCCGTTCAAGGGATTGTCGGCAGTTGGATTATCACTCCGATTATCTCAGGCTTCTTTGCCTATGTTATTTTCGTCAGTGCACAACGTCTGATATTCGATACAGAAAATCCGCTCCAAAATGCGAAACGTTTTGTCCCGGTTTACATGTTTATCACCACGATGGTTATCGCGCTGGTTACCATAAAGAAAGGTCTGAAACATGTCGGCCTCCATTTGAGTACTGGTGAAGCATGGCTTGCAGCGATGTTTGTTTCCGCACTCGTCATGGTCGGCGGCTATCTGTATATCCAAAAGCGCTTCTCAAAACGGGAAGAGGACCACAGCTTCTCCGGTGTTGAAAGTATTTTCAGTGTCCTGATGGTTGTGACTGCTTGTGCAATGGCCTTCGCACATGGTTCGAATGATGTCGCCAATGCGATTGGTCCATTGTCAGCGGTGGTTTCCACCGTCGAAAATCTGGGTCAGATTTCAGGAAAAAGCCAGATTGCCTGGTGGATCTTACCGTTAGGCGGACTGGGGATCGTCGTCGGTCTCGCAACACTGGGACACAAAGTGATGGAAACCGTCGGGACAGGAATCACCGAACTGACACCAAGCCGTGGTTTCGCTGCCCAGCTTGCAACAGCTTCGACCGTTGTTCTGGCCTCAGGAACCGGGTTACCGATTTCAACCACGCAAACGCTGGTTGGTGCGGTTCTCGGTGTCGGTTTCGCCCGTGGTATTGCAGCATTAAACCTAGGTGTGGTACGTAACATTGTTGCGTCATGGGTCGTAACACTCCCCGCAGGTGCACTACTGGCTGTTGTTTTCTATTATATGATAGAGAAGTTCTTTATTTAGCCGGTGCAACCGTCAGACCTGTGTCAGAACCATGTGATTATTGACTCAAATCTGCATAAAGGGAGGCCTAGCCTCCCTTCTTTGTTGCACCACATAAAGAAACTTTTTACTATTTGAAGAGATTTACTTTTCAACCCTATCGTTAAAGGATTTATCGTGAAAAAACTGTTATTCATGTTGCTGCTTTCGCTTCTGACCACGCCCGTTTTTGCACAAGTACACTATATAGCAGATGACTTGTTTACCTATATGCATTCAGGTCCGAGCAACCAGTATCGAATTATTGGCAGTATCAATGCCGGTGAGAAAGTCCAACTGCTGAACACCAATAAAGAAACCGGTTATAGTGAGATACTCGATAGTAAAGGGCGTCAGGGTTGGGTACAAGACAAGTTTATTACCACCACTGAAAGTATGGCGTCCCGTCTGCCTCGCTTAGAAAAAGAGCTCAAAGATGTTAAAGCACAGTTGTCCGATGCCGAGCATAAAGCGAGTCAGGAAAAAGCCGGGCTGGTCGAATCGCTTGAAGTTCGCAACAAGCAAATTTCGGAACTGGAAGAAAACTATAGTGGCATCAGCCAGAAACTGGCGACAGCGCAGAGTGAAACCCGTGAGCTACGGGCAAAATTAGATACTCAGAAAGAAGACCTGCTCATGAAATACTTCATGTACGGTGGCGGTGTTGCGCTTGGGGGGATTCTATTGGGGATCATTCTGCCCCATTTAATTCCAAGACGGAAAAAATCGCACTCAAACTGGCTCTGATCGCATAAGAAGGCCGAATCCCGGCCTTCTTCATCATTTCCTTCACGCCAAGAGGTAAACCGTGCAAATCTATCTTGTCGGAGGTTCCGTCCGCGACCAGTTACTCGGCCTTCCGGTCAAAGATCGAGATTGGGTTGTTGTCGGCAGCACCCCATCTGTCATGCTTGAACAAGGTTTTACCCCTGTCGGGAAAGATTTTCCGGTATTCCTGCATCCCAAAACCAAAGAAGAATATGCGCTAGCGAGAACGGAGAAGAAAAGTGGCTCTGGCTACCACGGATTTGCGTGTTTTTTCTCACCGGAAGTAACACTTGAAGACGATCTGATGCGCAGAGATTTAACCATCAATGCCATGGCACAGGATGCTCAGGGCCAGCTGTTCGATCCCTATCACGGCCAAACCGATATAGAACGACGTGTGCTTCGTCATGTCTCAGATGCCTTCGCAGAGGATCCGGTGCGGATCCTTCGCGTTGCCAGATTCGCGGCCAGATATGCTGCACTCGGATTTACAGTTGCCCCGGAAACCATGATGCTGATGCGTGAGATGGTTCAGTCCGGAGAAGTTGCTCATTTAACGGCTGAACGAGTCTGGCAAGAGCTCCATAAAGCGCTGGCAACAGACGCCCCGGACGTGTTCTTATCCGTACTCAGAGAATGTGGTGCACTGGCTGTAATTTTCCCTGAGATTGATTGCCTTTTCGGCGTACCTCAACCAGAAAAGTGGCATCCTGAAATTGATACGGGCATCCATACGCTCATGGTACTGCGTCAAGCAACACAGCTTTCCACGGCTTTGCCAGTCAGATTTGCCGCCATGGTTCATGACCTCGGTAAAGGCAAAACCCCACCGAGTGAATGGCCGAGCCATAAAATGCATTGCCATACTGGCTTAGCTTGTATCCGGGCGTTGTGCAAACGGATTCGTGTGCCATCGGAATATCGAGATTTAGCCTTAACCGTCTGTGAACACCATACCAATATTCACAATGCTGCCATTTTAAAGCCGGCAACCTATCTCAAAATACTGAATAAAATGGATGTATGGCGTAAACCGCAGCGACTGGAAAATGTCCTGCTCTGCTGTCAGGCAGACCATCAGGGACGGCTGGGCTACGAAGCGCTCTCTTATCCACAAAAGTCACTGTTTGAATCAGCCTATCAGGCTGCACTGGCAATTGATGTTCAATCAATCATTGATGCTGGATATCAAGGCTCAGCGATTCGAGACGAACTAGACAAACGCAGAATAGCTGCGCTCAAAGCCGCGTTATCGCCAGAATGATTTTATCGTCTGAATAACGAAGATAAAAAAAACGCCTCCGAAGAGGCGTTTTTCAATTCATGATAAAGCCGTAATTAAGCTTGACCTTTCACTTCTTTCAAACCGTTGAAAGGTGCACGGTCGCCCAGAGCTTCTTCGATACGGATCAGTTGGTTATATTTCGCAACACGATCAGAACGGCTCATAGAACCAGTTTTGATTTGACCTGCAGCAGTACCAACAGCCAGATCAGCAATCGTTGCATCTTCAGTTTCACCACTACGGTGAGAGATAACAGCGGTGTAACCTGCATCTTTTGCCATCTTGATTGCAGCCAGTGTTTCAGTCAGAGAACCAATCTGGTTGAACTTGATCAGGATAGAGTTAGCAACGCCTTTCTCGATACCTTCTTTCAGGATCTTCGTGTTAGTTACGAACAGGTCGTCACCAACCAACTGGATCTTGCCACCCAGCAGTTCAGTTTGGAACTTGAAGCCGTCCCAGTCAGACTCGTCCAGACCATCTTCGATAGAAACGATTGGGTATTCTGCAACCAGACCTTCAAGATATTTAGAGAACTCTTCAGAAGAGAACGTTTTACCTTCGCCTTTCAGGTCGTAGATACCTTGTTCTTTGTTGTAGAACTCAGAAGCTGCACAGTCCATAGCCAGAGTCACGTCTTTACCCAGAACGTAGCCAGCTTGCTCAACTGCTTCTTTGATTGCAGCCAGTGCAGCAGCATTTGATTCAAGGTTAGGAGCGAAACCACCTTCGTCACCGACAGCGGTGTTCAGGCCTTTTGCTTTCAGAACTTTGGCAAGGTTATGGAACACTTCTGCACCGATACGCAATGCTTCTTTCAGCGTTTTCGCACCAACAGGTTGAATCATGAATTCTTGAATATCAACGTTGTTGTCTGCGTGCTCACCACCGTTGATGATGTTCATCATTGGCAGCGGCATAGAGAATTGACCAGGAGTACCGTTCAGTTCAGCGATGTGCTCGTACAGAGGCATGCCTTTTGCAGCCGCAGCTGCTTTTGCGTTTGCCAGAGAAACAGCCAGAATCGCGTTAGCACCGAACTTAGATTTGTTTTCTGTACCATCCAGATCAATCATCACTTGGTCGATAGCTGCTTGATCTTTTGCATCTTTACCAATCAGCGCTTCAGCAATTGGGCCATTGACTGCTTCAACAGCTTTCAGAACCCCTTTACCCAGGAAACGAGACTTATCACCATCACGAAGCTCAAGCGCTTCACGAGAGCCAGTAGATGCACCAGATGGTGCAGCAGCCATACCTACGAAACCGCCTTCTAGGTGGACTTCAGCTTCTACAGTTGGGTTTCCGCGAGAGTCGATGATTTCACGACCTAGAATTTTAACGATCTTAGACATTAATGTTTCCTCTCTTTGAATTTAAATGTCAAACCTATAGGGTAACCGTATTCCCTACCGTTACCCGTGTCCTTTTATTTCTCTATAGTACGACGCTGGTACTCACCAGCAGCTTTTACAAACCCGGTAAACAGCGGATGTCCATCACGAGGTGTTGAAGTAAACTCAGGGTGATACTGAGAAGCCACAAACCATGGGTGATCAGGGTTCTCAATTACCTCAACCAGTTTTTTATCCGCAGATAAACCAGACACTTTGAGTCCTGCTGCTTCAATTTGAGGGCGAAGTACATTATTCACTTCATAACGGTGACGGTGACGTTCGTAAATGGTTTTACTACCATATAATGCATGCACTTTACTGCCTTCTTCAAGATGACATAATTGTGCTCCCAAACGCATCGTACCACCTAAATCTGATTTCTCGGAACGCTCTTCAACCTGACCGTCAGAATCAATCCATTCGGTAATCAGACCGACAACAGGATATTCAGTCGCACGATTAAATTCTGTTGAATGCGCACCTTCCATCCCCGCAACGTGACGGGCATACTCAATCAACGCCACTTGCATCCCTAAACAAATGCCCAGATAAGGGATCTTATTTTCACGCGCATACTGAGCCGCGAGGATCTTCCCTTCGATACCACGATCACCGAATCCGCCCGGCACCAGAATCGCATCTAACCCTTCGAGCAATTCAACGCCTTTATTCTCCAGATCTTGAGAATCCACATACTTGATCTGAACACTTAAACGATTTTTCAGACCTGCATGTTTTAAAGCTTCGTTGACCGATTTATACGCATCAGGCAACTCAATATATTTGCCGACCATACCGATGACCACCTCACCGGTCGGATTGGCTTCTTCATAAATCACCTGTTCCCATTCAGACAGGTCTGCTTCCGGAGCTTCAATCCCGAAGCGAGAACAAACCAAATCATCCAGCCCCTGTGACTTAATCAGTTGTGGAATTTTATAAATTGAATCGACATCTTTCATCGAGATGACGGCTTTTTCAGCCACATTACAGAACAGTGCAATTTTTTTCCGCTCATTGGCAGGAATGATGCGATCAGAACGACAAATTAGGATATCCGGCTGAATACCGATAGAGAGTAATTCTTTGACAGAGTGCTGAGTTGGTTTGGTTTTCACTTCACCGGCAGCTGCCAGATAAGGAACTAAGGTTAAATGCATAAACATGGCATTTTCACGACCAATGTCTACAGCAAGCTGACGAATCGCTTCGATGAACGGCAGAGACTCAATATCACCCACGGTGCCACCGATTTCAACAATAGCGACTTCGTGACCTTCAGCACCGGCAATCACACGATCTTTAATCGAGTTCGTAATGTGAGGGATCACCTGAATGGTCGCACCGAGGTAGTCACCACGGCGTTCTTTGCGTAGCACATCCGCATACACACGACCTGCGGTAAAATTGTTCCGCTTGGTCATCTTGGTCCGGATAAAGCGCTCGTAATGGCCCAGATCCAGATCGGTTTCCGCCCCATCTTCAGTGACGAATACTTCACCGTGCTGAGTCGGACTCATGGTGCCCGGATCAACGTTAATGTACGGATCCAGCTTCATGAGGGTCACTTTCAGACCACGTGCTTCTAAAATCGCTGCAAGCGATGCTGCTGCAATGCCTTTACCTAGAGAGGATACGACCCCGCCAGTCACAAAAATATACTTTGTCGTCATGTTTAACCTGAAATTGGTTGAATGAGGGAAATGGATTTCTTCTGGACGGGAAGTAAATATACCAGAACCCCATTAACGCCACAACGTGAAACTTATCACACTCTCAATTTTTCTTTTTTGCTTCAAATCAAATCCAATTCGCACAATTGTAGCTCATTTGAGTTGAGCCACATGGATAAGACTCACATGACCAGTTAACGTTCAATCTGAACCCTGATTTTTCTCTTGGCGCTTGACCTGTACCCAAAATTGATCGAGTTCATCGAGTGTATAATCATCCAGTGATTTCCCTGCCTGACCGGCCAAAGCTTCGACCCCTTGAAACCGCCGGGCAAACTTTTGATTTGCACGCGTCAGCGCTGACTCAGGGTGATGCTTTAAATGACGTGTCAGATTCACCACCGCAAACAACAGGTCGCCCAGCTCATCTTCTATCGCAGCAGGATCTGCCGGAGAGCGACGCACTTCGTCAATGACTTCATCAAGCTCTTCCCGAACTTTATCGACGACTGGTGTTAACGTCTCCCAGTCAAAGCCATGCTTCGCACATTTTGTCTGCAATTTATAAGCGCGGCTCAATGCGGGGAGTGATTGCGGAACCCCATCCAAAATACTCTGCTCTTTACGTCCTGTATGAGCTTTCTCTTCCGCTTTGACTTTCTCCCAATTGGCCCGAATCTCAGCTTCACTGTCAAATACCTGATCAGAAAAAACATGGGGATGACGACGAATCAACTTCTCGTTCACACCGCGAATCACATCATCAAAATCAAATAGTCCTTGTTCTTGAGCCAATTGGCTGTAAAAAATAGCCTGAAAAACAAAATCCCCTAGCTCTTCTTGCAGATTTTCCCAATCTTGCGCATAAATGGCATCAACCACCTCATAGGTTTCTTCCACCGTATGCGGCACAATACTTTCAAACGTCTGCTTTTGATCCCACGGACAACCGGATTGAGGATCTCTGAGCCGAGCCATAATCTGCTTTAACTGTTCAATCGGATGAGACATAACCCCTCTTTTTTATGCTAAAGAGAAAGCGAGGGAGATCCCTCGCTTTCTGTGAGACTAAACCTGACGAATCAAGTTACCCCAATCGTTTAACCGACAAAACATCTTTCGTCTGCTCAATCCGTTTACATACCCGGGAGAGCACTTCAACACTTGTCAGTTCCAAATCAAAATCCATATAAATGAGCTGACGTTTATGATCGGTCCGGCTTTTCATACTGGCGACCTTAATTTTCTCATTGGCCAGCAGTGTCGTGATGTCTTTCAACAGACCACCACGTTCCATCGCTTCGACCCGAACGGTCAGAACATAAGACCCGAGCAGCCCGCGTCCCCAAACGGTATCAATAATGCGCTCCGGCGCATGATGCATCAACTCTTCCAGCTGTTCACAGTCACTCCGGTGGACCGAAATCCCCCGCCCCTGAGTAATGTAACCTTTAATCTCATCACCGGGAATCGGACGACAACAACGCGCCAGATGGGTCATTAAATTATCAACCCCTTCGACGACAACCGCATCTTTGCTCGGTGCCGGCGTGGTCGTCTTCTGTTCCTTCTCTTGTAATTTTTCAAGGACCAGCTGATCTTCTTCTTCCGCGGTCGGTTTGTTGACCAATGCATTGATATGATTGACGATTTGGTTAATCCGTAAATCACCGCTGCCGATGCCGACATATAGTTCATCCGGTGAATTGACATTAAACCGTTTCAGCGCATATTCGCTGGCATCTTTGAGCGTCGCACCGATTTTTGCCAGTTCGGTTTCCAGAATTTCCCGGCCTGCCTCTAAATTCTTCTCCCGGCTTTGCTTTCTAAACCAAGCATTAATCTTGGCCCGGGCACGGCCAGAGTGAACAAATCCCAACGCAGGATTGAGCCAGTCTCGTGATGGATTCGGTTCTTTGGCGGTGATAATTTCCACCTGATCGCCCATCGTCAGTTTATGAGTAAATGGCACGATACGTCCGGCGACTTTTGCACCGATACAGCGATGCCCGACTTCCGAATGGATATGGTAAGCAAAGTCCAGAGGTGTTGCCCCCATCGGCAAATCAACCACATCCCCTTTCGGGGTAAAGGCATAAACACGATCATCAAATACCTGACTGCGCAATTCATCCAACATTTCGCCGGAATCGGACATTTCTTCTTGCCAGTCAAGCAACTTGCGCAACCACGTAATTTTTTCATCATAGCCACGGTGTCCGGCCGAACTGCCTTCTTTATATTTCCAATGTGCAGCAACCCCTAACTCGGACTCCTCATGCATCTGACGGGTCCGAATCTGAATTTCAATGGTTTTCCCTTCCGGGCCAAGAATAACCGTATGAATTGACTGATACCCATTGGGTTTCGGGTTGGCGACGTAATCATCGAATTCACTGGGTAAATGTTTATATTTGGTATGAACCACGCCTAGCGCTGCATAACAATCCTGCAGTTTTTCAGCAATAATCCGAACCGCCCGGACATCAAATAACTCATCGAATGCCAGACTCTTTTTCTGCATCTTGCGCCAGATACTGTAGATATGTTTCGGACGTCCGCTGACTTCGGCTTGAATGTTGGACAGAAGCATCTCTTCACGCAGATCTTCCACAAAATCTTGAATATATTTTTCGCGGACAATCCGTCGTTCAGACAACTGTTTGGCAATTTGTTTGTAGGTATCCGGTTGCTGATAACGAAAGGCGTAATCTTCCATTTCCCACTTTAACTGCCCGATCCCCAGACGGTTGGCCAAAGGCGCATAAATATTGGCGCACTCTTTTGCCGCCTGTCGTCTGATTTCGTCTGGCTGATCTTTGACTTCCCGCAGGTTACAAATACGTTCAGCAAGCTTAATCACCACGCAACGGAAATCATCCACCATCGCTAACAGCATCCGCCGGACATTATCAACCTGAGTTGACGCTTCACTGCCTTGCATGGTGACATTCAATTGCCCGATCGCCGCCATCTCCTCAACACCATCAATCAACTTGATAATGTCTTTGCCATAGCGTTCTTGCAAAATTTCAGCATCGAGCAATCCACCAGATACCACTGGGAATAATAGCGCGGCAACTAAGGTTTCCGGGTCCATCGACAGCGTGACGAGTATCTCGATCATCTCACGACCACGCCACAGCAATAGCGGCCCGGCCGGATGATCGACGACCAGAAGTTCCATCTGTCGATAAACCTGTTTTAGTCGCTCCGCGATTTTAGGATCGCGCACGATACTGGCGATCCACTTCTCGGGTTCAAATTGTTCGTCTGGATTCAGATGTGCGTTTCTTACCGCAACCATTATTCTCTATTTCGTCCTAGTGTTATGTTCGTTGATTGAAGATCGCTATGTGACTTCGACCCTAACGCTCCTGATGAGTTCATCTCATCTGACGGTTTCACGACCGGCGTGACTGTCTGATAAATAAAGCCATCGATTCCAGATGGCTGGTGTGAGGAAACATATCTAACATCCCCACTTTCTCTAACTGATATCCTTGCTGTAAGAGGCGCTGACTATCTCTGGCCAGCGTCGCCGGATCACAAGATACATAAACCACGCGCTGAGCGCCAAAATCTGACAGCAAATCGATCACACCTTTTGCACCAGCTCTGGCCGGGTCGAGTAATACTTTATCAAATTTCTCCTGCGCCCACTCGGTTCCGGTCAATGTTTCCTCAAGATTCGCCTGATAAAAATCAGCATTGGAAATCTGATTATGCACCGCATTATGACGCGCCTGTACGACCATTTCCTCAATGCCTTCAACCCCGACCAGTGATTTGACCTGCCGCGCAATAGGTAAACTAAAGTTACCCACACCACAGAATAAATCTAGCACACGATCTTCTTCACTGAGCGTCAGCCAAGACAGGGCCTGCTCAACCATTTTCTGATTAATATGGCGATTGATTTGTATGAAATGGTGGGGCCGGAAAGCAATTTCAATCCCGGTCTCACGATAGACGGGTTCATGACCATGTTGTAAACGCGGCTGACCGGCTTCGGTCATCATATACAGGGAAAGATGCTGTTGCTGCGCAAAAGTCATGATCTTGTCTTGATCTGATGTCGTCAGTTCACCAAGAAGACGCAATAACATGACCGGGCCGCTATCAGCTGCAATCAATTCCAGATGACCGAGTTTCTCTGGCTGAGATACTGACTCAAACAGCACTCTGAGTTGAGGAATCAGTGGCTCTAGTGCAGGATCCAAAACGGCACAACGCTCAATATCAACAATCCGGTTGCTTCCTTTCTGACGGAAGCCGAATGCAAGAGACTTTGACGCGCTGTCCCACTTCAAACTGAAACGGGCCCGACGTCGATACCCCAAATCCACATCAGAAATAACCGGTGAGAGTGGCACCGATAATCCGGCAAACTTACGAAGCAACTGTGACAGCGACTCCTGCTTGTACCTGACTTGCTCGCGGTGACAGAGGTGTTGCAGATTGCATCCGCCACAGCGCTGATAATGCGGACAAAACGGTTGGGTCCGCTCCGCACTCTCCTGTTGTACCTGAATAAGTTTTGCCCGGGCATACTTACTCTTATTCTCGGTCAGTTGAATCAGGACTTGCTCGGTCGGTAAAGCACCTTCGATAAACACTGGTTTTCCACCCAGAGAAGCGATCCCCTCACCATGATGGTCCATACGAACCACCGCAACAGATTGGTGCTTTTGATTGATCGTCGATTGCTTTTTAGGTTGGAAAAAACGAGCCATATAAATCTATTACCGCTTGTGATGTCGTCAAATGTATCTTTCCCGGAGTGATAAACAACGTACCGATGAAAGGCCTGAAATAACAACAGAGATTTTTGAATTGCCGTTATTTTCCCATATCCACCTCACGATGTTTAGCAAATAATCCACCCAGAAAAAAACGAGCAATAAAAGCGCATTCAATTTCGTGAAATCATCACTATTCTTATCAAGAATAAATTGTGAATTGTCGATGACTTGATTAAGCTAGCAACTCAGATAATCCTTCTCCGTGACGGAAGAAAATCTCAACAGAAAGCAGAAAAGTGCATCACTTGATACGTTATTTCTGAGCTTCATTATGATAATTAGAGACTCATGACCACCAAATATGGCTTGCGCACTCGCGTCATCACACTCACTCTGGCACCGACGCTCATTATCGGCCTGCTATTAAGTGCGTTTTTTTCTTACAATCGTTACCACGATCTTGAGTCTCAGGTGATCAATGCTGGCTCAAATATCATTGAGCCGCTGGCAATTGCCAGCGAAGAAGGATTAGAGAAACACAGCCGGGAATCAGTCAGACGCATTATCAGTTATGCGCATCGTAAAAATTCTCAGTTTGTCCGGAGTATCGCCGTTTTCGATAAGCATCATGAACTCTTCGTCACCTCAAACTTCCATCCCAATTTTGAATCGCTGACTTATCCGAAAAACAAGCCGATCCCGATTTTAGGTAGTGCCGAAATGCGGGATAACAACACCTTAATTCTGCGCACTCCGATTCTAGCGGAAAGTCGGCTGATTGATGGCAGAGCGAATGCCGAAACCTTACCGGTTCTGGGCTACATTGTCATCGAACTTGACCTATCATCGCTGAGACTCCAGCAGTATCAAGAAATCTTTTCTGCGATTTTGGTCTTAATTCTCGGTTTAGCACTTTCCGGGGCGTTTGCCTTCCGTTTACTTCACGATGTTACCCGTCCGATTACTCATATGAAAAATATGTTGGATCGGATCCGTCGAGGACATTTGGATGTGCGGATTGAGGGAGAAATGCATGGCGAGCTCGATGAGCTGAAGAAAGGTATCAACGCGATGGCTGTTTCGCTATCGGAGTACCATGTCGAGATGCAACATAGTATCGATCAAGCTACATCCGATCTTCGGGAAACACTCGAACAGCTTGAAATCCAGAACGTTGAACTGGATATCGCCAAGAAGCGGGCTCAGGAAGCTGCCCGGGTCAAATCAGAGTTTCTGGCCAATATGTCTCACGAATTAAGAACGCCATTGAATGGCGTGATCGGCTTCACCCGACAAATTTTGAAAACACAGCTTACCAATAGCCAGAAAGATTACCTGCAAACCATTGAACGTTCCGCGAATAATCTCTTAACGATCATTAATGACATTTTGGATTTTTCCAAACTGGAAGCGGGCAAACTGGCACTGGAAAATGTGCCGTTTGAATTGCAAGAGAATCTCGAAGAAGTGGTCGATCTGCTGGCCACCAGTGCGCATGAAAAAGGGCTGGAGATTAACCTCAAAATTGATCCGAAAATTCCTGTCGGTCTGGTCGGAGACCCACTCCGGATCCAGCAGGTTATCACCAATCTGGTCGGCAACTCGATTAAGTTTACTGAACGAGGCAATATTGATATCAGTGTTGAACTGCGTTCCGTCCGGGACGACTTGGTTGAGTTACAATTTATGGTCCGCGATACCGGGATTGGGATTTCCGAACGACAACAAGCGCAGTTATTCCAAGCGTTCAGTCAGGCGGATGCCAGTATTTCCCGTCGTTATGGCGGCACGGGACTGGGCTTGGTCATCACGCAAAAACTGGTCAGCCAGATGGGTGGAGAGATCAGTCTGACCAGCCGCTTGCACCGCGGTTCAACGTTCTGGTTTACGATACGGCTTCATCCGACCGACATTATGATGGGTGAATGGTATACCCAGAAACAGTTGGCGGGTAAAGAAGTTCTGCTGATTGAATCTCATATGCAGTCGGCTTCTATTTTGCAGCAGACGCTGACGCAATCGGGCTTACGCGTCAATTATATGTCCGTATTACCGGATAATCCGCCGCAATCCGACTATGTGATCCTCAACTTCTCCCCGGTTCAAAAACTGGTCTCTGAAGAAGCGGAAGCACTGGTCAAAAAAGCGGTGGCTTGCTCTGAACATGTGTTAGTCGGAATTCCGAGTACCGAATTAGCACTGGCTGACCATTTGATGACGCATTATCCGATCAAGTGTCTGACGAAACCGCTTGCGCGTAAAAAATTGCTCCAGGTGATGTTGGATATTCATCCTGAGATGTCTTCTTTCCCGGAAGAAATCAGCCATTCGGCTTCGATTGAGAAGATGCCGTTAACCGTCATGGCCGTCGATGACAATCCGGCAAACCTGAAGTTGATCACGGCGCTCTTACAAGAGCGGGTTGATACGGTGATTAGCTGTACCAACGGAGAAGAAGCCGTCGAGATCGCAAGCCGCCAGAAGTTTGATATTATCTTTATGGATATTCAAATGCCCAAAATGGATGGGGTCACCGCTTGTCAGGAGATCAAACAATTACCGCTCAATACCACGACACCAGTCATTGCTGTCACGGCCCACGCCATGGTAGGAGAACGGGATCGTCTGCTCAATGAAGGGATGGATGATTACCTGACAAAACCGATCGAGGAGCATGTCCTGCAGCAGGTTTTGGTTCACTGGAACCCTCAACCGCAACGGTCACAACAAGACGCCCCAACCCTCGCGCCGCCACAATCGACTGATATCTCACCATCAGCGTCAGCACAGTCTTCAGTCATTGACTGGCAGATGGCTTTAAAACAGGCTGCGAATAAAGAAGATTTAGCCAAAGATATGCTGACGATGTTGGTTGACTCTATCCCAGACATTCATCAGACCATTGAATTATCTTTGAACGGCGAATCTGATCAGGAAACCTTACTGCATCATATCCACAAGCTGCATGGCAGTTGTTCCTATAGCGGCGTGCCCAGATTAAGAAAAATCTGTGCGACGCTGGAACAGTCACTGCGCTCAGGCTCGGCCATCAAAGACCTTGAGCCTGAACTGTTTGAATTACAGGATGAAATGGCAAAAGTGGCTGAAGCCGCGCAACGATTAATGGCCTGAGTTTTCAAGAATCACTGAAGCAACTGCGTAGCGTCGCTCATCAGATATCGAAAGATGAATCGCGTTTACGCCAAATGACTGAGCAAACTCAGCAGCTTTGCCACTTAACTGGAGTGATGGTTTACCGTGTTCATTATTCAACACAGTAAAATCCTGAAGTGATACACCTTGCGCGATCCCGGTCCCCAATGCTTTTGAGGCGGCCTCTTTGACCGCAAAACGCTTCGCTAAAAATCGCTCCGGTTTTTTACTCTGAGCATAAATTTCAAACTCACTGTCACTCAAAATGCGCTGTGCAAAGGCATCGCCATTTCTGGAAATCGCAGCAGCGATCCGCTCGATTTCAACAATATCAGTGCCAAAGCCGACGATTGCCATAAATTAACGTCGGGCCTCAATCATTAAAGCCTTCATATCCGCGACAGCCTTCGCAAGACCATCAAAGACAGAACGACCAATAATCGAATGACCGATGTTCAGTTCGTGGATTTCAGGCATTGCAGCAATGGCAGCGACATTATGGTAAGTCAGCCCATGACCGGCATTGACGATCAAACCGATATCACTGGCATAGCTGGCTGCTGCTGAAATTTTCTTTAACTCATCTTGCTGAGCCGCAGTGGTTTCAGCATCCGCATAATGACCGGTATGCAATTCAACGTAAGGTGCACCGCAGGCTTTCGCCGCATCAATCTGTTCTTTATCAGCATCAATGAAGAGTGACACTTTAATCCCGGCATCCGTTAACTTCTGAGTGGCTGATTTGACTTTTTCAAGCTGTCCTAAAACATCCAGACCACCTTCAGTGGTTAATTCTTCACGCTTCTCGGGAACGAGGCAAACATAGTCCGGGCCAACCTCTAATGCGATCGCCACCATTTCATCAGTGACGGCCATTTCTAAATTCATCCGGGTTTGTAGTGTCTCTCTTAGAATCTTTACATCACGATCAAGAATATGGCGGCGGTCTTCTCTCAAATGAATCGTTATTCCATCTGCACCAGCTCGTTCAGCCACCTCAGCAGCATGAACTGGATCGGGGTATTTAGTCCCACGTGCATTCCGTAATGTTGCAATGTGATCGATATTAACGCCTAAAAGAATTGCGCTCATGTTCCTTTACTCCGTGCTCTCGAAATACCAATTTGAGAAATGAATAGTTCTCGGCTTTTTAATGGTTTTGCCCCCAGATAAGGTTTGAGTGCTATCCGGGTAAACCGTTTGGCAGCCTGTAACTGTGCTTGTGTCGTGAAGCGTCGCTCACTGATGGCTATCAACTCTTCTCCCACAAATGTCAGATTATCTTTGCGAACGGAAGCAATAAACCCTTTTTGTTCCCGGTATCGATAAGTCATGGTCGGCACAACTGGTTCTCCGCTGCCGGCACAATGTAAAAAATCGACACCATAACCTAAACAAGCCAGTAACGAGAGTTCAAAACGCCGTAAGGCCGGCTCTGGATTCGATGACTGTGCCAGTTCGGTCAATACTTGCAGATAATCATAAAAAAGCCCCGGTAAGGGAACTTCTGAAGGGATGAGTCGTGCCAGTAATTCATTGACATACAGCGCTGAATATAAATGAATGCCGGTTAAAGGTAAACCCAGACTAATCGGTTCGGCTTGACGCAGTGTACGCATCGTCCCCTTCCCCGACCATTTCAGTAACAAGGGTACAAAGGGTTGCAACACCCCTTTTAGCGGGGAACGAATACGTCGAGCACCTTTAGACAGTAAAGTCATTCGCCCGAATTCTTCACTGAAGATATCAATAATCAGGCTACTCTCGCTATATGAGCGTCGATGTAGCACAAAACAGCGCTGAAGTTGGTTCTCTGACATTCATTCCTATCTCTTTGAGGTAACAACCTCAGGGGCTGTTGGCGAAATATCCAATGACGCTCCGCCCCAGAGGCAAGAGAAAGCGATATCACTACAGATCGTCAATATATCCCAGACTTCTCAGCGCTCTTTCGTCATCAGCCCAACCGGATTTCACTTTGACCCAAGTTTCCAGATAGACTTTCCGACCAAATAACGCTTCCATATCAAGCCGGGCTTCGCGGCCGATCGTTTTAATTTTCTCGCCCCCTTTGCCGATGATCATTTTCTTCTGTCCAATCCGCTCGACTAAAATCAAGCCATTGATATGAAAACCATCGGTTTCCGGGTTGTAATCAAACCGTTCGATGTCAACCGTCACCGAATAAGGCAGCTCTTCCCCGGTAAAACGCATGATTTTTTCCCGGAGGATTTCAGAGGCCATAAAACGTTGTGAACGATCCGTCACATATTCACTCGGGAAATGGTGCACCGCTTTGGGAAGATAATTGCGGACATGCTGACGAATCGCATCAACATTTTTTCCGTGTTTGGCTGAAATGGGGATCACATCGACAAACGCCATCTTATTAGACAGCTCGTACATATGCAGCATCACTTCATTACGGTCTTTGACATTATCCACTTTATTGACGCAGAGAATCACGGGGAAGCCCGCTTTATTCAGCTTGGTAAACACCATTTCGTCATCTTTGGTCCAGTGGGTACCTTCGACCAGAAACAGAACCAAATTCACATCACTGAGTGAGCTGCTTGCCGCACGGTTCATCAGACGGTTAATCGCCCGTTTTTCTTCAATATGGAGCCCCGGTGTATCGACATAAATCGCCTGATAGTCCCCATCGGTATCGACCCCCATGATCCGGTGACGAGTCGTCTGTGGCTTACGCGAGGTTATCGAAATCTTCTGTCCCAGTAGCTGGTTCAGTAAAGTAGATTTACCGACATTAGGACGACCGACAATCGCCACAAAACCACAGTGTTGGTTTTCCGGTTTACTCTCTTCCTGACTTTCTGATGCAAAAAAAGCATCAATATCAAATTCTTTATCAGCCATTATTCAATTGCTCTAGTGCTAGCTCTGCAGCCGCTTGTTCTGCCTTGCGGCGGCTGGTGCCTTTTCCGATAACAGGCATTCCAATACCCGCGACGTCACATGACACAGTAAACTCTTGGTTGTGTGCCTCACCCTTAATATTAGTCACTGTATAAACAGGCAACGGTTTTCTTCTGCCTTGCAGATACTCTTGCAGCCGGGTTTTGGGATCTTTTTGTGATACTCCGGGCTGAATGGCATCTAAACGCGTTTGATACCAGTCTAAAATGATCCGTCGGATCGACTCAATATCACTATCTAAATAAATGGCACCAATAATCGCTTCAACGGCATCCGCAAGAATTGAATCGCGGCGGAAGCCACCACTTTTTAATTCTCCTGGACCTAATTTTAAGTACTCTCCCAGCTCAAACTCCCGAGCCAGCTCAGCCAGAGTATTTCCCCGGACAAGCGTCGCACGCATCCGGCTCATATCCCCTTCGTTACTCTTCGGAAAGCGGTGATACAGCTCATCTGCGATGACAAAACTTAAAATTGAATCGCCCAGGAACTCAAGACGCTCATTATGATGACCATTGGCACTCCGATGTGTCAGCGCCAGTTCCAGCACAGCACTATCACTGAACTGATACCCTATTTTTTTCTCAAGTTTATATGTTGGAGAATTCATGATTTCTCAATATTGAAAGGCTGATCGGTTGACCAGCCTGGTTAAATAAATGCCCCGATAATCGCAATTATCCGGTAAAGATTAATGAATCTGACCAATCCGATTCAAGCGGACTCCGGTTGGAATCCATGATGGCAACACGCTGTCAGGCGAACGATTAAACTCAAAGCTAATCCATATCGCAACCGCCTTACCGACCAGATTGGCTTCAGGAACAAATCCCCAGTAACGGCTATCGGCACTGTTATCCCGATTATCACCCATCATAAAATAGTGTCCTTCAGGAACAACCCACTCATTCACTCCCGGACGAGGCCGATAATTCATCGGATTGTCCATCTGCCATGGATTAATCAGAATATGGTGTTTAACCTGACCGAGTTGTTCATCCAATTGCTCCAGCGGCATAACATTTGATTTCAGGTCACTACGAACACGGTTGCTCTGCGGTACAAGCTTACATTCACTTGTTCCTTTGGGCTGAATACACAAACGCTTATCCGGACTGTAGCGAATGATATCACCCGGTAATCCGACAACACGTTTAATATAATCAACACTCGGATTCGGTGGGTAACGGAACACCGCAATATCACCACGCTCCGGTTTACCTGTGGCTAAAAACTGGGTATGCGTCACCGGATCTTTTAAACCATAGGCAAATTTTTGAACCAAAATAAAATCACCAATCAATAAAGTTGGTTTCATTGACCCAGATGGAATCTGGAACGGTTCAAAAATAAATGAGCGGACAATCAGAACCAACGCAATGACAGGAAAAATAGACACGCTATTTTCCACCCACCACGGCTGCGGTAAAACCTTACTCTGTAGGGATGGATCGACCTCGTTCGTCTGAGCCAGAATGTCAGCGCGTTTCTGCTGGCGATTTTTCGCCCAAACCAACTTTTCGAGCACCCAGATAATCCCGGTCACAAGCGTCACAATAACTAGTATGAGTGAAAATATATTCGCCATGAACTTCCCTTTGTTAAAAATGCGAAAGTGAAAGAACCGAAACTCTTTCACTTGAGTTGTGTATCGCCAAGTCACTCAACCTGTTAATGAAAACAACATTTTGAGTGTATCAGGATATATCTGTTCAACAGACCCAACGTTAATTAATCTTTCCCGACATGGAGAATGGCTAAAAACGCTTCTTGCGGTAATTCAACATTACCAATCTGCTTCATCCGCTTTTTACCTTCTTTCTGTTTCTTCAACAGTTTTTTCTTCCGGCTCACGTCACCACCGTAACATTTGGCCAGCACGTTCTTACGTAGTTGCTTCACGGTTGAACGGGCAATAATATGGTTGCCGATAGCCGCTTGAATCGCAATATCAAACATCTGACGAGGAATGAATTCCTTCATTTTCTCAACCAGCTGACGCCCACGCGTCTGAGCCTGATCTTTGTGGGTAATGATGGCCAGTGCATCAACTTTCTCGCCATTGAGCAATACATCAACCCGAACCATACTTGAGGTTTCAAAGCGCTGAAATGCATAATCGAGAGAAGCATAACCGCGAGACGTTGATTTTAAACGGTCAAAGAAGTCCAACACGACTTCGGCCATTGGAATATCATAAGTCAGCGCCACTTGATTGCCGTGGTACACCATATCAACCTGAGTACCGCGTTTTTCCACACAAAGTGTAATCACATTGCCCAGATAATCGGAAGGCACGAGGATGTTACATCGACTGATCGGTTCACGGATCTCATTGATGTCATTCACCGCTGGCAGTTTTGCCGGGCTATCAACATGGATGATTTCCCCATCGGTTTGCTCGACCTGATACACCACGGTTGGCGCGGTCGTGATCAAATCCAGATCATATTCCCGCTCCAGACGTTCCTGGATAATTTCCATGTGTAGCATCCCAAGGAAACCACAGCGGAAACCAAATCCAAGTGCCGCGGATGTTTCTGGCTCATAGAACAGCGACGCATCATTGAGGCTAAGCTTGCCGAGCGCATCACGGAAGTTTTCATACTCATCGGAAGAGACGGGGAACAGTCCGGCATAGACCTGCGGTTTCACTTTTTTAAATCCGGGGAGTGGCTTTTCACACCCAGATTTTGAGTGGGTTAATGTATCCCCGACAGGTGCGCCCAGAATATCTTTGATCCCACAGACAACCCAGCCCACTTCACCGGTACCCAGTTTTTCGGTATCAACTTGTTTCGGTGTGAAGATCCCGATACGGTCAACACCCCAGGTTTGCCCGGTGCTCATAACTTTGATCTTATCGTTCTTTTTCAGGATCCCATTTTTGATCCGAACCAAAGAAACAACGCCGAGGTAATTATCAAACCAAGAATCGATGATCAACGCTTGCAGAGGTGCATTCTCATCCCCTTCCGGCGGTGGAATATCTGAAACAATACGCTCCAGCACATCATCAACACCAACACCAGTCTTCGCCGAGCAACGCACAGCATCGATTGCATCAATGCCAACAATATCTTCAATTTCTTCAGCCACTCGTTCCGGTTCAGCAGCCGGCAAATCGATCTTATTCAGGACAGGAACAACTTCCAAATCCATTTCAATCGCGGTATAGCAGTTGGCAAGAGTTTGCGCTTCCACACCTTGTCCGGCATCAACAACTAACAACGCGCCTTCACATGAAGCGAGAGAACGGGATACCTCATAAGAAAAGTCAACGTGTCCGGGGGTATCGATAAAGTTGAGCTGGTATGTTTGCCCATCTTTTGCAAGGTAGTCCAGAGTGACACTCTGAGCTTTAATGGTAATACCTCGTTCACGCTCAAGATCCATGGAATCAAGAACCTGCTCTGCCATTTCACGGTCAGTTAAGCCGCCACACACCTGAATCAGGCGATCGGAAAGCGTGGATTTACCGTGGTCGATATGGGCGATAATCGAAAAGTTGCGAATGTGCTTCATAGGTTTGGGATGATTAAACTCTTTTAATATTTAGAAGAAAAAGAACAAACCGTCTCAAAGATACAGGTTCTATTCCATTTAAGTTGGCAGATTCTACCCAATTTAAAAGGGATTCGCATCATAAATCACTTCGAGACATCATGTCTGACAATCGGCTCTCCTAAAACCCGGAGCAAAACAACTTCTTCCTGAGACAGCTTTTCCATCCGGCGGGCCAAATTTCTGGCAATCCAGACCCCGCCGACGGTGAACAAGAAAGTACAGGCAATCACCCACGGCTCACCACCACCAACCAGAGGCGCAAGCCAAAGCTGCCCAATCCCCCCGCCTAAAATCATCATAAGCAAAGGAAAAAGATAAACAATGGCCGCTGATTGTAAGAGACTTTTTTCGGGAAATCCGATCTCAACAACCTGACCCACTTTGACCTGTTGAGACGTCTGCAACTGCCAAGTCAGTACTTTCTTACCGATGGCTTTCGAGACCATTCCTGTGCCACAGCTGGAAGATGATGCACAGTGACTACAGCTGGTCTGTTGCTGACAACTCAGTTCAACCTGATAGTCACCAGAAGTTTCATGCACGCGAGCAACGGTCGCCAAAGCCGTCATCATGGCTGACTTTCCTCAGGTGTAACTTTTGAATGCGCTTCAAACGTCACCGATTGCGCGATTCGTTTGGCTGTGGACGGTGGGATATCACCAATCACTGAGATTTCAGTTTTTCCTTTCACAACCGTCTGTAATGTCCGACGCCCTTGACGGATCAACTGATTTTTAAGTGAGAGGTTGTCACTATCGGCAACATAGACAGAAAAACTAAACAGGCCATCGGTATATATCTGGCTTTCAACCAAACGATCCGTAATTGCCATCCGGTAACGGTTCAACTCTTTAGAAGAAAATCCATTAGGAACCCAGCCAACGCTCCAAAATGTTTTTTTCACGGGATTTTCAGGCAACGAAAGGACATGAGGCAATTGCGCTTTATTCAAACTGAGCATCAGCTCAGCCAGTTTATCACTCAGCGTGTACGAAATGGCCCGGTACTGCTCCAGCACTTCACCGTCACGATCGACGAGATCCGCGCGAAGTGGCAGATGGCTTCGCTCATCGATCCACAAGACATAGGAGTAACGCAAACCATCTTTCGGCACCACCCGAATCACCTGACATGCAGCACCGGCTTCTCTCCCTCGACCAATTTTTACAAAGTCATAGTAATGACTCAATTGGGTCATATTGCTATGGAGTAATGGAATAACCGGAGCCACCATTTTGTCGGATTCAATGGTAAACGGTTCAATTCCCGGTTCGATATAACTCACCTCGTGACCACGCCGGATCACTTCTCGAACCGGCCCACTCAGGTAGACCAGATGGGCTAAAGAATACCCTTTTTCGACAGCATGACGATATAACAGAGGCTCAATCCCATTCTTTTTTATCAGAATATAGGAAAGCTCATAATTCAATTTTTGGCTGGCGCGGCTCATCTGATGTAACAAAGCCTCTGCAGAGAGCTCCTCTGCAAAGGCTAATGAGACATTCAAACTGAACAGCGCAGTTACAACACTGACCAGAAATTTTTTCATTCAACAACTAACTCTTGGTTTTCACCTGCATGATCAGATGATTGCCGTTTTTGTTCACTGTAAAGTTTCAACTGTAGCTCATAATCCTGCAACATCGCATTGACACGACGACGTTGTTCCTGAGCACTATTTTCCGTCGTATGTCTCATCATCGAATCACGCGTCAGACTAACGGGCTCAGCCGTTCCAGCCAAAGGAATGGTCTGTAACACGGGAAGTTGCCCATTATCAGCGGTGCTTACACCATCAGAACTATCACCGGTCTGATACTGTTGAACACCGACAATGACAACCAGTGAGACACAAGCCGCGACAGCAACCTGTCCCAGTTGACCTAACCATGCAGGTAACTGTCTTCTGGATTGTTTTGGCAATGGCTGAGATTCCAAAGGAGTAATCGTCAAAATGTCCGAACTCTCAGTATTATGTTGTTCATGAGCCAAATCTTTACGATGGACGGGTTCATCCTCCAACGCTAACGCAACCCGGGCGGCAATATCCCATTCCCCCTGAGGCGTATCACCACGCATCACATCACCAATCATGTGGTAGTTGCGCCATGTTTCTAAACCTTCATGATCTTGAGATAAATCGCTAATCAACGATTTATCGATCAACTCGCCATCCATAAGCGCCGAAAGTTTCTCTTTATCAGCCATTTTATTCACCATTATCTAGACAACTCCAGACATTACAAAAGCGAACCAATCCGCTTTTCTACTGCTTCTCGTGCTCGAAATATCCGTGATCTTACCGTTCCGACAGGGCAATTCATCACAACCGCAATTTCTTCATAGCTTAATCCTTCCAACTCTCGCAGAGTCATTGCGGTCTTCAAATCTTCAGGCAATGCATCAATTGCCGCAAATACGGCATGTTTCAATTCTTTCGACAGCGTAATATTCTCTGGGTTCGAAATTTCTTTTAAAACATTGCCACTTTCGTAATATTCAGCCTCTTCAGCATCCACATCATTTGCAGGAGGACGTCGGCTTTGTGCAACGATATGGTTCTTTGCAGTATTCACGGCAATTCTGTAGAGCCACGTATAAAATGCACTTTCTCCCCGAAATGAAGGAATAGCCCGGTAGGCTTTAATAAAAGTATCCTGAGCGACATCAGCGACATCACCGCTGTTGTTTACATATCTGGCGATGAGGTTGCAAACTTTATTCTGGTACTTAACCACCAAAAGATTAAAGGCTTGCTTATCTCCACTCTGAACGCGCTCAATCAATACTTGATCAGTCAACTGCTCGTGCATTCGAGCGTATACTCCTATCGTTCATCCCTTACCTTCTCAGATATGGGTATTAATACTTCAAAATGTAGTATTGACACCACCGCTTACATGAGCAGTATAGTAAGACTCATGCTCAGGGAAATAGTTCCCCGCCTGCAGTGAAATTTTTCTTCATATTAAAGATGAATCTACCGCTTCACAAATCAGCGCTTCGTCACTTTCCTTAAATGAGGTAAAATTTTATCAATGTCAACCGTGTTTATTAAAGCATTGCATGTAGTGAAAGAGAAAAACAAGCGAAATCGAGAATTCATTCATTTTTATCTGACTCATTGATTATATCGTCACTACGTTTCAATACTTAAGAGATCCAATTGTCATTCCAGGGAACATGTTCATGGCTGAAAACAACATGAACGGAAGAGCTATCAATCAGGAATTGTTGGGAAAAATAAAACTATGCATGTAAATCAAGAGCATCAGTGTGATGTACTCGTCATCGGTAGCGGTGCTGCCGGGCTTTCACTCGCACTGCGTGTCGCCAAAAAATGCCAGGTTATTGTTCTGAGTAAAGGCCCCTGGAGTGAAGGCGCAACTTATTATGCTCAGGGAGGCATCGCAGCTGTATTCGATGAATCCGACAGTATTGAATCGCACGTCCAAGATACGCTGATTGCCGGTGGCGGTATCTGTGAAGAAGCAACGGTTCGTTTTATTGCTGAAAATGCTAAAAAGTGTGTTCAGTGGCTGATTGATGGCGGTGTCCCCTTTGATCTGGACGAAGATAGTGACGAGGATCATCCGAAATATCACCTGACCCGGGAAGGTGGTCATAGCCATCGCCGAATTCTCCATGCTGCGGACGCAACCGGGATGGCGATGCAGACCTCTTTACAAGATAATGTTATCAATCATCCGAATATCAGAGTGCTGGAGCGCCACAATGCACTCGATCTGATCACGGAAGACAAAATCGGTGGTGACCCGAAGAAGGTGATCGGTGCCTACGTCTGGAACCGCAATGATGAACACGTCGAAACAATTAAAGCAAAATTTATCATTCTGGCGACTGGTGGCGCGTCCAAAGTATACCAATACACATCTAATCCTGATGTTTCATCGGGAGATGGCATTGCTATGGCATGGCGAGCTGGATGTCGGGTTGCCAATCTAGAATTCAACCAGTTTCATCCGACTTGTCTGTATCATCCGGATTCACGTAACTTTTTGCTGACCGAAGCTTTACGGGGAGAAGGCGCTTTCTTACGCCGTCCCGATGGTACTCGATTCATGCCGGATTTTGACGAGCGGGCGGAGCTTGCACCGAGAGATGTTGTCGCCAGAGCCATCGACTATGAAATGAAACGGATTGGCGCAGATTGTATGTATCTGGATATCAGCCATAAACCGGCCGATTTTATTGAGAAACATTTCCCGACGATTTATACCCGCTTACAGAGCCTGGGTATCGACATGACCAAAGAACCGATCCCGATTGTTCCCGCGGCACACTACACCTGTGGCGGTGTCATGGTAAACCGGCAAGGGGAAACCGATCTGCAACAGCTTTATGCCATCGGTGAAGTCAGCTACACCGGTTTACATGGAGCAAACCGGATGGCGTCGAACTCGTTACTGGAATGTGTGGTTTATGCCCGTTCTGCGGCACAAGATATTCTCAGTAAACTTGAACATGCTCAGCTTGCCAAATCACTTCCGCCATGGGATGAAAGCCAAGTCACCTGCTCTGATGAAGAAGTCGTTATTCAACATAACTGGCATGAACTGCGGCTCTTTATGTGGGATTACATGGGGATCGTTCGCACCGATAAGCGCTTAGAACGCGCTCTGAGAAGGATTCATCTGCTTCAACAGGAAACCCATGAGTACTACAGTCATTTCCGAGTTTCCAATAATCTAATCGAACTCAGAAACTTACTTCAGGTGGCCGAATTAATGATCTGTTGTGCAATGCAACGCAAGGAAAGCCGCGGATTGCATTACACGCTGGATTATCCTGAGCAATTGGCGAATAGCGGTCCAACTATCCTTGATCCGAAAGACTTTACCTGACATCAATATTGTCTGGGAGCACGCGGCAAAAAGCAGCCCGTCACCGGAGATAATAACGCCTTCGTTTTTCCATCACCAAAAGCTGCCGGTATGTGTGCTCCCGGCAGCTATCACGCCATAGAATCTGCCGCTTGCCGTGCGCTTCGACGAAAATCACAAACCAGATTGCACATGAGAGTTCAACTCGCTCAATTCCCTGTTGCTGACATCCAGCGATCAACATTCCCGTATCCGTGTAACGGCATGGAGCAGCAATGGCAGGTAATAAGAGTCTTCGGTCATGCCAGATTTTCAACAACCAGCAGATACAAATCATGGCAGGAATCAGGGGGAAATCGGTAGAAATAAATGCCCAGATGGTCAGTTGAACAATCAAACCTTGAACCATGCAGGCATTCAAAGAGACGGTGGGATAAAGATTAACGGACTTTACCAAGGTTATAAGCAACTATCTTATCAACCATTGAAGCATGACTAAGATTTTCACTCCGCTTGTGCCCCATCAGCCAAGTGAAGAGATCCGGATCATCACATTCCAACAGGGAGACAAAATCCTGCTGATCGGATTCACTCAATTGCTCAAAACATTCTTCAAAGAATGACATAATCACCACATCTAGTTCCAACATACCACGCCGGCATGCCCATTTAATCCGGGCTTTCTCTTCGTCGGTATACATTCTAAAACCTCATTGATTTAATTTTTATTAGTGTATCAAGGGAGTACTCTACACGCTACCAACTGGGTCACAGTCCAATCTAAGCGACAAACCTATCCGATTTAACATACCTTTCTGACAATTAGCAAAAGATTTGTCTGAAAACAGTAGTATGATTTGAACTCACCCGTATTTGTCAGTCGATGCCTACCATGAAATTGTATCGTAAGCCATTCTGCAATACTGAGAAATTACGCCTAACGGTGATTTGGGAATCAAAAGGTTTACGTATAGAATGTCTCCATTCCATCGGCACAAGGTGATACAGAGATGAACCAAGAAAACAACTTTCACCCTTTCGAACATACGCCAGAGACGCCATTACCGAATTTAATCCTCACACATCTCACATCATGGGGATACATTTCCGCCATCGGCGCAGATCAGAAATCTTATTTACAAGGTCAGATTACCTGCGACATTGTCTCGCTTGCTAAAGATCAATCAACATTCGGTGCTCATTGCGATGCCAAAGGAAAAGTCTGGTCGGTATTTCGAATTTTCCAGCACAAGAATGGCTACGCGATGTTCCAACCCGCCAGCGCAATCGATGCAGCGCTGCAAGCGCTCAAAAAATATGCGGTATTTTCCAAAATCGAACTCACACAGGGTCATGATGTTCTCCTTGGCGTCATGGGCCAAGATGCTGAAAATTACATCGATCATCTCAGTGATACCCGAGGTGATGTCAGGGATTTCGAAGGCGGAACTGCAGTCAAAATTTCGGCCCAGCGTTGGTTAGTACTGGCCAACGAATCCACGGCACAGTCATTGATAGCCCAATTTCAGGGTGAAAAAGTCGCTGAAAGCTTATGGACCCGTTTTGACATTGAAGAAGCGCTCCCGATTGTGACGGCAGATGAACAAGAACAACACATTCCTCAGGCGCTGAATCTTCAGGCACTCGGTGGAATTAGCTTTAGCAAAGGCTGTTATACAGGGCAGGAAATCGTAGCACGGGCAAAATATCGTGGCACCAACAAGCGCGCGATGTACGTACTCAAAGGCAATATTGATGCGACGCTCAACCACGAGCAACCGCTTGAACTGGAACGTTCGGTCGGGGACAATTGGCGTCATGCTGGTCGCTTTCTGGCTGTCTACCCATTCAGTGACCATACCGCAATCGGTCTGATCATCCTGCCAAACAATCTAGATGAAGATACCCGTTTCAGAATCGCTGGCTCACCACAAACAGAGTGGATGATACAGCCACTGCCTTATGCACTGGACGATGAATCCTAATCGGGATAGCCAAGTGCTCGAGTTCCTCAGACAGCAGCAGGTACCACACCGGCTGCTGTTACAACAAGAAGCAGCCGTTACCATCGCAGCGGCTGCAATCTTACGTGGCGTTCGCCCCGCACAGATGGTCAAATGCATCCTACTCAGAGATATGCGTGAGCGTTATGCCCTCGCTTGTGTACCGGGAGACTTGTCTGTGGATCCCAAAAAAGTCAGATCTTACCTTGGGTGGAAAAGAATGACGTGTGCAACTCGCGACCAAGTCCTACAAGTGACTGGTTATGCCGTTGGCGCAGTGCCGCCTTTGCAACTCAAAACGCCAATGCCGATTCTGTTCGACCCTAAAATCACCCAAGAGCCAGAAATTACCATCAGCAGCGGGCACCTCTATGCGAGCATTGCGATGCAAGTTAATGACTTGGTTCAGCTTGTTCAACCTTCTCTTATCTCAATTCATCGTGAGCCGTTGTTTGATTAATGTAAACCATTACAAAAATATGTGACCAGGTTCAAATATAATCAAATAAACAAATGAATTATTAATCAATAATAAAACATAAATAGTCATTTTTGTTTTTTTCACGTAGTCTGTCTGTGTTAGTTCAGTGACGCACTTTCAACATAATCGTGATTGAACTGGCTAAAAAGTGAAACTGATTCAAGTCAGTACATCCACTTTTTGTGTAATGCATCTGTGACTATTTCGCCCGTATCCCAACAGATGCGGGCTTTTTTTTCACCCGACTCCGGGATTTTTTTTGACAGGTACCGGTCAAAAACTATATTCATGGATAGACATCATGAAATTTAACAATGATTCAGCATTTTTGTTATAAAAGTGTCACACTAATCCGGCCTAATAGTCCACCGAGAACGGGGACGGCACATTGTTGCAGAGGATGTGTGTAAGCTGTCTCAAAGTTAACAGAACCGATACAAACAATGGGTTTCATTCTGTTAAATATGTAGAAGACAGCACAAAAATTCAATTAGCTCATCGTGATGTGATTATTTCACTACAGATATCACAACATAAAGCACGAAATAAAATAGAATCGTTAGAGTGAGTTGAGTTCTCACAAGGTGGATGTTGAGGCTGGCAGTTTTGAAGCCACCCAGCTGACAATCACCTTAGGTATTCAAGAAAGGACGATAATATGAGACTGTTTAAGCGCTATACACCGAGTATGATTGCTAAACATATTAGTCGGCTATTTAAAGGCAGAATCTATATTGACGGTATCGGTAAATTTGAGTTCGATCAGGGGAAATTGATACTTCCGGAACAAGCAGAACCAAGACATTACCGAACAGTCAAAGAAATTAATCAGGAAATCATGCGGCTCAAGTACGTACCCGCATAAAACAGAACAGGGCAACAAAACTTGTTGCCCTTCAGCGTCCGATGGCGATATTCAACTTGATATCAAAATCACTCAGAATTCATTAGTTTCGCCAATTCAGGTAAGTCACCCCGAACCCCTAACGCCCGCAACATCATTTCATTTTTGACATTCGGCACTTGGTTCAATACCGACATCCCTATCCCCCGAACTAATTTTTTCACCGGAAACTCTCCGGAAAATAATGTTTTAAATCCCTGCATTGCCGCAATCATCTTTGCAGCTTCCGCTTTTCTCCAGCGTTCATATTGACGCAGGTTCCGCTGATATCCAATGTCTTTTCCTTGCTGCCATAACATTTTGATTTCCTGAGCTAATGATGCAGCATCAAGCAATCCAAGATTCACGCCCTGACCTGCCAGTGGATGAATTGTATGGGCAGCATCTCCGGCTAATGCGATACGTTCACAGACAAAATCTCGTGCATAACGCATTTTCAGAGGGAAGACGGCTCGCTCGCTCACCAACTCACATAACCCCAGATGTCGGTCAAATTCAGTACACAGTGAACGGTTGAATTGCTCTGTCGTCATGTTTAGCAATGTTTCGGCCCGCTGAGGCTCTGTGGACCAGACAATCGAACACAGATGCGGATCCGCCAATGGTAAAAACGCTAACGGCCCCTGAGGTGTAAAGATCTGCCGGGCAGTCTGCTGATGCGGTTCTTCCGTCATCACATTTGCAACTAAAGCAGCATGACCGTAATCCCAATGCGTCAGGGGAATATCCTGCTGCTGACGAACCCAAGAGTTTGCCCCATCCGCACCGACAACTAACTTAGCGGTGAGCGCACTGCGATTATCCAGAGTCAACCAGACTTCACTTTCCCCCACCACCAGACTCTGACAACGGGCAGGCATAAAAAACGTGACATTCTGTTGAGACTGAACCACATCCAAAGCAGCCAGTTGAATCACCCGGTTCTCCACAATATGGCCTAAGTCAGGCTGGGCAAGTTGTTGGCTGTCAAACTCAATCCGGGCAAAGCTGTCTTTTTCCCAGACATGCATCTTGTGATAAGGCGATGCCCGACGCCGGATAATGCCATCCCAAATCCCCGTGTTTTTGAAGATATATTCACTGGCACGGCTCAACGCAGACACACGAATATCCGGTTTTTCACTCAATATCGGTTCAGGTGTATAGCCTTCAATTACAGCAATTCTTAAATCGGTATTCTTCAGCGCTGCCGCGAATGTCAGGCCAACCATACCACCACCGATAATGGCAATATCAAAACTTTGCATCATATAAAAACCTTCTAACGAGATACATGTCCCAGCGTCTGAGTCAACAAGGGTTGTTTGAGCACAGGGAAGTTATCAATGGCCATCAATCCTAAATTTCTTCCGACCACCGCAGGGAACCATGCATTGGAGAAAATGTGAACCAAGGCAGAGGTCATTGTCATCGTCTTCTGTCGATCCGGCGTGCGACGATGTTGGAAAGCAGACAGCGCTGCATAACAGCCGACATCATCCGGATAGTGTCGAATCTCTTCAACTAAAGTTGCTATATCCCGGATACCCAGATTAAATCCCTGCCCGGCAATCGGGTGGAGCGTTTGTGCTGCATTACCGATGATGGCAAAACGATGCGAAACAGCCCGCGTCCGATAAGTCAGCTTGAGCGGATAAGCCACTCTCGTCCCGATACGACTCATTTTCCCCAGTCGCCAACCAAATGCTTGCTGGAGCTGAGACAGGAATGTCTCATCATCCCAATCCAGCATGTTTTCCAAAGCATCAGGTCTCACGCACCACACCATCGACATCCGCTGACGTGTCATCGGCAACAATGCTAATGGCCCACTTTGAGTAAAACGTTCAAAGGCTTGACCTTGATGCTCCTGACTCAATGCAACATTCGCAATGACTGCAACCTGTTCAAAGTCATGTACGTTGGCATCAATCCCGATCTGACGGCAACAGGCTGAAGCATTACCGTCGGCAGCCACTAAAAGTTTGCCGCGGAGACTCGATTGATCATCGAGCAAAATCTGAACTTCGTCTGTCGTTCGTTCAACGGTTTGGATAGAGGCAGGACAAAACAATTCAATCGCGGGACGTTCCTGCAACAACCGGTGATAAACCTGCCCTACATCAGCTAGCTCAACCACATATCCCAGCGCAGACACGCCTTGTTGTTTGGCTTCGATCTCCGTCATGCCTGCATGTCCTCGGTCAGAAACATGGATTCGAGAGATCGGTGTCGCATAAGGTTGAATCGCATCCCAGAGCCGATACGCTTGAAGTATTTGAACCGTTCCGTCAGAAAGTGCGATTGAGCGTGCATCAAATCCGGGATGCGCCTGAGCAGAAAAATCATACGACTCAACCACTGCGATCCGAAGTTTTCCACCACAACTGGCATCTAATGCCAGTGCCAGGGTTGCTCCAGCCATTGCACCACCAGAGATAATGACATCAAACCTTTTCATTCGACTGCTTTCCGTTTGTTGTTTGTAGCGTTTTCCGTATCACTCAGCCATCAGCTCTTCAGCAATCCAAATTGGGACAGTAAAAGCTTGGAGAATCATACTTTCCGTACATCATCGCGATAGACTAACTCACCGAAAATATCATATTCGGTACCGGTTCACCGTCCGGCCATCAGACCCGTTTAGTGGATTGTGGGCCGCTTATTTTCGTTCTTTAGCTGAACACCATATTCTGCATGAATCGCCAAGACACAAGCTTTCACATGCTCGATCACCTGCTCGAGGAGCAATGCCTGTTCCTCGAGATCATCATCTTCATCAATTCCGAGCCGAGCCATCTCCTCTAAATCAGCCAAAGCTTCTTTGGCATCATCCGATAGCTTGTTCACATCCGGGTGAGCTAATCCCAGTCCGGAGATAAAATGATTGATCCATTCAGAAACCCCATCCGCTAATTCAAACAGACCGTGTTCACCATCGCCGGCGGGTAGACACAACCATAGCTGAAAATGGTGCTGTGTGATTTCTTCAGCCGTATGAGCCATCAGCTCACTGGCCAATCCCAGTGCAGCCATCGGCCACCCCATCCCATCATTGGTATAATCAAATAATAACGGCTGCCAGCGCCCATCTTCCGGGCTCAGACCACCGGATAACATACCCGTTAAAAGCCCATGTAGTTCGGCGGGTGTTACAGAGAGGGAAACAGACTTTAGCGTATCAGCAAAAGCCTTATATTCAGGAAACTTATTGTCACTCATAGGGCTGCCTAAAGAAAAATAAAACCAATCCTACCACCTCACTCTCATTGCTGAAATGTTCAAAACATCAAATCTGTTAAACTGTTCGGAACAATCGCCTAGGTTTTGCACGAATTGTCTAAGATCTGTGTTTTTAACCAATCATTGACCTTGATATCAAGGGAAAGACTTGAATCTTATCGACGCTTTTCCTATAGTTTCCGTCTTGATGATACCGTCAACGTATCATTCACAGTGGCATGTTGCGAGTTCATAAGTCATGAGTAATCAAGCGGTTGATGTTGAGATTTTAGGAAAGATAACACGAGTGAATTGTCCCCCGGGACAAGAAGATTCACTGATTCAGGCAGCAAAAGAGCTTGATGATCGTTTGAAAGAAATGGCGGAAAGAACTAAGGTGACTAATGAGGTAAAGTTACTCACGATTGCTGCTTTAAATATTTGTTATGAGTTACAAAACCAGATAAAAGAGAATCAACAAACGACGGAGCATCTCGCAGCTAGAATGGAGCAACTCTCCACATCGCTGGATCGCGTGATTCATCAAGCCGAGCGGGAAACGTTGTAACTCTGCGCCACCAAATTTACCCTGAAGTGTTCGTCAGCGGATTACGTCCCTGAGCCGATAAGCAATACATAAGGGTTGGTACTTGCTGGCTATTGAGCAAGCTCGGCACGCACCGAGAAGCCTACGGTCAACATTACTGATCCGCCTTGAACCAGCTGGTTCAAGGGTCAAACATCTGCAACGGCACTTTGGGGTTCCCTATGCATCAACACAACATGACACGCGCTGATTTGAGAAAACAGATCCGCGCAAGAAGAAAACAACTCTCTGATGCGTTTCAGCAAGACGCCAGTGCCCGGCTGATTCGTCAGCTTTGTCACTTACCTGAACTAGAGACCAGTCACCATGTAGCCGTTTATTTATCGACCGATGGGGAATTATCAACCCGCGAATTGATTGAATGGCTCTGGCAGCTGGGCAAATCGACTTACCTCCCCGTGATCCATCCCTTTTCAACAGGCCAACTGCTTTTTTTACGCTATACACCGGATACTGCCATGGTGCAAAACCGTTATGGTATTGCCGAGCCGCAGTTGAATAAACAGCTGATTCTTCCGACACGTCAACTTGATCTGATTTTTACCCCCTTAGTTGGCTTTGATGCATCAGGACACCGTCTCGGGATGGGAGGTGGCTACTATGATCGAACGCTGGTACCTTGGTTTAAAAATAGAAGCGGTGCCAAACCTATCGGGCTCGCCCACACGTGCCAGTTTGTCGAACAGCTTCCTATTGAATCCTGGGACGTTCCACTGCCGAAGATTGTCACCCCTGACAAAATCTGGGACTGGGAGTCAAACCGCCTATCACAGGGCCAAATGATGTGACCCGACACAGCGGAAAAGACGGATAGACGCTGCAACTCCGGTGAAGATAAGTATATAATCCCCCGCGAAGAGACCGATTACATCTTCAGACGACAGCATTTTCAGACCGTATTGACGCGCAATCAGCAGGAGAGCAATTGAATGACCCAAGATGAAATGAAAAAAGAGGCAGGATGGGCAGCACTTAAGTATGTCATTAAAGGTGGCATTATCGGCGTTGGCACCGGCTCAACCGTCAATCACTTTATCGACGCCTTAGGGTCAGTCAAAAATGAGATTAAAGGTGCAGTCTCCAGCTCAAAAGCATCAACAGAAAAACTGGAAGCATTAGGGATTCAAGTGTTCGACTGTAATGATGTTGAAAAACTGGATGTCTATATTGATGGTGCCGATGAAATCAATCCGACACGGGATATGATTAAAGGCGGAGGCGCCGCCCTCACCCGGGAAAAAATTGTTGCGGCAATCTCCGAAACATTTGTATGCATTGTTGACGGGACCAAAACAGTTGATGTACTGGGTCAGTTTCCACTGCCAATCGAAGTAATTCCCATGGCCCGTGAACAAGTTTCCCGCGCGCTGAAAAAACTTGGCGGCGAACCGGTTTATCGTCAAGGTGTAGTGACAGATAATGGCAATATTATCCTCGATGTACACAATATGCAGATTACGGACCCGAAAGCATTAGAATCGACACTCAACAACATCCCCGGGGTTGTGACCAACGGCCTGTTTGCACATCGTGGTGCTGATATTGTGATTATCGGTACACCAGAAGGCACCCGATTTATCGAGTAAATCATCAATCAGACAGGCTCTAATCACCATAAATCATGAAAAACGGTACACTGCGTACCGTTTTTTAATTGGCAATAGAAAAATTATTCCTTATGACGTAATTTTCTTACCAATTCGGAAATTTTTTTGTTACTTTATGGTGAGAAGATGCACAAGGCAAACGTTTGCTTGTTAAAATAATGCTCAATTCTCCGTTTTGGTGACCGTGCACCTTATTTCTCCATCTTTCCATCGTTAAGGACAAAAATAATGGCCAAGGTTTCATTGGAAAAAAACAAAATTAAGATTTTACTTCTTGAGGGTGTTCATAACTCTGCCGTCGATGTGCTTCAGGAAGCTGGCTATACCAATATCGAATATCACAAAGGTTCATTATCCGAAGCCGAACTATTAGAAGCGATTCAGGATGCACACTTTGTCGGTATTCGTTCCCGAACCAACCTGACGGAGAATGTCATCAACGCAGCGAAAAAACTGGTTGGAATCGGCTGCTTTTGTATCGGCACCAATCAAGTCGATTTAGGTGCAGCGGCAAAACGTGGTATTCCCGTCTTTAATGCCCCGTTCTCCAATACCCGTAGTGTCGCCGAGCTGGTGATGGGTGAAATCTTGTTGCTTCTGCGCGGCATTCCAGAAAAAAATGCCCTAGCACACCGCGGTATCTGGAAAAAAAGTGCCGATCAAAGCTTTGAAGCACGCGGGAAAAACCTCGGTATCATTGGCTATGGTCATATCGGAACTCAGCTAGGAATTATTGCTGAAAACTTAGGCATGCGGGTTTATTACTACGATATCGAGAATAAACTGTCTCTGGGAAATGCCATTCAGGTTGCATCTCTGGCAGAGTTATTGGGCAAGAGTGATGTCATCTCTTTGCATGTCCCTGAAACGCCGGACACCAAGAATATGATTTCCACTCAAGAATTTGCTCAAATGAAACCAAATTCAATTTTCATCAACGCAGCACGAGGCACCGTTGTTGATATCGATGCGCTATGCGGCGCATTGGAATCTGGACAAATCACCGGTGCTGCAATTGACGTATTCCCTGTTGAACCGAAAACTAACGCCGACCCGTTCGAATCACCACTGCTTCAGTTTGACAATGTCATTCTGACACCGCATGTCGGTGGTTCAACGCAAGAAGCGCAAGAAAACATCGGTATCGAAGTGGCCGGTAAGATTGTCAAATACTCTGATAATGGTTCGACTGTTTCCAGCGTCAACTTGCCAGAAGTATCCCTGCCAGAACTCAGAGAATGTTCTCGCCTACTGCACATTCACCAAAACCGTCCGGGTATCCTGAATCAAATCAACACGATCTTCGCTCAGGATGGCATCAACATTGCTGCGCAGTATCTGCAAACATCGGCTGATGTCGGTTATGTGGTGATTGATGTTGAGACCGCCCGCTCTGAAGAAGCATTGCGTAAGCTAAAGAAAATCGAAGGTACAATCCGCGCTCGAATTCTGCATTAATCAGTGCTTGAACGCTTCCGATACCCAAGCCCTTTCTGCTAATGAAAGGGCTTTTTCTTTGTCCGGCTCTAAAGCGATTCATACATTTTAGGCTGAGCCTAAAAAACCTGCCGACAGGCAGGTTTTTCGTCAAGAATACCAATATCTCAGTGAATCACCAGATTGGGTAACCAAGTGACCAGATCAGGGAAAATCATACAGATAACCAGTACGATGAACTGAACGGTAATAAAGGGTAACACTGACTTATACAGATCCATCATGGTGACACCTTTTGGCGCAATCCCTTTCAGATAGAACAACGCAAAACCGTAAGGTGGCGTCTGTACCGCAATCACGATATTCAAAATCATCAACACACCGAACCAAATCGGATCATAGCCAAGAGATACCGCAACCGGAGTAAAGATCGGCGCACACATCAGCACAATGATGAATTCATCGATGATGAACCCCAATAGCAACATGATCAGCTGGAACATAATGATGATCATAATCGGTGGTAAATCCAACCCTTGGGTAAACCCGGATACCATGCCCTGAATTCCCATCAACAGATGGAAATTACTGAACACCGATGCACCGAGAATAATCCACATTGCCACGCTTACCAGCATTGCGGTTTGCATCCCTGAACGTCTTAACATCTCCGGTTTAAACCGCTTAAACAGGATCGACAAGAGGATGGCTCCCATCACCCCCAAAGCACCGGACTCAGTCGGAGTCGCGATCCCGGCAATAATACTGCCCAGAACGATTACAATCAGGGCGAGTGACGATGCACCGTCCCGGATGGTCTTAAATAATTCGTAGCCTTTTGGCACTTCAATATCATTATCAGAATCCAGTGGTGCTCGTTCAGGACGCAATTTACAAGAGATCATCACGTATGTAATCAACAGAACAATCGTGATCAGTGCCGGGATCATGGCTCCCAAAAACATTTTACCCACTGAGTTTTGGGTCGCAGAAGCGAACATAATCATGGGGATACTCGGTGGAATCAGAATCCCCAAAGAGCCACCAGCCATAATCACCCCAAGGGCAAGCTTCTTATCATAGCCACGATCGAGCATTGGCTTGAGTGCGATACTACTGGAAGTCATGATACCGGCACCAATGATGCCGACCATCGCGCCGATCATCGAACAAACGCCAATGACACTAATTGCCAAAGAACCGCGCAACCGCCCGATCACTAACTGACTGGCATTAAACATGGCATCCCCAATCCCAGAACGGGTTAGGATCTGTCCCATATAAATATAAAGCGGAATCGCTAACAGAATAAAATTAAAAAAGGTGCTCTCAACAGTCGTCGGCACAATATTAAACAGAGCTTCTCCCCAGACCAAATAACCGACGCCCATAGCAATGCCACCCAATGCCAGCCCTACTTGAGCCCCTAACACAAAAGCGGTCAGAATACAGGCCAGCAAAACAAGGGTTAACATCTCAATTCCCATTTGGATTCTCCTTGTCAAAAACAGACTTCTCTACTGAATCATGCTCAGTGCGAAACGGCTCATCCTCTAAACTGACATGGAAAGGCTGTTCATCTAAGCTGACATGTGAATGCACGGTTCCGCTTAATTCACGTCCCGTCAAAAGGAAAAACAGATTACTGATCACTTCCGTGGAATATTGGGCAACAAAAATGCTCGCAGAAACCGTAATCATCAGCCAGAAGTGATGCATCGGCGGAGCCCATTCACTCTGGGTTCTGTAATTATATTGAAGGCTCTCCAGAAACATGCCATAGCAAGTTTTGATCATGACCACTAAAAATCCGATTGCCAGAACCGCAGTGATCAGGTCAAAAATCCGGCGCGTCTTTTCCGAGACTTTGCCGTGGACAATGTCAACATTGATATGCGCTTCACGTTGTTGTGCATAGGCGCCACCTAATGCGGCGATATACCCAAACAGAAACAGTGAGGTGTCATAACCCCAGATAGTCGGTCTATCAATGACATAACGAGCAAAGACTTCATAGGCAACAATACTGGCTAATACAGGAAGCAGATATGAAACCGAACGCCCGATTAGGCCAACAACATATCTGACTAACTGGCAATATCCTCTTAAAATTGGTTCAACCATATAAACTCCCAAACCAATCAAGGTGAATCATTGATTCACCTTGATTATTCCTTGTTACTGCTTGTTCAGGATATCAACAAGCTGTTTTGAATAAGGGTCTGCACTGGCATATTCCTGTGCGAGTGACTTCCCTGCTGCTTTCCAAGCTTTTTTGTCGGCTTCAGATGGCTCCGGACTCCATTTCAACCCTTTCGACTCCATCTCTGCTACAGCCTGAGATTCCCAGAGTTTCGACTTGGTTAGCTGCTCAATCGCATGCTCGGCAGTCGCACCTTTGACAATCGCTTGCAGGTCTTTCGGTAATTTGTTCCATGCTTTTTGGTTAACAATAATCGGTAGAACCTGAGCACCGGCAATGGGTAGCGGATACATGTATTTTGCCACTTCCACATGGTTACCATCGCGGTGATCAATCATATTGGAACCGATAGAACCATCGATAACACCCGTTGCCAGTGAGGTATAAATTTCACTCCAGGACAGAGAAACAGGTGCTGCACCAAGGTTACGCAGGAACTTACCATAAGCGCCCGGCGCACGAATTTTCATGCCTTTAAAGTCAGCAATCGAGTTGATCGGCTTTTTGGTAATGATATAAACCGGGGGCTGAATATAAGGTTCCAGCCAGACGATCCCCTGAGAGGCATAGGCTTTTTTCAAGACTTCACCCCAGCCGCGCTCATGAAATAATGTCATTAGTTCACTGGCATCTGACGTTCCGCCGGGTAAACCGACCTCAACCACCCCAGCCGGAAACTCCCCCGCATGCATGGGTTGGAAAGGTGCCCCCATGGTAATCAAACCGGAACGGACAGCACTCAAGATACCACTGGTACCCACCCCTTCTCCGGAGTACAGAACTTGCACAGCAATACGGCCATTGGACATCGTTTCAATATTTTTAGCCAAGTCTTCATACACAGCACCAAATGCCGTACCGCGACCATACAGATTTGCAAAGCGCCAATTATATTCAGCAGCAAAACTAACCGTAGAACTCGCAAGCGCACTAACGCCCAGCGTGACAGCCAGTAATGTCTTCGCAAGCTTCTTTCCCTTTAACCCAAACATAGAAATTCCTCTTCCTGTGTCGTTACTTGTTTGTTACTGATTTGTTTCACAGGTTAATATGAAGAAAGCAAAACCAAAGCAATAGAACCAGAAAGGCAATTTGTATGGTACCAGCCAGCAACTTCCCTCTGGTACCACACAATTGATCTAACTGGTACTTCGGATGGTGCCATTTTTAGATCTACCATCTTTATTACAGCTAACAAAAGAGACACAATGATGGACCAAATTGTTAACAAAAACCTACTCAAAGCAACGTGTCCTTTCAGTGAAGACGCGATTGCAGTCCTCAATCCGGCAACCGACGAAACGCTCACGTACATTCCTTCGGTTCAGACGACAGATATCCTCACGCTGATTGAGAAATCAAAACAGGCTCAACAAGCATGGCAACAACGCTCAGCTGCAGAAAGATCTGCCATCTTAAAACGTTGGTATGATCTCGTGGTTGAAAATAGTGACGATCTCGCTCGGATTATGACCCTCGAACAAGGAAAACCCTTGGCTGAAGCCAAAGGCGAAGTCATGTACGGCGCATCGTTCATTCAGTGGTTCGCAGAAGAAGGGAAACGCACTTACGGTGATACAATTCCGGCACCAACGTCAAACAAGCGTTTGATGACCATTAAACAACCGGTTGGTGTTGCTGCTGCGATCACGCCTTGGAACTTCCCCATCGCCATGATTACCCGTAAAGCAGCCCCGGCACTGGCGGCTGGGTGTAGTTTTATTGTCAAACCTGCCAACCAGACACCACTGTCAGCCTATGCAATTGCAGAATTAGCATACCAAGCCGGATTGCCAAAAGATCTTCTCATCGTGGTTAACAACCACTCTTCAGTCGCCGTCGGTGATATTTTCTGTAGCCACGACGACATCAAGAAGTTGTCTTTCACCGGCTCGACTCAAGTCGGAAGCCACCTCATCAAGCAGTGTGCAGAAACGATTAAGCGCACCTCAATGGAATTAGGCGGTAACGCGCCATTCATCGTGTTTGATGATGCCGATATCGATGCTGCCGTCAAAGGGGCTATCGCCTCGAAATTCCGTAATGCAGGACAAACTTGTGTGTGCGCCAACCGCTTCTATGTTCAGGACAGCGTTTACGATCAGTTTGTTGAAAAGTTTGCCAAGGCCGTAGCCGATCTCAAAGTCGGTAATGGTGTGGAACCTGATGTGGTGATTGGCCCGCTGATCGATATAAAAGCGAAAAACAGTGTGTTGGGTTACATCAATACCGCCGTTGAACAAGGGGCAAAAATCGCATTTGGCGGACGCTCTCTCGATGGCCTGTTCGTTGAACCAACCATTCTGACTGAAGTCACCCAAGATATGGAAATCATCCACACCGAATTATTCGGTCCGGTCGCTCCGATTGTTCGCTTTACCAACGACGATGAACTGGTTGAAAAAGCCAACGATACGATTTACGGACTGGCCAGCTACTTCTACACCAGCACCCTGAATCGTGCCTTTCGGATTGCCGAACAGCTTGAATACGGCATGGTTGGAATTAATGAAGGCATTATCTCCAATGAAGTCGCACCATTTGGTGGCGTAAAACAATCCGGCTTTGGCCGGGAAGGTGCCAAACAAGGAATTGATGAATATCTCAATGTTAAGTATCTCTGTTTTGGTGGCTTCTGACATCTCACAATAACTACTGTTTGAATGTGAAGGAATAAAAACTCATGACAAATATGGAATGGCAAGCCCGTAAGGAAAAAGTCGTCGCAAAAGGGATGGCTAATCTGGCACCAATTTACGCGGCGAGTGCTAAAAATGCGACGATCACCGATATCGAAGGTAAAACCTATATCGACTTTGCAGCCGGGATTGCCGTCAATAACACTGGGCACTCTCATCCGCAAATTATTGAAGCGGTTAAAAAGCAATTGGACAACTTCAGTCACACCTGTTCAATGGTAACGCCTTACACCAGTTTTGTTGAACTGGCTGAAAAAATTGTGGCGAAAACGCCGGGGAATTTTGCCAAAAAAGCCGCATTCGTGACCACCGGAGCAGAAGCTGTCGAAAATGCGGTAAAAATTGCGCGGGCGCATACGGGCCGTTCAGGTATTATTGCTTTTAAAGGTGGCTTTCACGGACGAACCAATATGTGTATGGGACTCACTGGCAAAGTCGCACCTTACAAAGCTGGTTTCGGCCCGTTTCCGAATGAAATCTACCACCTGCCATTCCCAAATGAGTATCATGGCGTGACAGAAGCCCAAAGCCTGAGTGCTTTGAATGACTTATTCGCTTGTGATATCGAACCGAGCCGTATCGCGGCAATCATTTTTGAACCGATTCAGGGAGAAGGTGGGTTCTATCAGGCTCCGGCATCATGGGCGCAAAAAATCCGCGACCTGTGTGACCAACATGGTATCGTGCTCATTTGTGATGAAATTCAAACAGGCTTTGCCCGAACCGGCAAAATGTTTGCGACAGAATACTTGGGTATTGAAGCGGATCTGATCACCATGGCCAAAGGGATCGCTGGCGGGTTCCCGCTGTCAGGTGTTGTCGGAAAAGCAGACATTATGGATGCTGCCAACCCGGGTGGTGTGGGTGGTACTTACGCGGGGTCACCACTTGCTTGTGTTGCCGCATTAGAAGTGCTCGATATCATTGAAAAAGAAAATCTCTGTGAAACAGCACAACATATTGGTTTACTATTCAAGGAACAATTGACTGAGTTGCAAAAAGAGATTCCCCAAATTGGCGATATTCGCCAAGTCGGCGCGATGATCGCAATCGAGTTCAATGATCCTGACAGTGGCGCGCCACTTGCAGATCTGACCAAACAACTTGTGGTAAAAAGTAACCATGCCGGGGTAATTTTGTTATCTTGTGGCGTGAAAGGAAATGTAATTCGCTTCCTGCCACCATTGACGATTGAGCCTGAACTGGTCACCAAAGGCCTTGAAATCATCAAAGCAGAATTACAAGCACTGCTCGCTCACTAACGACATTCAGCGAAGATACGGTCATGTTTATGCCGTATCTTCGTTGCTCACTCGGATTAGTCAGCGGTGTAAGAAACAGTTGTAGGAGCCGTATGCTAAGCCAGTATATCCATCTTGACCCGCAAGATTCGAAGACGCTGCAAGATCAAATCAAAAGCAGTCTTGCCAAAGCGATCTTCGATGGTTTTATACCTAAGCAATCGCCTCTTGCCTCTTCACGTAAGCTGGCAAAAGACCTCCATGTTTCCAGAAACACGATTTTGCGTGTCTACGAACAATTAACCGAAGAAGGTATCCTTGTCTCGATTGAGCGTAAAGGCTATTTTGTCAGCCCTTCTTTGAACATTACCGTGACACCACTCACTTCAGCCCCCCGGCAGCAATCAACCCAACTCGATTGGAGCCGCTACTTAGTCTCTGAAAACCGGGTCTCGGAACGAGAAGCAAAAGATCTCAAAAATTATCCTTATCTCTTTGTCAGTGGTGTGGTTGATGATGACTTATTCCCTGTTTCTGAATGGCGAAAATGTAGTATTCAGTCACTCAATCGCATTAACCATCGAACCTGGACATCAAATGACTCAGACTATGATGATCTGATTGAACAGATCCGCACACGCGTACTGACCAAGCGGGGGATATTCGTTAACCGAGACAATATCGCCATTACGCTCGGGTGTCAGAACAGCTTGTATTATCTGTCCAAACTGCTCCTCTCTACGAACGCTTCCGTTGCGGTTGAAAACCCCGGTTATCCGGAAGCATTACACCAGTTTCAGGCCAGACGTGCTCAGATCGTACCGATCAACGTTGATCAAGAAGGTATGGTGATTGATGAGCGTCTCACCGACTGCCAGTTGGTTTATACCACCCCGAGTAATCAATTTCCGACCACCGTGCGCCTGTCTGCCAATCGTCGCCGGAAGCTGCTTGCGCTGGCCGAAGAGCATGATTTTCTGATCATTGAGGATGACTTTGAACATGATGTTAATTTTATTGAAGATTCCTGCCCGCCGCTGAAAAGTGAATCATCCAGCGAACGTATTCTCTATATTTCCAGTTTTTCTTCGACCATTGCTCCGGGATTACGACTGGGATATATCGTTGCGTCGGCTCCCTTGATCTCACAAATCAAAGCCCTGCAGTTCAGAACACATAGCTTGCCGCCGAAAAATAACTGTCAAACTCTGGCGCTGTTTCTAAGCCTCGGATATTACGATGCATTGGCTCAAAAAATGCTCAAACGTTATCGGGAAAAGTGGCTGACCATGGAAAAGGCTTTGAATTACTATTTTCCACAGTCAGGCGTAACCCCTTCTCTGGCAGGGACAGCATTCTGGATCGACTATAAACAGGGATTCGATGCAAAGAGATTTGAACAGCTGGCAGAACAGCATGGAATTCTGATTAACAATGGTGCCAAATACTATTACTGTGATGAACGGACCAATAGCTTCCGGCTGTGTTTCCAGTCCATCAGAACAGAACAGATCCGGGAAGGAATTGCGCTACTTTCCCAAATCGCCAAGCAAGTGATGCCAATCGAGACCTTACAGGAATGTCAGCAACCGCCACTCAGTAGCAGAGCCATTCGCCAACTGCTGAAAAATCAAACCCTCTTAACCAAAGACTGTTTCAATATTCCTTACCGAATAACCTTTCAGGCCGACGGCAAAATGACCGGGATCTCTGAGCGTCCCAACGATATTGATGAAGGCTATTGGTGGGTGGAACACGATCAGTTTGTTTACCAATGGCGGAACTGGCAATTTTCAGATATTCGCAAGATCACCATCGTTGTGGAAAACGGAGACGTGAAACGATTTGACGAAGATGGCTATTTTATTGGTGAAGCGCAGTTGATATCTAATCAGCTTGGATAAAAAAGCCGGCTAACGCCGGCTGAAATTGGTGTGGTTGCGTCAAATCAATGGGGATTACGCACGGAGCGCTCTTTCGCGGCGGGCGATCCCGACAATCCCGCTACGAGCAACTTCTAGCACTTCCGTCACTTCTGAGATAGCTTCAATAAACGCATCCAGTTTTTCAGTTGTTCCAGCCATCTGAACCGTATACTGGCTACTGGTAACATCCACGATTTGACCTCTGAAAATATCCGTCGTCCGTTGCACCTCAGCCCGGGCAGCGCCACTGGCTCTGACTTTGACTAACATCAGTTCCCGTTCAATATGTTCAAACTCTGACACTTCCTGAACTTTTAACACATCAATCAACTTGTGAAGCTGCTTCTGAATCTGTTCCAGTTCCATCGCGTTGGTTTTTGTCGTGATGTTAAGACGAGACAAGGTCTCATCGTCAGTCGGGGATACATTTAAGGTTTCAATATTGAAACCACGCTGGGAAAACAGTCCGACCACACGAGACAAAGCACCGGGTTGGTTCTCCATTAATACTGAAATAATGTGTCTCATTAGGTTCTCTCCGTTTTGCTCAACCACATTTTGTCCATCCCTTCGCCTTTAATCTGCATTGGATAGACATGCTCTGTTTCATCGACATTGATATCCACAAACACCAGACGATCTTTCAGATCCAGCGCTTTCTTCAATCCGGCTTCTAATTCATCCGGTGTTGAAATACGGATACCGACATGCCCGTAAGCTTCTGCAATTGCAGCAAAGTCCGGTACAGAACTCATATATGAATTCGAGTGACGTCCCTGATAAATAATATCCTGCCACTGTTTTACCATTCCCAGGAAACGGTTATTCAGATTGATAATCTTGACCGGAATATCATATTGAAGTGCAGTTGACAGTTCTTGAATATTCATCTGAATACTGCCGTCCCCGGTCACCACGACCACTTCCTCTTCCGGATGAGAGAACTTGACCCCCATTCCCGCTGGTAAACCAAATCCCATGGTGCCCAGACCACCAGAATTGATCCAGCGACGCGGTTTATTAAACGGGTAATACAGTGCGGCAAACATTTGGTGCTGGCCGACATCAGAAGCAACGTAAGCGTTGCCTTCCGTCAAGCGATGGAGCGTTTCGATCACTTGCTGGGGTTTGATCCGGTCACTGGATTTCTGATAGGCAAGGCATTGACGCTCCCGCCAAACTTGAATCTCTTTCCACCATTGTGTCAAAGCCTCTTTATCATTCGAACCGCCTTGTTCAACCAGCAACTTCAGCATGGTTTCCAATACTTTTTCTGCTGAGCCGACAATCGGTAAATCCGCCGGGACATTCTTCGAAATCGAAGACGGGTCAATATCAATGTGCATGATTTTGGCGTTAGGGCAGTATTTTTCCAGATTGTTGGTGGTCCGATCGTCAAACCGAACGCCAATCCCGAAAATCAAATCGGCATGATGCATCGCCATATTGGCTTCATAAACACCGTGCATTCCCAGCATCCCCAACGCATTGGCATGGGTTCCGGGAAAGGCACCGAGTCCCATCAGGGTACTAACCACCGGCAAATTCAAGGTTTCCGCTAGCTGCAGAATCTGCTTGTCAGCGCCGGAAATAACCGCACCACCACCCACATATAAAACTGGTTTTTTCGCTTCTAACAGCGCTTTAAGTGCTTTCTTAATTTGCCCTTTATGCCCACTGGTGGTCGGATTATAAGAGCGCATCTTGATCGTTTTCGGATACTGATAAGGCAATTTGACCTGAGGATTCATCACATCCTTCGGCAAATCAATAACGACTGGTCCGGGTCGCCCGGTCGAAGCAATATAGAATGCTTTTTTTATCGTTTCGGGAATATCTTCTGCTTTTTTGACTAAAAAGCTATGTTTCACTATCGGGCGAGACACACCGACAATGTCACACTCCTGAAATGCATCATTACCAATCAAGCTATTGGGAACATTTCCTGATATGACAATCATCGGAATAGAATCCATATAAGCTGTCGCAATCCCGGTGACAGTATTGGTGGCACCAGGGCCGGAACAAACCAGTACCACGCCGGGTTTGCCGGTTGAACGGGCGTAGCCGTCAGCCATATGTGTTGCTGCTTGTTCATGGCGAACAAGCACATGTTTAATTTGGTCTGTTTTTTCGTGAAGGGCATCATAGATATCAAGCACGGATCCACCGGGGTAACCAAAAATCTGCTCGACACCTTCTTCGATCAGAGACTGAACAACCATCTCTGCACCGGATAGCATTACCATATTATTCTCCTTACCAGTCACTGTATCCCGAGGTCAGTTCAACAGTCTGGTTGGTTACATAGTCTAGGGCTTATTCGTAGCCTAATCGAAATCGATTCGCTAATGGCTATGTCCTTGCGGGGTCATAACACCACAAGGGATAGAGCAACTTTACTCGCTTCAGAAAGATTGGTCTATTCGGTTTTTTGTCGCATTTAACGGGAAATGTTGCGTATGGATATTCTTGAAGAGTTCTCTACGGGATATGCCTACATAATCAGATTAGAATGTCAGCACAGCAAACAAAAAAGACATAAAATATTTGTTTCATGTAACAAAAGTCATCAAGATGCTAAAGAAGAAACGAATCTGTTGATATAAAGTAATCAATCGAATAACAGACCATCATTAAGGGAAGCATAGAAGAAGGGGCAATGCAGAAATAAGCGATGTTGCCTTCCCTTCATCGGTCCGGCAACATCAAATACAGATTAGTTTGTCGTAGGCGTACCGACAATTTCACTACAAATCATCATTAGCTGCTCTCTCAACCAACCATGTCCCTTATCTTTTTCGTTCGACTCATGCCAGCTTAAGTAACCGCTGATCTGTTGACGTTCAAATGGTAAGGCAATCGTTTGTAGTTGCTCGCGATTCGGTGAGGCTTCCACCAACCAACGAGGTGCAATGGTAATCAGTTCTGACTGACTCACCACATAAAGCACATTGCTTAAGCTGGTTCCTTCATAGTGAGAATGGCAGTCGATATCTCGGTAAGCCTGTTCACTGAAACTCCGCAGACCATGTGCCTGAGAGAGCTTCGCATGTTGCTCTTCGATCACTTGAGCCTGAGTAATCGAACCTTGAATTCGAGGATGTTGTTTCGAGGCAACAATCATCAGCTCATCTTGGAAAATTTCGGTGCTGCAGAAGCCGGACTCTTCAAAACGAGCGTAGTCAATGACAAAATCGACTTCCTGATAGCGTAACCGTTCAGCAAGCTGTTGATTTGAGTCGGCTTCCAAATGTAATTGCACTTGAGGTGCCTGATCGTGAATCGACGAAAAAATCTTCGGTGCGAAGCGCAAATCATTCGGACTACAAATAGCCAGATTGAACTGCCGGGTTGAAGATTCAGGCGTAAAGACTGAATTTGGTAATTCATTGCGAATTAACTGTAATGCTTGGCGAACCGGGCCAAAAAGCTGCCGAGCGCGCTGAGTCGGCTGGATGCCCCGTCCCTGCCGCATGAACAGTTCATCATTAAACATCACTTTCAAACGTGCCACAGCGTTACTGACCGCAGGCTGAGACATCCCTAAATTATGTGCTGCCCGAGTAATATTCTGCTCTTGCATCACAGCATCAAACACGGTGAGCAAATTTAAATCAACGCCTCGTAGCGTACTTTCCATCCGATAGCTGGCGACTGGTTGGATAACTTCTTTTTTTTCTAACATTGGAATGCCTCTTGTTGTGCTTCAGTCATCACTTTCGTTATCCCGCTCGGGATAGCACTCTTGTCAGTTGAAGTGACATACATCAGATAAAGTGACTCAACGTGATTCTATTTTGAACAACCTATTGATAAATCGTATGGGTAGGCTGTGCAATCAACTATCTTTTAATTGATGTACAAAAGGCAAATAGATTGATAAAAAGTCAGTTTATTTTACCTCATTTTTAAAAATTATAATAAAAATCAACTAGTTAAAAAAACATCAAAAAACATAAAATCGCGATTTTTATAGTATTCACAAAATTAATTGACGCGACTTATAGGTTCTCTCCCAAAAGCAGACAACTATTCACAGCATATATAACAGTTAAAATTGATTAATTGCGGTCAATGAATAATGCGAATTATACCGTGACATAGTCAGGGAAATTGACCTGCTTCCAGAGAGAATGACACAGTGGCTGATGATCATCCCAACGCCCCTGAACCACCCATTCAGCTATCGCTTGGGCAACATCGGGATAAACTACTCGTTCGGCGTTCGGTTCTTCGAGCCACTGGCGAATGACAGCCACATCAAGCGATTCCATCGCAGAGGCGAGTCCCAGAATTTCAAGGGTTGCGACGTTGCTCTGCTGCTCAAATTGGCCCATCAGCGGTTTGAGGAGTAATTTTTTACCATATGACATGGCTTCAGAAGGGAGTTCAAATCCACCATTCGCAATCACACCGGCACAACAACGTAAATGCTCCTGAAAGTGCTCATGACAGAGTGGATGAAATGTCATGTTCTCTGTCTGTGTTATCTCATCAATCATCGGGTGATAACAGACGAACTGATAGTGACCGAAACGAAAGAACAGATCCATAATGGATTCCAGTGATTCGAATGGGAGATAGATTAAAATGAAAGGTTGATTTTCTGCTGCGGCTTCGCCGATATGAATAATCGGCGGTAAAATCGGGTGTTCAAAATGATACCAGTGCAGCCCGAGATAATGATCTGCAGGAGCAAAATTGGTAATAATCTTCTTATCGAGCCAGTTCGCTCCCTTTAACGGTACCGGATAACGAAAAGCATTCTGATGACTGAGACTGATGCAGGGTTTGTGTTGTAATTTTGCAGCCCACGACGTAATCGGCTCAAAATCACTGATGACTAAATCGTAAGCACTCAGATCAAGCTGGCGAATATCGGAAATCAATTGACCGAAACGATTCTCTTTGGCTGTTTTTAAATAATTGACCCGTCCCTTTTCGGTCATAAATGTCAACCCACGACGAGTTTGATAATTGCCAAAGCTCTCCATTGAAAAATATTTATCTTTCTCTCTGCCACTGAAAATAAAATCGACATCAACATGATGATATTGTTGAAGCGCATGGCTCATCGCTCTGGCTCGTGCGGTATGACCATTCCCAGTCCCCTGAACACCATAAAGAATTTTCAAATCATCCACTCCGTGATCAATTGGCCCGCTTGCGCACAACTCATTCCTAATAAAGCACCAATCAACACATCTGTGAAAAAGTGAACCCCTAACAAAATACGGGCAGCACCAATACATCCCGCCCAGAGAAACACCATGATTGACAATGAGGGATAAAAAGAAGCGATGAGTGTCGCCATCAGAAAAGCGGCACTGGTATGCCCGGAGGGTAAGCTAAACCGATCGGAAGGTGTAATATGAGCAACAACTCTTGAGGAGAATTCTTGAGGGCGACGCCGTTGAAAAAGGTTTTTAAACAGCCAGTACAGCGGCAACTCGATCAGAAATGAGATCAATCCGGTGACAAGTAACGCCTGACCTGCGATCTTATCAATCAAAAAAGCAGCACCACCGATGACAACATATAAATGACCGTCTCCGGTATGGGATACCGCCCGGCTGATGCGTGCCAGCGGATAACTGAATCTGTGTTGCAGACAGAACAGTGACAAGGCCAGATCAAATTTTACAATCGGTTCAATAACTCTCATGACTGCATTCCTATCGTTCAACCCTTTATAGCTAAGACACTAATGAGTCCAGATGACAGCGGTGTGACTATTTGTTGTCGAAACCATGAATATTGTTGGATAATCTCAGCCGGTCAATCGCTCGAAATTGCCAATCGTACGCCGCATGAAAAGTCATGTCTGATGAGAGATAAGAAGTGTCGAAACCGCATCTAAGCTACGGAAAAAGAAAAGCAGTTCGAGATGGTCAAGTCAGTTGTTTCAGGGCCGTGTCACACGGTGTAAACTCACATCCGACCATCACGATATTGTGAATATGACTTGCCGACCAAACAGGTACTACCAATAAATATACAATTTTGGGTTGACGTAATGTATCAGGTGCGGTACTAATTTGTTATTGAATTTTGTGGAAAGTAAATGAAAATGACATTTAAAACTTCTCTCCTACTAGGCCTACTCCTTATCGTGTATCAATCGCGCGGGTAGCCTGTGGACAGAAGACACCACAAAGAATTACAAAAACCCGCATCGAGATGCGGGTTTTTTTATAGCTGAAAGCACTTTACAAAAGAAAATATTAAGTGAGCAAACACAACCACTTACCGGTCTAGGAGCCAGCCAATATGAACGATCAGGTCATTATCTTCGACACAACCTTGCGGGACGGAGAACAAGCATTATCTGCCAGTTTAACGGTGAGAGAAAAATTACAAATTGCCTACGCACTGGAACGACTGGGAGTGGATGTGATTGAAGCAGGCTTTCCGGTTTCCTCTCCGGGAGATTTCGAATCGGTACAAACCATTGCTAAGAACATAAAAAACAGCCGAGTTTGTGCCCTTTCCCGCGCGGTCGAGAAAGATATCGATGCCGCCGCAGAAGCCTTGAAAGTTGCCGAAGCCTTCCGTATCCATACGTTTATTTCAACCTCAACCATCCATGTTCAGGACAAACTTCGTCGTAGCTATGAGCAAGTCGTGGAGATGGGGGTGAAAGCTATCAAACATGCACGTCGTTATACCGATGATGTTGAGTTTTCTTGTGAAGATGCCGGTCGAACACCAATTGATAATCTCTGTCGAATGGTTGAAGCAGCCATTGATGCCGGTGCCCGTACAATTAATATCCCTGATACCGTTGGTTATACAGTTCCCGGCGAATTTGGTGGTATCATTCAGACATTGTTCAATCGTGTCCCCAACATTGATAAAGCCATTATTTCTGTCCACTGTCACGATGACTTAGGCATGTCCGTCGCCAACTCTATTGCTGCGGTTCAAGCCGGGGCAAGACAGGTCGAAGGCACCATCAACGGCATTGGTGAACGCGCTGGTAACTGTGCATTAGAAGAAATCGCGATGATCATTAAAACTCGTCAAGAGCTTTTAGGCGTTCATACGGGTATCAAGCACGAAGAAATTCACCGAACCAGTAAAATGATCAGCCAGTTGTGTAATATGCCGATCCAAAGTAATAAAGCGATTGTTGGTGCCAACGCATTCAGTCATTCTTCGGGTATTCACCAAGATGGGATGCTGAAAAATAAAAACACCTATGAAATTATGACACCCGAGTCGATTGGTCTGAAAAATCAGGCATTAAATCTGACCAGCCGCAGTGGCAGAGCTGCGGTCAAGAGTCATATGGATGCCATGGGGTATCAGGAAGATGAGTACAATTTAGATGCACTGTATGAGGATTTCCTGAAGCTTGCTGACCGCAAGGGGCAGGTGTTCGATTATGACTTAGAATCCTTAATGTACTTCTCCAACTTACGTGAAGAAGATGATTTCTACAAACTCAACTATCTGAGTGTTCAGTCGGGTAGTGTGATGGCGACCACCACAATTAAGCTGCAATGTGGTGATGAAGAAAAATGCGAAGCTGCTGTCGGTAACGGTCCCGTAGACGCATTGTATCAATGCATCTACCGGATAACAGGTTATGATATTGTCCTCGATAAATTCGATCTCACTGCCAAAGGCGAAGGTGAAGACGGCTTGGGACAAGCGGATATTATCGCTAACTACAAGGGGCGGAAATATCATGGTACCGGTATATCAACCGATATCGTTGAAGCTTCAGGAGAAGCGTTACTACATGTGATCAACAGTATTCAACGCGCTGATCAGATCGAAGTCATCAAACAGCAAAAAATAGCCACAGTATAATAGCAACCATATAAGGTTCTTACGCATCGGTCTCATTGTGTTACAGACCGATGTGGTAACCAAATCAATACATACGAGAGTGAACAAGGACTCACATGACAGACAAGACTTATAAAATTGCAGTACTGCCCGGTGATGGTATCGGCCCGGAAGTCATGCAACAGGCTCATAAAGTACTGGATGCGATTCAAACAAAGCACAACATCGTTTTTGACCGTACCGAGTACGACGTGGGTGGGATTGCAATCGATAATCACGGCAGTCCGCTTCCGGAACAAACACTGAAAGGCTGTGAACAAGCGCAAGCGGTTCTGTTTGGTTCAGTCGGAGGACCAAAGTGGGAACATCTGCCACCAAACGAGCAACCTGAACGTGGTGCCCTGTTACCGTTGCGTAAACATTTCCAACTGTTCTGCAACTTACGGCCAGCACAAATCCATCAGGGACTTGAAACATTTTCACCACTCCGTGCCGATATCTCGGCCAATGGTTTTGACATTGTCGTGGTACGTGAGCTGACTGGGGGAATCTACTTTGGTCAGCCAAAAGGTCGCGAAGGCGAAGGCGCCAATGAGAAAGCATTTGATACCGAAGTCTATCATCGCTATGAGATCGAACGGATTGCTAAAATTGCTTTTGAATCAGCCCGTTTACGGCGGAAAAAAGTATGCTCAATTGACAAAGCAAACGTCTTGCAAAGCTCTATCTTATGGCGAGAAGTCGTGAGCGAAATGAGTAAAGATTATCCGGATGTCGAGCTATCTCATATGTACATTGATAACGCAACAATGCAGCTGATCAAAGATCCGGCTCAGTTCGATGTCATGTTATGTTCAAACATCTTTGGTGATATTCTCTCTGATGAGTGTGCCATGATCACCGGTTCAATGGGAATGCTTCCTTCAGCGAGTCTGAATGAAAGTAATTTCGGACTGTATGAACCGGCAGGTGGCAGTGCACCGGACATCGCAGGGAAAAATATTGCCAATCCGGTAGCTCAGATTTTATCAGCAGCGTTAATGCTCCGATACAGTCTCGGTGAAGAAACAGCAGCTCAAGATATTGAGGCAGCGGTCAGCAAAGCATTATCCGCAGGAGAACTGACAGCTGATTTGGCAACCAATAAACCAGCACTGACAACCTCTGAAATGGGCGACAAAATTGCTGCCTATATATTAAAAGATTAAGTGCATAGGTATGTGACCGGGAGGATTCCCGGTCCACGAACAAGCTCAAGGTAGAAGCAATGTCAAAAGCAAAAACACTATACGAAAAAATCTACGATGCACATGTCGTCGTTGCCGCTGAAGGTGAAAACCCGATTTTGTACATCGACCGTCATCTGGTCCATGAAGTCACCTCACCACAAGCTTTCGACGGACTCAGAGAAAAAGGTCGCTCAGTCCGTCAAGTGAACAAAACTTTTGCGACGATGGATCATAACGTCTCAACAACCACAAAAGACATCAGTGCTTCGGGTGAGATGGCTCGAATCCAGATGGAAACACTATCGAAAAACTGCGAAGAGTTCGGTGTCACCCTCTACGATATCAATCATAAATATCAGGGTATCGTACACGTCATGGGCCCTGAGTTAGGCATAACCCTACCGGGAATGACGATTGTATGTGGTGATTCCCATACCGCGACTCACGGAGCATTCGGGTCACTGGCTTTTGGTATCGGTACATCTGAAGTAGAGCACGTACTTGCCACACAAACCCTCAAACAAGCCCGTGCCAAAACCATGAAAATTGAAGTTCAAGGTAAGGTTGCGAAGGGAATTACGGCAAAAGATATTGTACTGGCGATCATCGGTAAAACGACCGCAGCAGGCGGAACCGGGTATGTCGTTGAATTCTGTGGTCAGGCGATTCGGGATCTGTCAATGGAAGGCCGGATGACCGTCTGTAACATGGCAATTGAACTGGGCGCGAAAGCGGGCCTAATTGCACCGGATCAAACAACATTTGACTACATCAAAGACCGTAAATTTGCGCCAACAGGTGAAAACTGGGACAAAGCGGTCGAGTACTGGCAGACACTACAGTCTGACGACGATGCAGAATACGATGCAGTAGTGACATTAGATGCTGCTGATATCAAACCTCAAGTGACTTGGGGCACCAATCCCGGACAAGTCATTTCGATTGATACACCGATTCCGACACCAGAAAGCTTTACGGATTTAATTGAACAGTCATCCGCAACCAAAGCACTGAACTACATGGGTCTTGAAGGCGGTAAACTGCTCTCTGACTATCATGTCGATAAAGTATTCATCGGTTCTTGCACCAATTCTCGGATTGAAGATATGCGGGCTGCAGCACAAATTGCCCAAGGTAAAAAGGTGGCATCACACGTACAAGCAATCGTTGTTCCGGGTTCAGAGCAAGTCAAAGCGCAGGCTGAATCAGAAGGGCTAGATAAAATCTTTACCGATGCAGGGTTTGAATGGCGTTTACCAGGGTGCTCCATGTGTCTTGCCATGAACAATGACCGTTTAGGTCCGGGAGAGCGTTGTGCATCAACGTCAAACCGTAACTTTGAAGGACGTCAGGGCCGTGACGGTCGCACACACCTTGTCAGCCCGGCAATGGCTGCAGCGGCGGCAATCGCAGGACATTTTGTTGATATCCGTACACTTGAGCAAGGGGAATAATAATGTCAGGATTTAAAAAACATACCGGTTTAGTCGTTCCGCTGGATGCAGCGAACGTCGATACTGATGCAATTATCCCAAAACAATTTCTTCAAAAAGTAAACCGTATCGGTTTTGGCAAGCACCTTTTCCATGACTGGCGCTTCCTTGATGATGCTGGTCAACAACCTAACCCTGACTTCGTTATGAATGCCCCCCGTTATCAGGGAGCAAGTATTCTGCTGGCCCGTGAAAACTTTGGTTGTGGTTCATCTCGTGAACATGCGCCATGGGCGTTGGCTGATTACGGTATTCAGGTGATCATTGCACCAAGCTTTGCTGATATTTTTTACGGCAACACAATCAACAACCAAATGGTGCCGGTTCGCCTGAAGGAAAGTGAAGTCGATGCGCTTTTCCAATATGTTGAAGCCAATGAAGGTGCTGAAATTACCGTTGATCTGGAAGCCATGAAAGTCTCGGCAAATGGGCAAGAATACAGTTTTGAAATTGATGAATTTCGTCGCCACTGTCTTCTGAACGGGCTGGATAATATCGGTCTGACACTGCAACACGAAGATAAAATTGCCGAGTATGAAGCGAAAATCCCAAGCTTCTTAAGTTAGCCCAAATACAAAGCCATTTATGGAAGTGATAAAAAGCTGATGTATACATCAGCTTTTTCTTTATTATCGCTCTTACATCTGTATCACCAATCACCAGACGAAAAAAGCCCTGACAATGTCAGGGCTTTAAATGGGTGCTTAGCAGTGACCTACTCTCACATGGGGAGACCCCACACTACCATCGGCGCTGTTTCGTTTCACTTCTGAGTTCGGCATGGAATCAGGTGGGTCCAAAACGCTATGGCCGCTAAACAAAATTTAATCTTTCTTTGTATACTGGTGCTGATACCCAGACTCGAACTGGGGACCTCATCCTTACCAAGGATGCGCTCTACCACCTGAGCTATATCAGCAAATTGGGTAATAGCTTGTCTCTACGGGACAGTTGCTAAATAGAGTCTTACGCTGAACAGCTCCACTTAGGTATTTCTCTCTAAATAAAGTCTTACAATCAACTGCTTTATTTAGAAGTTTGTCGCTGTGCGATGAGGATTTTGAAGCGAGACGCGCAGTGTGCAAACGCACATGAGCATCGCAGCTATCAAAAGCATCAAGCTTCAGTAGACAAACTGCAAATAAAGCCTGGCGATGTCCTACTCTCACATGGGGAGACCCCACACTACCATCGGCGCTGTTTCGTTTCACGACTGAGTTCGGCATGGAGTCAGGTGGGTCCAAAACGCTATGGTCGCCAAGCAAATTCTTCAATTCGGAAAGCCGTCTTTTTTGTTCTCTACACAATCAATTTGTTCTTATTGAGCCACAAAACCCCTTCGGTGTTGTATGGTTAAGTCTCACGGGCAATTAGTACAGGTTAGCTCAACGCCTCACAGCGCTTACACACCCTGCCTATCAACGTTCTAGTCTCGAACAACCCTTCAGGACGCTTGAAGCGCCAGGGAGAACTCATCTCAAGGCTCGCTTCCCGCTTAGATGCTTTCAGCGGTTATCGATTCCGAACTTAGCTACCGGGCAATGCGATTGGCATCACAACCCGAACACCAGAGGTTCGTCCACTCCGGTCCTCTCGTACTAGGAGCAGCCCCTTTCAATTCTCCAACGCCCACGGCAGATAGGGACCGAACTGTCTCACGACGTTCTAAACCCAGCTCGCGTACCACTTTAAATGGCGAACAGCCATACCCTTGGGACCGACTTCAGCCCCAGGATGTGATGAGCCGACATCGAGGTGCCAAACACCGCCGTCGATATGAACTCTTGGGCGGTATCAGCCTGTTATCCCCGGAGTACCTTTTATCCGTTGAGCGATGGCCCTTCCATTCAGAACCACCGGATCACTATGACCTGCTTTCGCACCTGCTCGAGCCGTCACTCTCGCAGTTAAGCGGGCTTATGCCATTGCACTAACCTCACGATGTCCAACCGTGATTAGCCCACCTTCGTGCTCCTCCGTTACACTTTGGGAGGAGACCGCCCCAGTCAAACTACCCACCAGGCACTGTCCTCACCCCAGATAATGGGGCCAAGTTAGAACATCAAACATACAAGGGTGGTATTTCAAGGTCGGCTCCACAATCACTAGCGTGACTGCTTCAAAGCCTCCCACCTATCCTACACATGTAGGCTCAATGTTCAGTGCCAAGCTGTAGTAAAGGTTCACGGGGTCTTTCCGTCTAGCCGCGGGTACACTGCATCTTCACAGCGATTTCAATTTCACTGAGTCTCGGGTGGAGACAGCGTGGCCATCATTACGCCATTCGTGCAGGTCGGAACTTACCCGACAAGGAATTTCGCTACCTTAGGACCGTTATAGTTACGGCCGCCGTTTACCGGGGCTTCGATCAAGAGCTTCGCCTAAGCTAACCCCATCAATTAACCTTCCGGCACCGGGCAGGCGTCACACCGTATACGTCATCTTACGATTTTGCACAGTGCTGTGTTTTTAATAAACAGTTGCAGCCACCTGGTATCTGCGACTCTCATCAGCTCCATCCGCAAGGGACTTCACCAGCAAGAGCGTACCTTCTCCCGAAGTTACGGTACCATTTTGCCTAGTTCCTTCACCCGAGTTCTCTCAAGCGCCTTGGTATTCTCTACCCGACCACCTGTGTCGGTTTGGGGTACGATTTCTTGTGAACTGAAGCTTAGAGGCTTTTCCCGGAAGCATGGCATCAATGACTTCATCACCTTGGTGACTCGACATCGTGTCTCAGCCTATCGTAGAGCCGGATTTGCCTAACTCTACAGCCTACGCACTTGAACCTGGACGACCGTCGCCAGGCCCACCTAGCCTTCTCCGTCCCCCCATCGCATTCACAACAAGTACGGGAATATTAACCCGTTTCCCATCGACTACGCCTTTCGGCCTCGCCTTAGGGGTCGACTCACCCTGCCCCGATTAACGTTGGACAGGAACCCTTGGTCTTCCGGCGAGGGGGTTTTTCACCCCCTTTGTCGTTACTCATGTCAGCATTCGCACTTCTGATACCTCCAGCAGACTTTACAATCCACCTTCAACGGCTTACAGAACGCTCCCCTACCCAATATACAAAAGTACATTGCCGCAGCTTCGGTTTACAGCTTAGCCCCGTTACATCTTCCGCGCAGGCCGACTCGACTAGTGAGCTATTACGCTTTCTTTAAATGATGGCTGCTTCTAAGCCAACATCCTAGCTGTCTGAGCCTTCCCACATCGTTTCCCACTTAGCTGTAATTTGGGACCTTAGCTGGCGGTCTGGGTTGTTTCCCTCTCCACGACGGACGTTAGCACCCGCCGTGTGTCTCCCGGATAGTACTTACTGGTATTCGGAGTTTGCAAAGGGTTGGTAAGTCGGGATGACCCCCTAGCCTTAACAGTGCTCTACCCCCAGTAGTATTCGTCCGAGGCGCTACCTAAATAGCTTTCGGGGAGAACCAGCTATCTCCGAGTTTGATTGGCCTTTCACCCCTAGCCACAAGTCATCCGCTAATTTTTCAACATTAGTCGGTTCGGTCCTCCAGTTGATGTTACTCAACCTTCAACCTGCCCATGGCTAGATCACTCGGTTTCGGGTCTATATCCAGAGACTAAACGCGCAGTTAACACTCGCTTTCGCTACGGCTCCCCTAATCGGTTAACCTTGCCACTGAATATAAGTCGCTGACCCATTATACAAAAGGTACGCAGTCACCCCACAAAGGAGGCTCCTACTGCTTGTACGTACACGGTTTCAGGTTCTATTTCACTCCCCTCACAGGGGTTCTTTTCGCCTTTCCCTCACGGTACTGGTTCACTATCGGTCAGTCAGGAGTATTTAGCCTTGGAGGATGGTCCCCCCATCTTCAGACAGGATATCACGTGTCCCGCCTTACTCGTTTTCACTCTCATAACGCCTTCGGTTACGGGGCTATCACCCTCTATTGCGTGCCTTTCCAGACACTTCACCTAACGTTATCAAAGCTTAAGGGCTAGTCCGATTTCGCTCGCCGCTACTTTCGGAATCTCGGTTGATTTCTTTTCCTCGGGGTACTTAGATGTTTCAGTTCTCCCGGTTCGCCTCATTAACCTATGAATTCAGTTAATGATAACTGCTGCTGCAGTTGGGTTTCCCCATTCGGAAATCGCAGACTCAAGTGGCTCTTACTGCCTCATCTGCGCTTATCGCAAGTTAGTACGTCCTTCATCGCCTCTGACTGCCAAGGCATCCACCGTGTACGCTTAATTACTTAACCATACAACCCGAAGAAGTCTTTTTTGCTTGGTCTTTTTCCCTGAATACGGCGTTAGCATCGAAGGCTGCTTGGTTGCTATCAGACGATAGCGCCCTGCGACATCCTTCTTGCTGCCTTGTCTCAGGCAAAAATCCTCAGCGCAAAAACCTAAGGGTTGATATCATCAACTAATTAGGTGTCACACAATATTTTATACATGAGTGTGTGACTTGGTTTTGCCGGACTCAATTTGAATACACAATTGCCTGTGTATTCCCAAGAACACTTGATTGTGTTGGTCTTTCTCTTTCGAGAAAGTATTGAGAACTTTTACAAATAATCATCTGTTTCCAAAGAAACAAACATTATTTTGTCAGCTTTCCAAATTGTTAAAGAGCAAAATGTACGCTTGAGCATTCAAGCCACACTTTCTAATGACTTTCAGCGCCACAACATCGCACCACATCGGTTAAACCGCTGGTCTGAGTTTGCTGAGCCAAAAATAGTTAGAAAGTGGTGGGCGATACCGGGTTCGAACCAGTGACCCCCTGCTTGTAAGGCAGGTGCTCTCCCAACTGAGCTAATCGCCCACTTTCAGGCGTCCCTCAAAAGAGGAAAATGGTGGGTCGTACAGGATTCGAACCTGTGACCAATTGGTTAAAAGCCAACTGCTCTACCAGCTGAGCTAACGACCCGGACTTCTCAAAAGAAGTGGTATCCCGTAGGGGAGTCGAACCCCTGTTACCGCCGTGAAAGGGCGGTGTCCTAGGCCTCTAGACGAACGGGACATTGTCTTGCTTAATGACCTTTCATCCGAAAAATCACATCGCAACGCGCTCTGTTATAAACCAAATCAATCTGTGTGGACACTCATCCAAAATATCTTTACGTAAGGAGGTGATCCAGCGCCAGGTTCCCCTAGCGCTACCTTGTTACGACTTCACCCCAGTCATGAACCACAAAGTGGCAAGCGTCCTCCCGAAGGTTAAACTACCTGCTTCTTTTGCAGCCCACTCCCATGGTGTGACGGGCGGTGTGTACAAGGCCCGGGAACGTATTCACCGTAGCATTCTGATCTACGATTACTAGCGATTCCGACTTCATGGAGTCGAGTTGCAGACTCCAATCCGGACTACGACATACTTTTTGGGATTCGCACACTCTCGCAAGTTAGCCGCCCTCTGTATATGCCATTGTAGCACGTGTGTAGCCCTACTCGTAAGGGCCATGATGACTTGACGTCGTCCCCACCTTCCTCCGGTTTATCACCGGCAGTCTCCCTGAAGTTCCCACCCGAAGTGCTGGCAATCAAGGATAAGGGTTGCGCTCGTTGCGGGACTTAACCCAACATTTCACAACACGAGCTGACGACAGCCATGCAGCACCTGTCTCAGAGCTCCCGAAGGCACACCAGAATCTCTTCCGGCTTCTCTGGATGTCAAGAGTAGGTAAGGTTCTTCGCGTTGCATCGAATTAAACCACATGCTCCACCGCTTGTGCGGGCCCCCGTCAATTCATTTGAGTTTTAATCTTGCGACCGTACTCCCCAGGCGGTCTACTTAACGCGTTAGCTCCGAAAGCCACGACTCTAGGTCACAACCTCCAAGTAGACATCGTTTACGGCGTGGACTACCAGGGTATCTAATCCTGTTTGCTCCCCACGCTTTCGCATCTGAGTGTCAGTATCTGTCCAGGGGGCCGCCTTCGCCACCGGTATTCCTTCAGATCTCTACGCATTTCACCGCTACACCTGAAATTCTACCCCCCTCTACAGTACTCTAGCCTGCCAGTTTCAAATGCAACTCCGGGGTTAAGCCCCGGGCTTTCACATCTGACTTAACAGACCACCTGCATGCGCTTTACGCCCAGTAATTCCGATTAACGCTCGCACCCTCCGTATTACCGCGGCTGCTGGCACGGAGTTAGCCGGTGCTTCTTCTGCAGCTAACGTCAAAATGCAGCTCTGTTAAAACTACATCCTTCCTCACTGCTGAAAGTACTTTACAACCCGAAGGCCTTCTTCATACACGCGGCATGGCTGCATCAGGCTTGCGCCCATTGTGCAATATTCCCCACTGCTGCCTCCCGTAGGAGTCTGGACCGTGTCTCAGTTCCAGTGTGGCTGATCATCCTCTCAGACCAGCTAGGGATCGTCGCCTTGGTGAGCCATTACCCCACCAACTAGCTAATCCCACCTGGGCATATCCTGACGCGAGAGGCCCGAAGGTCCCCCTCTTTGGTCCGTAGACATCATGCGGTATTAGCCATCGTTTCCAATGGTTATCCCCCACATCAGGGCAATTTCCCAGGCTTTACTCACCCGTCCGCCGCTCGACGACGAGAAAGCAAGCTTTCTCTCGTTTCCGCTCGACTTGCATGTGTTAGGCCTGCCGCCAGCGTTCAATCTGAGCCATGATCAAACTCTTCAATTAAAGTTTTGGTGACACGATGTGTCGGCTCAATGAATACTGCTTTTTGTCTCTGCTTTAAAAGCAGAAGCAAAAAGTGACATTACATAAGTAATGTTGAATTGACTGTGCTCTTATTGAATGACAGTTACCTGCATCCAACTTGATTTGGTCACTCGATTCATTGATAAAATCTTTTTGGATATTTATCGACGAGTGCCCACACAGATTGATTGGTCTATATTGTTAAAGAGCTTTCTTCACAACGTTCTCCGTTCGAAGTGGCGGCCATTCTAACGGGATAAAATTTAGAGTCAAATACTTTTTAGAGATGTTTTAGATTTTTTTCTGATTTGCTGTTTTTTCAAGCACAACTATTGTTCTTCATTATCAAAAAAGTACGAAATCCGCGAACGAGGGTTCAGATATTCACGGACTTTATCCGGTAATTTTGCCGGTAAAATGACATTAACGATCGTTAATTCTTTCTCAGCCAAATCAACAATCGGAGCTTCTGTTCTTGGCACGGATGGGTCATAAATAAGAACACTCGGATAGAGTAAATCATTTGAGTTAATCGAAATCACCAGCCCGACCATTTCATTTGATAACTGCACAATCGTACCCGGTGGATAGACCCCCATAAACTTCACTAAGATACTTAAGTTATCAAAATTGTATAAATCACGGCAGTTTTTATACATATGAGAGAGCGCCGCATAAGGAATTTTCTGTTCACTCACAATATTGCCATGGCACAGTGAATCAAAAGCGTTTGCAACGGCTATAATCTGCGCCAGTTCATCTATATCATCCCCTTTCAAGCCGTCAGGATAACCGGAACCATCCATATGCTCATGATGCTGGCCAATCACCCGTTTCGCACTCTCGGGAAAACCGTCAATACCATTGGCAATATCAATCCCATAACGTGTATGTTGCTTCAGATAGTTTTTCTCCGGTTCAGTGAGCGGCGTCTGTTTCCGGACAATCGCAGCCGGGACTTTAATCTTGCCAATATCATGAAACAGCGCAGCAAAAGCTAACTCTTTGATCTTTTCTGCATCAAATCCTTTCACTCGGCCAATCATCATCGCAATCACAGACACGTTCAGTGAATGAAAATAGATATCTTCAAACTCACTTTTGCTGTTCATCAGGTGAAGAGTCACACTCTCTTCAGCCAATAATTCATCAACAACATCTGCCACTAATTGCGAGGCTTCCTCCACAGCATCTTGCGGACGGTTGCGAATCTTATTCATCACACTTCGAATCCGTGCCAGAGAACGTTCGAATTCTTTTTCACAACGAACCACACGACGGCGGTAGGCTTTCAGCTTATCGATTCGACTTTCTTTCTCTTCCCAGAGTTTTTTCGCCTCATCATCGATGGCAGACTCATCCTCTGAGGGCATTGGACTATCATTCTCTTCAGTTGCCAAAGTTTGCAGAGGCAATGGTTGTGTATCACTTTGAGCCGGATTCAAATAAACATGCTGAATACCAAGATGCTTAATAATTTTAATCTGATCTTGGTTCTTAATTTTAAAGCTATTAAGCAGAAACGGGTGATCATTCCACTTCACAGGCAAGCGGATATGTAACCCCGGCTGTAATCTGTCTACTGTAATTTTTATATTTGCCACAATCGAATTAATACTCTCAATCTGTAAGAACTATCCATGACTTTTACATTGTAGATGTAACAGTGTGCAGGTGCATACGATTCACAAGTCAGTCTGGTATTCGTCGACCAGAACACTAGCGAATCAATAAAACAACGCTCTACTGTATGATAAAAAACTCAATAATTAAAAGGAATCAGAATCACATAATTGATGTAATTTGAAAAAATAATCAAGCAAAAAGTACAGTTCAACAGGGGAATAAATGAGTGGCAGATTCGATTAATGTGGTGTGGTGCATATGCACAACACCACATAGATAGGAAAAGGGAAGCCTCAGCTTCCCTATAAAGAATAGAGTTTATCCTTCAACGTTCAGCACTTTTTGTGTACAAATATGCCCAAGAGTTACCCCCATGACCGTCTTATAATCTCCAACACCAAATGGCGTTCCCGGTACCTCAATTTTCCATACTCCCGTATCAAAACCGGTTCGGTAAGTCACTTTATGATTATAAACATAAGCTGTATGAACCACTTCTCTTTCCAACTCACAGTTATTCCGCCCGACGATGATCGTCCCTCGAGCAACTCCTTGCTTATCCGTATAAGCACTGTCGAGAGAAGGATTCCATACCACGTGGTATCCATCACGTTGAAAGTCATATTCATATAAATTCAAGTCATACAGGAAATTTACTTGCGCATTTGCTGCTGGTTGTCCAGTTGAATCAGTAAGCTTCGCTTGCCAAGTTAATTTATTATACACCTGAGTGGTAAGAAAAAGCCCAGCTGGCCCCCTGAGCACATTGGGAAGATGGCTCGTGTCTGAATACATTAGACGAACCACATCCGGCTCACCCTGAACAGAAGATGATTGCATCGATGCCACTGACGGACCGAGCAACACACGATATTGCTTACTTGCATCAACTGTTTTTGCCGGATTATGTTTAACTTGAAGGAGAAGCTGTGTCCCTTCTGTGGCAACATAGTGAGAGGTATTGTCTTCCCGCTCAACAGAGCCACTCAAGACACTTAAGCTAAACAGCCATTGTTTCGGTGAATGACTATCATCAACTTCGATATCAATTTTTTTACCTTTCTCAACCGTATAAAGGTAATAATCCAAATCGGATGCTGAATCGATATTCCCTACAATCATATTACGAGTTTCAGGTAACCGAGTTGAAGTCTGGGGCGTATCATTTGGCTCATAAGCATCGATAGCCGAATTGACCGACACACCGAACTGAATGCTGGCATTCTCAGCAGCTTTCGCTTCCATGTACCAGTAATAGTGCCCCGGTTCAACCACCGCGGAAACAACCTCATCCGCATTGCCGGGGTGATCAGACGTACCGACAATGAAAAGTTGGTCATCCGCACCATGCTTGAGCACTGACAGTTTCATATCTGTCGTTTCAGCCTGACCGACTAACAACGCCATCATTTTGGAACGCTGTTTAACCTCAAAGTGATAACAATAGACCCCATCTTTTTGCACACCACTCAATGTATATAACGATCCTGAAGCTAATGTGTCACATAAAGGGGTAACAGTATCAGGACCATCTTCAGCCGTCGCAGATAACATAAGGTTTTGCGCAGATGTTTTCGCGACATGTTCAGCTAAGCCCTCTAGTTTTCCGGCCTGTGGCTGGAGCGATACTTGATTGGAAAAATCGGGATCGGAAAGGTCGAGCTGCATCGGCACAAAGGTTTGCCGTTGCGCGGACTCAATCGGTGTGACTTGGCGACTAAGCTGTGCATAATCTGCAGATAGTAACTGGTCAAAATAAGGGGCATTTTCAACTTCAGCGAGTGCGTATCCACTGAAAATACTCGGTAATAATAAGAACCATGACAACTGCTTACGCATATTGCCTCCATAGTGAGTGAATGAAAAATAACTGTATCACCCCATATGCAACTAATTTAACCCAATTCAGTACCTTTTTTTACTTTATTTGATCATACATGTAACAACTTAAAGGTTATAAAAACAAATGAATCAATAAATGATAGTGATGAATTTTTCGGGGTTGGGATGCGTCAATAAAGAAGGAAAAAATGAAATGGAAGCAATGAAGCTGTCGGTACCGAAGTGAGATCATAGATAGCCAGATATAACAAAGCCCCGACTTTCGTCGAGGCTTTATCACTTAAATCATGGTACCGATGGGCGGACTTGAACCGCCACGCCCGAAGGCAACGGATTTTGAATCCGTCGTGTCTACCAATTTCACCACATCGGCATTAGGGGCTCCCCCTTTAGTGAGGTGAATTATACGGAAGAAATGAATCAGCGCAATAATAAAAAGTGAAAAAAAGCGAAAATTCAATTGATTGTTGATTATTTCACCATAAATGCCAATTTACTCGGTTTGCCCTCTTTTTTACCCTTGCAATAATGACTATCCTCTCGGTAACAATTTCATTGAGATATAGATAAACGATGTCACATCAACCTCATCTGCAAACTGCTGGCTTTATCCGTCGTATCGGGGCCCTTGTTTACGATACCTGTCTGATTTTATTACTGGAAATACTGGCAGCAGGCGTAATCGTTGCCATTCTTGAAGCAATGGCCGCCATTGGAATACTTCATTATGGTGACTACAAAGATGTCGGCAATTTCTTAACACACCATCCCTTATGGAGCACCATCTTTACCGCTTATCTGGCAATTATCTGGATCGGTTTTTTTGTTTGGTTCTGGACTCAAAAAAGACAAACACTCGGCATGAAAGTCTGGCGACTGGTTGTCAGTAATGAAGATGGTACGCCGATTACGATCACCCAAGCACTGATTCGCTTATTTACCTCTGGATTCGGGCTATCTAACCTGACCGTTCCGCTCGATCCTCAGAAGCGGGGATTCCATGATATTTGGGCTAAAACCAATCTCTATGTCATCCCCAAAGACAATACGTAAACTACTTATTCTAAAGCAGCCACGATTCTGAAGAATAGACTACAATTTCCGACGGAGCAGAACTAATGCAACCGAGAGAAAAACAATACTGGGGGCAACAGCCCCTATTGCCGGATGGAAGCCATATACCAGACTCAGCGGGCCAAAAAACTCACTGGAAATATAGAACGTAAACCCGGCAATCACACCTGACAGGATTCTCGCCCCCATCGTGACACTGCGCAGCGGGCCAAAAATAAACGACAGCGCCATCAGCATCATCACAGCAATCGAAATCGGCTGGGTAACTTTACGCCATAATGCCAACTCGTAACGGGACGAATCCTGTTCAGATATTTTCAGATAATGTACATAGTCATACAAACCACTGAGAGACAGTTCTTCCGGTTTGACCGTCACAACCGCTAACTTATTAGGTTCAAGTGAGGTGTGCCACGGATAAGTGGAGAACTGCTGTTTCGAGATGACAACATCATCACTCATATTGGTAATATGCACGTTCTTCATTTCCCACTGCTGGCTACTTTGCTCGTAATCAGCCTCCGTGGCAAAAACCACTTCTCGTAATTTCTTGTGCTCATCAAAACGCCAGATATTCAAACCGTACAGCTTGTCATCATTGACCTTATTAATAAAAATAAAGTCATTGGTATCTCTGGCCCATACCCCCATGCGAACAGAGAGCAGTTGACCACCAGATGTAGCAAATGCCCTTAAATCACGCGCCATTTTCTGCGCTTGAGGTGCTCCCCACTGCCCTAACAGAGTAATCACAATCATTAATGGGACGGCGGTCTTCAACACGGAAAGTCCGATATCCAGTTTAGAAAAACCGGAAGCCTGCATTACCACCAGTTCAGAGCTGGCCGCAAGCATTCCAAGACCAATCAAAGCCCCCAGCAAAGCAGCCATCGGGAAAAACATCTCGATATCACGAGGAATACTCAGCACGACAAAATACAACGCCTTAATCAGATCATAACTTCCCTGACCGACTTTTCGCAGTTGCTCTACATATTTGATGATGCCAGATAAGCCGACAAAAGTGACCAGAACTAAACTGGTCGTCGCAATGATCGTTCGGCCGATGTATAAATCTAAAATCTTAAACACGACTTGCCACCTTTCTTTGTCTGTAGCGATCTTTCAACCGGCGGACAAACACACTATCGAGGCTATTAATGAATATGGCGGTTCCCAGCAGAGCAGCATTCAACGGCCACATCCCGATACCAGATGGGATCCCACCATCTTCAATGGCGGATTTGGTTGCACTGATTGCTAAGAAATAAGTCAGATAGACTAAAATCGCCGGACCCATTTTTGCGAACCGCCCCTGTCTGGGATTTACCGCAGACAACGGAACCACCAGCATAGTCAACAATGGAATACAAACGACCAGAGAAATCCGCCACTGTAACTCAGCCTGAGCATGGCTATCCGGATTCCTCAGCAGTTCCAACGTCGGAATCGCTTCCCAGTCACGTCCTCGGTTTTCCACCTTGCGCTGGCCGATCAAGCCTTCATACTCATCGAACTTAGTCACCATATAACTGACCTGCGTCGGCACGCCTTCATAACGCGTCCCATGCCTCAAACTAATAATCTGACGGCCATCCTTGAGTTCTTTGACATTTCCTGAATCAGAAAAGATCACACTGGGCAGGATCGAATCTTTCGGCGTGAGCTGTGCAACAAACACATTCCGTAATTTCTTATCTTCGATATTGTCGATAAAGACGACAGAAGAACCATCCGGTGTGCGCTGAAAATGACCTTCCTGCAGTAAATCGACACTATTTTCAGCGGCGAGCTTATCCATCAGAAGTGCTTCACGATCCTGACTCCACGGGGACAGCCAAAGTGAATTAATCGCAGCCGCACTGGCAGTAATAATCGCCAGATACAATGCTGCTCGCACCAGAAACTTATTACCGATACCGGTGGCGTTCATGACTGTAATTTCACTTTCCGCATACAACCGGCCAAAGGTGATCAAAATACCGATGTATAAACTAAGTGGCAGCATCAACTGCCCCATCGCTGGCATATTTAATCCAACGATCGAAAAGATCAATCTGGCCGGGATCTCACCATCGGATGCATCCGCCAGAACACGGATAAATTTTTGGCTCAAAAACACTAAAAAGAGGATGAAAAAAATCGCCAATTGGCTTTTTAGTGTCTCTCGGATCAAATATCTAACGATAATCACACTGAAATTACCTATGAAAAACTTGTTTTTTTAATCGAATCACTATAATTTTTCGTTGAAACATGTATTTTTTAAAATCTTATGCCTCTCGGGAAGCTGAGTAAAAATGATTCGGATTTCGCTGTCGTTCAGCCAGTAAGAGTGCATTATCTACGATTTAGTTCTATTTGTCTTCACGATGTAGGAGTACGCATGGAGTTTAGTGTAAAAAGCGGCAGTCCAGAGAAACAACGCAGCGCATGTATCGTTGTCGGTGTATTTGAACCACGCCGACTTTCTCCAGTTGCTGAACAGCTTGATAAAATCAGCGATGGCTACATTAGTTCATTGCTACGACGCGGTGATCTGGAAGGAAAACCGGGACAGATGCTTCTGCTGCATCAAGTACCGGGCGTCCTTTCTGAACGTGTATTGCTTGTCGGCTGTGGGAAAGAAAGAGAGTTAGGAGAACGTCAGTACAAGGAGATTATCCAGAAGACGATTAGTACCCTGAATGAAACGGGCTCAATGGAAGCCGTATGTTTCTTGACCGAGCTGCATGTCAAAAGTCGGGATACCTACTGGAAGGTTCGTCAGGCTGTCGAAGCAACCAAAGATAACCTGTATACCTTTGATCAGTTTAAAAGTACCAAACCGGAAACACGTCGCCCGCTACGCAAGCTCGTGTTCAATGTGCCGACTCGTCGGGAACTGAATCTCGGTGAGAAAGCAATCAACCATGGACTGGCAGTCTCTTCCGGAATTCATGCCTGTAAAGATCTCGGCAACATGCCACCAAATATTGCGAACCCAGCCTATCTGGCTTCTCAGGCTCGCCGCCTTGCTGACGACTACACCAGCATCACCACGAAAATCGTTGGTGAAGAAGAGATGGAAAAACTCGGTATGACGTCCTATCTCGCTGTTGGGCGCGGTTCTAAGAATGAATCGATGATGTCGGTGATTGAATACAAGGGACATCCCGATCCGGCGAGTAAACCCATTGTTCTGATCGGCAAAGGCCTGACCTTTGACTCTGGCGGTATTTCATTGAAACCCGGTGAAGCGATGGATGAAATGAAATATGACATGTGTGGTGCCGCATCTGTTTTCGGAACCATGAAAGCCATCGCAGCGTTGAATCTGCCACTGAATGTCACCGGGATTCTTGCCGGCTGTGAAAACATGCCGGGCAGTAATGCATATCGCCCCGGAGATATTCTCACCACCATGTCCGGACAAACGGTTGAAGTGTTAAATACCGATGCAGAAGGACGCTTGGTGCTCTGTGACGTGTTGACCTACGCGGAACGTTTTGAGCCTGACTGTGTGGTCGATGTTGCAACCTTGACCGGTGCTTGTGTGATTGCCTTGGGTCACCACCTCAGTGGCGTGATGTCCAATCACAACCCGTTAGCCCATGAGCTTATTAATGCATCAGAGCAATCCAGTGACCGGGCATGGCGCTTACCGATTACCGATGAATATCAAGAGCAGCTGAAGAGTCCGTTTGCGGATATGGCCAATATCGGTGGCCGTCCGGGAGGCGCGATCACCGCTGGATGTTTCTTGTCCAAGTTTGCCAAAAAATATAACTGGGCTCACCTTGATATTGCCGGTACAGCTTGGCGTAGTGGTGCATTGAAAGGTTCTACAGGACGCCCTGTCCCACTGCTGGTTCAGTTTTTACTCAATCGTAGTGGACTGGTTGAAAACGAAGAGTAATAGGCAACAGAGAATCGTTGAAGACGATGCGATCACGAGCGTTTCTCTGTTCTGCTAAGTTTCTCTGTTCTGCCAAAGAGGGTCATAATGGCCCTCTTCATTTTTAATGTTTGTTTGATACGCCGATGAAAACAGCCACATTTTATCTGATTTCGCCCGATAGCCGTCAGGCACACCCTGAAGGATTCCGGGAGTATGTACTGTTTCTCGCTCAATATTTCGCGCATCAGGGGGCCAGAATCTATCTCAATTGCCATCATCGCGACGAGGCTGAATTGTTTGCCGAGCTTTTCTGGCAAGTCCCGGCTGAAACGTTTATGGCACACAATCTCGTCGGAGAAGGCCCGAGAAATGGCACGCCTGTTGAAATCGGCTATCCGCAGGTCTCCCCGTCCCGAAATCGGCAAATCGTCATAAATATGGCAGAAAACAACACAACCTTTGCGGATCGCTTTACAGAGGTGATAGACTTCGTTCCTTGCGAGAAAAATGCCAGACAATTGGCCAGAGAACGGTATAAAATTTACCGTCAAAACGGGTATAAGCTCCAGACAATTGACATCGCTTACCCATAATTAAAAAACATTATCGCTCAGGTTTTCTGTATCCAGAGACCTTAGTCATAACGTTTAATCCCGATTAATTCAGACAGTATCCATCGAAGAGCACTATGGAAAAGACATATAACCCGACATCAATTGAACAAGCTCTCTATCAGACTTGGGAAAAGCAAGGCTATTTCAAGCCTAACGGTGACACATCACAAGCGTCTTACAGCATTATGATCCCGCCACCGAACGTCACAGGTAGCCTGCATATGGGTCATGCCTTCCAAGATACCATCATGGATACCCTGATCCGTTGTCAGCGTATGAAAGGTAAAAATACGCTCTGGCAAGTCGGAACCGACCACGCGGGTATTGCGACACAGATGGTTGTTGAACGTAAGATCGCTGCCGAAGAAGGGAAAACCAAACATGATTATGGCCGGGATGCCTTCATTGATAAGATCTGGGAATGGAAAGGTCAATCCGGTGGCACGATCACACAACAGTTACGTCGCTTAGGAGCCTCCGTCGATTGGGATCGTGAACGCTTTACCATGGACAAAGGCTTTTACGCTGCCGTTCAGGAAGTCTTTATCCGCCTCTACGAAGAAGACTTAATCTATCGGGGCAAGCGTCTGGTCAACTGGGATCCGAAACTCCATACCGCGATCTCAGATTTAGAAGTGGAAAACAAAGATAAAAAAGGCCACATGTGGCACTTCCGCTATCCATTGGCAGATGGCGTGAAAACAGCCGATGGTAAAGACTATATTGTGGTTGCAACCACCCGTCCTGAAACCATGCTGGGAGATACCGGTGTTGCAGTCAACCCTGATGATCCACGTTATCAAGATCTGATTGGTAAACATATCATGCTACCGCTCGTCAATCGCCGTATTCCGATTGTCGGTGATGAACATGCTGATATGGAAAAAGGCACCGGTTGTGTCAAAATCACGCCCGCACATGACTTCAATGACTATGAAGTCGGTAAGCGCCATAACCTGCCGATGATCAACATCTTTACCTTCGATGCCAATATCCGCTCAGAAGCAGAGGTGTTTACCAGTAAAGGTGAAGCCAGCGAAGATTATCCATCTGAGCTGCCGGAGAAATATCAAGGTGTTGAGCGTTTCGCTGCCCGTAAGCTGATCGTGGCTGAATTTGAGTCACTGGGTTTACTTGAAGCGATTAAAGATCATGATCTGACGATTCCATATGGTGATCGCGGTGGTGTAGTGATCGAACCGATGCTGACCGACCAATGGTATGTCCGGACCGCACCGCTGGCTGATGTAGCCACCAAAGCGGTTGAAGACGGTGAGATTCAGTTTGTCCCGAAACAGTACGAAAATATGTACTTCTCTTGGATGCGCGACATTCAGGACTGGTGTATCTCACGTCAGTTATGGTGGGGACATCGCATTCCGGCATGGTATGACAATCAGGGCAACGTCTACGTTGGACGCCATGAAGAGGAAGTCCGTCGCAAACATGGGATTGCGGCTGATATCGCCCTTCATCAAGATGAAGATGTGCTGGATACCTGGTTCTCATCGGCCTTATGGACTTTCGGTACATTAGGATGGCCGGAGCAAACGCCGGCACTCAAAATGTATCATCCGTCGGATGTTTTGGTCACAGGCTTCGACATTATTTTCTTCTGGGTTGCCCGGATGATTATGATGACGATGCACTTCATGAAAGATGAAAACGGTAAACCGCAAGTTCCGTTTAAAACAGTTTATGTGACCGGACTGATTCGCGATGAAAACGGCGACAAAATGTCGAAGTCCAAAGGGAATGTGCTCGATCCAATCGATATGATCGACGGCATTGATCTGGAATCCCTCGTGACCAAGCGGACCGGCAATATGATGCAGCCGCAACTGGCCGCTAAAATCGAGAAAAATACTCGTAAAACGTTCGAAAACGGGATTGATGCTTATGGTACCGATGCGTTGCGTTTCACGCTGGCAGCAATGGCTTCAACCGGACGAGATATCAACTGGGATATGAAACGTCTTGAGGGTTATCGAAACTTCTGTAACAAGCTCTGGAATGCCAGCCGCTATGTACTGATGAATACCGAAGATCAAGATTGTGGATTTGCCGCCGATGCACAGCTGGAATATTCACTGGCCGATCAATGGATCGAGTCTCAGTTTGAGCTGGCAGCGAAAAACTTTAACCTCCATATCGATAACTTCAGACTGGATATGGCTGCGAATACCCTGTACGAGTTTATTTGGAACCAATTCTGCGACTGGTATCTGGAACTGACCAAACCGATCTTATGGAAAGGCACCGAAAACCAGCAGCGTGCGACGCGCCGTACTTTGATTACCGTTCTGGAAAAAACACTACGTCTCGCCCACCCGGTGATTCCGTACATTACAGAAACCATCTGGAAAAGCGTCAAACCGCTTGTTGCAGGGATTGAAGGTGAAACCATCATGTTGCAGGCGCTGCCACAGTATGATGAAACTAACTTCAACCAGAAAGCGTTGGATGATATTGAATGGGTGAAATCATTTATTACCAGTATTCGTAACCTGCGCGCTGAGTACGACATCAATCCGGGCAAACCATTGTCTGTCATGCTCAAAGCGGCTGATGAAAACGATGCAGCTCGCCTTGCAGCAAACCAACAAGTCTTGATTGCTCTGGCAAAACTGGCCGATGTACGGGTCTTAAATGCAGGTGAAGAGACACCGGCATGCGCAACGGCCTTAGTCGGTAAATCAGAACTGATGATCCCAATGGCGGGGTTAATTGATAAAGCAGCCGAACTGGACAGACTCGCAAAAGAGATAGCCAGAACACAGGGTGAAATCAAACGGATTGAAGGGAAGCTTGGCAATGAAGGTTTTGTCGCTAAAGCGCCTGAAGCCGTCGTTGCCAAAGAAAGAGAAAAGCTTGAAGGCTACCGAGAAGCATTGGTGAAACTGGAAGAACAGCAAACCACGATTGCAGCGCTGTAAATCTCGAATACCAGCACTTCAGATCTAAAAACAGCGGCAATGCCGCTGTTTTTTTATTGTCTGACTGAACCGATCGTCATTGATCTTCACCAACGTCTGGCTTTACTTTCTATGGCTGACGCATCGACTCAATCCGTTCTGAAAAGTTAGGATGTGAACTCAACCAGTCCGGCGTATGTCGCATTTGCTGCTGCTGAAGCAACTCAAACATTGCGGCCATTGGCTCACTGGTATGATAGATCTTCAACATTGCCTGTTTGGCAAACTGGTCAGCCTGACGCTCCATATCACGTGATAACCCCGTGTTCATCACAAAAACGCCAGCACCGATCATCTGATGCACAACCCCCGAAGTATCCCCGGTCAACGAAGCCACCACAACGGCTGTCAAACTCGATTCAACCAGACGCGTCATCATATGACGATGATAAATGTGCCCCATCTCATGCAAAATCACCCCATCGAGCTGCTGGTCACTCTGTGCCAGTTCGACCAAAGGATCAAGCAGAACAATTTTGCCACCGGGGAGTGCGAATGCATTAGCAATATCACTACCGCGAAACTCAATCTGTACCGGGAAAGGCATTGGTGGGAGCTGCTGTTGAAATAAAGCGACCCGTTTTCTAATCGCTTGTTGCTGCTGCACCGGAATATGGCTGGTTTCAAACTGCTCATCCAACTGGTCGAGAATTTTCTCGCCAACGAATACAGGCACGCCGTCCGGCAACATTCGAGCCGCATAGTGACTGAACCATGGAATCCCATAACGGTAACCGGCGAACAACATCGCAATACAGAAAACAATACTGACAAAGATCAACCAGAGATTCGATTCAACCTTGCGGATTCTGAGCGACTTCCTGCCCTTCTTCTGCAGCAGACAATCAATATCTTTATTCTGGTCGGGGACAAAAACCCATCCGTCGGGAAAAGAGACTCGTACGGGCAGGTTGCCAACACTGTCACTCAGCGTCAACTGTTCCAACGAGGTCTGACTGACCATCTGATGATCACAACACAGTTTGATCTGTTCCCCTGAGATGTCGATATCCGCAGAGCACCGTTGTGATAAACGGGGCGGATAAGCCGCCCCTGAGACTCGCATTATCCAATCCCCAGATTAATATCAAATGTTTGAACCAGCTCGTCTCCCAGCGCAGAACGGACATCAGAATCTTGATCCACGGCCTCGATCATATCTAAATGACCAATCACCTGCGTCTGCTCGGCTGAATATTTCGCCATCCGGACTTTCACCCACGGATGCGCTAGTCCTAACGTAAAAATTAACCCCAGCATGTTCGTCAACAATAAACCGACATATTTCAATACCGAGAAACTGGAATGAAGCTGAAGAGTCTGGTCATCTAATGTCGCTGATGTTTTTGAAAAGACGTAATTACGAACCCGGACACTCATATAAGCAGCGGAAATCATCCCTAACAAAATGAATAACAGGTAGCCAAAGATAATCCCTGCGAACATCGTGTTATTCATCGAATACATGAGGTTATCCATATTCATGATGATCTGCATCATCACCGAATAGAAGAAAATCCCGACAAACACGGACAGAATCAACGCACCACCGATAAAAATACCAATCGCACCTAAATTAATGAAAAAGAGTTTTTTACTGGAAATAACCGCTGAAAAATCCGCATTCCCATATCGGTAGCCATTCATAAAATAACGCCATACGCCAGTCATCACCCATGCCTGAATAAATGCGCACAGCGCAATGAAGGCGATGATCATAATGACCATCAGAAGTACACTATTCGTCAAACTAGCGGTAGTGGCAATCAAAGAGATACCGAGAATAAATGCGAGAATCGCAGCCACACCACGCCCCATGAAGGTGATATAAGCTTGTTTGAGCGAGCCTGCAAAAGCAAAGTGGGTATTGCGATAACTGGTCATTGCAGAATCAAAGCGGACATTACTCCACACCATCCAAGGTAACACGGCATAAAATAAAATTAACAGGGCCGCAGACACAACTTCAGAGATCGAGCTTAACACCACCCAAATTAACAAACACAGCATTGCAACGATGCGCCCTTTGAGAATTTGTTTGGGCGTGCCGTGATATTCAAAGTTATCTTCAGCGAGATATGTATTACCATAGAAATAACGTTTGGTTCTCACTTTGGCCCAGGCCGAATAGATCCCCAATGTCACAACGGAGAGCAAAATGTTCACAATCCAAATGCCAAAAAACTCCCCAGTCCGTCCATTAAAACGGAGAGGATTCACAGTATTATTTTCGTTCATGAGTCAATCCTGACGTTACATTCAAAATATATGCCTAAATCACATGAAGATAATTTAGGCACATCATATAAAGTGGCAATATTATCAACAATATAAATATTCTGCACGCATCTGAATGACAAGCGTATGAATGTGAGATATTTTGCCCAAAAATAGTATCCCCATCGCCATTCTTACACTCATGGCGTGAGAAAGCACAACTCTCATTGAAACCGTCTGTTTCGTGAAACGATCTGTTCAGTAAAGTCATGCATTATGTTTAAACCACTCGGTCCTGTTTTTGTCCCTGATGAAATGCCGCAATATTATCCATTAATCGCCCGACTAATTGCTGAATGGCAGAATCACTTCCCCAAGCAATATGAGGCGTTAATAATAGGTTCGGTAACTCAATATTTGCCACCAGCGGATTCTGATCATCCGCTGGCTCCTGAGTAAAAACATCAACGCCGGCAGCCGCAATCGTACCAGACCTCAAAGCATCAACCAGAGCGGTTTCATCGACCAGCCCGCCCCGGCCCGTATTGATCAGAATCGCATTGGCTTTCATCATGGACAACTCATCCGCACCGAGCAAATGATGGGTTTGTGTGGTTAAAGGACAGTGTAGTGAAATGACATCAGCCTGACGTAACACCATTTCAAACGGCAGTAATCCCTCCCGGCAAACCGCTGCCCCTTTATGCTCGGCAAAGATAACCTGCATGCCGACCGCCCGGGCCAGTTCAGCGGTGGCTTGTCCCAGCGAGCCACGACCGATAATCCCGAGAGTGCTCCCGGCCACATCACCGATTGGGTGCGTGAAAAAGCAAAATTGCTGACGCTGTTGCCACTCCCCCCGGGCAATATCATGATGATAAGCCATCAGGTGACGCCGGAGTGCGAATATCATACCGATCACATGTTCAGGCACGGAACGTGTCGCATACCCCTGCACATTGGTGACAGCAATGTCATGCGCCCGGCAATACTCAATATCAACATTGTTCACACCCGTTGCTGCAACAGCGATCAAGCGTAATTCAGGGAGCTGAGACAGTATCTCAGCGCTAAGCACCACTTTATTGGTAATGATCACTGCAGCATCCCGCACTCTTTCCAGTAACTGTGCGGGAGAGGTTTGATCATAACTGACCCACTGATGTTCAAAAGGGAGTCCGGGGAAGTGGATATGAGGTGGGATGGTAGCTCGATCAACAAATACGACTCGCGGTAATGACATCCTTTGCTCCTTACACTTGATTGAGAAGGTTGAGAAATATGGCTATGGCCTTGGCAGCTTCTTATAATCCGGCAGTTTTCTCTCTGGGTCAAAATGTTCAAAAATAACGGCTTCGGCTGGCGGATAAAACTCACACGGTACAAATATCCGTCGCAACCAATGGTTTTTGGGATGATAGAAACTCAGCTCAGCGGCATGTAAATGGAGCCGCGATGCAAATGCTTTCGCCGGTTCCGGCGCATAAAACTCATCGCCGACAATCGGGTGCCCGATGGCGAGCATGTGAACCCGCAACTGATGAGAACGCCCCGTCACAGGAAAAAGACGCACAACGGTCGTCAGCGCTTCTCTTGCGACCACTTGGAATAAAGTCCGGGATGGTTTACCCGTTTCAAAGCAAACTTTCTGACGGGGACGGTTCGGCCAGTCACAGATCAACGGTAAATCCACTTCGCCCTCATCAGGCTCAACATTGCCCCACACCCGCGCATAATAGACCTTATGGGTGAGTCGATACTGAAACTGTTTTTTCAGGGCACTTTCTACATGCTTATTCTTGGCAAACAGCATCAGTCCGGACGTCGCCATATCCAGACGGTGAACCACCTGAATTTCCGGGTAATCATTCACCAACCGAAGCCACATACTGTCACTGTGTGCCGGATCTTTACCGGGTACCGAAAGCAAACCTGACGGTTTATTCACTGCCAGAATATGCTCGTCTTGATAAATGATCTCCGTCCATGGTGTTGTCGGAGGCGAGTACGATGTCATTGCCATATCAGCATCTCTAGAGAAAAAAGCGCTGCATTATATACCGAAATGACCGTAGATGCAGTCTGATTGGTCAGCCACATCATTGGTGCAATGCTGAGATAAATCCTGACGAAGTCCTCATACCACTGAATGATTCGTCCCCGTTTCTGAACATTTATGTCTATATAAATTGACACATACGACAAATGTGATATTCATGAGTTTCATTGACAAAATAATAAAGACACGCATCAAAAATACTGCGTGCATCATCCGTCTATCGTGACCAACGATAGCGCAAACACACAGAATAAAAACGACACAACATTGCTTCAAACTAAGGAACAAGAATGGAAAATGCTGCCACTTATCCCTCTTCGCAGGGATCTTCATTGTCCAGAGCGATCAAATCACTCGGTCCCGGAATCATGATGGCTGCCGCTGCCGTCGGAGGATCTCACCTCGTCGCATCAACAAAAGCGGGGGCAATCTATGGCTGGCAACTGGCTATCTTAATCTTGCTCGTAAACCTGTTTAAATACCCTTTTTTCCGGGCAGGGGTGCAATACACGATGGGCACCGGGGAATGTCTGGTTCATGGTTATGCACAACTCGGCAAACCTTACCTTTGGATTTTCATGCTGCTGAGTATCATTTCGGCGGTCATTAATACGGCTGCGCTGACACTCTTTAGTGCCAGCTTGCTGGGATATTTCATGCCATTTGAATTATCCAGTCTGGCTTTATCAGTCATTGTCGTCGTCACCTGTCTGGTCATTTTATTTGCCGGCCACTACAAAGCACTCGATTCACTGGCGAAAATGATCATGGCGGTTCTCACGATCGCGACCTTGTCTGCGGTTGTCATTGCGATTGGTCACCCGGTTGCCACCATCGCTGACGCGCCCGACCCATCGCCCTGGACACTTGCGGCGATCGGCTTTCTGGTTGTCACGATGGGGTGGATGCCGGCACCGATTGAAATCTCCAGCCTGACCTCGATCTGGCTGAAAAATCAGTGTGCACATCAGCAAGTCACACCCAAATCGGCACTGTTCGATTTTAATGTCGGCTATATCGGAACCGCGATTCTGGCGATTGTCTTTCTTGCACTTGGCGCATTACTGATTCATGGTACGGGAACCGAATTATCCAAGTCTGGGATTGGATTTACGCATCAGTTAGTCAATTTGTATGCATCAACCATCGGTGAATGGGCCCGCTACCTGATTGCAGTAATTGCGTTCTTCTGTATTTTTGGCAGTACGATCACCGTTATCGATGGCTATTCGCGAGTCATTGCCGAATCACAACGCCTGTTAAAACAACAAGCAACTGACGATCAAACCGATGAGAACAAACATCGTTATCTAACGCCCTGGATGCTGATTGTTTCGATAGTCGCGCTGAGCATTCTCGCTTTTGCCAAGTCAGCCCTACTGCCGATGCTAAATTTTGCCATGATCATGGCATTCGTCACGACGCCCGTCTTTGCACTGCTCAACTATGTTTTGGTCACCAGAACACCACTGCCTGATGCGCTGAAACTGGGGCCGAAAATGAAATTATTATCGATCGCGGGGCTGATTTATCTATTCGGCTTCCTTGCCCTTTTCCTTTGGTGGAAATGGTTCATGTAAGTCATAACGGACTCCTGAATGTAAAAAAGCCATCCGTGTCATGATGGCTTTTTTTATTTTGAAGATAAAGACAACTTACTGATGCGAAACGACAATCAAGCGCAATGAATCCAGCTGATATTGTGCTTGTTGAATCAGAACCGATAATGCTGAAATCTGGTTGCCCAGAATCTCTATTTCTTCATCACGAATATTCGGATTAACCGCTTTTAAGGCCTGCAGGCGTTCAAGCTCGCGATTCAGTACCGCTTCCATCTCTTGTTGTGCCGCTTGTCGAATACTCGCAACCTTCGGCTCGATCACCGCTTCACTTTTCTGAATCAGTTGATGAACATCTTGCTGAACAGAAGTAACCAGCTTATTCGCTAAATGACGGTTGACCGGGCTGAGCTGGCGATTGAATCCGTCGAATGCGACTTGGGATGACAAGTCATTGCCCTGTGCATCCAGCATCAGCCGGATTGGTGTTTTTGGCAAGAAGCGACCGATACCACTTCGTTTGGGTGCCTGAGCATCCACGACATAAACCAATTCGAGTAAAATCGTTCCGACCGGTAGCGCTTTATTTTTCAACAACGAAACGGCAGATGTCCCGACCCCCTCGCTCAGAAGCAAATCAATACCGCCCTGAATCATCGGGTGCTCCCATGTCATGAAATGGATATCTTCCCGGGAGAGTGCCGTTTCTCGTTCAAAGGTAATCGTTGCCCCTTCATAAGGTAACCCCGGATAACTTGGCACCATCATATGCTCAGAAGGAGTCACGACCAACATATGCTCACCGCGATCATCCTGATTCAGTCCAATGGTATCAAACAGGCTCAGCGCAAAAGCGACCAGCTCCGTATCACCGTCTGTTGCCGCAATTTCACGGACTATCTGTTCAGCTTTTTCACCGCCATGAGAGTGCATTTCCAGTAAGCGATCCCGCCCGTGTTCCAACGCAGCTTTCAATTCATGATTCATCTTCCGGGCATCGGCTATCAAATCTTCCAACAACGGCTCATCTGATTGCGACAGTAACGCCATCAAACGTTCAGCGAAGGATTCAAATACCGCATTTCCCGTCGGACACGTCTCAGTGAAAGCATTCAAGCCTTCATGATACCAACGGGCAATCATTTCCTGTGACGATCCCTGTAGATAAGGCACGTGGATCTCAACATCCTGCTTCTGACCGATCCGATCCAGACGACCGATACGTTGTTCCAACAGGTCAGGGTTCATCGGCAGATCAAACATGACCAACTGACTGGCGAATTGGAAATTGCGTCCTTCAGAACCAATTTCACTACACACCAGCACCTGAGCGCCGCCTTCATCCTGCGCAAAATAAGCCGCCGCTTTATCGCGTTCAATGATCGACATGCCTTCATGGAAAACCGTCGCCCGAATGCCTTCCCGCTCACGCAATGCCTGTTCAATCTGTAGTGCAGTCTCTGCCTTCGCAGCTATCACCAAAATTTTCTCACTGCGCTTCGATGTCACTTTATCCAGCAACCAGTTGATGCGTGGATCAAACATCCACCACACCTGCGAACTATGGGCCTGAGCGTGATACGCACTTTCCGGATACATACCGCTTTCAATTCTCAGGCGGTGACCCGTGTCAAGTGAAGCGATTAATTGGGCAATGAAGTCCTGATATTCCTGTGGTTGCGCCAGTGGAATCAGATTGACACAACGCTGTGGAAATCCCTGAATAGCGGATCGGGTATTACGAAACAGCACGCGTCCGGTCCCGTGACGATCCATCAGGTTACCGATTAACTCTTCTCTGGCACTGACTTTATCTTCGTGGCTGGTATCGCCGTCAATAATTCGGAAAAGCGGTTCAACATCCTGCTCAGAAAGCAGTTCAACGATATGATTTTTCGATTCATTGGATAACGCCCGGTCTTCAGCCAGTTCAGATACGGCTTCGGCAACCGGTTCATAAGACGCTTCTTCTTGAATAAACGTATCAAAGTCATAAAAGCGATCCGGGTCCAACAAGCGTAACCGGGCAAAGTGGCTTTCCCGCCCGAGTTGTTCTGGGGTTGCCGTCAATAACAGAACACCGGCAATCTGTTGCGCCAACGCCTCAACAATCAGATATTCAGCACTGGGCTGATCAACCTCCCAAGCCAGATGGTGTGCTTCATCAACCACCATTAAATCCCAGCTGACTGCTTTCGCTTGTTCGAAACGCTGCGGATGTTGGCGGAGGAAATCAAGCGAGCAGAGAACATACTGCTGAGTCTCAAACGGATTTTCAGCTTCACTCTGTGATTCGATACAGCGCTCTTCATCAAAAATAGAAAAATGCAGGTTAAAACGACGCATCATTTCAACCAGCCACTGATACTGGAGGGTTTCCGGGACGACAATCAGGATCCGTTCCGCTCGCCCTGACAGCACTTGTTGATGAATAATCATCCCCGCTTCAATCGTTTTACCCAATCCGACTTCATCAGCCAGTAGAACGCGAGGCGCATGACGTTGCCCGACTTCATGGGCAATATAGAGTTGGTGAGCAATCAAACCGACCCGGCCACCGCACAGTCCGCGCATTGGGCTTTTATGCTGTTGATGCTGATTGAGCAACGCGCGGTAGCGCAATACGAAGTTGTCCATGCGATCAATCTGACCGGCAAACAACTTATCCTGAGGCTTATTAAATCGAATTTGATGGCTTAAAAAAATCTCGCGTAATTGAACTTGTGTTTCCTGCGTATCCTGACGTGTCCCGATGTAAGTCAGTACCCCGCCGTCTTCGCTCACCTGTTCAATCTGCAATGTCCATCCTTCTTGGCAATCGACGGTATCCCCCGCATGAAAAATCACTCGGGTGACCGGTGCATCGTGGCGAGCATAAACACGATTCTCTTCTGATGCAGCAAACATTAATGTGACGGTCCGGTCATCTAATGCCACCACAGTTCCTAATCCTAAATCGCTTTCGGTATCACTTATCCAACGTTGCCCCAACGCAAAAGCCATGAATCAATTACCTCATTTTGATCAAAGTATCACAGAAAATCTGCCGCTCACTAACCCGTATCATTATGACGATGATTCCAGTCGGGTGCAGAAAATGGGCGCTCATCTTACTTGATGCTGTGATACAGGTCACGCGAAATCCACGGATTGGCCCGATGACATAAAAATGTAAAGAATAGATGTCATTTGTAAACGAATTGATTGCTATACTTACACCATTCGGTATACAAGTGATCATCACTTCTGAAACTTGATAGTTATGCAGCACAATGAAGCGGCTGAATCAGGCGACGACGTTGGCACAGACTTATGACAGGTTCAGTAGTAACGAATAAACCGATGTTCGGTCATCGTGTTTGTTTAGCAGGTTTGTTGAAAGGTTTGCAGTACGTCGCAGAGACATACAAACCCAGTACAGTATGATTCTCGACCTCTGCTGACAAGCTATCTCTTCTCAGTCAGCCGCGTGACGGCAAGGAGACGCTTATGGGCGATACCGACCGGAAACGATTTGTTCTGGATACCAATATCCGCCACTATGAACCGCTAGTTATTGATTCCTTCCAACAACATGATGTGGTCTTCCCAATGACCGCCCTCAAACAACCCGACCCAATTCAACAATTAACGCGATATCGTCAGGAATCCCGGGCTCCCAATCTGGGCTTGGAATCATCCGCGTCAAAAAAGACGAAATTTTCTCACCATACAGACATGAAAAGCAGTGGGCTTGTGCTCGGATAGCAGAGATTTATTCATGGAATCAATCATGATGTCAGCAACATCGGTCTTTCCATTATATGTAGGAAACATATTATGATATCAAGAACCAATACTCCCCGCGTTTTAGATACTTCGGCGTTAGTCCACGATCCCAAAAGTTTACTCGCCTATCAGGATGATGTTTATATTTGTTTAACGGTACTGGAAGAGTTAGACAATTTAAAAGAGCGTAGAGAAAAATCGGTCAGCGCAGATGCCCGGGTCTGTATCCGAATGCTCGAAGATTTAGTGAATGGTCATAATGCAGAAGAACTCCAAGAAGGTATTGAACTCCCATCAAGTGAGACCGGTAAACGAGGAAAACTATTTATTGCTGTCGATACCAATATTGAAGTTGAAGAATCTCTTCGTCATGGTATTGGCAGTGATGCAGACAATCATATTATTAACTTCGCCTTCCAACTCCAGAAAAAACTCGGCAGAGACGTATCGTTGGTCAGCCGTGACATTAATATGCGGCTAAAAGCCCGAACCATTGGTGTATTTTCTGAAGATGTTCCGGTTGATAATCAAATTACAGACATCGACCTACTTTATTCCGGCGTACAATATTTCGAAGGTGATTTATTTAATCGTATCGAGACCGATAAAGATTTCAAACTATCGGGTGATCATTATCAATTTGATCGTCATTTATTTAATGAAGAAGTTCAGAAAAATATGTATTGGTTTGATGATGAACAGCATATCGGGGTGGTTACCCAAGTCACATCAACCCATGTCATCACAAAACTTTTACCGAAAAAACAAGGGAAAGTATGGGGAATTAGCCCCAAAAATCAACGACAAGCCATTGCATTAAGCCAATTAACCGATCCGAGCTATGACCTGAATATTATGCTCGGCCCCGCCGGATCCGGTAAAACATTCTTAGCCGTCGCGGCAGCATTGCATCAGGTGATCGAAACAAAGCAATATAAAAAAATTGTCGTCGTCAGAAGCAGAGACTTTATGGACGATGATCCGGGATTTCTCCCCGGTGATTTGAAAGAAAAATCGCTACCGCTCATGGTCGGTATCACCGATGCCCTCGTCTCGATGCATTCAGGTGATGGTGAAGATTGCAATGTTCACGAAACAGTCGAGCACATTATTGAACGAGCCAATATTGAATTTACAAGTATGGCTTACTTCAGAGGACGTTCTCTCGACGATGCCGTTTTAATCATTGATGAAGCTCAAAATATGACTCGCGCACAGGTCAAAGGGATGCTCAGCCGAGGTGGTAAAAACTGCCGGACGATCTTACTTGGCAATCTCAGTCAGATTGACGATAAGTTTGTCAGTGCGGCATCCAGTGGTTTATCAGCAGCGGTCAATGTCTATAAGAACTATGAGAAAGGTTCAATTCTCATTTTCGATGAGGTAGAAAGAAGTTCACTGGCTGAATTTACAGAAACCTATTTCTAAATTTTAATATGAACGGCTCACAACCATTTTTATAGTGAACCGTTCTTTTTTATTTCAGTCTTTTCCACATTAAAAATATTTTTCATAATAGTTCATACAATCAAATCAAAACGGCTCACCAATTAAACAGGATAAACTTGGTGAATTCTAAACTTAAGGAACAAATAATAAGAAACATTAACAACCACTTTAAATAAAACTCAAGTAAAATAAGCTCAATGAGGATCTAAAAATATCATCATCATTTTTGACATTACCTTTATTTAATTTAGTAATTTAAGCGTATATGTCATGAATATTTTTCAGAATTACACGCCACCCAAAATACCAAGCTTGATATTGGCATATTAATTCCCGGGTTACCCGGCAGTCTAATCATTCATGATGACTCATATCCGTATGCATTTTTCATTGGTATCATTTATTGCTTACGTGCTGTTCTTAAAACAAATTTATCATATAAAAGATCAAGTAAATCAGTTGACGTTGTGGAATCTTATTAAATATAGGTCAACACAATAGTATATATGAAAAAATAACCTCTATACTTCTACAATCTAACAAGATCGCTGAGGCAACATCAGGCCAATTTCCTGTGATAGTTATCACATAATCATCCCATATCAGTTTTATTGTTCTATTGATTTGTTTATTGTTTGCGTAAAGGAAAGGGCGTTACCTCTTTTTGGGCGAAACCTGAGATAAGCGTAGTTAAATACTATGTTTATCTCAGGTTTTTTTTTGGATTTAAAAAATTAACACAGAATTATGAATCGGGAGATAGCAATGAAAGGTTTTCCAAAAAACTTTTTATGGGGCGGCGCAGTCGCCGCAAATCAGGTTGAAGGTGCATGGAATGTTGGTGGAAAAGGCGTCTCAACTTCAGATATGCAATTAAATGGTATACATGGTGGGATGACACAGAGAGACACTGACGTCACCTGTATTAAAGATACTGCAATCGATTTTTATCATCAGTACCCGGAAGATATCAAACTGTTTGCTGAGATGGGTTTTAAGGTATTACGGACGTCCATTGCCTGGTCAAGAATATATCCCAACGGGGATGAGGCTGAACCATGTGAAGCCGGGTTAGTATTTTATGAGCAATTATTTGCCGAGATGGCTAAACACAATATCCAGCCTTTAATTACATTATCTCACTATGAAATGCCATATGGTCTGGTAAAAAAATTAGGTGGATGGATTAGTCGGGAAACGATAGATCATTTTGAAAAATATGCGATTACCGTATTTAAACGCTATAAGGATCAGGTTAAATACTGGCTGACGTTCAATGAAATTAACATGTCACTCCACTCTCCTTTTACTGGCGTCGGACTGGAAGGGACACCCGATGAACAAACAATTTATCAGGCGATTCACCATCAGTTGGTCGCCAGTGCCCGCGCAGTGAAAGCATGCCACGACATTATCCCTGATGCTTCAATTGGTAATATGCTCTTGGGAGCCGTGCGTTATCCAATGACATGTCATCCTAAAGATATGTTAGAGATGCAAAAGAAAAACCGGGAATGGTTATTCTTTGGTGATGTCCAGACTCGCGGTGATTATCCGGCATGGGCACAACGATATTTCCGTGATAATAACATTCACCTTGATATCACGGAAAGTGACTATGCGGATTTAAATAATACGGTTGACTTTGTTTCCTTCAGTTATTACATGAGCGGCTGCTCTACTTGGGAACCTGAAAAATATCAAGGTTCTCGCGGTAATATTATTCGGCTCATTCCCAATCCATATTTAGAAGCATCAGAGTGGGGCTGGCAAATTGATCCTGAAGGATTGCGTTACTTATTGAATGAACTGTATGACCGTTATCAAAAACCACTTTTTATTGTAGAAAATGGATTTGGTGCACGAGATGTCGTTGAAGAAGACGGAAGTATCCATGATAACTACCGGATTGATTATTTACGTCAACATCTGATTCAGGTGAGAGAAGCGATAGAAGATGGTGTTGAGCTTTTAGGCTATACCAGCTGGGGTCCCATTGATCTGGTTAGTGCCGGTACAGCTCAGATGGAAAAACGCTATGGATTTATTCATGTTGACCGTGATGATGAAGGTCACGGGACGTTAATGCGTCGACGTAAAGACAGTTTTTATTGGTATAAAGATGTGATTTCCAGTAATGGTGAGTGTTTATAAAATTATGATACTAACAAAGTCATAGACGATCGTGGTTTAAGATATGCTCTGAAATTCAGAGCATATCTCACAATATAAATTTAACTTCACGACTTATTTAATCTATTCATATTGAATTTTGTGATTTCACTGGAGCATTTCATATTCACTCCATCTTTTCATAAATTTATGATTTAAATATAGAGTAAGAATTTCAATTTGTTCAGTACCTTATTATTAAGAGGAATTTTCATGAACACTAAAGAGCTAGCCTCTAACATTTTAAAAGAAGTTGGTGGTGAAAGTAATGTAGCTTCGTTAGTTCATTGTGCTACACGTTTACGCTTTAAAATTGTAGACATCAATAAAGTAAACATGGATGCACTAAATAAACTGGACGGTGTTATCACAGCAATAAACTCTGCTGGACAAGTTCAAGTCGTTATCGGAAATCGCGTTTCTGATGTTTATATGGAATTTGGTTCTCTCTCATCAATACTGAACGAAAATAGAAGATCAAATCAAAATGATGAGACAAATAAAAATAAAGGAAACTTACTCGAAAAACTGGTTGATGTGGTTTCATCTATTTTCACACCGTTACTCGGCGCAATGGCAGCATCAGGGGTATTGAAAGGGATTCTTTCCATTCTAACGGCACTCAACTGGCTCTCTCCGACACAAAATGAATATATTATCCTCTCTGCTGCATCGGATAGTATTTTTTATTTTCTACCCGTTCTATTAGCGATTACTTCTTCTAGAAAATTTGGTGCAAATACCTTTGTCTCGGTCTCGATTGCCGGAGCAATCATCTACCCGAGTATTCAGGCACTTTATGCGAGTGGTCAAGACGTCTCATTTTTTGGCATCCCTGTAATTTTGATGAAATATACAGGCTCTGTTCTGCCAATCATTCTTTGTATCTGGGTGACGAGCTATTTAGAGAAAAAATTAAAGAATTTATTCCATGATAGTGTTCGCAATATCGCTACACCCTTTTTATTAGTCACCATCATGGTCCCCTTGACTTTAATGTGTATCGGTCCTGTCAGCGTGACCGCAAGTACCGCGGTTGCAGATGTCTTCGTTGGGATCTACAAATTCAACCCAATCATCGCAGGCGCATTGTTTGCTGCTTTCTGGCAGATCTTCGTTATTTTCGGGGTTCACTGGGGCTTTGTGACACTGTTCATTAATGATTTATCGATTCTCGGCCGGAGTTATCTGAAAGCCGCGACCGGCCCGGCTGTGTTTTCACAATCAGGTGCCTTGTTGGCCGTTATGTTCCGTACGAAAGATGAAAAAATGAAAGCCTTGGCTGGTGCTGCATTTATTACGTCACTATTTGGGATTACCGAACCCGGTGTTTATGGTGTAACACTGAAACTGAAAAAACCATTCATATGTGCCGTTATTGCGGCAGGTTGTGGGGGAGCGATTGTTGGTTATGCTCAAAGTTCTGCCATTTCTATGGGGATGACGAGCTTACTGACCGTTCCGATTTTCTACGGTCCCGGCTTTACCGGATTCATTTTAGGCTGTCTTATCGCCTTTGTTGCCAGTTTTGTACTGACTTTAATTGTTGGTTTTCCAAATACAGCTGAAGAACAACCATCAGAACCAGCAGCATCAACCTCTGTAAACGTATCGAAAAATGAGTCACCGAAAGTCGTCGGAGACAAAATGATCGTTGCAGATCAAGTGCTGAGTCTGCCACTGAAAGGTGAAATTATTACGCTGGAAAATGTCGATGATAACGTATTTTCCTCCGGCGCTGTCGGTGATGGTATAGCAATCATTCCGACAGAAGGTCGAGTGTACGCCCCCACAAATGGCGTGATTGCTCATACCTACAATAGCGGCCATGCGATTGGATTACTGTCAGATAATGGCGCTGAAATTTTGATCCATGTCGGTATTGATACCATACAACTCCAAGGTAAACATTTTACAATGCACGTCAAAGAGGGTGATCGTGTCACAGAGGGACAATTGTTAATTGAGTTTGACAAAGAAGCGATCATTGATGCCGGCTATCAGGTTGTGACACCATTTGTGATTACAAATATTGCCGCAGATTCAGTACCAGAAACATCGACACTAACGCCTCATTTATCTTGAATAATGTAGTCGCCAATAAATATTAATGATATTTATGTAAATACAAACAACCATAACCATACATCAATATAGTTATGGTTGCACAGATAGGGTGAGCTCATGAAAATTGACCGTGTTTTAAATAATAATGCTGTACTCGTCATTACAGATAATGGCAATGAATCGGTTGCATTAGGTAATGGCATCGGATGGGGAAAAAAGAAAGGCGACCTCATTCAAGAGTCTGACATTGAAAGTCATTTTTTAAAATCTCAGGGTGGCATTCATGATTTTTTTGCAGATATTTTATCTGAGATGCCCCCTATCTATCTAACCCTCACAGACCAAGTGATTAAAATGTCACGTGAGGATTTGCAAATCGAGCTTCAAGATACATTATTTTTATCTCTTTGTGATCACATTAATTTTGCCGTTTTGCGTCATCAAAAAGGGATGGCTATCCGTAATCAATTTTATTGGGAAATCAAACAATTCTACCCTTTAGCATACTCAGTCGGAGAAAAAGCTTTAGCGTTAATTAATCAGACATTAAATCTTGATATACCAACAGATGAAGCTGCCTTTATTGCCCTGCACCTTGTCAATGCAGCGGGTGAAAATAATATGAAAAATGTTATCCAAAAGACTGAGATAGTCAAAGATATACTGAACATTATAAAATATGATTTAAATATTGTCTGGAATGTTCAAGACATACACTATCAGCGTCTGCTGGCACACTTGAAATTTTTTGCCCAACGTCTGTTTAATAATAATCTGGTTGAGCACGATCAAGTCTCTTTATACGATGATATCGACCAACGATTAAATTTATCGTGGCATACCGTCAGTAAGATTGAAACTTATTTAAATAAAAAATACAGTTATGTCTTAAGCTATGATGAAAAGGCTTTTTTAACCATCCATATCGAGCGTGTGCGCAACATTAACCAGTCTGATTCTTAGAAAACACTCCTCGGGTATAGCATATCGATGCTTGATCAACGCAATGATTCAGATGAAATCAAAAGTGTCGATACGGTAAACTGTATCAGGCACCGCACAGCTTCATTCATTACTTTTCCTCAATCCCGTATCACGAATAAAACTTGCCAGTTGCGCCGATAAACAACCGAGAGTTGACCTTGACAGATGTTCACTCCCCCCTGTCCGGCCAGAATCAAACCGTTTCACAAAGCAGCGACAATATTTTCCGAAGATAATATGCAGTAAAAAAGCAAAAATCGGGGCCAATCATGAATAACTTACCATTTTTACAAAATAATTATTCACAATACAGGGAGTTCTATGGTTTACTAACCCTATTCGTTGTGACCGTTCGCAGGACTGACTTATGGCTTTTAATTTACGCAACCGCAATTTTCTCAAACTTCTTGATTTTACGCCAACTGAGATCCAGTTTTTGCTGGATCTGGCGACAGATTTGAAGAAAGCAAAGTACACCGGTACCGAGCAGAAAAGACTGGTGGGCAAAAATATTGCACTGATTTTTGAAAAATCATCCACCAGAACCCGTTGCTCGTTTGAAGTTGCCGCCCATGATCAAGGCGCACAGATATCATATATCGGCCCTTCAGGCTCTCAGATTGGTCATAAAGAATCAATGAAAGATACCGCCCGGGTTCTCGGTCGCATGTATGACGGTATTCAATATCGGGGATACGGTCAGGCTATCGTTGAAGAACTGGGCGCTTATGCCGGTGTGCCAGTCTGGAACGGGTTAACCGATGAGTTTCACCCCACACAAATTCTGGCCGACTTCCTCACCATGCAAGAACACAGCCGTGGCAAACACCTTTATGAAATCTCCTTTGCTTATCTGGGTGATGCCCGGAATAACATGGGGAATTCGCTCATGGTCGGTGCCGCAAAAATGGGAATGGACATTCGTCTTGTCGCACCAAAATCATTCTGGCCGGAAGAATCACTCGTCCAAGCCTGTCAGGAAATTGCCAAAACCACCGGGGCAACAATTACCTTGACCGAAGATGTTGCAGCAGGTGTCAAAGGTTGTGATTTTCTCTATACCGATGTCTGGGTATCGATGGGCGAAGCCCCCGAAGCCTGGGATGAGCGCGTTGCATTAATGACGCCTTATCAGGTCAATATGCAAACCATTCAGCTCACAGGCAATCCACATGTAAAATTTATGCATTGTCTCCCTGCATTTCATAATGATGAAACGGTTGTCGGTAAAGAAGTCGCTGAGAAATATGGCATGCAGGGACTGGAAGTGACAGAAGAAGTCTTTGAATCCGATTACTCGATTGTATTCGATGAAGCAGAAAATAGAATGCACACCATTAAAGCAGTGATGGTCGCGACGCTTGGGTCCTGATATTCCCGGCTCGCAAAGAGGATCAGATTTATTCTTGGCAGATAAGATGTAATCGCTTGCACTCAGTAAAGTTAAGCGTATAATGCCGAGCAATTTGTCTCAGAGGGAACAACATGAGCGTTCGGGGTTATTCATTCCGCACCACAGTCTTGTCAACGCTGCATTGGGGTAAGCAAAGATACTTGCCTCATCTATTGTTCTCCTTGATTACTATTTTTGAAAGCCTCCCTGATCGGGGGGCTTTTTTATGGCTGTCAGAAAATACAAGGGAAGATGATCATGACGAATTCGCTATATAAAAAGCACATCATCTCAATCTCTGAACTCACACGGGATGAGTTAGAGTTGATTGTCAACACAGCAGGCCAGTTGAAAGCAACGCCTCAACCGGAATTAATCCGAAATAAAGTCATCGCCAGTTGCTTCTTTGAACCCTCAACACGAACGCGCCTCTCTTTTGAAACCGCGATTCAACGGATTGGGGGGAACGTCATTGGATTTGATAACGGGGGGAATACCTCACTGGCGAAGAAAGGTGAAACACTGGCGGACTCGGTGCAGATTATCTCTTCCTATGTGGACGCCTTTGTGATGCGTCACCCTCAGGAAGGTGCCGCACGTCTGGCCTCAGAGTTTTCTAACGGCGTGCCCGTCATTAATGCCGGCGACGGTGCGAATCAGCATCCGACTCAAACCTTGCTCGACCTGTTTACCATCACCGAAACCCAAGGACGTCTCGACGGGATCAACATCGCGTTTGTCGGTGATCTGAAATATGGCCGTACCGTACATTCCCTGACTCAGGCGCTCGCTAAATTTAACAACAACCGTTTCTTCTTTATTGCACCAGATGCACTGGCAATGCCCGACTATATCTTAGAAGAATTGGAAGAAGCAGGACATGAGTACAGCCTGCATACCGATATCGAAAGTGTGATTCCGCAAGTGGATATTCTCTATATGACCCGCGTCCAGAAAGAGCGCTTTGATGAATCGGAATATGCGCATATTCGCTCGGCTTATATCCTATCTGCTGCGCAGCTTCAGGACGCCAAAAAGAATATGAAAGTGCTCCATCCCCTGCCCCGCGTTGATGAAATCACCACGGATGTCGATCAAACACCACACGCTTATTTCTTTCAACAGGCAGAAAATGGCGTATACGCACGCGAAGCGCTGCTTGCGCTTGTGCTGAATGAAACACTGTAAAGGGAGAATATCATGCCAAAAGATTCACAATTACAGGTAGAAGCGATTAAAAACGGTACCGTTATCGACCATATCCCTGCACAAATCGGCATCAAGGTATTGAAGCTTTTCGATATGCACCACTCTTCTCAGAAGGTAACTATCGGGCTCAATCTGCCTTCATCAGCGTTAGGCATTAAGGACTTGTTGAAGATCGAAAATGTCTTCATTAACGAATCCCAAGCCAACAAACTGGCACTGTATGCACCACATGCGACGGTCAACCAAATTGAAAACTATAAGGTTGTCAAAAAGCTCGCACTGAAACTGCCACAACGCATCAATAATGTCTTCGCTTGTCCGAATACCAACTGCATCTCTCACAATGAACCGGTAGAAAGTAGTTTCAGCATTGTGGAAAAGAAACAGGATATTCGGTTGAAATGTAAGTATTGTGAAAAGGTTTTCTCAAGAGAAATCGTTACGGAGCGCACTTAAAATCACCCCGGTGATTGAGGCTTTACCTCCGCTCGGAATCAGGGCAAACTGACCTTTCTCAAGCAATATGTAATGGATAGAACACAATGACAAAAGTAATTCATACAGAATCAGCGCCAGCAGCGATCGGGCCATATGTGCAAGGTGTTGATCTGGGTAATCTCATCATGACGTCCGGACAAATCCCGGTCAATCCGGTTACAGGTGAAGTACCGGCCGATATTGCAGCACAAGCCCGTCAGTCTCTGGAAAACGTCAAAGCCATCGTTGAGTCAGCCGGTTTAACCGTCGCCAATATTGTGAAAATGACGGTTTTTGTGAAAGATCTCGGCGACTTTGCCACCGTCAATGAAGTCTATGGCAAGTTTTTCGATGAACATAACGTAGCAAACTATCCGGCTCGCTCTTGTGTTGAAGTTGCACGTCTGCCCAAAGATGTTGGAATTGAGATAGAAGCCATCGCCGTCCGTTAAGTTGTTCGAGCAACACACGCTTCAAAAAAGAAAAGGTTGATAGCAATATCAACCTTTTTCATCATCACAATCAGCCAATCCGTATCAGTTTGTCACCGAACCTCGGCTCTGATTTAAAACAGAGACCTCTTGATCCAACGATTCAAGTTTCTCTTTCATGACCTTATGACACTCTTTCGCCAGACGACGAACATCTTCTTTCTGCAAGCCTTCTGTCGGAATCGGTGCCATCATCTCAACAATCACATGTCCGTTATCCCAGCGATTCAATCTAAGATGATTCGTCGAGCTGCACACAATCGGCACAACTGGTACACCCGCGGCAATCGCGGCATGAAATGCACCCACTTTAAAAGGCAATAAACCCCGTCCGCGGGAGCGAGTCCCTTCAGGAAACATCCACACCGAAACATTGTCATTTTTGACACTATCGACCACCTGATCAATCGTCCCTTTCGCTTTGGCTTTATTGGCGCGATCAATCAGGATGTTACCGGTCAGCCAATAGAGTTGCCCGAATAACGGCAGCCAGACCAGACTTTTCTTCCCAACGGTAACGACTCTTGGTGTTACCGCCGATGAAACTGTGAACATATCCCAATTGCTCTGATGGTTGGCAATATAAATACTCTGTGTCTGCTGAAGCGCATTTTCCGGCAAACGCAACTCAAGTTTGATCCCGAACAAACGGGACATACGGGCAAACAATCGACCAAATGTATAAACATGTTTCGGATTACGAGGGCTCAACAAACAGTAGCCGCAGCCGAAGATAAACATGAATAGCGCAAATATCACGACAACGAACACACGTAATAGTGCAATCATTCTGTTCTCCTAATAAGGGCTACCGTCACCGCAGCAGCCCCATAATAAAAAAGTCGAAACGCTCCCGTTTCGACTCAGTCCGACAATAAATTAACCGACGTCACTGAACCTTTCAATAGTGGCGCCCAGTGCTGACAATTTATCTTCAATCCGTTCGTAGCCACGATCAATATGATAAATTCGATCAACGATAGTTTCCCCTTTGGCAATACACCCGGCAATAACCAGACTGGCCGAAGCACGTAAGTCTGTCGCCATCACCTGAGCACCGCTCAATCCATCGATATCACCACAAATAACGGTATTGCCTTCAATCTCAGCTTTCGCCCCCATCCGCATTAACTCAGGGACATGCATGAACCGATTTTCAAAAATGGTCTCTGTAATCACACCACTGCCTTTGGCAATAATGTTAAGTAACGTAAACTGAGCTTGCATATCCGTCGGGAACCCCGGATGCGGAGACGTTCGAACCGAGACGGCTTTCAGTGTTCGACCAGTCATATCCAGTGAGATCCAGTCGTCACCGATTTCAATCAATGCACCGGCTTCTTCCAGTTTCGCTAAAACGGACTCCAGCAGATGTGCATTCGTGTTGCGACAAACAACTTTGCCACCCGAAACGGCAGCAGCCACCAAAAATGTACCGGTTTCAATCCGATCAGCCACAACGGTATGTCTGCCGCCTCCTAACCGATCGACACCTTCGACAGTGATCGTATCTGTTCCCGCACCAGAAATTTTCGCACCCAATGTGTTCAAAAACATCGCAGTATCAACAATTTCCGGCTCACGTGCAGCATTATCCAGAACGGTTACGCCTTCTGCCAGTGTTGCCGCACACATCACAGTGATCGTTGCGCCGACGCTGACTTTATCCATGACGATATGTGCGCCTTGCAAACGACCATCGACGCTCGCTTTGACATAACCGTCTTCCAGCACGATTTTAGCACCCAGTTGCTCCAGCCCCTGAATATGTAAATCCACAGGGCGTGCACCAATCGCGCAACCGCCCGGCAGAGAGACTTGTCCCTGACCAAAACGGGCAACCAACGGACCTAACGCCCAGATAGAGGCGCGCATTGTTTTTACCAAATCATAAGGGGCACAATATTGATCGATACGACTGGGATCAACGTGTACTGAACCATTGCGTTCCACTTTTGCACCTAATTGCTGCAATAGCGCCATGGTCGTATCAATGTCACGCAAATGAGGAACATTGGCGACTTCAATCGGTTCCTGAGCCAGAATCGATGCAAACAGAATCGGCAGCGCTGCATTTTTGGCCCCGGAAATAACCACTTCTCCCTGTAACGGTCGATTTGATCCGGTTACTCGAAATTTTTCCATGAATCAACCTTACAAAGACATCAGTTTTTTATCGCGTTCCCATTCTGCCGGGGTGTAGGCTTTGATGGAAACGGCGTGAATTTCATTACGTTGAATATATGCCATTAAAGGGGCATAGATGAGTTGTTGTTTCTTCACACGGCTCATCCCATCGAAGCATTCGTCAACGGCGATCACTTCAAAATGGCTGCCTTCCCCCTTAACATGGATTTCGTGAAGATGAAGTGCCTCATCTAAAATCTCTTGTACCTGTGCACTATCCACTGTCTACCCCTAATTACTTATTCTGAAATATGCTTTGCGATGAGCGAATCAACGTTACTTAATTGAAATAACATATGAAGCTGCTCTGGCACGAAACTGAGCATTATATGACAGTTTCGTTTTTTTGCATGTTCTATTAAATGAATCAACAATACCATGCCTGCGGAATCGACCCGCACCACATTTTCAAGTGAAAGCATGATTTGCTCATCAGTCGGTTGCCACTGCTGCAGAAACTGCCATAGTTCAGGGACAGTTTCTCGATCCAGTGCACCACTCAACTCGATCTTGCCTTGTTCAAGCGGATTCCACTGAGGATGTGTCATGACTTTTTCTCAATGGTTATCGGTTGCTGAGAGAGTGTTTTCAACTCATTCGCCACGGCTAATATACCGTCACTATTAATTTTGCCACTCCACTCCGAGCGCTTACTGGATAACATACTGATACCTTCGGCGATCATATCAAAAGCTTGCCACTCGCCTGATTTTGATTTCCTCAATTGGAACTCAAGTTTAATATCTGGATTCGGTGTATCGATAATATTGACCATCACCGTTGCAATCCGGTCGGTTGCATCAATTTTCGGCGCTGGCCCAAATTGAATTTCCTGATCGCTGTACTGGGTTAAAACCTGCGCATAACTAGTAATGAGATAACCTTGAAATGCATCGATAAATGCCAGGACGTCATCCTTCTTCGCGCCCTTCAGGTAAGGACCTAACAGCTTTAAAGCGGCGTATTGATAGTTGACATAAGGCATCAACTCATCTTTGACGATGACTTTCAGATAATTCGGATCTTGACGAATCTGACTCTGTTCGGCTTTCAAACGCTGAAACGTCTGTTCTGACACCTGCTTCATCATCAGATAAGGATCGTGCATATCAATGGTTTTCGCCTGACTGGTCATTGAGCACAATAAAACCACCAGTAACATCATGTAGCGCATTAACATCCCTTACTCCTTCGTCTCTGCCTGCGTTTTTTTATCATCACCGGAATTACCACTTCGATAGAGGAACTGCCCGATCAGATTTTCCAGTACCAATGCAGATTTCGTATCTTCAACCTTGTCACCATTACCCAGCAACTCGGTTTCATCTCCCCAGACAAATCCGGGCACCAAACTAATATACTGTTCACCAATCAACCCGGATGTCAAAATCTGCAGACTGGACGTCGCAGGAAATTCTTTATACTGGCTGCTGATTGACAGTTTGACCATCGGCTTTAATGATGCCGGATCTAAACTGATGTCAGAAACCCGGCCGATAACCACACCGCCGACTTTGACGGGAGAACGGACTTTCAGACTACCAATATTGTCAAACTCCGCAGTCAGTTGATAAGTATCATCCGATCCCAGACCTTTTACATCAGCAACTTGAAAAATCATCACCAAGATTGCGCAAATTCCGGCAATAACAAAAGTGCCCACCCAAAATTCTATTGTTCGTGTTTGTTGCATGTTTAGTTCCCAAACATCAGTGCAGTTAAAACAAAATCAAGACCTAATACAGCGAGAGACGAATAGACGACTGTTTTCGTGGTCGCTCGGCTGATTCCTTCAGAGGTCGGAATTGCATCATATCCATTAAACAAGGCAATCCATACGACGGTAAAAGCAAACGCAAAACACTTCACCATACTGTTACCAATATCGTGACCTAATTCGACAGTTGCCTGAATCGTTGACCAGAAACTACCGTCATCAATCCCTTTCCAGTCCACACCAACCAATTGTCCTCCCCAGATACCGACCGCCATAAAGATCATCGCTAATACCGGCATCGAGATCACACCGGCCCAGAACCGAGGAGCAATGACACGTTTTAAGGGATCAACGGCCATCATTTCAAGACTCGACAACTGCTCAGTCGCTTTCATCAAACCAATTTCAGCCGTCAGCGCCGAACCGGCCCGGCCCGCAAATAATAGGGCGGTCACCACCGGACCTAATTCACGTAACAACGATAAAGATACTAACGTCCCTAAACTGCCTTCGGCGCCATAATCAACCAAAATGACATAGCCTTGTAAACTCACAACCATGCCGATAAACAATCCAGACACGATGATAATCGCCATCGAGAGCACACCGACACTATAGATTTGCTTCACCAGCAACGGAAAATTCTTGATCGGGTGAGGCCGACTCATTAAAGCACCCAGCAACATAAACGTCGCACGACCAAATGCTTCACAGACACCAAAAGTTCGCCGGCCAGTGTGAATGGCAAACTGAATAAAACTAGTCAGCATGAAATAGGTCCTTCTCAAGTGATGGCGCAGGATAGCGGAAAGGCACCGGCCCGTCAGCTTCCCCCTGTAAAAACTGCCTGACCCGCGGGTCATCGTTCTGTTTCAATGATTCTGGCGACCCTTCAGCAATGATTTTGCCATTGGCGAGAATATAGACCCAGTCGGCAATACTCATCACTTCGGGCACATCATGAGAAACCACAACGGAGGTGATTCCCAAAGCTTGATTCAAGTGACGAATCAATTCCACAAGAACGCCCATCGTCATTGGATCCTGCCCGACGAATGGCTCGTCAAACATAATCAGCTCAGGGTCCAGAGCGATAGCCCGGGCAAGCGCCGCCCGACGCGCCATCCCACCGGATAATTCACTCGGCATCAAATAAGCCGCACCACGTAAACCAACTGCTTCCAGTTTGAGTAACACCAGCGTCCGAATAAATGGTTCACTCAGATCGGTATGCTCCCGCAGCGGAAATGCGACATTATCGAACACGTTCAGATCGGTAAATAATGCACCGGACTGAAACAGCATACTCATTTTTTTCCGTGCCTGATAAAGCTTGTTTCGCCCCAAAGCAGGGATATTGACCCCATCAAACCAGATCTCTCCGGTTTCAGGCAACAGTTGCCCACCAATCAATCGGAGCAGCGTCGTTTTGCCGATCCCGGAAGGCCCCATAATCGCAGTGACCTTTCCCTGCGGGACATGAAGTGACACATCGTCAAAAATCTTTCTGTCACCACGAGAAAACGTCAGATTGTTAATCGTTACCAGATCAGATTCGGACATACACAGCCTATCATTCCTTTCCTATGTTCCCTTGTTCATGACGACAGACATCACGAACAAAAAACGCAATCATAAGTATAATTTCAAAAATTTAAAGCACGGCATCATACTGATGCAAGCCTAGTGACGCTCAGCAAAACATCAGCCCTGAGAATCACGCCAAACGGGCTCTATCATACCATCACTGGCGCAAGAATCATTGCCTTACTTTTGTCGCCTCCTCCCCGCCCCATTCACTGTGCCGAAAAAACAGACTGTCCGAACCAGTTTGGCATCCCTATTTTCGATTTTGATGGTAAGATGCTCCTCCTTTGTCAGAGTGCTTACAGGTGTCTGACAAAGATGGACAGAGAAGAGACTGTCAGGTCAATGACAGCGGTTGCTGAGCAACATTTTGAATTCGCTTAGAAAGATAAATAAACCTGTGTCTGCATACTTTTGATGAATAAATGAAGCGGTTTCACTTTTCTTTTGCAAGCCAAAACGTCAAAATCGACGGTTAAATATTTTTATCTTTACCCACTAGGAATAACACATGCTTACAGCTGTTGCTTTATTGATTGTCGGACTCATATTACTGGTATGGAGTGCAGATCGGTTGGTTTTTGGCTCTGCAGCGCTGGCACGCAATGTTGGGATTTCACCACTGGTGATTGGGATGACGATCATTGCAATGGGCTCATCAGCGCCCGAAATGATGGTCTCAGCAACGGCAGCGCTCGCCAATAAAACCGATACCGCCGTTGGTAATATTCTGGGTTCTAATATTGCCAATATTGCCTTGATTCTGGGGATCACGGCAATCATCAAACCATTATCGATTAATTCAGAACTGTTACGCAGAGAACTTCCATTCATGATAGGAGTCACACTATTATCCGGTGCGATTCTTTGGGATGGAAATCTTGGTTTCTACGAAGGCGTCTTGCTATTTGTCGTATTTGCCATATTCATTCTGGCCATGCTCAAAATCAGCCGTAGTGACAATCGTCAAAAAGATCGGCTTCTGGCTGAACAAGAGTCAGAAGTACCGGAAGGCGTGAATAGTAAAATAGCGATAATCTGGGTCGTTGTCGGTCTGATCCTGCTGCCACTATCCGCTGAACTTCTGGTCAATAATGCCGTTATCATTGCAAAATACTTTGGCATGAGTGATCTCATCATCGGTCTGACAATCATTGCGATTGGGACGAGTCTGCCAGAGCTCGCAGCCTCACTGGCTGGCGTCCTCAAAGGTGAAGACGATATGGCCGTGGGTAATATTATCGGCTCGAATGTATTCAACATTCTCGCGGTCATGGGCATCCCCGGAATCCTTAATCCCTCAGTCATCAGCGAACACGCAATGGGACGGGATTTCTGGGTCATGTTGGGGCTTTCTCTGCTCTTAGTCGTGATGGCGTTAGGAAAATCGCGCAGCATCAACAGAATCGAAGGGTTGATTCTATTCGCTATATTTATTGTCTATCAGACTTATTTGTTTATGAACATGAGCGCTTAGGAAGATAAAACGGAGTTGAAGATGTCACAACACGTGGATTACACCCAGTCAGCAAAACAGGTTTTAGATACAGAAATCAGATGTTTACAGCAAATAGAACAGTATATTGATGCACATTTCTGTCAAGCCTGCGACATGATCCTCAATAATACCATGGGCAAAGTGATTGTCATGGGGATGGGTAAATCCGGTCATATCGGTAAAAAAATGGCAGCAACGTTTGCCAGTACCGGGACGCCGTCATTCTTTGTGCACCCGGGAGAAGCCGCTCATGGGGATCTCGGGATGATCTCAGAAGGTGACATCGTGATTGCAATCTCCTATTCAGGTGAATCATCAGAAATCCTGCCGCTTTATCCGGTCTTAAAGCGTCGCTCAATCCGGATTATCAGTATGACCGGCAATCCGCAATCGAATATGGCCAGACTGGCTGATCTTCATTTACAAGTCTCCGTGCCGGAAGAAGCCTGTCCGTTAGGGCTTGCTCCGACTTCCAGTGCCACCGCAACACTGGTGATGGGGGATGCCCTTGCCATTACGTTATTGCAGGCACGAGGGTTTACTCAGGAAGACTTTGCCCTCTCCCACCCGGGAGGTGCCTTAGGCCGTAAGTTGTTACTCAAACTGAGTGATATCATGCATACTGACGAGCAGTTGCCTGTCGTCAGCCCCGATGCCTTAATTCGCGATGCGTTAATGGAGATTAGTCAAAAAGGGCTAGGCATGACGGCCGTGGTCGATCAACAGCAAAAATTACTCGGTATTTTTACCGATGGCGATCTCAGACGAATTCTCGACAAACGTGTCGATATTCACACTGCAAAAATTTGTGATGTGATGACGAAAAAACCAACCACAGCGTCGCCCCACATCCTTGCTGTTGAAGGACTGAATTTAATGCAGGAAAAACGCATCAACGGTTTGATGCTGGTTGAAAACGGTCACTTGGTCGGAGCCCTGAATATGCACGACCTTCTGAAAGCAGGAGTGATGTAGTGACAGAGATGGTTGAAACACTTTATGGTCCTGTGACGTCATCGATTTGGAGCATGGCAAGCCAAATTCAATTACTCATCTGTGATGTGGATGGTGTGTTTTCCGATGGTCGCATTTATTTGGGCAATCAAGGAGAAGAGCTCAAAACCTTCCATACCCGAGATGGGTACGGCATAAAGTCATTGATGAGCGCGGGGATTGAAGTTGCGGTTGTGACCGGCAGACACTCAAAAATAGTGGAAAACCGCATGAAAGCGCTGGGAATTTCACTGATTTATCAAGGTCAAGATGATAAAGTGACCGCATATGCTGATATTTGTCAAAAAACACAGATTTTACCGGAACATACCGCCTATATCGGTGATGACTTGATCGATTGGCCGGTGATGGCGCAGGTTGCCTTAAGAGTTTGTGTTGCCGACGGTCATCCATTACTGGCCAAAAGAGCCAACTACGTCACGACAATTCCGGGTGGTCATGGTGCCGTACGGGAAGTCTGTGATTTAATCTTACAGTCTCGGGGTGAGTTGGAAATGCACAAAGGTTTGAGTATATGAGTCTGGCTCGTACGACCTATATACTCTTATTTTTCATTATCTGCTGGTCAATTTACTACCTGCTCGATAATGAAAGAAAAGCGAATGAACAAGTTGCTCCGAATACGGAGCTGCCGATGTTTAGCGGCGAACATTTATCCAATACATCATACGGTACGGATGGTGTGAGAAGCTATACCATCACATCAACGCACTTGGATTACTACGCAAAAAGTGGCAATACCGTATTCGAGCATCCAATTTTACAGGTCTACCGAGATGGTCGGGTTATGGAATGGAAAGTGACCGCTCAACGGGGCATTCTGACCAAGAATAAGGTATTAACACTTTACGACAACGTCATTGGTAAAAACTTACTTGAGAATTCCAGTTTCGATTCACTCGAAACAGCAAAACTCAGCATGCAATTGGATAACCGTGATTTTTGGACAGACACACCTGTCTTACTGAAAGGTCCACAATTTGAAACACAAGGTCAGGCGATGAAAGGAAATTTTGCCGATCATAGCGCCTTACTTTATAACCATGTACAGGGTAGATATGAAAATCTCGCACCTTAGTTTGTTCGCTTGCCTGTTTATTTCAAGCGGCGCTTTGGCATTAGCAACAGATACCGAACAACCGGTTTATATCGATTCGGACAGTCAGCAACTTGATTTAAAAAGTAATCAGGTGACGTTTGTAGGGAATGTCACCCTCAAACAAGGCAGCATCAATATTCATGCTGACAAACTAATCGTGACTCGGAATCCTCAAGACGGACAAATTGAGGAGATCCAAGGTTTCGGTGATCTGGCCACGTTTTCTCAGTTAACTGATGAAGGGAAAACCCTTTACGGCGAAGCCAAGAAACTCAATTATCAAATGGCTGCGGATCAATTGACCATGACCGAGAAAGCAATGCTATCGCAAGATGATAGCGTGATCCGTAGTACCAAAATCCGTTACAAAATTTCTGCACAAAAACTCATTGCAGACGGAAATTCAAACGAGCGTGTTTCAACCGTGCTGCAACCACAGGCAACGAATAAAGAATAAATCATGGCCATACTAAAAGCAGAGCATTTAGCCAAAAGCTATAAAAAGAGAAAAGTCGTCTCTGATGTCAGTCTACAGGTAGAGTCCGGGCAAATTGTCGGCCTACTGGGTCCCAATGGTGCGGGTAAGACAACGTCGTTTTACATGATTGTCGGCCTGGTCGCCCGGGATGAAGGCTCGATCCAGATTGATGACAAAGACATCAGTGTTCTGCCCATGCACCAGCGCTCTCGCATGGGCATCGGCTATCTGCCTCAAGAGGCATCGATCTTCCGTAAACTCTCGGTGGAAGACAATATCATGGCCGTACTGCAAACCCGGGAACAGATGTCGCGGGAAGAACGTCAGGATAGACTGGAAGACTTACTGGAAGAATTCCACATCGGGCACATTCGCAATAGTGCCGGGATGGCACTCTCCGGTGGTGAACGGCGCCGTGTCGAAATTGCCCGGGCACTGGCTGCCAACCCAGAATTCATTTTGCTGGATGAACCATTTGCCGGGGTTGACCCCATTTCAGTGATTGATATCAAGAAAATTATTGAACACCTCCGGGATCGGGGGCTTGGTGTTTTGATTACTGACCATAATGTCAGGGAAACCTTGGATGTTTGTGAAAAAGCCTATATCGTAAGCCAAGGTAAGCTTATCGCGGAAGGAACACCGCAAGAAGTTCTCAATAACGAGCAGGTCAAACAGGTTTATCTCGGTGAACAATTCCGTCTATGATTAAAGTAAGCACGGGATTTAAATCAGACAGACACCAGAATACGGCAACACAGAATAAGGCAATCGAAACTGAATGAAACCGTCACTACAACTCAAGTTAGGCCAACAATTAGCCATGACACCTCAGTTGCAGCAAGCGATTCGATTGCTGCAACTTTCGACTTTGGATCTCCAACAGGAGATCCAAGAAGCGCTCGATTCCAATCCGCTACTTGATGTTGAAGATGCGCAAGATGACGTTCATTCCCAAGAAGACAAAACCGAAATATCAAAAGAAACTACGGCTGATATCGCTGATGCAGAACCTGAACCACAAGATAGTTCGGAAATGATTGAAAAATCAGAAATCAGCAATGAACTTGAAATCGATACGACTTGGGATGATGTCTACAGTGCCAATACAGGCAGTACCGGAATTTCACTCGATGAAGATACCCCCGTCTATCAGGGGGAAACGACCCAAACGCTACAAGATTACCTACTGTGGCAATTAGATTTAACGCCCTTCAGTGATACGGATCGAGCGATTGCACTGGCGCTCATCGATGCGATAGATGACTACGGCTATCTGACGCTCTCTCTTGAAGATATTCTGGAAAGTGTCAGAAGTGAAGAAGATGACGATATCGAGCTGGATGAAGTCGAGGCGGTCAGAAAACGTATTCAGCAATTTGATCCTCTGGGCGTCGCATCATTGAATCTACAGGATTGTCTGTTATTGCAACTGGCAACATATCCAAGTGATACCCCGTGGCTTGACGAAGCCAAACGCCTGCTGACTGACCATATCGATCAATTAGGCAACCGGGATTATAAGTTGATCCAAAAAGAAGCAAAGCTCAAAGAAGACGAATTACGCGCCGCTTTGCAACTCATTCAAGAACTCAACCCACGCCCCGGGAATGATATTAATGCGGAGCATGCCGAATATGTCATTCCGGATGTGTCGGTCTTCAAAGATCGGGGCAAGTGGGTCGTCGCTATCAATCCGGACAGTATGCCAAGATTAAAAATCAATCAGCAATACGCAGAACTGGGACGGGGAAATGGCGCAGACAGTAATTATATCCGAACAAATTTACAAGAAGCAAAATGGTTAATTAAAAGTTTAGAAAGTCGAAACGAGACGTTGCTCAAAGTTGCCAAGTGTATAGTTGAACATCAGCACGATTTCTTCGAGTATGGGGAAGAAGCAATGAAACCGATGGTTCTGAATGATGTCGCCCTTGCCGTTGACATGCATGAATCAACCATCTCGCGGGTCACAACCCAAAAGTTTATGCATACCCCTCGGGGCATATTCGAGCTGAAGTACTTTTTCTCTAGCCACGTAAGCACAGACAATGGTGGAGAATGTTCATCAACCGCAATTCGTGCACTGATCAAAAAACTGGTTGCCGCAGAAAATCCAGCGAAACCACTCAGTGACAGTAAAATTGCAACACTACTAGCTGATCAGGGGATTCAGGTCGCTAGACGTACCATTGCAAAGTACCGAGAGTCTTTGGGTATATCCCCATCGAGTCAGCGTAAACGCCTGCTATAAAGGCCCAACAGAGAAGGAAAGTCTATGCAAATCAATATTAATGGCCACCACATTGATCTGACCGATTCAATGCAAGACTATGTTCACTCAAAATTTGATAAACTTGAGCGTTTTTTTGACCATATCAACAGCATACAGGTCATTTTACGGGTTGAAAAAAAACTTCAACAAGTCGCTGAAGCAACGCTTCATGTTAATCAGGGGGAAATTCATGCAACCGCTGAAGATGAAAACATGTATGCCGCAATCGATAGTCTGGTTGACAAGTTAGTCCGTCAGCTGAATAAGCATAAAGAAAAATTAAGTAGTCATTAATCATGCAACTCAATGAAGTTCTGTCTCTGGACTGCACGAAAAGTGCAGTCCAATGTTCGAGCAAAAAACGCGCGTTAGAAATCATCAGTGAAATTGCGGCCAGTTATACGGGGCAAAATGCAACTGAACTGTTTGAAAATATGCTCTCCCGAGAAAAAGTTGGCAGTACCGGTATCGGTAACGGCATCGCCATCCCACATGCAAGAATGACATTCAGTGAAAATGCAGTTGCAGTTCTCATTCAATGTGAAGAGCCTATCGATTTTGATGCTATCGATAATCGGCCTGTCGATATCCTGTTTGCCCTGTTTGTCCCTGAAGAGCAATGCCAAGCCCATTTAAAAACTCTCGCTCAAATGGCTGAACGACTGAATGACAAACAAGTGTTAAAGCAACTTCGTAAAGCTGAAAACGATCAAGAACTTTATGATATTATGACGAACCAGTCTTGATTTACTGAGTATGTCACGATGCGCTTAATTGTTGTTAGTGGTCAATCCGGTGCCGGCAAAAGTGTTGCTTTAAGGGTGCTGGAAGATCTTGGATACTATTGTGTCGATAACCTCCCTATCGATTTGTTAGAAGCCTTTCTTCAATCGGTTCAGGGCAGCAAACAGAATGTAGCGGTGAGTATTGATATCCGCAACTTACCGCATGATCCATCCTTGCTCAGCGAAACCTTCCGGTCGCTGAAAGAGGCTGTTTCATACACGGTGAATGTGCTCTTCCTTGATGCGACCGAGGATGCCCTGCTCAAACGCTATAGTGAAACGCGCCGAATTCATCCCCTTTCGTTACACAACAATACGCTGACGCTGGCACAAGCCATTGCTCAGGAAAAGCAGATCCTTGCACCACTGAAAAAACAAGCCGATATGCTGCTCGACAGTACCAACAAATCGATTCACGAGCTGAGTGAAACGATTCGTATGCGGGTCGAAGGAAGAGAGCGCAAACATTTAATTATTGTCTTTGAATCGTTCGGCTTCAAATATGGCTTACCCAGTGACGCCGATTTTGTTTTTGACGTTCGTTTTCTGCCCAACCCGCACTGGCAACCTGAATTACGTGCATTTACCGGACTCGATGCACCGGTGAAATCTTTTCTGGAACAACAGACCGAGGTGATTGATATGCGTCAGCATATTCAGTCATTTATTGATTATTGGCTCCCGTCGCTGGAGAAAAATAATCGCAGTTATCTGACCATTGCCATTGGCTGTACCGGCGGAAAACATCGCTCGGTTTATCTGACCCAACAAATCGGCGAATACTTCTCCCAACTTGGACATCAGGTACAAATTCGCCATACTTCACTAGAGAAAAATACCCCCTGAAACCAGCGCTTGGGACAAGCCAACAGAGGATCATGCGATGCCACAACTCAGTAAAACGGTTTTAATTCAAAATAAGCTAGGACTTCATGCCAGAGCGGCCGTTAAACTAGTAGAGTTGGCCCAATCATTCGATGCCATCCTGACCATTCGGAGTCAGGAAGGGAAAGAAGCCACAGCCGATGGCGTTATGGGGCTGCTGATGCTGGAATCCGCGCAGGGGCAATATGTCACCATCTCCGCAGAAGGCAGTGAAGCGGAACCGGCCTTAGACGCGGTTTGCTATTTAATTGAAGATAAATTCGAAGAAGAAGACTAACCAATTCTTTTCACGCAAAATAAATTTAATCCTGCAATAACTTCTTATTAAATCAGGCATAGAATTCAGTTACTATGTCACTCACATAATAAATACGACACAGGGGGAAGTTATGGCAGAGCATATTGAGTTTGATCAGGCTCACCTGACCCTCCGGGAAGTCACAGAAGCCTTAGAAAATGGTCGTTTTGTCCATGTCCGTCGCCAACTTCAGGACATGGAACCAGAAGATATCGCTCACCTTCTGGAAGCCTCACCTCGTAAAAGTCGTAATGTCCTCTGGCAACTGACCGATCCGGAAGACTACGGTGAAATCCTCGATGAACTCAGCGAAGACGTCAAAGACGCACTGGTGTCCAAAATGGCACCGGAACGGCTGGCAGAAGCAACTGAGGGCATGGATACCGATGACCTTGCTTACGTGTTGCGAAGTCTGCCTGATGATCTCTCCCGGGAAATTCTGTCCCAGATGGATAATGTCGACCGTCTTCGGGTCGAAATGGCACTCTCCTATCCGGAGGATACTGCCGGTGGTTTGATGAACACCGACTTCGTCACGATCCGCGGTGATGTCGATGTGGATGTAGTCCTGCGTTATTTACGAATGAAAGGTGAGTTACCTCAGGCAACCGATGCTCTTTATGTCATTGATGAAGAGAGTAAACTCATCGGTCACCTCTCTCTCGCCAGTTTATTAACCAGTCAACCGGACGTCCGTATCTGCGATATTATGGAAGATGCGGATGAAGCGATTCAGGTTGATGCCAAAGATTCTGACGTTGCCAGTTTGTTTGAACGTCGTAACTGGGTCTCGGCACCGGTTGTCAACGCGGAACAATATCTGTTAGGACGGATTACCATTGATGATGTGGTTGATGTCATCCGTGAAGATGCTGAACACTCGATGATGAGTTTAGCCGGGATGGACGATGAAGAAGATACGTTTGCACCGGTGATGAAATCGGCCCGGAAGCGGAGTATCTGGTTGGGTGCCAATGTGCTTGCTGCACTGGCAGCGGCTTCGGTATCCAATATGTTTGAGGCAACCCTCGAACAGATGGCGTCAATCGCTGTACTGATGACCATCGTCCCCTCCATGGGGGGCGTAGCCGGTAACCAAACTATCGCACTGGTAATTCGTGGTCTGGCTTTGGGACACATCGGTGACAGTAACAAACGAGAACTCCTGCTTAAAGAAGCGGCTGTCGGTCTGCTCAACGGCTGTCTATGGGCACTGCTGATTGGTGGTATTGTCGTGCTGTGGAAAGGCAACTGGTTACTCGGCGGCATCATTTCAGCAGCCATGTTAACCAATCTGACGGTCGCCGGAATCGCCGGGGTCACCATTCCTATCTTACTGAAAAAGATGAAAATTGACCCCGCACTCGCTGGTGGAATGGCGCTCACTACCGTGACTGACGTGATTGGTCTGTTTGCCTTTCTCGGTCTGGCGAGCATTTTTATCGCATGAGCGTTTATGGCATGAAGTGGTCTGGTCGCCACTTCATTCTGATTTGAGATGACGCACGCCAACCGCCTGGTCCCCTGTGATCATATCCCGTCGTTTCGCTGATATTTCGAGATATTTTCTTCCCCAAGATCACTCATAGTTATCGCATTAAAAAACGGGCAATGAAGCCCGTTTCAATCGATTTGATAGCAGCAGAATAATTATTCCCCGGCGACCTTCATTGATTCAATCAAAATAGAACCGGTCTGAATCTGAGAACGTACATCAACATCATTACCAACAGCAACAATGTTGCTAAACATCTCTTTCAGGCCCGCGGCGATGGTAATTTCGGAGACCGGATACTGAATCTCACCATTTTCGACCCAGAAGCCGGCGGCACCGCGTGAGTAATCACCGGTGACAATATTGACGCCCTGTCCCATCACTTCCGTGACCAAAAAGCCCGTGTCCATATCTTTCAGCATCTGCTCAAAGTTCCGTCCACCAGAGGATTTGACAAACCAGTTATGAATCCCGCCGGCATGACCCGTCGGCGTCATATTCAGCTTTCTCGCGGCATAGCTGGTCAGCAAATAAGTCTCTAATACACCACCGGTGACAATGTCTAAATCCCGGGTTGCCAGACCTTCGCTATCAAACGGACTGGAAGCCAATCCACGTAAAATATGAGGCCGCTCAGCAATAGAAAACCAGTCCGGGAAAATTTGCTCACCCAAATGATCCAGCAGAAATGATGATTTACGATACAAATTACCGCCGGAAATCGCCATGACGAAATGACCGATCAAACCAGTCGCAACTTCGGGGGCAAACATCACCGGATAATGACCGGTTTTCAGCTTTTGCGGATCCAGCCGGCTCACAGTTCGTTCGGCAGCCAGTTGGCCCACCTGCTGTGGCGTCCACAAATCATCCTTATGGCGCGCAATGGTATAGCTATAATCCCGCTCCATACGATCCTGTTCACCCTGCCCAATCACACAACAACTGATACTGTGGCGGCTGGATGCATAACTGGCGAGCAGGCCATGGCTATTACCATAGACTTTCACGCCGTAGTGGCTGTCATAACTGGCACCGTCACTCTGTTTGATCTTGGGGCTGTAGTCGAGCGCGGCTCGTTCTGCGGCAATCGCAATACTGGCAGCCTGATCCGGATTCGGCTCATCGGGGTGAAACAGATCCAGATCCGGGATCTCTTGTACCATCAACGCCTTAGGTGCAGGACCGGCAAACGGATCCTCGGAGGTATAATGGGCAATATCCAATGCGGCCATGACGGTTTGCCGAATTGCCTGTTCACTCAAATCCGATGTCGAAGCACTGCCTTTGCGTTGCCCCCGGTAAACTGTAATCCCCAAGGCACCATCACTATTAAATTCGACATTCTCAACTTCACAAAAACGGGTTGAAACACTGAGTCCCGTACTCTTGGTAATTGCCACCTCTGCAGCATCGGCTTGTGATGATGCAAGCTCTAAAGCTTTCGCGACCGCAGCTTCAAGCTCACTTCGCTGTTGTGCAACTTGCTGTTTTACATTCATAACTGATGTCTCTTCTTGAAACTATTTCGATAGCATAACAAGAAATTCTCGTTCTCCCCACGATTCTTGCTAAAATAACGGACATTGATAAGCAGATAAGTTAGAGACTATGGCGCGAAAAAATCAAAAAGCTCCCTGGGAAGAGGAAGAAGAGATCATTTGGGTCAGTAAAACCGAAATGAAGAATGACATGATTGAGCTGCAACAACTCGGGGAAGCTCTGGTTGAACTCAAGCCAGCGACCTTAGAAAAGTTTCCGTTACCTCCGGAACTTGCTGAGGCGATTAAAGATGCACAACGGTTTAAGAATGAAGCGAGAAGACGACAACTTCAGTATATTGGCCGTTTGATGCGTCATATCGAAGTGGAACCGATTCAGGCAGCGCTGGATAAATATCGTAACAAACATGCTCAGGCAACCGCTGCATTCCACCGTCTGGAACAACAACGGGATCAATTGATTGAGGAAGGGGATCCGGCGATCAATGCCGTCATGGAAAAACACCCTGAAGTAGACCGGCAGCAACTGCGGCATCTGGTGCGCCAAGCGAAAAAAGAACAGCAAGGTGGAAAATCATCTAAAGCCGCCCGAGAAATTTTTCAGCTGCTGAAAGCGCTGGAAGAAGCTCCGGAGTAACATTCGTTATCCGATATCAGGTCATGCCGGGATTAATTGCGGCATGACCTTTTTGTTCGCATTCAAAGCCCGTTCATCCGCTTCCTGCACGAATAAACGCATCCAGTGACGCATTGGCGTGTGGTGTTGTGAGCGCCTCAATTTCTCCGGTCACCTGTACATGATTATCATCGATATAAGCAAAATGACTGGCCATATTTTTGGCATCATTCACATGATGCGTCACCATCAACACCGAGATATTGCGCTCACTGGCCAAACGTCTGACCAAAGCCAGCATATCGGCTCTTAAGATCGGATCTAATGCAGAAAAAGGTTCATCCAACAGCCAGTGTGAACGTTGCTGGACAAAGCAACGTGCCAAAGCAACCCGCTGCCGTTGTCCACCAGACAACTGTTCCGGTTGTCGGTCTAACAAATTCTCGATACCCACCTGATGTGCTGCATCGGCAACTTTATGCCAGTCTTTTTGTGTCAGTTTCAGTCCGGGATGTAAGCCTAAGCCGATGTTGTCACGCACCGACAAGTGAGAGAACAGGTTGTGCTCCTGAAACAACATCGAAAATGGGCGCTCATATGGCGGCAAAGATAATACCGATTGTTCATCAACCCGGATATCTCCAGACTTCGGCGCAATAAATCCGGCAACCAGACTTAACAACGTCGATTTACCAGCTCCACTCGGCCCCATCAAGGCCCAGATACAGCCTTGCGGCACACTCAGCGAAAAATCAAACCATTCTTGCTGATATTCATAACGCACCTGATCAAGTGTCAGCATTGACATATCCCCCGCGCCGAAACAGACGCTCTGCAACAAAAAAGCAGCCAAGGCTGATGATTAATAAACAACCGGCCACGACCGCAGCGGATTCCATCTGATAGCTTCCCAGTAACTGATAAAGGTACAGTGGCAGCGTTCTGAAATCTTGACTGCCAAATAACGCGATGGCACTCAAATCCCCCATTGCCACTAAAAAGCTGATCACCCAAGCGTGAATGATCGGTTTCCTCACGGCACGCCACTCCACCAGCCAGAGACGACGCCATCCCTGCATGCCAAGGCTGGCACACAAGTACTGATACTGCTGTGCCAGCATCCACAACGGTTGCTGTAAGGTTTTAATGACGTAAGGCAATGCCATCATGGCATTAACGGCCACCACCACCCAATAGGCAAAATCAAATGCATTGGTAAACGTCCGTAACAGGAGAAACAGTCCGGTACTGATCACCAGACCCGGCGTAACCAAGACCATCATACCGACGGTTTCCAGTATATCAGCACGCCGCCGTTGCTGATTCAGTCGCCAACTGCGGCTCGTGAGTAAGACCCCGATACCAGCGACCAAAGCCAATGAACCGGCCACCAGCGCAACACACAAAGAGCTGCCGAATGCTTGCCAAAAACCGGCACCACTCAACACTTGCCACCAGTGTGAATTGAGGCCGGAAATAATCACCATCATGAGCGGAGGCAGTACCAAGCCCCCACAGATAATAATCCATCCACAATCCCAGTAACGTGCCCAACGGCTATCCCGGAATAACGGCTGACGAGGGGAAACTCCCTGACTACTGACATTGATAGTTTTCGTCAGACTTTGCAGCATAAAAGCCAACAAACCGCACAATACCATTTGCCACAGAGCCAGCATGGCACCGGCGCGCAGATCAAAATCAAACTTAATCGCCTGATAAATTGCCAGTTCGATCGTCGTAGACTGCGGCCCGCCCCCCAGAGCCATCACAGTCGCAAAGCTGGTAAAACACAACATGAAAACCAACCCGGCGACATGAGGAATTTGTTGGCGAATCCGCGGCCAGTTGACGTAACGGAACACTTGCCACGGTGTCATTCCCAGATGACAGGCTAATAAATTTTGCTCTTTCGGAATCATTTCCAGCGAATGTAAAAACAGGCGGCTGGCATAAGGCAGGTTAAAAAAAACATGTGCCAGCAAGATCCCGTTCAAGCCATAGATTGAAACACTGAAATCCAGTCCCAGCGAATGCATTCCCCCGGCAATAAAGCCACTGCGACCATAAATCGCCAATAAACCAAATACCCCGACCAATACAGGAATAACCAAGGTGGTAGAGAAGAGTTTGATCAGTAACTCACGTCCGGGAAATGCACGACGATGCAGAGCTAAGGCAACCGGAATTGCCGGAATCACACTGAACAGCGTGGATAACAGTGCCTGATAAAAACTAAACCGCGTGACATGGAGATAATAAGGATCGCTCAGCACAGCGGTCAGTTCGAGACCAGAAGCATGAACCAACAATGCGCCAAAAGCACTCAAAATAAAGGCCACCACCCCCGTGGCGACCCAGAGCCCGATGCGGGGCGTCCGTTGCAATTTCACGGCAGCGGCTATCGAGCTTGCGTGAGCGCGGTTTGCCACTCGCGAATCCAATGTTTGCGGTTTTCAGCAACCTGCGTCGCACTAAACTGCAATGTTTTTTTCGGGACAGAGAGATGACGGAAAGCGTCCGGCAGAGTGACCGAGGTGACCGGATACATCCAGTTCGTCGTCGGGATCACCGACTGAAAATCCTCACTCAACATAAACTGCATGAACTGATCGGCCAGCGCCTGATGTGGACTGCCCGCCAATTTCGCCGCCACTTCAACCTGCATGTAATGGCCTTCCGAAAACTCAGCCGCAGCATATCGGTCATCCTGCTCAGCGACCTGATGATAAGCCGGCGAAGTGGTGTACGACAGAACCATATCCGACTCACCTTTCAGAAACATCGAATAAGCCTCCGACCAGCCTTTGGTGACCGTCACTGTTTTCTTCGCCAATTGTTGCCAAGCCTCTGCCGCATGCTCACCATAGACGGATTTCATCCATAACAGTAACCCTTGCCCCGGTGTCGAGGTGCGTGGATCCTGATAGATAATTTTCAAGTCCGGGGATTGTCCGACCAGAGCTTTAAGACTCTGAGGTGGGTGAGGGAGTCGATCCTTACGATACACAAAGGCAAAATAACCATAATCGTAAGGAATGAACACATCATCATGCCACCCATTGGGTAACGTCAATGCTGCAGTATTGACATGATGTTTAGCGAACAGCCCCGTCTGTTTGGCTTCTGCCATCAGGCTGTCGTCCAGCCCCAGAACGATATCCGCCTGACTATGATGACCTTCAAGCCGCAGACGATTAAGAATGGATACACCGTCATCGAGGGCGACATAATTCAGCTCACAGCCACAGCGCGCCTCAAATGCTTTCTGAATCGCAGGCCCGGGGCCCCATTCTGAAGTAAATGAATCGTAGGTATAAACGGTTAATGTCGGGGATTTGGCCTGCACCGCGCCAGCGGTCAGACTCAGGGCGAAGATGCCTGCATAAATCGAGGCTTTAGAATAGTTCAATGTCACAGCTCGCTCTCCTTGCTACGAGCGGCACAGGGTTGAGGCAGGCCTCAAAAAAGGGCAGACCAAACTCAATTCCTACGCCAGCATTATCTGGTTCAGGTCGTTGCGGGTTCCGGGCAATTGCCCAATCTCAGCACCATAACAACATCCCGAACCGGTTATTTGTCATGGAAGCTCCCCGATGAGTGCGGATGATTTTACTGTGAATTGAATCAATGTGCTACTGATGATTCAGCGCTGATATCCCCAGCGCGGCACAACCGTTTGCTCAATCCCCAGATGATCAAGAATCCGCGCAACCATAAAATCGACTAAATCATCAATCGACTCCGGCTGATGATAAAATCCGGGTGCGGCCGGCATAATCGTCACACCGACCTGAGACAACTTGAGCATATTTTCCAAATGAACCGTTGAAAAAGGGGTTTCCCGCACCACCAGCAGCAGTTGTCCTTTTTCTTTGATCACCACATCGGCTGCCCGCTCAATCAAATTGTCCGACATCCCATAAGCAATCGAAGCAACACTCCCGGCAGAACACGGGCAAACGACCATTTGTTTGGGCGCAGACGAACCGGAAGCCACCGGAGAAAACCAATCTTCTTTGCCACAGACAACCAACTGTTCCCCACGACATTGCAGGTGCTCAACCAAAGCCTGATGGGCCTTATCCGGCGCAGCAGAAAGCTTGAGGCCATGCTCGGTCGCCAACACAACTCTGGCTGCTGATGAAATTAACAGATAGACCTGATAATCCGCAGCCAGCAGGTGTTGCAGTAAGCGTAAGCCATAAGGAGCGCCAGAAGCGCCGGTCCAAGCAAGGGTAATCGATTTTTCATGCGAAAGACGGCTCATACGCGCCCCTCCAACTGTTGCAGGAGTTTGTCATGAATGCCGCCGAAACCACCATTACTCATCACCAAAATCGAATCTCCAGCGTCAGCGACCTGCACCACTTGTTGTACTAAAGCATCAATCTCATCAGCCGTGTATCCCGGCTGGTGACACTGTGCGACCACATCAGCAACAGGCCATGTCAATTCTTGCGGCTGATAGATAAACACCATATCCGCCTGAGCCAAAGCATCTGCCAGCGCCTGCTTATGCACACCCATTTTCATCGTTGCCGAGCGAGGTTCCAGTACCGCCAGAATCCGTTGCGCCCCGACTTTCGCACGCAGCCCGGCCAATGTCTGTTGAATGGCCGTCGGATGGTGGGCAAAGTCATCATAAACCGTCACACCATGCACTTCACCACGCAGCTCCAGACGACGTTTCGTATTGACAAAATCGCCCAGCGCTTCACAAGCGATGGCCGGCAAAACACCGACATGACGCGCTGCCGCAACGGCCATGATTGCGTTATGTACATTATGATCGCCGATCAAATCCCATGAAACCGTGCCGACAGACTCACCATTGAATAATATTTGGAATGATGATCCATCTTTTGCCAATTTTGTTGCATTCCAGTTTGCATTCTCTCCGCAGAACTCTTGTTCACTCCAGCATCCGCGTTCTAAAACATCATTTAATGCCAGATCATTTTGGGGAGAAAGGATGCGACCAATACCGGGAACCGTTCGGACTAAATGATGAAATTGTTTCTTAATCGCTTCAAGATCGTCGAAGATATCAGCATGATCGAACTCAAGATTGTTCAGGATCAGGGTATTCGGATGGTAGTGGACAAACTTAGATCGCTTGTCGAAAAAAGCACTGTCATATTCATCGGCTTCGACGACAAAAAAGTCACTTTCACCCAGTCTGGCGGAAATTCCGAAGTTACCGAGCACCCCACCGACCAAAAAACCGGGTTGATAACCGCAATATTCCAGTATCCAACTCAGCATACTGGCGGTGGTGGTTTTCCCGTGGGTACCGGAAACGGCCAGAACCCATCGATCACGCAGCAAAAACTCACTCAGCCACTGCGGTCCGGACGTATAGGGCAGCCGATGATTGAGGACATACTCAACACAAGGATTCCCCCGACTCAGAGCATTACCGATCACGACTAAATCCGGACGAGGATTAAGCTGTTCAATATCAAAACCCTCTATAATTTCAATGCCTTGAGATTCCAGCAACGTGCTCATTGGTGGATAAACATTGGCATCGGAACCGGTAACCCGATGTCCCATCTGGCGTGCCAGCGTCGCGACGCCGCCCATAAATGTGCCACAAATTCCGAGTATATGTATGTGCATGAATCCCTCAGTCCTCTGTTCTGATTTTCGCTCATCTTACAGCCCTTCATTATCATGATTCACATCATAAAAGCGAGTCGGAAATCGACAATCAGACAGAGATTTTACCCTCAGTCTGGCAGGATTCACGCTTGTCGGCATCATGTACGAAAAATGAGATCTAGGTCAGTTACTTTATTACCTTAAATAAGATCTGGATCATAGAATCTTATTTAAAGGGCATCTGTCGCCCATTTGCATAATGCCAATTTGCTGTCTTTCAGACGAATGGCAAGTATTCATGATTGCTTTTCAAGGAAATAACATGTCAGAGATGAGAACCTTAGGAGAATTTATTGTTGAGAAACAGACCGATTTTCCTCACGCAAGCGGAGAGCTCTCTTCCCTTCTTGCGTCGATACGTTTGGCAGCAAAAATCGTAAACCGTGAAATCAATAAAGCGGGACTTGTCGATATTACCGGCGCGGTCGGTACAGAAAATATTCAGGGCGAAGATCAGCAAAAACTCGACGTTTACGCTAATGAGAAATTTAAAGCCGCACTTGAAGCGCGTGATCAAGTCTGCGGTGTTGCGAGTGAAGAAGAAGACGAAGCCGTTATCTTCAATAAAGAATTAAATAAGAATGCCAAGTACGTCGTGTTGATGGATCCGCTGGACGGGTCAACCAATATTGATGTGAACGTGTCGGTCGGGACGATTTTCTCGATCTATCACCGCGTCTCTCCGATTGGTACGACGCCAACAGCGGAAGACTTTCTGCAACCCGGTCATAAACAGGTCGCAGCCGGCTACGTGATTTACGGCTCTTCTACCATGTTGGTGTACACCACCGGCAATGGCGTCAACGGCTTTACGTACGATCCGTCGTTGGGCACATTCTGTCTCTCGCACGAGAATATGATGATCCCGGAAGATGGCCGAATCTATTCGATTAATGAAGGCAACTACATTCGTTTCCCGACCGGAGTGAAAAAATACATCAAATACTGTCAGGAAAATGTGCCGGAAGATAATCGTCCTTATACTTCACGCTATATTGGCTCACTGGTGGCAGATTTTCACCGTAACTTGCTCAAAGGTGGCATCTATCTGTACCCAAGTACCCTCAGTCATCCACAGGGTAAACTTCGTCTGCTCTACGAATGTAATCCCATGGCATTTTTGATGGAACAGGCCGGTGGTATCGCGACCGATGGAATGAATCGGATCCTTGACCTCGACCCGCAAGAACTCCACCAACGGGTACCGTTTTTTGTCGGTTCAAAGAATATGGTCACCAAACTTCAGGAATTTCTGAAAACCCATCAGGACGATTAGGTTTCTTTGTCAAGCGCCTCCGGGCGCTTTTTTCTTGTTCTGCACACTTCAGTGAGCAACACTTTTTGCGTTCAACGATGAAGTGAATAATAATAGGCGCTTCAAAACGTCCGCTAAACAGTAAGGAATACATTCATGAGTTTGAATAACGTACCAGCAGGTAAATCTCTGCCTGATGATATCTATGTCGTCATTGAAATCCCGGCAAATGCTGATCCTATCAAATATGAAGTAGACAAAGAGTCTGGTGCTGTATTTGTAGACCGCTTTATGTCTACACCAATGTTCTACCCATGTAACTACGGTTATGTAAACAATACACTCTCTTTAGATGGTGACCCGGTTGACGTGCTGGTTCCGACACCTTACCCACTGGTTCCCGGTGCAGTCATTCGCTGCCGCCCTGTCGGTGTACTGAAAATGACCGATGAATCCGGTGAAGATGCAAAAGTTGTTGCCGTACCTCACTCAAAACTGACCAAAGAATATGATCATATTCAAGATGTGAATGATCTGCCTGAGTTGCTGAAAGCACAAATCAAACATTTCTTCGAACGCTACAAAGAGCTTGAGTCCGGAAAATGGGTGAAAGTTGACGGCTGGGAAGATGCAGCATCCGCTCGCGCAGAGATCCAATCCTCTTATGAGCGTGCGCAAAACAAATAATCGGTCTTTTGACTGAAAAAAGGAGAGATGTTGATCTCTCCTTTTTTATTTGGTGGTATCCCGTCCCAAGACTTCTCTCTATGGCAACACCAACTTATTCAAGCCACAAGCTCATTACACGAGATTACACATTAGCCTTTAAATTAGGCGTTGTTGAACGTGTCAAAAAAGGGAGGAATCCAATCCGATCAGAAACCCTCAACGTTTGTTATTGTATATGTCTCTAATCAGAGAACTTACTATGGAACCAAGAGCTATCTGTAGTATCCAGCGTCGGATGATCTTTATAGCAACCATTGGTTTTGAATTGAACAAGTTTCCCCGTCGCATTCGCAGCCAAGGCAATACTTAACCATCTGTCAATTTGCGGGTGATTTGGAGCAACATCTATCCTAGTCTTTGTGCAGCCCGGTTCATTGATTTGCGTATCTGTAGCGATAAAGAACCTGCCATCACCATATAACCCCGTATAAACCACATGACCGGTTAGATTATCCGAAGCCAAAGACTGACCATTAAAAACAGCCATTAGTAGTAGAAAACAAATGTATTTCATAGTTTTTCTCATTCTGAAAGTTCCAATTTTGACTCAATATACATAGCAAGACATTGCAGAGAATCGTGTGCAAATTCTTATCTAGGTAGTCACTTATAACACTCGATAAAATAAGGGATTTCTCTATCCTGTGGCAAGCCTATTTAATTGAAATTAATTTGGGCAGGGCGCACCACATAACACCACGAGAGTCATCATGGGTACGCATCTATAGGTACATCTCTGAAATGACAACCTCAAATCCGCTGGCACCAGTCTCCGGATGCGATCGCCTGCGTTAACTTGGATACATCCTGATAGAAATAGATCCAAGCCATGCCGAAAGGCGTTTCGATTTGCTCCCGGCGGTATTCAACCGGCACATCTTCCAGCTCATCAAGACGGGATAACGTCTGTTCATCCACGACATAGATTTCTCCCATGACCGACTGATGGCCCTCAATCAATCCCGGGTAAGGCCCGAGATCATACAGGGTGAATTCCGGTGGCGTTTCGTAGTATCCCAGCATCGGGCTTTCTCCCAGATACCAGTGATTATCTTCTCCGTCACGCAACGTCCCGTAGACAAACACTAAATGCTGCTGCATAAACACTCCTTGTTTATTCTCACACGTCGATCAGAGTCAGACCCCAGCCTTTCATCATGATCTCTCTAACCATAGACGTTGCCGCCGTAGAAATCATGCAATAGGGTCGTCTTTCATCATGAATGACGAATCCGCGACGCCAAGCCGTCACTCGTCCCTTAGTCAAACTCAAACTGATACAGAACATTCATGGTACTCGTCAGCCCGGAGATCGCTTCAATATACAGATCACTCATCAGCCGATAACGCACCGTAAACTCACCGACAGAGTTAAAAATACCAACCCCGTATTTCACTTGCAATCCCGGTAAAATATAACCACTGACCGTCACCTGAGACTTGTCTCCCGAGCCGGAGGTATCTAACTGGAGATCCTGAACGCCAAATGCCTGACCGATCTCGCCAACCAATTTTCCGCTCTGGGCAAGGCTCAAACCAATCAGGCTTGTGGTCAATGCACCATTGTTTGACTCTGCATCGAGATTTTGTCCGCGGATTAAGTAAGAGAGCGCATTTGCCTGCGCCATGGCCGGCTCTGAAAAAACTGACACGGACGGATTATCTGCCGGTCCGTTCACTTTGATCCCGGCAGTGACATTATCAGCAATATTATTCGGGTTCCGAATTGCGGTAATCGACACATAGGGCTGGCTGATCGGCCCATTCAGAATCACTTTACCTTGTTGAATGACCAAATCTTGTCCCAGCGAGCGATAGGTCCCGTTCAGAATATTCACTTCTCCGGTCATAAATGGCGTGTTGTCTCGCTGGGAGATCGTCACCTCACCTTGCAACTTGCCATCCAGACCGAAGGCTGACAGCTGAACGCCAGATCCTATCTTCACCGTCACTTTACTTTCCAGAGTAAACGGTAGTGATTGCGTCTGTTTGATCGGTTGAGCGTCTTGAATAATGACTTGATCCGATGACACCTTCACTGCGCTATCCGGGAGTTTATCAACCGTAATCTTCCCTTCGGGTAATTCAACCGAACCTTCCACTCGCGCGACTTTCGGTGTCAATGTCAGGGTCATATCCGGGATAGCCTTGAGCTTGACGTAAGGCGGAAAATCGATATCGACACCATCGGCATATAACCGGGAATGAACCGCCCAGTCATCGAGTCGCGTCCAATCCGCATCGCCCTGAAGATGCAACTCCCCTTCCGGGGTTTTGACCAATGCCGTCAGTTCGGCCTGATAGCCCTTAAATTGGATATCAATATTCCCCTGACGAATATCGACCGGTGTCACTTGCCCCTGTAACTGAATTTGACTGACGGTCAGTTTTCCTGTGACCTGAGGATGTAACAAATCGCCATGGACTTTGAGGTTTCCGTCAGTGATGGCGCCGAACTCACTGTAAACGCCTAACAGAGGTTGTATCAAGCTCAGATCCAACCGCTGAATACCGATGTTTGCCATCACCTCACGCTGCTGTTGCCGGATATCCGGAATTTTCACCGCTAAGTCAAGTGCACCATGTTCCGCCAGATCGATCTGACCGGTGGCCGCCAGATGGTTGTCTTTGAGATCCATTTGAAAATTCATCTTGTGCCATGCGACCACCAGCGATTTCATCGCGATTTGCTGTTGTAGCTGACCTTGTTCAACACGCACCGTTAATTGAGCTTTCGGGGGCAGTTGTTGGTCTTTTCCCTGTTGCCACATCAGAAATGCTTTCGCATTGACGCGTCCTTTCAGGGTGGTATTTTCCGGCAACAGTTCCGGCGAAAAGTCGGCCAGACGCGCTAAGTCAAGTTGATGCAAAGACAAAGCTAACTGCCCGGATGCCGGGCTGATCGTAATGTCTTGATCAAGACACAATGAAGAAGATTGATCCTGCCAACAATGGGCCTGCACACTGAATTGTCGGGTTGCCGAAAGCCAATCGATGCGTACGGGAGACTGAAGTGTCAACTGATGTTTTTCCCGCGATAAAGAGGCTTGATGCAATGTCCCTTGCCAGCGATGAAACGCACGATCAGTCGCCCCGGATACTGCAAGCTTAACCCGTCCTTCCGATGTATCCGCATCGAGATTGAATCGGTGTTGGGATAAGTCTCCGCGCCCGCTTAACCTGACAGTTTTCAGCCTATATTGCTGATAACGTCCTTGCTGTAAATTCAGCACGACATCACCACGCCCTTGCATCAAATCACTGATGTTGCCTTGCAAAGAGACCTGACTGGCTTGGATTTGATCCTGCCACTCCACTTGCGTGCCGGTCAGAGCGACCTGTGCTTCAGGATGGCGGAAACTGCCCCGCAAACGAATATCGCCTTGAATATTGCCTTTCCCGTCCGGGAGACTTTTCGATAAATCCGGGACAGAGAGATGTACATTCATATCCCAGCGTTGATCTAACGTGCCCTTGAGCCGAAGTTGATTTTTACCATGGGAAAGTACCAGAGCCGGCGTCGAGGCTTGGATCTGATTACTATCGGTTTCACCGGCGAGGGTCAAAGGCCCGGACACATGCAGTGGATATTGTTGCAGTTGCCCGTTCAGTTCAAGCTGAGCCACATCAAGTTGCCATGTTTTGCCGGATAGCGCTGCCTTAAGATCAATCTGCCCATCCAATTGCCCCGAAATATCCGGCCACTGCGCCTGAGGCTCAATTTTTTGGAAGGATAACTGCGAACTGAGCGTGAACGCTTTATGCCAGTCAAGCTGACTCTTTCCGGTAATCACACCATTCAGTGTCTTGACTTGTAATGCTGAAAGTTGGAGCTGAGTGAGGGTTCCCTGACCAGTAATATCAACCTGAGTAGCGGGTATCTCTTGGCCGTGAATCAACCCTTGTAAAGCAAGCCGATACTGATCAAGCTGACCTGCCAGACTGACCTGCCCCAGATCCAGTTGATACTGCGCAGTACCGGAGAGTGGCCACTGTCCACCCAGATTATTCACCGTGATATCGAAAGGGAAACCAGCAGTCAGCGGCTCAAGTTGTGCCGAAAGACTTCCCTGAATCCGTTCTCCCAATGTGGCAGCAAGCTGCATTTTGCCCAGACTGCCACTCGCTTCGGCGGTCACGCGTTGTCCCGCTATCTCAGGCAGATGTAGTACTGAATTCATGTGAATATCCAGTGGATAATCTCCGGATAACGATATATTGCCATGGCCATCGGCTTCAATTTCTGGCGTGGCAACATCCAAATGTTCGATGCGGATCTTATGTCGGTACGCCTGTGCGGATAATCGGAGCGTTTGAATCTGACGCTCGCTTTCCCCACGGATATACATATCCGTCAACTGGAATTGATTGAGACGGATGTCCATCGGAATCCATATGTCGGGTAATGTCACCGCAGGATAGGAGAAGTTGTCCAACGACGACGCTGCGGCCGGTTGGGCTTCAGCTGACGATGCCAGTTCGAGACGAGTCTGCTTGAGTGCGACTTTATCCAGTGTCAGACGACTGCGATACCATGACAGTCCGCCATTTAACGTTTGCCACTGTAATTGCGTCTGCGGCAAGACCAGCGTCACATCTTCCAGTGAGAAGTGAGTGATCGACAACGGTATTGGTAAATTGAAAACCGTCTCTGCTGCTGAGTTATCCTTATCCGTATCGGAAGGTGCGTTACTTTCTGCGACTGAAACCTGCACATGGCTGACTTTCAGTGAGTCAAGGCACAATGCAGGCTGAAACAGACAACGACTGCGGACCGATAATCCGACATGTTCCAGCCGGAGCTTCACTGGCGTCTGTGAATCTTGGTATGCCACATCATACAAATCGAGCTTTCCGGCTAAAATCCCTTCCGCACGCCGGATCTGTAAGCCGGGGACAAACTGCTCAGCACCTAAAACCGCCAGATGTAACCCGGCTGGCGTATAAAGCAAAAACCCAGTCAACGCAATCAATGCCGCAAGAAGCAATCCGGTCGCAATCATCAGCCATTGACTGGTACGCAGCGCCAACCGAATCATAAATCCGGCCCTAATGTGAAGTGAATATGGAATTCATCACCCGGTGTCGCATCCAGCCCCCAGGCAAAATCAAGACGCACCGGACCAATCGGCGAGACCCAACGCACACCAACGCCCGTACCACGTTTCCAATTTGGCGAGGTATTAAACGCATCACCATAATCGTAAAACAGTGCCGCCCACCAGTTACCATAGAGATTGTATTGATACTCCAGTGATGCCGTCGCCAGATACTTAGCCCCGCTCAGCGCACCTTTGGCATCTCGCGGCGAGATCGACTCATACGAATAACCGCGAATACTGTTATCCCCCCCGGCAAAAAACCGCAGTGACGGAGAAACCTGATTAAAATCATCCACAAAATTGGCGCCGCCCGCCAAACGGAATAATCCGCGATGATGTTCTTCATAGGTCCGAATCCACGACGTCCCTGCTTGAATTCTTAAAATATCGGTTTCTGAGTGCAAATTCTTATTACCGTATTCTAGTGTTAGTGTTTCTTTATCTCCCCAAGTGAGCAAGCGCTTACCTCTAACCCGAGTCCGGGAAAGTGTAATCCCCGGTAAAACAAATTGGCCGACGTCATCGAGCGTCCCCAACTCATAATTCTCTATCAGATAACGGGTAAATAACGTCCGCTGCCAGCCATTCGATAACCGCCAATGCCGTTCAACCGAGAGGTTCGATTCAATACTTTTTGTATCCAGCTTGTCGACCCGTTTCAGCCCGTATTGCAGTTCGTAATACTGATTCAATACATCTTCCAGCGGTATTTTATAACTCGCGGTCACACGCTGTTCCGGATTGGACAGAGAGAAACTACTGCTGAAGCTATGCCCCTTGTTATTGATCCACGGCTTATTCCACTTCAGTAATACCGTTGGTCCGACGTCTGTCGAATAACCGGCCCCCGTTTCAATCTGATTCTGGCTGGCTGGTGTCAAGGTGACATGCATCGATAAGTCTTGTTGTGAATCCAGCTGACTCAAATCCGGTTCAACCAAAACCGAAGAAAACCAATCGGTGCTTGCGAGACGCTGATTAAACTCCCCGACTTTAGAAACCTCATAAGGGTCTCCGGGGCGGTAGGGCTGTAATGACGCCACCCGCTCTGATTCAATCTGGCTTCCGACCATAATGGTTTTACCGAAACGATAGCGGATCCCACTGTCAAAATGCAGCACCACCCGCGCCAGATTGTCATCTTTCAGAATTTCCAGACGATTGCTGGCAAACTTTGCATTAAAGTAACCGCGCTCCAACGCCAGACTTTGTAACCGAGACTTCAACTGCTCATAATCAGCATGATTGAGGATTTCACCTTTTTTCAGTCGGCTTGCCTGCACTACACGCTGAAAATATTCATCTTGCCGGGCATCTCCCAAAAGCTGAATATCAACGCTATCAATGCGTGTCGGCGGGCCGGGATCCACATGAACCGTGATTGCCGCATCGGCTTGATTGTATGAAAAACGAATGACGGGATGATAGTAACCCAGCGCTTGTAAAGCCTGCGATATATTGTCTTTGACACGAGCCTGAAAACGTAAACTCGGGGCATAATCTTGGGGTGAAATGGATGACAGATAAGCATCGACGTTGTCAGACAGATCGCCATCCAATCCATCAATGGAAAGGGAGATCTGACGTTCTGCAGACACGGCAGAACAACACAGCCCAAACAGTAATCCAAAAAGCGTAAAATATTGTCTCATACCACCGTTATATAGCATCGCAGGATAAAGCGTGAAAACAATATCTTAACCGTAGAGGCGCTTTTCGTCTGTACGCACAGCGTAAATTTTATTGTTTCACACACTTGTTATTTCATTCATCGGTCATTTCAGACATGGTTTGTTGCAATTTAAAGCTCTGCCCCCTGGGGGGACGGCACCGCTATTCATAAGATATGCGGAATCTATCACCCCCAAATACGTTCATATCCGATAAAATTTACCCCAAGAAAATGGGGCCGGCCTCCTATCATTTGGAAGCCAGTTAACAGTTTTCACTCAACTGAGTACAACATCATCATGTTCTGCTCGTTTTAACCGCAGGAAAACAACAACCGGGTTCGCGCCTGATCAAAAATGCACTACATTTATAGACTCGGTGGCCTCAAGGTTCAGCATTCATATTTCACCTGAAGAAAAGAAAGGTAAACTCATGTCAGACAAACAACAGATGGTTACAGAAGAAACTGCTTTGAAAGGTCGTTTCACACCACTTGAAATAGAAGACCATCATTTTGTCAATCACACCCGTCTCACGGCTGAGCCAGAAAAAGGCCAGCAGAAAATCTTAATCGGGATGGGCTGTTTCTGGGGTGCGGAAAGACTGTTCTGGCAACTTCCCGGCGTTATTTCTACCTCAGTCGGTTACTCCGGCGGATATACACCGAACCCGACTTATGACGAGGTCTGTACCGGTCAAACCGGCCACGCCGAAGTGGTCAGAATCATTTATCAGCCGCAACAAATCTCACTGGAAACCCTACTCGGGCATTTCTGGGAAAATCACGATCCCACGCAGGGGATGCGTCAGGGCAATGATCTCGGGACACAATACCGTTCGGTTATCTATGTTTATCACGATAAACAGCGTTTGATCGCTGAACATTCGCGGCAAACGTACCAAAAATTACTCAATAGTGAAGGCCGAGGACAAATCACCACGGAGATTCAGTCCGCCGGACCTTATTACTTTGCCGAAAGTTACCACCAGCAATATCTGGCCAAAAATCCGAATGGTTATTGTGGACTCGCAGGAACAGGTGTTTGCTTCACGCCACTCTGAACGATGGCCGGCCATGATACGAATAACACTTGCACCCGCGGTTGATTGTTATATTATAACATTTTTCTCTTGCACTGCGGATGTCCGATGTTGGCTGCCAGTAAAACGATTCGTCCATCAATGATTCGTCTCCCCGGAAAGATGGTGGCGCTTGCTACCATCTTTTTGATGCTCTGGCTGAGCGCAGCTTATATTATTCATCAAGCTGACACATTAGCCGTGCATCATCAGCATCATGACTGTCAGTTATTCGCCGGGATTCACCACGCAATTCAATCTTCTGTACCGATTCTGCCAGTTATCGCGTCTCACGGATATAGCGAACCAACATCAGAAATCATTAGAATAAGTCTGCCATTTTTAGCTTATTTTGCGCGCTCACCTCCGTCAGTCGTTCAGTAAACCTCAATTTAGGACATCTCACTGAATGGCGATTTGCAGGTGACTCATGATGTTTCGATCGGTGTCGCTCTCATGATAAGCGGTAGTAGGGCTATCCAATCGGTCACAACAATAGTCAAGAGCGCTCTGCATTCAATCGAACCCCGCCAGACTGAGGTTTTCATCATAAATTCGATTTAAATCATTCTTAACGACGGAGTTTTTTTCATGTTTAAAATACATAACCTTGCATTGGTTGCAGGGCTCATGACAGTAGTATCAGCACAAGCCGAAGAAGGTTTTCGTCAGCACGAAGCGCATGTTCACGGTGTTGTCGAAATGAATATAGCTCAGGATGCTGATGCATTATTGGTCGAAATCACGGCTCCGGGTATGGATGTGGTTGGTTTTGAGCATCCGCCACAAACCGATCAGGAGCATCAAGCACTCGATCAAGCCGTGGCGCTGCTGAAACGAGCGGATGATCTGATTACCATCAATGCAGCGGCTGGCTGTACACTTGAACATAGCAATGTGCGTCAGACGGCTCACCACCATGAGCATGAAGATGAGCACGAACATCACGATCATGATGCTGCCCATGAAAGTGAGCACCACCATGACCACGATGAAGATGCGGATCATGATGAAGAACATCATCATGATGGCGATGAGCATGAGCATGGCACGCATACTGCCTTTTCAATTCAGTATACTTATACCTGTCAAAACAGTGGCAAGTTAGATCACCTCACCACACAGTGGTTCAGTCATTTCCCACGCTCACATGAAATACATACAAATGTCTTTACAGATCGTCAACAGACAGCCATAAAGCTGAATCCGGATCAGACGAAAGTATCTTTGTAACATCAAACTTCATCTATCAGCAGGACATTCTATGTCCTGCTCTCTCAGAGGATTTCGAGTCATGAAGGATTCACAACCATCTGGATCAGAATACGTCATCGAGCTCCGCAATGTGCAATTTTGCTGGACTGTCGATGCTCCCCCGACGATTGATATTGAGCACCTGACCGTCAGTGCCGGTGAGCATCTATTCATCAAAGGCCCAAGCGGCTGCGGGAAATCCACCCTGCTCGCGCTTCTGACAGGGATCAATACGTGCCAGTCAGGTTCACTCTCTGTCTTAGGCCATGAGTTATCCGCTTTACCATCCAGACAACGGGACCGCTTCCGTGCGGATCATATTGGTTATATATTTCAACAATTTAACTTACTGCCATATCTGTCTGTTATCGACAACGTTGTGCTTCCCTGTCATTTTTCAGCACGGCGCCGGGATCATATTACCGGCACCTTGCACGACAAAGCTCATCAATTGTTGACCGGTTTAAAACTTCCGGAACATTTACTCAATCAGCCAGTCGTAGAACTCAGCATTGGACAACAACAACGCGTTGCAGCCGCACGGGCATTGATCGGTTCACCCCAGCTGATTATCGCAGACGAACCTACTTCAGCACTGGATTACGACAACCGCAGTGCCTTCATTCAGCTCCTGATGGAAGAAGCCGATCAGGTCAATGCAACACTGGTGTTTGTCAGTCACGATCCGACACTGGAATCCATGTTTAACCGCAGTATCAGTCTGCCGCAACTGAATCGGGTAGGAAACTAGACATGAAAATCATTATGAATCTGGCCTGGAAGAGTGTTCTCAATCGTAAAACAACGGCACTCTTAACGATTTTAACCGTGGCGATTTCGGTCATTCTCCTCATGGGTGTAGAACGGATCCGAACACAAGCGAAAAGCAGCTTTGCCAATACGATTTCCGGTACCGATCTGATTGTCGGCGGACGCTCCGGCCAAGTGAACCTGCTCCTTTATTCTGTCTTTCGAATCGGCAATGCCACCAATAATATCGACTGGAAAAGTTTTCAGGAATTCAGCCATCATCGTGCAGTCAAGTGGGCGATCCCCATCTCGCTGGGAGATTCTCATAAAGGCTTCCGGGTCATGGGAACCAACCTTGATTATTTTAAATTCTACCAATACGGACATAAGCAGCACCTGAGTTTTCAGGCTGGTCAGCCATTCCATGGACTATTCGACACCGTCATCGGAGCCGATGTCGCCAAAAAACTTAACTATCATATTGGCAGCAAAATTATCATTGCTCATGGCATCAGTGATGTCGGATTCAGCCGCCATGATCATCTCCCCTTTACCGTGACCGGAATTCTTGCCCCGACAGGCACGCCGGTGGATCAAACCGTTCATGTTTCACTGGCCGCGATTGAAGCGATTCATGTCGGCTGGGAATCCGGTGCTCATATTGGCGAAACGCCGGATGCAGCCGTTCTGGAAAAAAGACATTTTCAACCCTCTCAAATTACCGCAATGTATCTGGGCTTAAAATCCCGGATCCAAACATTCGCCTTGCAGAGAGAGATCAACGAATATCGTAAAGAACCGTTGAGTGCTATTCTTCCCGGGGTCGCATTACAAGAATTATGGGGCATGATGTCTGTGGCCGAAAAGGCGTTGATGGCGGTATCGGTTTTTGTGGTGATTGCCGGCCTGATGGGGATGCTCAGCAGCCTGTTAACCAGCCTGCAAGAAAGACGACGTGAGATGGCGATTCTCCGAGCGATGGGCGCTCAGCCGAAACATGTCTTTGCCCTCTTGATCAGTGAAGCCAGTGCGTTAACCTTTACCGGTATTGTTGTCGGTGTGGCAGGATTATATGGTTTAATGTCGCTGATCGCACCGGTGATTCACGCCCAGTACGGTATTATCATCACACTGGATCGTTTGAGCTACCATGAATGGCAATTACTGGGTTACGTGCAACTCGCAGGGATTCTGATTGGTGTAGTGCCGGCACTACGCGCCTACCGACAATCACTCAGCGATGGCATGACCATAAGAATATAGGAAAAATAATGAAGAACACGTTTTTATCGCTCATGTTCCTGTGCATGGCACTTAGCTCTGCCTCAGCCTGGAGTGTTCCCAAGCCTCAGACGCTTGACTGGATGGATTTGATCCCGAAGAAAGAACGTCATCAGTTCGATCAACAGGGGATGCCTGCCGTCAATCATAATGGTAACACTCCCGCCAAACAGAGTCATGTCGGTGATGTCCGGCCAGATCTCGACGGAAAATTTGTCAAAATTCCGGGGTTTGTCATCCCTCTCGAAGGCGATGATCAAACTATTACCGAGTTTCTGCTGGTTCCTTATTTTGGCGCATGTATTCATGTGCCACCCCCACCGCCGAATCAGATTATTTATGTCAAATTCCCGAAAGGTGCCCCTGTTCAGGAGCTGTGGGATATCATCTATGTTGTCGGCAAACTCAGGGCAGAGCCGGTCAGCAGTGACGTTGCTGATGCTGGATATAAAATCGAGGGGAGTCGTATTGAACCTTACGATGATCAGTAATACACGCCGCTCACAAAGAACAACGTCTATACGACAAGATAACTTGAGAGATAGCCGAGTAGCGCAAAATAAAGAATAAATATGACGGTGATAGACAGAGCCTTTTTCACTGGAATCATCAATGCTCAAAATTAAAAGTAGTAACAATTTTAACAAAACATTAGCATTTTGAGTAGCGGAATTTGATCAATTCGGCTAGATGTCTCTTGAATTCCGCGTTAAATTGTTACTATTACTCTCAGTTGCCAGTTGGTATCAAAATTATTCATGGAACAACGCACTCCTACGGTTATTGAACATCAGGATGATGGGGCAACCAAGTCTCATTCAAGAAGCCGCTATATCAAAGATAGCGGTCATCGAATCCAAAGCATTGCCAAAGATCATGGGCTCGATGCGTTGATCAGTGAAGAAAAACCAGAAATTGCACCGTTTGAAAGAGCGATACAACGAGAACGAAAGCGGAGAGAACAGCGGCAAAAAAACTTGGAGAGTATCGTCAGACTCGCCTATAAATCCTGTAAAAATGAGACTGCAGGCGATCCGGATCAGGATTGGCTCTATCGCTTTTTCGATATGGCGCAGGACATCCATAACTCATCGATGCAACGCCTGTGGGCACAAGTGCTGAAACGTGAAGTCACTAATCCCGGCTCGACTTCGATGAAAGCCTTGCAAGTGCTCAAAGATATGACCCCCAAAGAAGCTCAAATCTTACAGAAATCTGCCGCGATTGCCTGTAGCTTCGGGCAAGACAGCAGCCGTAAGTTATTCGTTGGGATCCGGGCACACAATGGGATTTTTACCTTCGGCAAGCGCGATACCACAATCACCCTGAGTTTGGGAAGTTTTCAGCTCCCTTATTCAAGCTTGCTGGTTTTAATCGAACTGGGGCTGTTGCATGCAACCGAGCTGGCCTCCGGTGAAATTGAACAAGAATCAGCCCTCCCCTTTCATTATCAGGGCAAGAACCTGTCCCTGCAGGCGATGAGTAAAGGGATTCATTTACTCTATTATCGCTTCAGCCCCACCGGTAATGAATTATGTAAACTGTTAGGTAATAAACTCAACCAACAATACTACGATCAAATGGTTGCTTTATTAGGTCAGAAATTCATGATTCATACCGATGCTACCGGCAGTATCCACCACACCGTCTAAGTCATGTCTGCCGTAGAACACAGCATGGACTCAGTTGAAAATTGTTCAGCCCGAATTAGTGTGATGCCGTATCGATGATGCCGCGTTGATTGAGTTGGGTCAGACATTGTTCGACTAAAGCATCAATCCCCATTTCACCGGCTGGCAGATCAATCTCAGGCTGTAGTGGCACCTCATATTCGGCATCAATGCCGGTAAAATTCACAATCTCACCCGCCCGTGCTTTTTTGTACAACCCTTTCGGATCGCGCTGTTCACACACCTCCAGCGTGGTGTTGACAAACACTTCCAAAAACTCCCCCTCCGGCAGTAACTCTCGTACCATTTGGCGTTCGGTGCGATGTGGCGAGATAAATGCGGTCAACACAATCAACCCGGCATCTGCCATCAACTTGGCCAGTTCCCCGATCCGACGGATATTTTCCCGGCGATCCTGAGCAGAAAAACCAAGGTCACGACATAACCCGTGGCGCACATTGTCACCATCCAGCAGATAGGTGTGATAACCCAATTGGGCAAGGCGATGTTCCAGCGCACCGGCCACTGTTGATTTTCCAGCCCCGGATAATCCGGTAAACCAGAGCACGGCAGGTTTCTGCTTTTTCAGCGTCGCACGAAATGCTTTATCGATCGGGTGCTGATGCCAGACGATATGTTGATCTTTTTCATTTGGCGCGATACTCATAACACTCTTCCTTTATCAATAAAATGGTCAATATTTGGTTAAAAAATTAATAGCGATTAAAACGGGAAAAATATCGGTATTAAGGTCAGTACCAGCGAAGAATAGACCAAAGAAATTGGAATCCCGATCCTGACATAATCACTGATTTTGTAGTTACCGAGACTATAGACCAATAAGTTAGTCTGATAGCCATAAGGAGAAATGAAGCTCGCACTGGCTCCAAATAACACGGCCATAATAAACGGCATTGGATCCACCCCATAGCCAACCGCCAGACTATACCCCAGCGGAAATGCTAACGCGGCTGCGGCATTGTTGGTGATTAATTCTGTCAGGAGCAAGGTGATCAGATAGGTTGCGACGAGGCCGCCAAATACACCCCAACCGTTCATCGTATGGATAAAAAATTCCCCCATACGCTGCGACAATCCCGATGAAATCATCAACTGAGCAATCGATAGTGCCGAACCGACAATCACCACGATATCAAGCGGAAAGCGACGACGCAGCTCGCCGATTTGTACGATACCAAACACCACCAACAGAATCAGATAGATAGACAATCCTTTAATAATCGGCAATACATGAAACAGTGCAGCACCGATCACGGCCATAAAACCGAGTAGTACTAAGCTTGATTTATGACTATCTAACCGGGCACTCGAATCTAGATCATTGATAAAGAGAAATTCCCGATGCAATGCATGACGCTGGGCTTCAAACTGTTTTCCCGGAACCAGTACCAACGTATCACCGGCGGTTAAAGTAATATTTCCCAACCCGCCTTCCAGACGTTCGTGTCCACGGCGAATGGCAACAACAACAGCATCAAATCGTTCACGAAAATGGCTGGATTTCAGGGTTTTATTACAAAAACTGGCCGAAGAACTCACCACGACTTCAACAAAATTTTGTCCATTCAAATGGTGCTGACCAAATAAGGTTAACCCTTTGATTTCCTGAAGGGTTGACACACTTTCGACATCCCCGCAAAAGAGCAGCCTATCCTGTGCTTGTAAGACGAAATCCGGCCCGACAGAAGGAACACTCTCGCCATTACGAATCACTTCGGCCAAGAATAGTTTACGAAGCGCACGCAGATTATTTTCTGCAATACTGTGTCCGGCCAGTGGTGAGTCTTCACCAACCGTGGCTTCGAGGAAATACGGTAGCTCATCTTGTCCCAATTCATCGTTATTCGGCAGCAGATAACTTAATGGAATCAGAATCAGCACCCCACCAAACAGTACAGCTAAACCAATCATGGTCGGGGCAAAAAAGTTGAGACTTGGTAATCCCGCATCTTCGACAAAACTGTTGATAATCAAATTGGTAGAAGTACCAATTAAAGTCAGCGTCCCGCCAAAGATTGCCGTATAAGACAGTGGAATGAGCAGCTTCGACGGCGCATGTTGCTGGTTACGTTTAATCGCTCCAATCAGGGACACGACAACCGCGGTATTATTGGTGAATGAAGAGAGAAAAGCAGTCGAGAATCCCAGCTTGGCAATCACCGTTCCGAGCCGCCCTTCGGAAATCGTGCTGCTGATCCAACTGATAAGCCGGGTTTTTTCCAGCCCGGCTGAGGCTAAAACCAATAAAATCAGTGTCAGTAGGGATGAGTTGGTGAAATTTGCAGTCAAATCGTTGACATCAATCATCCCCGTCATAAAGGTAATAAACGCAGCACCGGCGAAGATAAAACTCGGTTTTATCCGCGTAAACAGCAAGCAGACGACCACACTGCATAAAATGGCAATGATGACCCCTTGTTCCCACATCACTCATCCCTCAGTGCGGGTGGTCCCCCACCCGCATCAGCCGATTACTTCAGCAATTGACTGATATCTTTGGCACCCCAATGCGGGAAGTGCTTACGAACCAGTGCATTCAGCTCTAACTCAAATGCAGAGAAATCACCCTGTGCCTGAGCCACCGTTTGAAGACTGTCACGAACCAATCCAGCACCAACCGTCACATTGGTCAGGCGGTCAATCACAATAAAACCACCGGTATCGGCGCAGTCGAGATATTTATCAAGTGCAATGGCCTGATTGAATGTCCATTCACACAAACCAATCCCATTGAGTGGCAGAGATTCAGCCTGATAAGTCGAGAGATTATTAATATCATACTGGTGGCGAATCGCTTTAACCTGTCCAATCGTTTTATGACTGGCGATTTTGATATCGTAGTCTCGCCCCGGCTGCAAAGGTTGCTCTGTCATCCAAACCACATCCGCTAATAAGTGGTTGGTGGCATCAAGCTGAGCCTGCTCCAGAACAATTAAATCCCCGCGGCTGATATCAATTTCGTCATTCAGTGTCAGTGTGACAGCCTGACCGGCATGAGCCAGTTCAAGATCTCCATCGAAAGTGACGATGCGGGCGATCGTCGAGGACTTGCCGGACGGCAGCACTTTGACGTGATCACCAACCCGGACCAGACCCGATGCAACCGTTCCGGCAAAGCCACGGAAATCGAGATTGGGACGATTGACGTACTGAACCGGGAACCGGAACTCACCGGTACCTTTGACCTGATCAACATCAACAGTCTCTAACATCTCAAGCAGAGAAGGACCTTGGTACCAAGACATATGCTGACTTTTATCAACAACATTGTCCCCTTCCAGCGCGGAAATCGGGATAATCTGAATATTGGTTTCTCCCTGAAGGTGTCGGGAGAACTCGAGATATTCCTGACGAATCTCATCGAAGCGCTGCTGGGAGTAATCGACTAAGTCCATTTTGTTCACCGCAACAACAAAGTGTTTCAGGCCTAACAAGTTGGAAATAAATGAGTGGCGGCGGGTTTGATCCAAGACGCCTTTACGCGCATCAATCAGAATAATCGCTAAGTCACATGTTGAAGCACCGGTAGCCATATTCCGCGTGTACTGTTCGTGTCCCGGAGTATCTGCGATGATAAATTTACGCTTCTGCGTTGAAAAATACCGGTATGCGACATCAATGGTAATGCCTTGTTCACGCTCCGCCTGTAAACCATCGACCAGCAATGCCAGATCTGGACGCTCACCGGTAGTCCCAACGCGTTGACTATCCGAATGAACCGCGGCCAATTGGTCTTCATAAATCTGTTTTGAGTCATGAAGTAAGCGCCCAATCAAGGTACTCTTACCATCATCGACTGAACCACATGTCAGAAATCTAAGTAACGATTTGTGTTGGTGTTGATTCAAATACCCTTCAATACCTAACTCAGCTAACTGAGCCTGAACTGCACTATTCATAAAACTTTCCTCGCCCCTTAGAAATAACCCTGACGTTTTTTCAATTCCATGGATCCTGACTGATCATGATCGATCGCACGCCCTTGACGCTCACTCGATGTCGCCACCAGCATCTCTTCGATAATTTCAGGTAAGGTACTTGCGGTCGATTCAATCGCCCCGGTCAGCGGATAACATCCAAGCGTCCGAAAACGCACTGATTTCTGTTCAACCACCTCTCCCGGTAAGATTTCCATCCGGTCATCATCCACCATGATGAGCATGCCATCCCGTTCAACAACAGGACGTTTTTCAGCGAAGTAAAGCGGCACAATATCGATCCCTTCCAGATAGATGTATTGCCAGATATCCAACTCAGTCCAGTTCGATAAAGGGAAAACCCGAATGCTCTCGCCTTTGTTGATCTGACCATTGTAGGTATGCCAGATCTCCGGACGCTGGTTTTTCGGATCCCAAGTATGATTCTTATCGCGGAATGAATAGACCCGTTCTTTCGCTCGCGACTTTTCTTCATCGCGCCGGGCACCGCCAAAGGCTGCATCAAATCCGTACTTATTCAATGCCTGCTTCAGACTCTGCGTTTTCATAATGTCGGTGTGTTTCGAACTCCCGTGTACAAATGGGCTGATCCCCATTGCTAATCCTTCGGGATTTTTATGTACCAGTAACTCGAAGTCATACTTCTGCGCCGTTTTATCCCGGAATTCGATCATTTCTCGAAACTTCCAGTTGGTATCAACGTGCAGCAGTGGAAACGGAATTTTACCCGGATAGAAAGCTTTACGGGCTAAATGCAGCATCACTGATGAATCTTTCCCAATGGAATACATCATCACCGGGTTGCCGAATTCAGCTGCCACTTCACGGATAATGTGAATACTTTCAGCTTCTAGTTGTTTTAAATGAGTTAAGCGTTGTTGATCCATCTCTTGCTTCCTTTTGACTCACAAGATGAGCGTGTTATGCAATTCGATTTCTGAATAGAGAAGTCAGCCATGACTGAGTCTGGATGACTTATATATTGGTCGTGATATCCCGTGTTCTTCATATCTACAGAGAAACTATGCATACAAAGAACTGACAGTCGTATCCTGAGCCCTGCCGAACCAGTTGAGCTTTTCGGACAATGCAACCACTTCACCAATCACAATTAAAGCGGGTGAATCAGCTTGGGCTGCCAACTGCGGCAAATCATCCAACGTGCCACAAAAAAGCTTCTGTGCTGCCTGAGTGCCACGTTCAATGACCGCAACAGGCGTTGTTGCATCACGGCCATGTTGCAGGAGTTGTTCGCGGATATAACCGGATTTCATCAATCCCATGTAGATAACCAGCGTCTGCCGTCCCCGGGCCAGCGTTGACCAGTCCATTTCATCTTGCTCAGCACGAACATGACCGGTCACGAAAATGGCAGACTGGGCATAATCCCGGTGTGTTAAAGGAATACCGGCATAGGCTGTTGCGCCAGCGGCAGCGGTGATACCGGGAACAACCTGAAAACGAATCCCCGCCTCAAACAGGCATTCCAGCTCTTCGCCGCCCCGACCAAAAATAAAGGGATCGCCGCCTTTAATCCGCACGACACGGTGCCCCTGCTTGGCAAAATCAACCAGCAGTTGGTTGGTTTTATCCTGTGGCACACTATGGTGGCCTGCTCGTTTACCGACACAAACCAGAATCGTACTGTCAGGCACCAGTGACATGATCTCCTCTGAGACCAAATAGTCATATAAGACAACATCAGCTTGCTGGAGAAAACTGACCGCTTTGACTGTCAGTAATTCCGGATCGCCGGGACCGGCACCAACCAGAGCCACCTCTCCGGCTTGTAATTGAGATTTTGTGAAGTGGCCGCAGATTTGTTCTGACGTATCAGCCTTCACAGATGAACGCACTGACTTGACGGGTAAACGAGTTACCACTTGATCCTTTGCCATAACACACTCCACCTCCAATGAATATGTGCATTATGGCGACCTCTACATATGACATGAAATTCTAAAATTTCATTTTTTATTCGAAAAGCTGATAAGGAAACCTTTTCTTCAACAAAAAAAGCCGATGACTGTATTAAACGATACACATCACATTTTCTAACTCATTGAAATATAGCTTTCATTCATCTTTGCTACATTAGCCAAATATTTACTGCTTATGGATCCAGCCGCGTATGAAACCGCTTAAAAAATTTCTCATGCCATCATTACTCAGTGAACTACTGGTACTTTCCTCATTCGCACTGCCATTTTCCGTCAGTGCAGAAACTATCCACCTTCGAATCATAGAAACAACGGATATCCATGCCAATGTCATGGACTATGACTACTACAAAGACAAATCGTCAGAAAAAATAGGACTCATCCGGGCTGCAAGTCTGATCAAACAGGCCCGGGCAGAAAATCCGAATTCACTGTTGATTGATAACGGTGATCTGATTCAAGGCAGTCCGATGGGTGACTATATGGCAGCCAGAGGGATCAAGGCAGGCGAAATTCATCCGGTATATAAGGCGATGAACCTCCTTGGTTACGAGGTCGGAAATATTGGTAATCACGAATTCAATTACGGGCTTGGGTATCTGAAAGAAACGCTTAACGATGCCAATTTCCCTTATATTAATGCCAATATATTTGACGCAAAAACGAATCAGCATTATTTCCGGCCTTACCTGATCAAATCATATACATTGACCGATACCGACGGGAAGCCACAGCAGTTGAAAGTTGGCTATATTGGCTTTGCTCCCCCTCAGATTATGGTCTGGGATAAGAAAAATTTAACGGGTAACGTCTACACCAAAGATATTAAAGCCACCGCGCAAACGCTGATTCCTCAAATGAAGCGAGAAGGGGCAGATATCATTGTGGCAATTCCTCATTCAGGGATCGCCACTACCCCCTACCACGTCGGTGCTGAAAATTCGGTTTACTATCTCGCAGAGCTTCCAGACATCGATGCGATTACTTTTGGTCACGCTCATGCAGTATTCCCCGGTAAAGGTTTTGATAATCTGCCAAATGTTGATAATCGCAAGGGAAGGATTCATGGGGTCGCAGCAGTAATGCCGGGACGCTGGGGAAGTCACGTCGGTATTATTGACTTAACGGTAGAGAAGCAAAATCATCATTGGCAGGTAACGGATAGCCAATCAGAAGCCCGTCCGATTTATAACAATACCACGCATCATGCCTTAGTCTCTGCGGATGCTCAGCTTCGTCAAGCCGTCCAGTCGGATCATCAGGCAACCCGACAGTTTGTCAATCAACCCATTGGCCGCGCCAGTGATAAAATGTATAGCTATCTGGCTCTGGTTCAGGACGATCCGACCATTCAGATCGTCAACCTAGCCCAGAAAGCCTATGTTGAAAAAATGATTCAGGGCGATCCGGATCTCGATGGCCTGCCAGTCCTGTCTGCAGCAGCTCCATTTAAAGCCGGTGGACGAAAAAATGATCCTTCGAACTATACCGAAGTGGAATCAGGAGAATTGACTTTCCGGAATGCTGCGGACCTGTATCTTTATCCGAATACTTTGGTCGCACTCAAAATCACCGGTCGGGAGCTGAAAGAATGGCTGGAATGCTCTGCGGGGCAATTTAATCGTATCGACCCGACTCTGGCGACACCTCAATCTCTCATCGACTGGGATGGATTCAGAACCTATAACTTTGATGTGATAGATGGCGTTGAATATCAGATTGATGTGACCCAACCGGCCCGATACGATGGTAACTGCCAACTCGTTCATCCGGGGAGTCAACGTATTGTTCGCCTGTCTTATCAGGGTAAGGCGATCCCGGATAAGCAAGTCTTCCTCATGGCTACCAATAACTATCGTGCCTATAGTCACAAGTTTCCGGGAACCGGCGCTTCACATGTGGCTTTCGATGCCCCTGATGAAAACCGCACAATTCTGGCCAATTACATAACTCAGATGAGTAAACAGCAGGGCGAAATTCACCCTCAAGCGGATGACAACTGGCGTTTAGCCCCGATTGAGGCCTCAAAAAAACTTGATATTCGCTTTGAGACAGCTCCGGGAGAAAAAGCCGCACAATTCATTCAGCAATATGGTCGCTATCCGATGAAGCCACTCATGACGGATGAAACCGGCTTTGCGGTCTATCAGATTCAGCTACAAAAATGAGCCTGAATTGATTACAGTACAGCCGTAGCAGAAGTGAAGTTACGACTGTACTGTCATTCATTGAGGGTTGCATGGAAAACACATTCCGGACTGATTTAGCTCATTATGGCTTTAGCGCTGAGGATATTGAGGCATTGGTCGATATCGCCACCCCGCTCGATCTCCCGACTCGCCATATTCTTTCTCATCAGGGAGAAGTGGCCACTCACATTTATTTTGTTCTCGAAGGCATCTGTCACGCCAGTTATCTCACCGATAAAGGGAAATCTTTCAGCAAAGAGTTTTACTGGGAATCAGACTGGGTTATTGGTTTTGAAAGTCTGATCAAGCAGGAACCCCTGCCCTATCTTTTAGAAACACTGTCCCCGGTCTCTTTAATGTGCCTCCCCATTCAAACACTATTTGAATGGCATAAATCCCGACATCCGGTTTACATTAAACTGCTGGAAACCAAGCTGCTCCATAAAGAAAACAAAGAACGGTTGATGTTGCTCTATACACCAGAAGAACGTTATCAGTTATTCCGTCACCACTATCCAGAGCTGTTGGCACGATTGGCTGACTACCATGTGGCCGCTTATCTGGGGATTACACCGATCAGTCTGAGTCGAATCAAAAAGCGTCTTGATCCACCCCTAACTCAATCGTTATTTAAGTCGCCGTAAATCCTCGCGGTTAACATTTGTTAATGATGAACACATCATGTAAAAGTAGATTGACCAATATGACCTTCATTCACTCTGACGGAACTTTCGATGATCACTTGGCATCTACACCCCTTTTCCGGGCTGACCACAACTCAGTTATATCAACTACTCAAATTACGGGTTGACGTTTTTGTCGTGGAACAAACCTGCCCCTATCCTGAATTAGATGACAAAGACCATATGTCCGGTGTCCATCATCTGCTGGGATATCAGGATGAAAAAATCATCGCCTGCGCAAGATTAATCCCACCCGGTATCAGCTATTCGGGAAGTAGTATTGGCCGAATCGCAACTCATACTTGTATTCGGGGGGAAGGTGCCGGACATCAATTACTGACTCATGCCATCGAGCAATGTTGCCGCCTATGGCCGGATAGCCCTATAGAAATTGGGGCACAGGCACAGTTAGAGGCCTTTTATCGCCAATACGGATTCGTTCCGACGTCCGAACCTTATCTTGAAGATGGCATTATGCATATCGATATGAAGAGAACATCTCTGTAAGGACTCCCTCAAGGAAACGCTCCGTTAGTGCCTTATCTGACTGAAATATCCAACTTTAGTGTAATCTCGGGGGAATAGATCATATCGCTATTCTTCCGATACCTTGGCGCCTGATGTGTTCTCTGCCGCTGCTATTTACTCCGGCCAAAACCACCATTAGATAGACGAAAAAACATGATCGATTGATCCTTTTGTTCGACTTGCAGAATGTCCAGTTCACCTTTTGTCGTCAATTTATAACGAATCAACTGTCCTGGCTTAATATTACTGAGCGGCTTATCAGAACCTTCAACCTGAACCAGTGCATGCAGGTCTGCCAATGATAAATCGTTGGTACGGAATACCTTAGAAAGCGTGTCGCCATTTTGTATCGTATAGTTAACCCACGCCGTGGTACGAGGTTCTGAGGCCGGTTTAACCGTTTTCGGAGCGACAACAGTCGGTTCCTTCAGACTATCCGGGTCAAGCGCAAGTGCAACGCGCTGCTCTCCGACTGACGGTTCACCAACGGGTTGTTCAGATGCAACTTGCTGCCCTTTCGGCCAAGGAATCAGAATGAGCAGAATGACCACAGGGCACAAAACCATCAGCAAACGTTGATGCAATTTCGGTAATTGACACCATAGATTACGACACAGTCTGACAACAGACTGAAATAACTGCTGGAAATTCATAGCAGACCATTTGCTCTGAACAACCGCAAGATAACCACCTTGCACCTTTTTTTCCTGTCGGCGATTCACGAATTCACATCTCCCATGCTTATTCCGGCTAGTATAAAAACTCGCGCTTAGTGAGTATAGGGGAATCATCGCTATAACTAAAATGTTGACACAATCTTGAAAAAATTTCATTTAAGTTTAGAGTCGTATCACATCAAACTATGCAATGAAATATTCTCCCGGTTCTTCATTTCATCATCTGTCAATAACTGTTATCCTCTGTCGTTTTAACACAAAAGAGTGACAGTTATGTCTGACGTACAACTTGAAACAAATGAACAGAAGGCAAGCTACGGTATTGGTTTGCAAATGGGCCAACAGCTTGCTGGTAGTGGTTTAGAAGGGCTCAGTGTTGATGCGATCGCTGCAGGTATTGCAACAGCATTGACAGGTGACATGCCAGCAATCGAAGTCGATGAGATTAATCAAGCATTGCAAGCCGTTCATGCAAAAGCACAAGAAGCACGTGAATCTGCTGCGAAAGCTGCAGCTGCTGATGGTGAAGCATTCCTGAAAGACAATGCTCTTCGTCCTGAAGTGACTGTTTTAGAATCAGGCCTTCAGTATGAAGTCGTCACCGAAGGTACTGGAGAAGTACCGACTTCTGATAAGACTGTTCGCGTTCACTATCATGGTCAACTGACTGATGGTACGGTATTCGATAGTTCTGTAACTCGTGGTCAGCCAGTTGAATTCCCAGTCACCGGCGTCATTAAAGGTTGGGTTGAAGCACTACAAATCATGCCTGTCGGTTCAAAGTGGAAACTCTATATTCCTCAAGATCTTGCTTATGGTGAGCGCGGTGCCGGTGCGGCAATCCCACCATACGCAGCGCTGGTTTTTGAAGTTGAACTGCTCGACATTCTGTAAGCCAGTCAGCTAGCAATAAATTAGCAAAGAATTCACATCAAGCGGTGCTCAGGCACCGCTTTTTTTATCTAAACTTAATCATCAGCTCACAATGATGGAAATAGCATCTCATGACAAGAACACGCACTCTGATATGGACGCTGATGTTAAGTACGACACTGACATCCCCAAGTTACGCTTTTTTCAAACTCGGTAATAATGCAGAAGATCTGCCCGGCACAATCAGCAAAACACTGGGACTCACCGGAAACAGTTCAACACTCGTTTCACAAATCGCGGAACAATTCCCTATATCTGGTCAACAGGCAACAGGTGGCGTGGGTTCGATGTTGTCTTACGCGAAACAAGCCCTTCCAGCCGCTCAGTCAACTGAATTAACATCGCTGCTCCCTGGAATAGATTCACTGACCAACGCAATGCCACAGCTCAAGAACAGTTCTTTAACTAGCATGGATGAGGTCAATTCTGTGTTTCGTCAACTTGGAATGGAATCTTCCATGGTCACTCAATTTGCCCCGGTTATTCTTAAATATTTAACAAGTCAGGGCGCATCAACCGGGCTGATTTCATCACTCACTTCGCTCTGGCAATAAATTCTGTTTCTATAGATTTACCCAGTAAAAGCGTTGCTTCTGGTTATAATATCCATTTTAAAACAAGGGGTATGAATAGCCTGAAGCAATTTTATAATATGATCCATCTCAGACTCTGTTAATCACATGTTAACCAACCTTTGGTTTCCCCTCCGTTTCTTATAAAAAGTCGCGTACAATAATTCCTTTATAACAAGGAAGAAACATAACAATGAAAGACGAAACTTTATCTATCCATCATGGATACGAGACAGATCCAACAACGAAATCCGTCGCTGTGCCAATTTTTCAAACCGCAGCTTACGAATTTGATGATGCACAACATGGTGCTGATTTGTTTAATCTGGAGGTCCCCGGGAATATCTATACCCGCCTGATGAACCCAACCAATGATGTACTGGAAAAAAGAGTGGCTGCACTTGAATGGGGCATTGGTGCTCTGGTAGTGAGTTCTGGTGCTGCGTCGATTCATTACGCCATTCTGACGCTGGCAAAAGCCGGAGATAATATTGTTTCAACGCCACAGCTCTATGGTGGCACGTATACCTTATTTGCCCATATGTTACCGAACCTCGGTATAGACGTTAAATTCGCCAAGGATGACAAACCGGAAAGTCTGGCAGCTTTGATTGATGACAATACAAAAGCTGTTTACTGTGAATCCATTGGTAACCCAGCCGGAAATATTGTTGATATCGAAGGTATCGCAAAACTGGCTCATGCCAAAGGCGTCCCGGTTGTTGTTGATAACACCGTAGCAACTCCGGTTTTATGTAAGCCGATCTCTTTTGGTGCCGATATCGTGGTGCATTCCATGACAAAATATATAGGTGGTCATGGGACCTCTCTGGGTGGCGTGATTGTCGATTCGGGTAAATTTCCATGGAAAGAACACCAAGAACGTTTCCCCGAATTCAGCCAACCAGAAGCATCTTACCACGGTGTTGTTTATAACGAACAATTTGGTGATGCCGCCTTTATCGCCCGGGCGAGAACTGTCCCGATGCGTAATACCGGCTCAACGCTTTCACCAATGAATGCATTCCTATTACTACAAGGTCTGGAAACCTTGCCATTGCGTATGGAACGTCATTGTGAAAATGCCATGAAAGTTGCCAGATTCCTGAAATCGCACGATAAAGTCAGTTGGGTCAGTTATGGTGGTCTGGAAGAATCCGAATTCTATTCGTTAGCGCAAAAATACATGCATGGCAAACCATCATCGATTATGTCATTTGGTCTGAAAGACGGATATGAGGCAGGCATTCGCTTTTATGATGCCTTAAAACTGATCAAACGCTTGGTGAATATCGGTGACGCAAAAACACTTGCATGTCATCCGGCGTCAACGACCCATCGTCAATTGAATGAAGAAGAACAACGTCAGGCTGGTGTTCAACCCGAGATGATTCGCTTATCCATCGGTATCGAACATATTGATGATATCTTGGCAGACTTGGATCAGGCATTAAACGCATAGTGGTAATCAGAATATCATCAATGTAATAGTATCAATGTTGATATCGACCAGAACGCTAAAAATGCACAAAAAAAAGCCGAACATAAAAGTTCGGCTTTTTAGTTGAGTAAATCAACTTATTCAGCTGCAGCTTCTGCTTCAGCTGCTGGGCGATCAACAAGCTCAATGTATGCCATTGGCGCTTTATCACCGGCACGGAAACCACACTTAAGAATGCGAGTGTAGCCACCTTGACGTGCGGCGAAACGTGGACCCAATTCATTAAATAGTTTTGCAACTACTTCGTTATCACGAGTACGAGCAAATGCCAGACGACGGTTAGCAACACTGTCAGTCTTAGCTAGTGTAATCAAAGGCTCAACTACGCGACGTAGCTCTTTAGCTTTTGGCAAAGTAGTCTTGATAACTTCATGACGTACCAAAGAGCTAGCCATGTTGCTAAACATCGCTTTGCGATGACTGCTGTTGCGGTTGAGTTGACGACCACTCTTACGATGGCGCATGACCAAATCCTTCTAACTTGTATCGATTAATCTTCAGCGATAGATGCTGGTGGCCAGTTTTCTAGGCGCATACCCAGAGAAAGACCACGTGATGCAAGCACGTCTTTAATCTCTGTCAGAGATTTCTTACCGAGGTTAGGTGTTTTAAGTAATTCTACCTCAGTACGCTGTACTAGATCACCGATGTAGTGAATCGCTTCTGCTTTCAAACAGTTAGCAGAGCGAACTGTTAGTTCAAGATCGTCTACAGGACGCAATAGGATCGGATCGAATTCAGGCTTCTCTTCTTTCTCCTCAGGAACTCGTACATCACGTAGATCTACGAATGCATCCAGTTGTTCAGCAAGAATTGTTGCTGCACGACGGATAGCTTCCTCAGGTTCGATTGTGCCATTTGTTTCCATATCGATGACGAGTTTGTCCAAATCAGTACGCTGTTCTACACGAGCTGCTTCTACAGTATAGGCGATTTTATCCACCGGGCTGTAGGTAGCATCAACAAGTAGGCGACCAATTGGACGATCATCTTCATCTGTATGGATACGAGCAGAAGCCGGAACATAACCACGACCACGTTGAACCTTGATGCGCATTGCGACCTCAGCATTGTCATCATTAAGATGACAAATAACGTGCTCAGGGTTTACGATCTCAACATCACCATCATGAGTGATGTCACCTGCAACAACAGGGCCCGAGCCTGATTTGTTTAGTGTAATGAACACTTCATCTTTGCCTTCGGCAACGCGAACAGCTAAACCCTTCAGGTTCAGAAGGATCTCTAGGATATCCTCTTGAACACCTTCTTTGGTGCTGTACTCGTGTAGTACGCCTTCAATTTCAACTTCAGTCACAGCACAACCTGGCATAGACGAAAGAAGAATTCGGCGAAGTGCATTACCCAGAGTATGGCCGAAACCACGCTCTAACGGCTCAAGAGTTACTTTTGCGTGTGTCGTGCTGATCTGTTCGATATCAACAAGACGTGGCTTAAGAAATTCTGTTACAGAACCCTGCATTGTGTCCTCTCTTTAATTTAAACCTTACTTAGAGTAAAGCTCGACGATCAATTGTTCGTTGATGTCAGCTGATAGATCTGAACGTTCTGGCAAACGCTTGAACGTACCTTCCATTTTGCTGCCATCCACTTCAATCCAAGTTGGTTTTTCGCGTTGTTCTGCAACTTCTAGAGCTGCTGTGATACGAGATTGCTTTTTCGCTTTCTCACGCACTGCAACAACGTCGTTTGCCGTAACATTGAAAGAAGGAATGTTTACTACTTTACCGTTAACCAGAATAGCTTTGTGACTAACTAGTTGACGTGCTTCTGAGCGAGTTGCACCGAAGCCCATACGGTAAACAACATTATCCAAACGACCTTCAAGAAGCTGAAGTAGGTTTTCACCTGTATTGCCTTTTAGACGAGCAGCTTCTTTATAGTAGTTACGGAATTGTTTTTCAAGAACGCCGTACATACGACGAACTTTTTGCTTCTCACGAAGCTGAACGCCATAATCAGATAGACGACCGCGACGAGCGCCGTGTACACCTGGTGCGTTATCTATTTTACACTTGGTATCTATCGCACGAATGCCTGACTTAAGGAATAAGTCGGTACCTTCGCGGCGGCTAAGCTTCAGCTTAGGACCCAAATATCTTGCCATGATCTTTCTCCAATCTTCCTCGAAACGTTAAACGCGACGTTTCTTAGGTGGACGACAACCGTTATGAGGGATTGGTGTCGCATCAACAATATTTGTGATACGGAAACCAGCAGCGTTCAGTGCGCGAACTGTAGATTCACGACCTGGACCTGGACCCTTCACCATAACTTCCAGATTCTTAAGGCCATATTCTTTAGCCATTTCAGCACAACGCTCAGCAGCAACCTGTGCAGCGAACGGCGTTGACTTACGAGAACCACGGAAACCAGAACCGCCAGCAGTTGCCCAGGCTAGAGCATTACCTTGACGATCAGTAATGGTTACGATTGTGTTGTTAAAAGATGCATGGATGTGCGCCACGCCATCTGCGACTTGCTTGCGTACGCGCTTACGTGCGCGAGTTGGTTGTTTAGCCATTGTACTCTACCTTCCCGATTATTTCTTGATCGGCTTACGCGGACCCTTACGGGTGCGAGCGTTGGTTTTAGTACGCTGTCCACGTAGAGGTAGACTGCGACGATGACGAAGACCACGGTAACAACCAAGGTCCATAAGACGCTTGATGTTCATTGATACTTCACGACGTAGATCACCTTCTACAGTGTATTTAGCTACACCATCACGCAGTTGATCGATCTGCTCTTCAGTTAGTTCACTGATCTTAACACTTTCAGCAATACCCAGTTCAGCTAAGATAGCTTGCGAACGAGTTTTACCGATACCGTAAATTGAAGTTAATGCAATTACAGCATGTTTGTGATCAGGAATGTTAATGCCTGCTATACGGGCCACTATTCACTCCTAGTACTTTCATCAAAGAATTATCCGCAACAAAGCCCGTAGAGGATACGTTGCGGGATACTACTTCTTTTGCACGCAAAAGGTAGGCCGAGGAATATACTCGACCAACCTTGTTTTTTCAAGTAAAAAATTCTGCTAATTAGCCTTGGCGCTGCTTGTGCTTTGGCTCACTGCAAATCACGCGAACGACACCGTTACGCTTGATAACTTTACAGTTACGGCAGATTTTTTTAACGGAAGCACGAACTTTCATTGCTAAACTCCGTGAGAGAAATCTGAATTAACGGCCGTAGCCTTTCAGATTTGCTTTTTTCAACACAGAATCATATTGACTTGACATCATATGAGTCTGTACCTGTGCCATAAAGTCCATAATAACCACAACTACAATTAGTAGTGAGGTGCCGCCAAAATAGAAACGTACATTCCAAGCGACCATCATGAACTGAGGGATCAGACAGATAAAGGTAATATATAACGCACCAGCTAAAGTTAGACGCGTCATCACTTTATCAATATATCTGGCTGTCTGCTCACCTGGGCGGATACCGGGTACGAACGCACCAGACTTCTTCAAATTATCAGCTGTTTCACGTGGGTTAAATACCAACGCAGTATAAAAGAAACAGAAGAAGATAATTGCAACTGCATATAGTATGACATACAGAGGTTGACCAGGGCTTAGTGCCAAAGACACTTTTGTCAGCCAGCTAAATGCTGAACCTTCACCACCACTATTACCAAACCACTGTGCTAATGTTCCGGGGAACAAAATAATACTCGATGCAAAAATTGCGGGAATTACCCCTGCCATATTAATTTTCAATGGCAGATGAGTGCTCTGTGCTGCAAAAACTTTGCGACCTTGCTGGCGTTTTGCATAGTTAACGACAATGCGCCGCTGACCACGCTCCATAAAGACCACAAAATAAATCACAGCAAAAGAGATAACCGCAATCAAAAGGAGAAGAAGTACATGCAATTCACCTTGACGCGCTTGCTCAATCGTTTGTCCGATTGCCTTTGGCAGACCAGCAACAATACCTGCAAATATCAGTAATGAAATACCATTACCGATACCCCGCTCAGTAATCTGTTCACCTAACCACATTAAGAACATAGTACCGGTTACTAGACTCACTGTTGCGATAAACGTAAACATGGTTTGGTCGATAACAACCAGATTAGAGACCATGTTTGGTAGTCCTGTCGCAATCCCAAGAGCTTGGAACGTTGCAAGTACAAGCGTGCCGTAACGCGTATATTGGCTAATCTTACGACGCCCTGCTTCACCCTCTTTCTTGAGTTCAGCTAACGCGGGATGAACTACAGTTAGCAGTTGGACAACAATCGATGCCGAAATATACGGCATGATTCCAAGAGCTAATATAGATGCACGCGAGAGAGCACCACCGGAGAACATGTTAAACATTTCTACGATGGTCCCTTTTTGCTGTTCGAACAAATCGGCTAGTACAGCTGCGTCAATACCAGGAATCGGCACAAAAGAGCCAGCTCGGAATACGAGAAGCGCACCTAATACGAATAACAAGCGCGACTTCAATTCACTTAAGCCGCTCTGAGCACTACGAAAATCTTGTCCTGGTTTCTTAGCCATCTGTACCTCGTTTCGAGATTATTCCTCGATTTTTCCGCCTGCAGCTTCGATTGCAGCTTTAGCGCCTTTAGTTACGCGTAAACCCTTCACTGTAACAGCTTTGTTGATCTCACCAGAAAGAACGATTTTCACATTCTCAATGTTTTTAGTCACAACATTTGCTGCTTTCAGGCTATTCAGGTCAACAACTTCGCTTGTTACTTTCGCTAATTCACTTAGACGAACTTCAGCAGACACTAAGCTCTTGCGAGAAGTGAAGCCGAATTTTGGCAAACGTTGTTTTAAAGGCATTTGTCCACCTTCAAAACCTGCACGAACTTTACCGCCAGAGCGTGATTTTTGACCTTTATGGCCACGACCACCTGTTTTACCCAGGCCCGATCCGATACCGCGACCTAAACGCTTCTTAGAAGGTTTAGAACCAGCAGCCGGAGATAGAGTATTCAAACGCATTCTGATTACTCCTCAACTTTAACCATGTATTGAACTTTGTTGATCATACCACGAACACATGGCGTATCTTCAAGTTCAACAGTGTGGTTGATGCGACGAAGGCCTAAACCACGCAAAGTAGCTTTATGCTTTGGTAGGCGACCAATTGAGCTTTTAGTTTGAGTTACTTTAATAGTTGCCATGGTACTTACTCCGAAATTGATTCAACAGTTAGACCACGTTTAGCTGCAACCATTTCTGGTGACTTCATGCTACCCAGCGCATCGATCGTTGCACGAACGATGTTGATTGGGTTTGTTGAGCCATACGCTTTTGACAAAACGTTATGTACACCTGCAACTTCAAGTACAGCACGCATCGCACCACCGGCAATAACACCTGTACCTTCAGCAGCTTGCTGCATATAAACTTTAGAGCCCGAGTGGCGACCTTTTACCGGGTGGAAAAGTGTGCCTTCGTTCAACGCGATTGTAATCATGTTACGACGCGCTTTTTCCATTGCTTTTTGAATCGCAGCAGGTACTTCACGGGCTTTGCCGTAACCGAAACCTACACGACCATTACCGTCACCAACCACTGTTAGTGCAGTAAAGCTCATGATTCGACCACCTTTAACCGTTTTAGAAACACGGTTAACAGCGATTAATTTTTCTTGCAAATCACTCGCTTGTTGTAATTCTTTAGCCATCTTCCAACCCTACCTTAGAATTTCAGACCAGCTTCGCGAGCAGATTCTGCTAGCGCCGCTACTCGACCGTGGTATTGGAAACCGGAACGATCAAAAGCAACTTCTGACACGCCTTTTTCCAGAGCGCGTTCAGCAATAGCTTTACCTACCGCTTGTGCTGCTTCGATGTTTCCAGTGAATTTTAATTGCTCACGGATCGCTTTTTCTACAGTAGAAGCTGCAGCGATAACCTCAGAGCCATTAGATGCGATAACCTGAGCGTACACGTGACGAGGAGTACGGTGTACAACTAGGCGAGTGGCACCCAGTTCTGCAATCTTACGACGTGCACGAGTGGCACGACGGATGCGAGATGCTTTCTTATCCATAGTGTTACCTTACTTCTTCTTAGCTTCTTTAGTACGCACATTTTCATCTGCGTAACGAACACCCTTACCTTTGTAAGGTTCAGGCTCACGATAAGCACGAATATCAGCCGCAACTTGACCCACAAGCTGTTTATCACAACCAGTGATGACAATTTCAGTTTGACTTGGACATTCTGCTTTAATTCCTGTTGGCAATTCATGTTCAACAGGGTGAGAGAAGCCCAGTGTTAGTGCTACAGCATTGCCTTTCATTGAGGCACAGTAACCAACACCTTTTAGTGTAAGCTTCTTCGTAAAGCCTTCCGTCACACCGACAACCATGTTGTTCACTAGTGCACGAGCAGTTCCTGCCTGTGCCCAAGCATTCGCAACACCTTCACGCGGTCCGAAAGTCAGGTTACTTTCTTCTTGAGCAATCACAACTGCGTTATTCAGTACGCGAGTCAGTTCACCCTTTGCACCTTTCACAGTGATCTCTTGGCCGTTTAATTTCACCTCTACGCCAGCTGGAATAGCGACAGGTGCTTTAGCAACACGAGACATATCCTACTCCTATAATTAAGCTACGTAGCAAATGATTTCACCACCAAGACCTGCTTTACGGGCAGCGCGGTCTGACATCAGACCCTTGGAAGTGGATACAACAGCAACACCCAAACCGCCCATCACAGATGGCAGCTCGTCTTTTCTTTTATAGACGCGCAGGCCAGGACGTGAAACACGTTTGATTTGCTCGATAACTGGTTTCGCTTGAAAATATTTCAGCGTAACTTCCAGTTCAGGTTTTACATCGCCTTCAACAGCGAAATCTTCGATATAACCTTCAGCTTTTAGAAGTGCAGCAATTGCAACTTTTAGCTTTGAAGAAGGCATTTTTACAGCAACTTTGTTTGCTGCCTGACCGTTACGAATACGGGTCAGCATATCCGAAATCGGATCTTGCATGCTCATAAACTTTACTCCAAATGATTAAGTGGCAATTACCAGCTAGCCTTACGAAGTCCAGGAATCTCGCCTTTCATGCAAGCTTCACGAACTTTGATACGGCTTAAACCGAACTTACGTAGGTAACCGTGTGGACGACCAGTTTGGTTACAACGGTTACGCTGACGTGATGCACTTGAATCACGAGGAAGTGTTTGAAGTTTCAGAACAGCATCCCAACGTTCTTCTTCAGATACGTTTACGTCGCTGATTGTAGCTTTTAACGCAGCACGCTTTTCAGCATACTGAGCGACAAGCTTTGCACGTTTTACTTCACGTGCTTTCATTGATTGTTTAGCCATAACAGTAACCCTTCACCTTACTTGCGGAATGGGAAGTTAAAGGCAGCCAGCAGAGCACGGCCTTCCTCATCAGTGGACGCACTAGTCGTGATTGTTACATCAAGACCACGAACACGATCGACTTTATCGTAGTCGATTTCCGGGAAGATGATTTGCTCGCGAACGCCCATGCTGTAGTTACCGCGTCCATCAAAAGATTTCGCGCTAACACCACGGAAGTCACGTACACGTGGCAGAGCGATAGAAATTAAACGCTCCAAAAAATCCCACATACGTTCGCCACGCAAGGTTACTTTACAACCAATTGGGTAGCCTTCACGGATTTTGAAACCTGCAACAGATTTGCGAGCTTTTGTGACAAGAGGCTTTTGACCAGAAATGGCCGCCATGTCAGCTGCTGCATTCTCAAGCAGTTTCTTATCGTTGATTGCTTCACCAACGCCCATATTTAGGGTGATTTTCTCAATCCTAGGGACTTGCATGACGCTTGTGTAACCGAACTGTTTGGTCAGTTCAGCGACTACAGACGACTTGTAGTAATCATGCAGTTTCGCCATAGTAGAACTCCAAATTACGTCTATTAGTTAGAAATGGTTTCACCGTTAGATTTGAAGAAACGGACTTTTTTGCCGTCTTCAAAACGGAAACCGACACGGTCCGCTTTACCAGTAGCTGCATTGAAGATTGCAACGTTAGAAGCATCAATTGCTGCTTCTTGTTCAACGATGCCACCTTGAACACCCATAGCCGGTACAGGCTTCTGGTGTTTTTTCACAAGGTTGATGCCTTCAACAATAACTTTACCGGTTCCAAGAACCTTAGTTACTTTACCTTTCTTGCCTTTATCTTTACCGGCAAGAACAACGATTTCGTCGTTACGACGGATTTTAGCTGCCATTTCAGTGCTCCCTTACAATACTTCTGGAGCCAGTGAAACAATCTTCATAAACTTCGCATTACGAAGCTCACGAGTCACTGGACCAAAGATACGTGTACCGACTGGTTGCTCAGTATTGTTATTCAACAATACACAAGCGTTACGGTCGAAGCGAATGACAGAACCGTCTGGACGACGTACGCCTTTACGGGTGCGAACTACCACCGCCTTCAGGACATCACCTTTTTTTACTTTACCGCGTGGAATTGCTTCTTTGACGGTAACTTTGATGATGTCGCCGATATGTGCGTAACGACGGTGAGAGCCACCCAGAACCTTAATACACATTACGCTGCGAGCGCCTGAGTTATCAGCTGCGTCCAGCATACTTTGCATTTGGATCATGTTAGTGCTCCGCTAAATATTAAAACTAGACCCTCTCGGGTCGGGCTGCCTTTAAAAAGGGAGGCGAATTGTAACACCCTTTTTTCAGATTGGGTAGTCAAAAAACAAACGGCCCCAAAAATAATTGGAGCCGTTTTTTAATTGAAAAACAAAAGTTAAATTTTTGCTTTTTCTACCACTTTCACCAAAGTCCAAGACTTCGTCTTAGACAATGGACGGCACTCACGAATTTCAACAGTATCGCCTTGGCCACACTCGTTGTTTTCGTCATGTGCGTGAATTTTAGTCGTGCGTTTAACGAACTTACCGTAAATCGGATGTTTTACGAAACGTTCGATAGCAACAACAATAGACTTATCCATTTTGTCACTAACAACACGACCAAGTTGAGTACGAATTTTGTCGCTCATTATGCGCCTGCCTTCTCAGTCAAAACAGTTTTCACACGTGCGATATCACGGCGTACAGCTTTCAGAGTATGAGTCTGCTGTAGTTGACCAGTCGCTGCTTGCATGCGCAAGTTGAACTGTTCACGTAGCAAATTCAATAGCTCAGTATTCAGCTCTTCAACGCTTTTTTCGCGTAGATCTTGTGCTTTCATCACATCACCTGCTTAGTTACGAAAGTAGTCTTGAACGGAAGTTTTGCAGCTGCAAGCGCAAAAGCTTCACGTGCCAATTCTTCAGGTACACCGTCCATTTCGTACATCACCTTACCAGGTTGGATTTGGGCGACCCAGTACTCAACGTTACCTTTACCCTTACCCTGACGAACTTCAAGTGGTTTTTCTGTGATAGGCTTATCTGGGAATACACGAATCCAGATTTTACCTTGACGCTTAACGTGACGTGTCATCGCACGACGAGCCGCTTCGATCTGACGAGCAGTCAAACGACCACGGCCGACAGCTTTCAAACCAAATGTACCGAAAGAAACATCAGTACCTTTAGCTAGACCACGGTTGCGACCAGTATGAACCTTACGGAACTTTGTACGTTTAGGTTGTAGCATCTGTCGACTCCTTACTTACGGCCTTTACGCTGTTTCTTAGGCTTATCACCTTTAGGCTCAGCGGTATTTGCATTTGCAGCTGGCATCCCACCCAGGATTTCTCCTTTGAAGATCCAGACTTTAACGCCAATCACACCATACTGAGTGTGAGCCGAAGAAGTTGCGTACTCAATGTCTGCACGAAGAGTATGTAGAGGTACACGACCTTCACGATACCACTCAGAACGTGCGATTTCAGCGCCGCCTAAACGACCGCTTACTTCTACTTTGATACCCTTAGCACCTAGACGCATTGCGTTTTGTACAGCACGCTTCATCGCGCGACGGAACATAACACGACGCTCTAGCTGAGACGCGATGCTATCAGCCACTAACTGACCGTCTAGCTCAGGCTTACGTACTTCAGCGATATTAATTTGCGCTGGTACACCTGCAATTTTCGCTACCGCAGCACGTAGTTTTTCGACGTCTTCACCTTTCTTACCGATAACGACACCTGGGCGAGCCGTGTGAATAGTCACACGAATGCTTTTCGCAGGACGCTCGATAACAATGCGTGATAGAGACGCTTTTGACAATTCCTTGGTGAGGAACTGACGTACCTTGAAGTCGCCGTCTAGGTTGTCAGCGAATTCTTTGGTGTTAGCAAACCATGTAGCATTCCAAGGCTTAACGATGCCCAGACGAATACCATTTGGATGTACTTTCTGACCCATTGCTTACTCTCCTAGTCTCTTAGCGATCTGCGACAACCACAGTAATGTGGCTTGAACGCTTCAAGATACGGTCCGCACGGCCTTTGGCACGAGGCATAATACGCTTCATGACAGGGCCCTCATCTACGAAGATTTTTGCGACGCTTAGATCGTCGATATCTGCACCTTCGTTATGCTCCGCGTTTGCGATAGCTGACTCAAGAACTTTCTTAACTAAGTCAGCAGCTTTTTTGTTGCTGAAAGTTAGAATTTCTAGAGCCTGATCGACAGACTTACCACGGATCAAATCTGCAACTAAGCGAGCTTTCTGTGGAGAAATACGAGCAAAGTTATGTTTAGCAACAGCTTCCATCATCTACTCCTTACTTCTTCTTCGCTTTCTTATCTGCAGCGTGACCGCGATAAGTACGTGTTGGTGCAAATTCACCCAGTTTGTGACCGATCATTTCATCAGTTACGAAAACCGGAACGTGCTGACGACCATTATGGACAGCGATGGTCAAACCAATCATTGATGGAATGATCATTGAACGACGGGACCAAGTCTTAATAGGCTTTTTGTCTCCGCTTTCCACCGCTTTCTCTACCTTCTTCAGCAAGTGTAGGTCAATAAATGGACCTTTCTTGAGAGAACGTGGCATGGCTTATCCTCTTAAATAGATTACTTATTACGACGACGTACAATGTACTTGTCGGTGCGTTTGTTTTTACGGGTTTTGAAGCCCTTCGTAGGCATACCCCAAGGAGATACAGGGTGACGACCACCAGATGTACGACCTTCACCACCACCGTGTGGGTGATCAACCGGGTTCATCACAACACCACGAACGGTAGGACGAACACCACGCCAGCGTGTAGCACCTGCTTTACCAAGTTCACGAAGCATGTGCTCAGAGTTACCGACTTCGCCGATAGTTGCACGGCCTTCAGCAGGCACGCGACGCATCTCGCCAGAACGCAGACGAATTGTTGCGTATGCACCGTCACGAGCGACGAGTTGTGCATAAGCACCAGCAGAACGTGCAAGTTGTGCACCTTTACCTGGCTTCAATTCAACACAGTGAATCGTTGAACCCACAGGGATGTTGCGCATCGGCAGAGTGTTCCCTGCTTTAATTGGCGCATCAACACCAGACTGGATTACATCACCAGCTTGCAGACCTTTCGGTGCAATGATGTAACGACGTTCACCGTCTGCATAAAGAACCAAAGCGATGTTTGCACTACGGTTTGGATCATATTCCAGACGCTCAACTTTTGCCGGAATGCCATCTTTAGTACGTTTAAAATCAATCAAACGATAGTGTTGCTTATGACCACCACCGATGTGACGTACTGTGATACGACCGTTGTTGTTACGACCACCATTTTTAGAATTTTTTTCTAAAAGTGGCGCATAAGGCTTACCTTTATGCAGGTCATTATTCACAACTTTAACGACGTGACGGCGACCAGCCGAAGTCGGCTTACATTTAACAATAGCCATTTTTCAACTACTCCTGTTATTCCGCGCCGCCAACAAAGTCAAGATCCTGACCTTCTTTCAAAGTTACATACGCTTTTTTCACATCGCTACGACGGCCTTGGCGCATACCTTGACGCTTAGTCTTACCCTTAGTAATCAGGGTATTTACAGATTCAACTTCAACTTCAAATAGCTTTTCTACGGCTGCTTTAATCTCTTTTTTCGTTGCATCTTTCGCTACTTTGAAAACAACAGTGTTTGCTTTCTCGGCAACCATTGTTGCTTTTTCAGAGATGTGCGGAGCACGCAGAACTTTTAGTAGACGCTCTTCGCTAATCATGCCAGCATCTCCTCAACTTGCTTAACTGCAGAAGCAGTCATAAGAACCTTGTCAAACGCGATCAAGCTAACAGGGTCAATACCCGCTGCATCACGTACGTCAACTTTATAAAGGTTACGAGCAGCTAAGAACAGATTCTCGTCTACTTCACCAGTAACGATAAGTACATCGTTAAGCTCAAGTTCTTTAAGCTTAGCTACCAGTTCTTTAGTTTTTGGAGCTTCAACTGAGAAATCATCAACAACGATCAGACGCTCTTGACGAACCAGCTCAGAAAGAATGCTCTTCATAGCGCCACGGTACATTTTTTTGTTTACTTTTTGGCTGTGATCTTGTGGTTTCGCAGCAAAAGTAACACCACCTGTACGCCAGATTGGGCTACGGATTGTACCAGCACGAGCACGGCCAGTACCTTTTTGACGCCATGGTTTAGCGCCGCCGCCAGAAACTTCTGAACGTGTTTTTTGAGCACGAGTACCTTGACGAGCACCTGCTGCATACGCAACAACCACCTGATGTACAAGAGCTTCGTTGAACTCACGTCCGAAAGTAGTTTCGGAAACAGTTAGTGCGTCAGCACCTTTAACCATCAATTCCATTACTTACTCCTAGACGTTATGCTTTAACAGCTGGTTTAACGATCACGTCACCACCGATAGCACCAGGGACTGCACCTTTAATCAGAAGCAGATTGCGCTCAGCGTCAACACGTACGATCTCTAGGTTTTGAGTCGTTACACGCTCAGCACCCATGTGACCTGCCATTTTCTTGCCCTTGAATACACGGCCTGGAGTCTGACATTGACCGATAGAACCAGGAGCACGATGCGACAATGAGTTACCGTGAGTCATATCTTGAGTACGGAAATTCCAGCGCTTCACAGCACCTTGGAAACCTTTACCCTTCGATGTACCAGTAACGTCTACTTTTTTTACTTCATTGAAAAGTTCAACAGTCAATTCAGAACCGACTGAAAACTCTTCTCCGTTTTCTAAACGGAATTCCCAAAGACCGCGGCCAGCATCAACACCTGCTTTCGCAAAGTGACCAGCTTCTGGCTTAGATACACGGTTGGCTTTTTTCGCACCAGAAGTTACTTGGATTGCAGTGTAACCATCAGACTCAAGTGTTTTAACTTGAGCAACACGGTTCGCTTCAACCTCAACAACTGTAACTGGGATAGAAACGCCTTCTTCAGTAAACACGCGGGTCATACCCACTTTACGTCCGACTAGACCAATCATTATTCTAATCTCCCTTAACCTAGGCTGATTTGTACATCAACGCCAGCAGCTAGATCGAGACGCATCAGAGCGTCAACAGTTTTGTCTGTTGGCTCAACGATGTCGATTAGACGTTTGTGAGTACGAATTTCGTACTGGTCACGAGCATCTTTGTTGACGTGTGGAGAGATAAGAACAGTGAAACGCTCTTTACGAGTAGGCAGTGGGATAGGACCACGAACCTGTGCGCCAGTACGCTTTGCTGTTTCAACGATTTCCGCAGTAGAAGCATCGATTAATTTGTAATCGAAAGCTTTTAGGCGGATTCGGATACGTTGGTTCTGCATGAGACAGAGCTCCAAATTAAAAAATTACACAAACAATATCGCCACTCAAACCCACTAATCGTAGGAGAATGTCGATTGATTCATGTGAAACCGTAGTTCCGCAATTGGGAACATTGTCAGCTAATTTAGATCAACTTTATTTTTAAGCTAATTTATATTAACTGCGAACATAAGCTAAGTATACATTACCTGATAAATCAAAAAGATGTATCAGCTCCTTGCTGCTCATTGGTTCACAACTGGCTTAACCAGTGGAGGGGTATTATACAGATAGAATGGTCACATGCAAGGTGCGATGGAAAAATAATCGAAATAACATCAGAAGGAACATTCTGGCTCTGTTCTCTTATCCAGAGCCAGTCAGTCGAAGAGGAAAATTACTGTGGTAAACGCTGCCTTACTGCTTCAAAAAGACAAATACCGGTAGCAACTGATACATTCAGACTTGAAACACTCCCTGCCATCGGAATTTTAACCAATGCATCACAGGTTTCTCTGGTCAGGCGACGCATGCCATCACCTTCAGCACCCATGACAATGGCCAATGGACCTGTCAATTTCGACTGAAAGATATCCTGAGTCGCTTCTCCGGCGGTCCCGACAAACCAGATGCCTTGCTCCTGTAACGCTTTCATGGTTCTGGCCAGATTCGTTACTCGAATCAGGGGCACCGTTTCAGCCGCACCGCAGGCAACTTTGCTTACTGTGGCATTCAATGGCGCTGATTTATCTTTCGGAACAATCACCGCCGCTACCCCCGCAGCATCTGCATTTCGGAGACAAGCACCAAGATTATGCGGATCAGTTACCCCGTCTAAGACGAGCAATAACGGTTGTTCAACTGTACTTAAAATCGTTTCCAAGTCATGCTCATTTAACGCTTTGGCAGGTTTCACTCTTGCCATCATGCCTTGGTGGCTCTCACCTTGAGATTTTTTATCCAGAGCCTGACGACTCATCTGCTGAATCGAAATCCCGAGTCTATTCAGCTCATTTAACATAGGAAGAAGGCGCTTATCTTGCCGATCTTTTAAAACAAAGACTTCAATCAGGCGATCCGGGGCTTTCTCTAATACAGCACTCACCGCATGAATGCCATATATAAATTCATTACTCATTTGTTACCTATCATTTACCAGTTTTGGCTGATTTCGCTTTGCGTTGACGTGATTTTTTCTTACGGACTTTCTCAGCCTTGCTTTTTTTCTTAGCCGTTTTCTTATTCGGGTCATCCCCACCGTTAGGATTTTTCACCGGTTCAATCGCTGGTGTTGCTTTCCCCTGACGACGGGAGGTTCTTTTCTTGCCTTGCTTTGCTTCTGCGTCACGTTTCTTGGCCGTTTTCCCTTCACCGCGTAGCTTACGACTTGTCTCGACTAATTCAAAGTCAATATGACGTTCATCCAGATTTACGGCCTGAACTTTCACTTTCACAGCATCACCCAGACGATAAATCAGACCAAAGCTTTCACCAACTAAACGTTGACCAATCGGATCATACTGATAATAGTCATTGGCCAAGCTGGAAATATGCACTAAACCATCAATATGTAGTTCAGTCAGGCGGACAAAAAATCCAAACCCAGTGACATTGGCAATCACGCCGTCTAATACTTCACCGACATGATCTTGCATATATTCACACTTCAACCAATCAGAGACTTCCCGTGTTGCATCATCAGCACGACGCTCTGTCATTGAACACTGCTCACCGTAATAATCCATTTCATCGAATGAGTAGTGATAACCGCCTGTTGGCGTCCAGCGATCTTGATTCGTCCCTTGCTGTTTAGCAATCAGATATTTAATCGCACGATGTAACAGGAGATCGGGATAACGTCGAATCGGGGAAGTAAAGTGGGCGTAACGCTTCAACGCTAAACCAAAGTGACCACAATTATCAGGATTGTATACGGCTTGCTTCATCGAGCGGAGCAGCATGGTCTGGATTAGTTCATGATCAGGTCGGTTTCCGACTTGTTTCATTAAGTGCGCATAATCCGTCGGCGAAGGTTCCAGCCCACCGGTCAAATTGAGCCCCAGCTCTCCGAGAAAATCCCGGAATCCCATCAGCCGTTCTTCTCCCGGAGTTTCATGAATACGGTACAAGGCTGGTTCTTTCATTTTTTCAACCAACGATGCAGAAGCGATATTCGCTAAAATCATACACTCTTCAATGATTTTATGGGCATCGTTACGGACTAAGGGTTCAATCCGATCGATTTTACGTTCCGCATTAAAAATAAACTTCGTCTCGACCGTTTCAAACTCGATTGCACCTCGATTTTCCCGCTCACCTTTGAGAACCTGATACATCCGGTGTAACTCTTCCAGATGGGGAACTAACGGTTGGTAACGCTCACGAAGCTCTTCTTCTCCGGCTAAAATCGCAGCGACTTTGTTATAAGTCAGTCGCGCATGGGAATTCATAACGGCTTCATAATGCTTATAACCCGAGAGTTTACCGGTAGCTGAAATCGTCATTTCACAGACCATGCAGAGTCGGTCGACCTGAGGGTTGAGAGAACAAAGCCCGTTTGACAAAATTTCGGGCAGCATTGGGACAACCTGAGACGGAAAGTAAACAGAATTACCACGATTAATTGCTTCTTTATCCAGTGCAGAGTCAGTTCTGACGTAATAACTCACATCGGCAATCGCCACCCAGAGACGCCAGCCACCACCTTTTTTAGCTTCACAATACACAGCATCGTCAAAGTCTCGGGCATCTTCACCATCAATGGTGACCAACGGCAATGTTCTCAGATCGACTCGACCTATTTTCGCCTCTTCCGGCACTTGCTCACTAAACTGCTTCACCTGTTGTTCAACAGCTTCCGGCCACTCATGTGGGATCTGATGCGTTCGAATCGCAATCTGTGTCTCCATACCCGGAGCCATATTTTCCCCCAGTACCTCGACCACTTGTCCCATCATGCCGCGGGAACGACTCCCCCGATCGGTAACTTCGATCACCACGACATTCCCCATCCGTGCACCGGCACGCGACTCATTGGGAATCAAAATATCATGACTAATCCGAGAATCATCGGGAACGACATAAGAGTAACCGTGCTCAAAGAAGAATCGCCCGACAATCTGACTGTTTCTTTCCTCTAAGATTCTGACCAAGCGCCCTTCTTTGCGGCCTCTTTTATCGGTTCCATTGGGCTGAATCAGAACGTAGTCGCCATGAATCAGCGTTCTCATCTGATGGTGTGGCAGTACAATATCGTCTTCTTTCCCCCGGGTTCCTTCCGGTCTGAGCCAACCATACCCATCTTTATGTCCGATAACATAGCCTTTGATCATTTCCAGTTTTTCAGGCAAGGCATAGCATTGGCGACGAGTGAACACCAATTGTCCATCTCTTTCCATGGCTCTCAGGCGTCGTCGTAAACCTTCGTATTGCTCTTCTCCTGAAAGTTGTAAAACCTCAAATAAATCATTGCGATTCATTGGAACATTCGCCTGAGCCAGAAATTCTAAAATAAATTCACGGCTGGGAATGGGGTTGTCGTAGTTATTTGCTTCACGATCAGCAAACGGATCGTTTTGAATTGTGTCAGACATAAGTCGTCCTAAGGAAGAAGGTCATCTCTTAAAATACTGCCTGAATCGACCCTATTTAGACAGCGACTCAGAAAGCATGAATGTTGCTTTATTGAAGATATATTAGCGGGAAGTTGTGATTTCTTCAAAAATCAGGTGGTTAAACTAGGGAAGTTTTCAATAAATTGTAACAGAAACGAACGCATCACGATACAGCGCTACCAAAGTGTTTCTCTCATTTTTGCACGGGCAATAATATTTTCAGGCATCCGTTGTTCCAACCCCTGACGCAACATCGCAATACGCTTGTGCATGCGCGTATCCGCTGTCACGGAATGATAGAGCCAGCGATAAGCATCTTCATAGTCAAGTGGGCTGCCATAATCCCTGAGTAACAATTCTGCCAGTTTTACACGAGCTTTCAAATTGCCCATACCGGCAGCTTCTCTCAGGTACACAATCGCACGTTCACGATCTTGCTGAACCAGCACCCCTTCAGCGTAATAGCGACCTAGCTGCTCAAGCGCTGTCGGTAATCCCTGACTGGCTGCCGCTTCCATATAATATAAACCCAGCTCTGCATCCTGATCGACACACACGCCCCATGCCAGCATATCGCCATACAAAAATTCATACGAGGGTAAATTAATTCGCGTAGCCCGGGCAACGATATCTTCAACCAGCTGACATTTATCAGCCTTGACTCGCTCCAGATGTTTATTCTGTTCGATTAGTTGAATTAAATCAGCTTCGGAATAAATTTGGACTGGCGGCCCGACATCAGCGACAGCAGCATTGACTGAAACGCTCAACGTCATCATTAACAACGAAGCTGCTACACTTAGTAGCCTCATATACATACTCTTTTTTTGAACGATCGCTTAACCATATCACCCACTTTGAGCGGGGCTTAAATACCGTATCGGCAGACGAACAAATGACTTTAGGAGAAAGTTATTGTTGATTTTTTATACAACACAAATGTACATAACAATCCCTCAAAAAGCAAAAAGCCGGTCGTTGAAGACCGGCTCTGATATCAAGTGATATTAGGTTATGCAACACTGAACGGATGAACTTTAATAATCGTTTCATTCCGATCCGGACCTGTGGAAATAATATCGACAGGTACTCCGGTTAATTCTTCAATGCGCTGAACATAGTTCAATGCAGCCTGAGGCAAATCTTCAAGCTTTTTAACGCCGAACGTGCTCTCAGACCAGCCTGGCATGGTTTCATAAATCGGTGTGACATAATCATAAGCATCGGCAGCCATTGGCGAAACTTCTGCAATCGAACCGTCTTTCATTTGATAACCGGTACAAATTTTGATTTCTTTCAAACCATCTAAAACATCGAGCTTAGTCATACAGAAGCCGGTAATCGAGTTGATTTGAATTGCACGGCGCATTGCAACGGCATCAAACCAACCACAACGCCGCTTCCGTCCGGTTGTTGCGCCAAACTCCTGACCTTTGGTACCCAGATGCTCACCAATATTGTCATTCAATTCAGTCGGGAAAGGACCGGCACCGACACGAGTACAATACGCTTTAGCAATACCGAGAATATATCCAAGATGACAAGGACCGAAACCGGAACCGGCAGCAACACCACCAGCGGTGGTATTAGACGAAGTGACGTATGGATAAGTCCCGTGGTCGATATCCAGCAGTGTCCCTTGCGCGCCTTCGAACATAATTTTATCGCCGCGCTTACGTGCTGCATCCAGTTCATCAGTGACATCGATAACCATTGAGGTTAATACGTCAGCATAACCCATGGCCTGTTCCAGAACGGCCTCATAACTGACGGGCTCAGCTTTATAGAAATTGACCAACTGGAAGTTATGATACTCCATGACTTCCTGAAGTTTGGCAGCAAAAGTAGTCCGGTCAAACAAATCACCGACACGTAAACCACGACGTGCGACTTTGTCTTCATAAGCAGGGCCGATACCCCGACCGGTTGTACCAATCGCTTTCGCTCCCCGAGCGGCTTCGCGCGCCTGATCAAGAGCAATATGGTACGGTAAAATTAGCGGGCAAGCTTCAGAAATGAAAAGACGTTGGCGAACTGGAATACCTCGAGCTTCAAGCTCTCCCATTTCTTTTAACAGTGCATCCGGTGAAAGCACAACACCATTCCCGATAATGCATTTGACGTGTTCGCGGAGAATACCGGATGGAATCAAGTGAAGAACGGTTTTCTCACCATCAATGACCAGAGTATGACCTGCATTGTGACCGCCTTGATAACGGACTACATACTTTGCATCTTCAGTAAGCAGATCAACAATTTTCCCTTTACCTTCATCACCCCATTGGGTGCCTAGTACGACAACGTTATTTCCCATCTTTCCAAATCTGATTGCTGGTTAAAAATGGATTCTACCACCGAACCTGGGATGATGCAGTCATTTTTTAAGCATAAAAAATTCATAAAAAAATGCTTTTTGTTCGATTTTTGAATCAAAAAGAAATCGTTTGCGTAAAATACCGAACTACACCTCATACGCATCGATTCTAATCTGTTTTCGACCATGAATGTCGATACTACTACGATACATTCCCGGACAATTCATACCAAAATGAATTTCTCCGGATGAGTCAATGGCAATCACACCACCATGGCCACCGAGTTTTTTTAGATCACCTTGGATAACGGCCGTACATGCGGTATGAACATCTTCCTTTAAATAACGCATTCGTGCTGCGATATCACTGGCAACACCACAGCGGATAAAAACTTCTCCCATGCCGGTGGCAGATACAGCAACATGATGGTTTTCTGCATAGGTGCCAGCACCAATAATCGGCGAATCCCCGACGCGGCCATACTGTTTGTTCATCATCCCGCCAGTGCTGGTCGCTGCGGCAAGGTTGCCATTGTTATCCAATGCAACAGCACCGACGGTGCCAAATTGATGGTCGTCAGGATAGTCGGACTCAGACAGCGCCGTTGCCCTCTCAGCTTTGACGGCTAACAATTGTTCATAACGTCTGTCGGTGAAGAAATAATCCTGTTCGGTATAGTCATAACCAAGCTGTGCTGCAAACTCTTCTGCCCCTTCCCCAAAGAGCATCACATGACCACTCTGCTGCATCACATCTTTTGCCAGTTGCACTGGATTTTTAATATGGCGAACGCCAGCAACGGCCCCCGCTTGTCGCTGTTCACCATTCATAACAGCCGCATCCATTTCAACCATCTCTTTCGCGGTTAGGACAGACCCTTTCCCGGCATTAAAATACGGCGAATCTTCCAGAATGCTGACAGCACAGACAACCGCATCAACCGCACTGCCACCTTGCGCAAGTATCTGATGCCCTTGAGAGACAGCTTGATCTAAGGCTTGTTCTATATGGCGCTGCATTTCATCCGTCATGCGTGCGCGTAAAATCGAACCGGCACCACCGTGGATTGCAATTGCAAAAGGTTTTTTCATATCGACATCCTTAAAAGTATAAAAAAACACCTGCACAAAGCGGCAGGTGTTTTCATTCAGATTCGGTCAAACGCAGATTCTGTCAAACGGAATGACAAAAATTAATGGCAGCCACACCCGCCATTTCCACCACAGCAACCTTCTTCACCGTGGTCGTGGTCGTGTCCGCAGCTACCGCCACCTTGATGAATGTGACCGTGAGCAATTTCTTCATCGGTCGCTTCACGCACGGCAACAACCTCAACATCGAACGTCAGTGTCTGACCTGCAAGCATATGGTTGCCATCAACCACGACTTCATCGCCGTCAACTTCTGTAATTTCAACCGGGATTTGACCCTGATCGGTCTCTGCCAGAAAACGCATGCCCGCTTCAAGTTGATCAACACCATGAAAAACATCGGCCGGAACACGCTGAACCAAGTCATCATTGTATTGACCGTATGCATCTTCAGGAGCAATCGTCGCTGTAAATTTATCGCCTGCAACTTTACCTTCAAGTTCACGCTCTAGTCCGACAATCAGGTTGTGATGACCATGCAGGTAGTCAAGCGGGGCATCAGCAGTTGACTGATCAGCGACAACTCCGTCTTCTAATTTGAGTTGATACGCTAAACTCACCACAACATTCTTTTCAATTTTCATAAACGCTCCAAGGCATCGAGTGTATTTTGTCACCGATTGTGACGGTATTGCATCTGTCCAAGTGATTCGTCATCCTTGGAGAATGGGTCAATATTATGAAGAAGTCTCTCGTAAACCTCAATTAATCCGGTTTAAAAATGCCAATCATCGCATTTTCCGCATGGGTACTTTGCTCAACGGAGCGTGGCGTTCTCTGTTCGGTATGACCACATTCTACACATTCAACATGCTCAATATGATTCTCTTCCCACCAGCGCAGTGAATCGGCAGTATGACATTGCGGACAACTGGCTCCGGCGATAAAACGTTTCTTCATTCGCACAAATTAATCCTGCTCTCTTTCCCAAAAATCTCGGGCTTGATGATCTTTCTCCATCTCACGCCCAAATATTTCTTCCAGCTCTTGTCGCGTCTCTTTAGCACGCAAGGAGAGCTGCTTGCCTTCATTATGCATTGGCAACAGCTCTTTCAGCATCGCATTATCTAAACGACAAAAATGTGATTCAGCTCGTTTTGCCTGATAGGGATGCATCCCTAATTCAATCAATGTTTGTCTGCCTAAATCCAGCGCGCCTAAGAATGTCTCTCGCGAGAAATGCGGTACGCCATGATTAAGCAATTGATAAGCCTCAACCCGGCTCCGCGCCCGCGCTAAAATTTTCAGCTGTGGAAAATGATGCTGACATAATGCAACAATTGCCATCACCTCATCAGGGTCATCGGTACAGACCACAATGGCTTCGGCATCTTCAGCGCCCGCAGAGCGGAGTAACTCCAGGTTCGTCGCATCCCCATAAAAGACTTGATAGCCATATTTACGCAGCAGCTTGATCTGACTTGCATCACTTTCAAGAATGGTGACTTTGATTTTATTGGCAAACATCAAACGCCCCACAATCTGGCCGAATCGGCCGAAGCCGGCAATAATCACTCTTGGATCATTATTTTCAACATCAACCGCTAAATCATCCACAGCGTTGAACTCTCGGGCAAACCAACGTTTCTGGATATTAAGTAATAACGGGGTCGTGACCATGGACAAACTGACCACCACCAGCAAAAAGGAGGTTTGCGAGGATTGTAGTAAGCCTTCCGACTGCGCTGCGGTAAAGATGACAAACGCAAACTCCCCGCCCTGACTCAATATTGCCGCCATACTACTGCGCGCTTTAGCACGAGTGCCGAACAAACGAGCCAACAAATAGAGAATCCCGCCTTTAATCAGTACCAGTAAAGCAACGGCTGCCAGAATCTGTAATGGACTTTTAAGCAGCAACCCTAAGTCGACGGCCATACCAATTGCAATAAAGAATAGCCCAAGCAACAACCCTTTAAATGGCTCAATAGATACTTCGAGTTCATGACGGAATTCACTTTCGGCCAACAATACACCCGCCAGAAACGTCCCAAGCGCCATGGATAGCCCTAACGATTGCATCAGCAGCGCAATCCCAATCACTAATAATAAAGCGGCAACCGTGAATAACTCTCGGACACCACTCATGACGATATAACGAAACAAGGGACTCAACAAAAAGTGACCGCCGACCAGCAACCCGACGATGCCACAGAGCATCCAGAGCGCATCAATCCAGTCACCAGCTGAGTTTCCCGCTAACACGGGTAAAATCGCTAACATGGGGATCACAGCAATATCCTGAAATAACAAGACCGCAAAGCCGGACTGCCCGGTTTCACTGCGCTCCAACTCCTGCTCTTCTATGACTCGCAAGGCGATCGCAGTCGAGGAAAGTGCAAGCCCCATCCCCATCACCAGACTGACCTGCCAGTTGCCGACAAAGAGATGAATGAGACCGGCTAACACCGCACTGGTCACAACAACCTGAGCCCCGCCAAGTCCCAGAATCGGTGATTTCATCTGCCAAAGCTTGCGCGGATTTAGCTCCAGCCCAATCACAAACAGCAATAAAACGACGCCGAATTCGGCAAAATGCAAGATCGCTTCAACATCACTGATTAATCCCAACCCCCACGGACCAATCGCAACACCAGCCAATAAATATCCGAGCACCGACCCTAATCCGGCACGCTGAGCGACGGGTACAGCAATCGCAGCCGCAGTCAAAAATACAGCGCCACTTTGTAAAAAATCATTCGTCAATGCGGCCATTTATTGCTCCTCTGCATTGTGAGTCTCTGTTATCTCGGGATCACTCAACCACTGCCGGTAAGACTCAGCATGCTTGCGTCTTTCCGTTTCAGTAACATTGCGTGACCAATACAAAATCAAGGGGTCACACCATGTCATACGGCAAAGAGAGGCAACCAGCTCAAACGGTTGCAGAATTTCGTCCAACGGATATTTGTTATACCCTTTATCGCCAAAAGCAGTTTTCTTGCCCCCGGTCGTAATCACACTACGCCAGACTTTACCTGCCAATGCACACTGAGAGCCGAAAGCAAAATCTTTGCATAAGACCCGATCCAGCCATTCTTTGAGCAATGCAGGACAAGAGTACATATAAAGAGGATGTTGAAAAACGATGACATCATGCGTCATCAACAAATTTTGTTCTGCATCGACATCAATAAAAAAATCAGGGTACTTGGCATAAAGATCATGGATGGTGACATTTTCAAGCGATTTGATCGCGTCAATCAAGATCTGATTCACAATGGAACTCTGAGGCTCCGGATGAGCAAAGATCACCAACACTTTGGGACATTCGGCGGTATGCAAAACCGTATCTGACATAACTCTCTTCACTCCGCTATCTATTTATCTGAATCATAACGCATTGTAGTCACCCCGTAGCAACATTCCGCGAAATTTCTGTCATAATTATTTTGATCTTCGGACGATATCTATTCAAATCGTAGTCAACACAAACGGAACCGACTGGCAAATTAGTCTGCTAAACCAGCGGACACATCCGAATAACCAACCGCCACACGCGGCTAATCATCGACATTTGTCATCAATCCACCTACTATTTCGGGCAGTTTGTTTTCAACCTGATACATTTTTATGATTACTTTTTCTGATATTCAGTTATTGCGTGGCGGAAAGCCGCTTCTAGAACAAGCCTCAGCGACCATTCATCCGGGCGATAAAGTGGGTCTGGTCGGAAAAAACGGCTGTGGGAAATCAACCCTCTTTGCATTACTCAAAGATGAGCTCAGTGTTGATGCCGGCGCTTTCAATATGCCAGCGCAATGGGAGCTAGCCTGGGTCGCACAAGAAACACCGGCACTTGAGCGGAGCGCAATTGAATACGTGATTGATGGGGATCGTGAATATCGTTTACTGGAAAAACAGTTACTACAGGCGGAACAACGCGAAGAAGGCACTCGGGTCGCAGAACTGCACGGTCACATTGAAACTATCGGCGGTTACAGTATTCGCGCCCGGGCATCTGAATTACTCGACGGACTTGGATTCAGTCAAGAGCAGATGCAATGGCATCTGACCCAATTTTCCGGTGGCTGGCGGATGCGCCTGAATCTGGCTCAGGCTCTATTATGCCGCTCTGACCTATTGCTGCTCGATGAGCCAACCAACCACTTGGATTTAGACGCGGTTATGTGGCTGGAACGTTGGTTACAAAGTTATCCGGGCACATTGATTCTCATTTCACATGACCGGGATTTCCTTGACCCGATTGTCGGTAAAATTATTCATATCGAGAATCAACAACTCAACGAATACACCGGTAACTATTCGTCATTTGAGAATCAGAGAGCGGAGAAACTGGTGTTGCAGCAGGCGATGTATCAGAAACAGCAAAAGCAAATTTCGCATATGCAAAGCTATATCGATCGCTTCCGCTACAAAGCGTCTAAAGCCCGACAAGCCCAGAGTCGGATTAAAGCGCTGGAACGGATGGAAAAAGTGCTGCCCGCGCAGTTAGATAATCCATTTAGCTTTGAATTCAGAGAACCGGCAGCCCTGCCGAACCCGATTCTGATGATGGATGAAGTCGCTGCCGGATATGATAACGTCGCGATTCTCAAACAAATCAAATTGAACCTGGTCCCCGGTAGCCGCATTGGTTTACTGGGTCGTAATGGTGCCGGTAAATCAACACTCATTAAATTACTTTCCGGTGATCTCCAACCTCAAAGTGGTCATCTCACCTATTCTCAAGGTGTCAAAATCGGCTATTTTGCTCAGCATCAGTTGGAAACACTTCATCCTGAAGAGACACCGTTACAACACTTAATGCAAATCGCCCCCAATCATACGGAACAGCAGTTAAGAGATTATCTCGGTAGTTTTGGCTTTCAAGGCGATAAAGCCCTCGAAAAAGTCGCCCCGTTCTCCGGTGGCGAAAAAGCCCGACTGGTGCTGGCGCTGATTGTCTGGCAAAAACCAAACTTACTATTACTGGACGAACCGACCAACCACCTTGACCTCGATATGCGTCAGGCACTCACACTCGCTTTGCAGACTTACGAGGGGGCAATGGTGATTGTCAGTCACGACCGTTATCTGCTTCGGGCAACCACCGATGACTTCTATCTGGTTCATGATGCAAAAGTCGCAGCATTCGATGGTGACCTGAATGATTACTATCGCTGGCTCACGGATCAACAAAAACAGGCCAAACAAGATAAGAAAGAGCAGACGCCAACGAAAGACAGCCCGTTCAGCGCAGCGGCGAAAAAAGAACAAAAACGGAAAGAAGCAGAGCTGCGTCAGCAAACCGCACCAATTCGCAAGAAACTGACACAATTAGAGCAACAAATCGATAAATTACAGGCAACACTCAGCGATGCAGAGCAACAATTAGGCGATTCTTCTCTGTATGAGGCAGAGAATAAAGCTAAACTTACTCAGGTGCTGGCACTTCAGGCTCAAAGTAAATCTGACCTTGAAGAACTGGAGTCCCAATGGATGGAGCACCAAGAGCACCTAGAACAGATGGAACAGGAGTTCAACATTTTATGATTCAGACACCGATTTCCCTGACACTGGAGCGGCTATGGCAATTCAGTTTGCAATATTACAGTGTCCGGGAAGTCAAAGAAGCCTGTCTCAGCCTCCAAAACAACTACCACGGTAATGTCAATTTACTTTTGCTGCTGAAATGGCTTGATGAACAGCAGCTCAGTATCGGACAACAAGACTGGCATCGTGTCATGACCTGTATCAGCACAACCGAAGGACTGCTGAATAGTTATCGAGAGTTACGCAGAAAACTCAAAGTTCATCTGCCAGACACACTCTATCGTGAATCACTCCAATTTGAACTGCAACTCGAGAAGCAACAACAGTCCGATTTGGTGGATTGTATTAATCAACTCCAGTTGCAGCCCGGCGACTCACAATTAATGACCCAGCGCTACTGCCATGCGCTGACAGCCGACCATCTTGCCAAAATTTTTGCGAAACCAGCATCATTTTCAACCACACCGACTAAGAGATAAGGAAAACCAGCGCGGTGAAAAGCCCCATACAACCGATGAACAAAGCCACAATCATGCCGTTTCAACCAGCGTCAGGCGCTGCAGCGCCACACATTCAGACCTTGTTGCCCAGATGGGTCCGGCGCCATCCTTTATTTACACCACACAAGGAGACTCTGACAACGCCAGATGATGATGTGTTGACGCTGGCCTGGAGTGAAGACCCAAATCACCCCAGTGCGCAAACAAAGCCTTTGTTTATTCTTTTTCATGGTCTGGAGGGAAGCTTTCACAGTCCTTATGCCAATGGACTGATGCATGCTTTTGCGCAACAAGGCTGGTTAAGCGTCATGATGCATTTCCGCGGATGTGATGGTCAACCAAACCGGCGAGCCCGTGCTTATCATTCTGGCGAAACCAGCGATCCACGCCATTTTCTGATGCATATTCAGCAACGTTTCCCGTCAAATTATAAGATGGTGACTGGTGTCTCACTCGGCGGCAATATGCTGGCGAATTATCTGGCTGAGTTTGCTGATGAGCCTCTTGTTGACAGTGCGACTATTATCTCCGCACCATTTGATTTAAGTGATAGTTCGCACCGGATTAATCGCGGCTTCTCACGCCTCTATCAGACATATCTGCTTCGTTCGCTCAAGCAAAATGCTTATCGTAAATTCGAGACACTGCGACAAGCGATTCCCCTCTCACAGCAGTCAATCAGGCAATTACAAACATTGCAGCAATTCGATGATTTGATCACCGCGCCCCTGCACGGATTTGCAAACGCACAGGACTACTATCAACGCTGTTCGGCGATCTCAAAACTGGGGCAAATTCGTCTGCCAACACTGATTTTACACGCACAAGACGATCCCTTTATGACCGAAGCCGTCATTCCGACAGCACCGCTGCCTCAGGTCATCGATTATCAGCTCATGCCCCATGGCGGACATGTCGGCTTTCTGAGTGGCACCCTTGCCAAACCACGCTTCTGGCTGGAAGAAGCGCTGCCCCACTACTATCGGGCACAGTCACCCAAGCCTTAAATTCAATCCCCCGTCTCTTCGCCAACGACGCCCGAGCACACTGAGCAACCTGATCAGTGTTCTTGGGCTTTGCCTAAGTCACGTCGCAAACATTATTCGATATTTGCGTGTAAAATCATGATTATTGCGCAACATCATGCAAAATCCGTTAAGATACACGCTATTCATTCATCCCAGAGTGATCGTATAAAAGGTCATCATTATGATTATTCCTTGGCAAACGCTCGAACCAGACACACTCAATAACCTGATCCGAGAGTTTATTCTCCGGGAAGGAACTGACTACGGTGAGCATGAAATCTCGCTTGAAGAGAAAGTCGCTCAGGTCAAACAACAAATTCAGTCCGGAGAAGCCGTTATTGTTTATTCCGAACTTCACGAATCTGTTGATATTCAACAAAACAGATATCGTTAATTCATGAATTGTCCGGTGACAGCACCAATTTCCGTGATATAGTGAAATCGATTTCTCGATAACACTTTCGAGAAATTGATTGAGTGAACGACAAGGAATGATAAGACAAGGTATGTCATGTCAGCAAAACATCCGATTATCGCAGTAACCGGCTCATCAGGAGCCGGAACGACAACGACTTCTGAGGCTTTTCGCAAAATGTTTAACATGATGCGGATTAAGCCGGCTTGGGTTGAAGGGGACAGTTTCCACCGCTTCACCAGACCGGAAATGGATGTCGAAATCCGTAAAGCCAGAGAACAGGGCCGCCATATCAGCTATTTCGGCCCCCAAGCAAATGATTTTCCGGCTTTAGAGGAGTTTTTCCGGGAATATGGCCGTACCGGCACGGGAAAAATTCGCCGTTACCTGCATACATTTGATGAAGCGGTTCCCTATAATCAGATGCCGGGAACATTTACGCCTTGGCAAGATCTCCCCAATGATACCAATGTCCTCTTTTATGAAGGACTTCACGGCGGAGTTGTTGACGGTGAAACCAATGTGTCCCAACATGTTGATTTTCTCATTGGCATGGTGCCGATCGTCAATCTGGAGTGGATTCAAAAATATGTCCGGGATACCCGGGATCGAGGCCATTCCAGAGAAGCAGTAATGGATTCGATCGTTCGCTCCATGGATGATTACTTAAATTACATTACGCCCCAATTTTCCCGGACACACATTAACTTTCAGCGAGTTCCGACCGTCGATACATCGAATCCGCTGAGTGCAAAAGGGATTCCGAGTCTGGATGAAAGTTTTGTCGTCATCCGCTTACTAGGCATCAAAAAAGTTGATTTCCCTTATCTATTGGCAATGATTGATGGCTCTTTTATGTCATGTCATAACACAATTGTTGTTCCTGGCGGAAAAATGAGCTTTGCGATGGAGTTGATTGTCCGTCCGATTCTCCAGCAGTTGATCGAGACGGGAAAAATTGGCTAGACACGAATTGGGCTCTTTAGTTCCTATACCGTGATAATGCGCACGTTTTTGCGTACTAAATCACGGTCATGACACGATTAAAGTCAAGAAATTGTGTAAGAAAAAGGATACTATTTGATACCGAAACAGAAGACAACTTGCAGGCTTTCTCAAGTGCTTTTATGCTAAGTATTCAGTTCCGAGACATGTGTAGTTTAAACGTGTTCAGTTCAAAAGCTTTGCGAAAACATGGAAAGCAGCAAGCATACCCTGCAGAGGAAGAGAGATATTATGGTTCTAGGTAAACCTCAAACCGATCCAACATTAGAGTGGTTTCTTTCACATTGTCACATACATAAATACCCTTCAAAGAGTACGCTGATTCATGCAGGCGAAAAAGCGGAAACGCTTTACTACATCGTGAAGGGATCTGTTGCTGTTCTGATCAAGGATGAAGAAGGAAAAGAAATGATCCTTTCTTATCTCAATCAGGGTGACTTCATCGGTGAACTTGGTTTATTCGAAGAAGGTCAAGAACGGACAGCTTGGGTCAGAGCGAAATCTCCCTGCGAAGTTGCAGAAATTTCCTTCAAAAAATTCCGTCAGTTAATTCAGGTCAACCCAGATATTCTGATGCGTCTGGCAGGACAAATGGCAAGCCGCCTGCAAGTCACTAGCCAAAAAGTTGGTGATCTGGCGTTTCTGGATGTGACTGGTCGTATTGCACAGACGCTGTTAAATCTGGCAAAACAACCCGATGCAATGACGCATCCAGACGGTATGCAAATCAAAATTACTCGTCAGGAGATCGGCCAGATCGTCGGCTGTTCTCGTGAAACCGTTGGCCGCATCTTGAAAATGCTCGAAGAGCAGAACCTTATTTCAGCCCACGGGAAAACCATTGTTGTTTACGGTACAAGATAATTTTTATGCTTGCGCCGACAAAAGAGCCATCCTTGTGATGGCTCTTTTATTTACGACAATAACGCATGACATATCACTGCGCGTTGGTACTCTCAAAGATCTTATCCGCTGAAGCTTCGACAAACCCGGGATATAAGATGCCATTTGCCATCGGATACCGTTTGGCGAATTCATAAAAACCACCGGGAACTAACAACTCGGCTTCATCGAATTCAACCACAACCCGGTCCGCCATAGTCGATGACTGTTCCAGAAATAACTCGGGCGAGCCCTTCACTTCGCCTCCGGATGAATTGATCACAAATCCCTGTTGGTGTAGATAAGCATTCACCTCCGCAACCTGATGAAAACGAGCCAGTTGATTGACGCTCACCGTAAAATGGTTGGCGCCATAACCATGTGCTGCCACCCAAGCGGCGTATTCACTTTCCTCCGCCAACAGATAATACTGCTCGAGTGAAATCGGCCATAAACGCCCACCATAAAGAAAATCAGCATCAGCAACCATTTCGGCTCGGACATGAGAAACCAGACTTCTCACGATCTTTTGCAACGATTCGGAGCAGCGTTCAACTTCTAACTCACTGATGAAGACTTTCGGTAACTGAGAGTCCGGATGTTCAAAGTGCTGCGCCGCTAATTTCTTTTGCTCAAATTGATAGTGCCCTTTCGACACATACCCCAGTCGTACAAAAGGCGCAGCTATCACCTCAAGGTTTATGGGTGACACATTAAATGTTCGTAACGCAATATGATCATTATTCAGCGGCTTCTTATCCTGAAGTAGTTGGTGAATCCGCTGTGCTGATGGGCAAAGTCTGGTTGTATAATCTTGCCATAAGGCGGCAAACAGTGAGTTCGGCGTCATAGCGCCTCCTTCTTTATCAATTATCTTGGGCTATCATCACGTCCTTGTTTCCTGATTCAACGGATTAACGAATCATCAGAAAACGGACCCGATCACCAGACTGAATCAACAGAGCCTGAGCAACTTCAGGCGTGATGATCACAGTCTCAGATTCCGGATGAAAATCGACCTCGGCAATCGTCGCCCGGAAAAATTCAAATGAAGTATTACTGAGTATGACTTTTTGTTGGCTCTGATGTTGCGCCACTTTCACCGTTGCAGAGACAGAATGCCTCACCGATTCAATATGGCGTAAATCACATTCAACCGTCGGGCCCGCATCAAAAATATCGACATAATTACGACAGGTGAAACCTTCCTCTTCCAACAATTTTAAAGCCGGTTTGGTCTTGTCGTGCACCTGCCCTATCACGGCTTGAGCTTCAGGGCTGAGCAGGTTGATATAAATCGGTAATTTGGGCATCAGTTCAGCGATAAAGCCTTTATGGCCCGAGCCGGTCAAATAATCAGCCAAAGAAAAATCGATCGAAAAAAAATGTTCCTGCAACCATTGCCAGAACGGAGAATTCCCCTGCTCATCAGACACCCCTCTCATTTCAGCAATAATTGTCTGAGCAAAGCGTTCCCGGTGTTCCGCCAGCATCAGAAAGCGGCATTTTGACATCAAGCGTCCGTTAAGACCGGCGCGAAATTCAGGCAAAAGAAATAGAGTACAGAGTTCAGAACACCCGGTATAGTTATTCCCCAGTGTCAGTAATTTCACGATTTTGTTGACGCCCAAACGTCGGGAAGAATGAAGAATGGTACTGATATGATAAGAGTAAGACGGGGTATCCCAGCCGACGTAAGCTTCAATTGCGGTCGTACCAGCAATCCGACCACTGTCACTATCGACCCCAACCATCAGATAACTTTCATCAGTCGGTGACTGAATGTCCGACTTTGCAAAACTTGCTTCTGAATGTTCAATGCGATGAGACAACAACGCTTCATTGACAGGTAATGAGGTAAAACCATAACCCGATTCTATCGCACAATGGTAGAGCGCATTATAGTCAGTCATTGTTATGGGACGAACCACAAGCATGGATACCTCTCCCTGAAAACCTGAGTTCGAAATGAAACCAGTCTGACTATAAGCATAGCTCAGGATCATGACGAACCTGAGCTAAAGTTAAAACTAAGTTTTAAACTAAGTTAATGATGCGATGGCTTTTTCCAGTCGTGACAGGCCTTCCTGAATATCGACATCCTCAATCACCAGAGACGGCGTGAAACGAACCACATTCGGTCCGGCAACCAATACGAGTAGTCCTGCTTTGCCCGCAGCCTGTAGAATATCACGCGCTCGGCCATGCCAAGCTTCTGTCAACTCAGCACCGAGTAATAACCCTTTACCCCGGATCTCACTGAATATCGGATATTTGCCATTAATCCGTTCCAATCCCTCACGAAACAGCTGCTCTTTTTCTTTGACCCCTTGCAGAACCTCAGGCTGAGAAGTGATATTGACGACCGCTTCGGCAACCGCACAAGCCAGTGGATTCCCCCCATACGTTGAGCCATGCACCCCGACCTTAAAGTGAGATGCAATGGCTGTCGTCGTCAGCATCGCACCAATCGGAAATCCGCCACCCAGCGATTTTGCCGTACTGAGAATATCCGGTGTCACTCCCGTCCCCTGATAGGCATAGAAATCACCGGTCCGACCGTTACCTGTCTGCACTTCATCAAAAATTAATAATGCATTGTGTTCATCACACAGCGCTCTGACTGCCTGAATGAATTCCGCTGTCGGAGAAATAATGCCCCCTTCGCCCTGTAGCGGCTCCATCATCACCGCGCATGTCCGCTCTGAAATCTGAGCTTTAAATGCAGCTAAGTCATTATAAGGCAGGTGAACCACATCCGAAGGTTTCGGCCCAAAACCATCTGAGTAAGACGATTGTCCGCCAACGGTGACGGTAAAAAATGTCCGGCCATGAAAGCCCTGTTTAAAGGCGATGATTTCCGATTTTTCCGGACCATAATTATCCGCAGCCCAACGACGTGCCAGCTTCAATGCAGCTTCATTCGCTTCAGCCCCGGAGTTGGCAAAAAAAACTTTCTCGGCAAAACTCAGCTCAGTCAGTTTTTTTGCCAACCGCAATGCCGGTTCATTCGTCATCACATTACTCAAATGCCAAAGTTTCTGTGCTTGCTCCGTTAAGGCTTCAACCATAGCTGGATGACAATGCCCCAGACAACTCACTGCGATTCCCCCGGCAAAATCGATATATTCATGATCAGCCTGATCCCACAACCGGGACCCTTTTCCTTTCACCGGAATCACTTCCATCGGGCTGTAACAAGGCACCATCACCTCATCAAACTGTGCCCGTTCAACATTATTCTGTGTAGCCATTCACACTCCCTCTCCGCTCGTGAGCTTACAACCACCTCATCCAAATATTCACCAGTATAGATGATCTGATCATTCTGACCGTATTTCTATCATTACAGATACGATTCACTCAATATCTATGGACAATATTTCTACCCATAGACCATATCATTGACCTTGATACTTGTCAGATGATTCTGTCACGACACATTCTATATGTATAATTATGCAATAAAAATGATTTTTTATTTAATTTTATCAGAGAGGCAACTGAACCATATGCTCAACGGCGTAAGAAGTTCGCCAGCAACGCATGCCCTTGTTCAGTTTTTATCGATTCCGGATGAAACTGCACCGCATCAATAGGCAAAGTCCGATGCTGGTATCCCATGATCTCATCGACAGCGCCTTCATCCGTTTCAGTCCAGGCGGTGATGTCAAAACAGTCCGGTAAGCTCTGCCGCTCAACAACCAAAGAGTGATAGCGAGTGACCGTTAACGGATGATTTAAACCATGAAATAGTCCCTGACCACTGTGGCAAATCGATGAAACTTTACCGTGCATCACTTGTTTGGCGCGAACAACCTTTGCCCCAAAAGCCTGTGCAATTGCCTGATGACCGAGACAAACCCCCAACAAAGGAAGCTGACCAGCGAAATGCTTGACGACATCAAGGGAGATCCCTGCTTCATTGGGCGTACAGGGTCCCGGAGAAATCACCAGATGAGAAGGATTCAGTGAGGTAATTCCGGCAATATCAATCTGGTCATTACGAACGACGTTGACTTCCACCCCCAGCTCACAGAAATACTGATACAGGTTATAAGTAAACGAATCATAATTATCAATAATGAGTAACATGAAGATCCTACGTCAAACGCCTGCCGAAAATCAGGTCGCTATTGTGCAGGATAGATGCAAGAAATCAAGAATGTCTGATGAATAAAGAAGTCACCACTGAGTGGTAACTCCTTTATCTAACTTATTTTAAGCGCAACTATATCATGCCATGTTGAGCTATCCCCATACCTGTTCGGCGACCTCTCTCACCAAAGCAATCTTCTGCCATTGCTGTGTATCGGTCAGTTCATTCCCTTCTTCAGTGGAAGCAAAACCGCACTGTGTACTCAGGCAAAGATTTTCCAGAGGCACATATTGTGCAGCCTCGTGAATGCGGGAAATCACTTCATCTTTATCTTCCAATTCACCGGTTTTCGAGGAAACCAGACCGAGAACGACCTGCTTATCTTGAGGAACCAGAGCAAGCGGTGAAAAATCCCCGGAACGGTCTGTATCAAATTCCAGATAAAATGCCGAAACATTTTCTTTAGCAAACAGTACATCCGCAATCGGCGCATAACCACCGGATGCCGCCCAAGTTGACCGGTAATTGCCGCGACAGACATGGGTTGTCAAAATCAGATCGGCTGGCGCACTAGCCAGTGCACGGTTATTCACCTGCAATAACTTCTCCGTCAGCGACGCGATGCTCTGAGCGTGGTCAAAGTCATGAGAATCCCCACAGCCACAACTGGCTTCCTTCGGTGTCGAGGCTTTGGCCGCAATTTTAGGATCCGTTAACATCCCCCACGTACAATCGTCGAGCTGTAAGTTACGACAGCCCAATGCATATAATTCCTCAATGAACGTTTGATAAGTCTGCACAATATCATCGAGTAAATCAGCTTCATTCGGGTAGATGGCTTGTGTCTGCTCCAGGTTACACGGACGCTGGAGCTCTTTCAGAAACTGTGCCGGAGCCGGAATCGTCAGACGCGGCACAATCCCCTGTTCTGCAAATTGCATCAGAAAACGAAAATGCGCCAGAAAAGGATGTTGTTCACCACTGATTTTCCCGGTCAAACGGATACTTTCCGGACGGGTTTCAATTTGAGCAAAGAGATAACCTTGTTCAATCTCAGATTTCTCCACGCCATTGATACCCCACATAAAATCCAAATGCCACCAACTCCGCCGGAATTCACCGTCAGTAATCACCTGTAAACCCGCGGCTTTCTGACGAGCGACAAGCTCCGTAATGGCTTGATCTTCAACATCGGTCAACTGCTGCTGAGTCAGTTGACCGGCTGCAAATTGTCGGCGAGCGTCATGAAGATAATGAGGGCGAAGATAACTGCCGACCACATCGGCACGAAATGGGGGAACAGATAAAGACATGATATTTTCTCAAGTTGCTATTGAATCATATTCATAGCGTACTCTGTTATTTACATGAGAAAAGTGAGATTTACTCAAACCAAACATGAGAAATATTCATGTCAATTTAACAACTGAACTAGCTGGATAAGAGCTGGATAAATGTTTTATGACATTCTGAATCACGATTACCTAGATAAAACGAGCCTGAGATTGTGGGTAAACAAGTATAACAGGCACCCAATTATGAAAACAAAATCATATTTTAAGCATGCATCATCATTAATAAATATATTCTTTACTGATGTATACACACTCACAACGTAAGGAAGCTTGTCATGAAATCGCCACTTATTTCATCTATCGCACTACTTTGCTTCATTGGTTTTACTGGTATCGCATCAGCAGCTGTAGCAACACCAGGCACCTACACTCTTAACTTTGATTGGGGTTGTGACGGAAGTTACTCTTCAACAGCAGTAACACTCAATGCGGACGGCACTTTTAACACTGGTAGTTACAGCGGCAACTAGGTAGAAAATAATCAGACACTGACGCTCACTTATAGCACAGGAACCTATTATACCGGTTACCATACCAGTAAGGCAGCCGTCGGGGTACAAAGATCACAAAACGGTTTAGACGGCTGCTTTTATATTCTGAAATCAAGCATAGTGGCAACTAAACAAGCGCAAAGCAGTTCCGTGGATTCAGATGGTCGGGAATGAACAGGCCATTGAAAAATGAACACATCGGGAGAAGTCACCGCATCTCCCTTTTCAATAACAGTCATGTTTAATTATGTACAGCAATGTAAAGTGGTGTTTCTCTGTCCCCCCAATCGTTGCATTGATGCATTCCTTTCACTTCTACTGGTTTTGCTTGTGCTTGTGCTGAAAGCACTAAGGAATACATCGCTTTTCCAAGCTCATTACTCAGAGAAAAGGCCCACTCATTTGCCACAGTACTACAAGGCGCCTTATCTGTATTTCCTTGTGTGGTAAACATAACCACACCATGACCTGAATTATCCCGGTGTACAATCACTTGGGTAATCGTTCCTGTTCCGGTCCCGGCAAACGCAGTAAAAGATAACAAAGAGCCCAACAGGATGTTGCTTAAAGTTAATTTTTTCATTGTTGTTCCTATTCATACTTATATTATTTTGGGGATATAAACAGCTCATCGATTTATATTTATATGTGGTCTGGGATCCAACCCATTCATGAATAAGCCTTTAATTTAGAGCTATACCCTAATTTTGTGTTGCTTTAAGATCAAGTGAATTCAATACTATTCGCTAGCTTTATCACCATTTTTATCAATGATAAAAAATCCCCGGTGTATACCACAGGGGATTTAGATTTTCATCCAAGTTCAGTCGCTTAAAAATAGCGCTTAACGATTGGCACAGAACCCGATGGAACTGGTACTTGCACCGGGCTGCAACACTTTATTCCATTCAACACCACGAATGGTTACTTTGCTGCCGGCCTGTTCCCAGTTTGCATTCCATAATGCATACACGCTGCCTTCTACATCAAAAGTGGTGTTCCATTCAACAGCTTCAGAGCCATTGTTAGTGACCACAACGTCAGAACAGTATGATGTACTGCCATCTTGCGGAATATTGACGGTCACAGTGATACCATCAGCACCGGGATCGGTTGGATCAGTGGGATCTGTCGGATCGGTAGGATCAGTCGGGTCTGTTGGATCGGTCGGATCCGTTGGGTCTGTCGGATCAGTGACTTCTGAAGTACTAAAGACAAAGTGATACGCTGAAAGGGCTGGAATATCATAGTTAAGCTGATTATTTGTGACCTCAACTTCACCTTTATCTTGAATTTCAACAGAATCTGAATTCAAGACATAAGTCTTACCTGACTTATAAATCGTGGTCGAATCGATGTTGAATACACCGTTAATCGACTCATTCATATTCTTGTTCAGTACGATGACATGGAGCAAACCCGTCTCTGAATCAACCGAAGCATAAATAGAGCTGTTTTCTTTATCGCTCATCGTCGCTGTGACGCTGGTATCACCAAACGTCCCATTTGCGCCGTCATAGTTGCGATAGAGACGATATGCACTGGCTAAATATTTCTCTTCATCATTCAAAATCCAACTGTTGGCAGCATAAACATCATATTTACCGAAGATCCCCAGCACATCGGCTTCAGTAATCGCACCGGTAATATCATCGCCACCACCATAACCGTACTCAGTGAAGGCAATTTTGGTTCCCGGATAATGTGCTGCAATTGAATCTTGGATATGTGGAATCAACGGGAGCTCTGCCATATTCCATTGTGCAATCCAGCTATCTTCTTGATACTCAGGATCCCATAACGTCCGGGGAGCCTGCAGCCGGGCATTTTTATCTTTCACTGAATCAGCACTGCCATCGGTGACGCGTTGATCCCCTCTTGCTTCGGAATACCAGTGCAGGTCAAGCACGTCCAGTAATCGCATTCCGGATGATGCACCTGCCGCTTTCATCTGAGCCAGATAATAATCGATAAACCAGTGATATTGATCTGAATAGTTCGACCAGTCCGGAGCATCACTCAATCCGGTAAAAGCGCCAAAACCATATAAAGCAGGCCCGAAGATCGTGGCCGTCGGATCAACACCTTTGACAGCCTGAGCTGCTTCAATTGAACGGTCCACCAGCTCTTTGGCACCCAGTTTGTCAGGATGAATCCGAGAGTGAGTGTGAGACCATAAACTGGGTTCATTATCTAATGAATATGCGAATACACCGCCATCGGCCGCTTTTCCGTAGCGTTGAACCAGAAAGTTAACCATTTCATCGGTATACACGGCATTATCGGTGAGATCAGGTGTTAATGAGAACGGTGCATTTTTTTTCGATATCGCCGGAATCCAACGAGATGACGGAGCCACTTCGCCTTCCTGAACAGTGCCATTCTTATCGGCAGCGACATAACCAGCCAATGGCACCGTTAACATAGCTTTCGCACCGGGAATCACATCATTATCCACAAAGTCGGTCAGCGTAATTCCCGGAATGGTTTCATCCGCACCATCAGGAACCATGTAAGTATCACTGGAATGCACCCAGTCGGATCCCGCATTGGAATAGTTGTTCTCCCAGTTATATCCTGTTGTCCGGTTCCCGCCCATCCGATAGAAACCAAAGTTCTCATGACCCGTCATATTCATTCGATGATTGGTCCCGTAGATTAAATCACTGATTTTATGGTTTTGTTCATCGGGTGAAATTGAATAATCGATGCTTACCTGGGCAGATACGGCGCTACTGGCTAATGCCGCAAAAATGAGTACAGATAGAATTTTAGGTCGGGCCAGTCCATGTCGATGACTTGATACATTCATTACAAGTATTCTCCTTTGCTACTTTTGATAAAGTGATGCAGCCGGAACAAAACTCGATCAGAGCAACGCTCTACAAACAAAAAGTTCATCAAACATTCGGTATACCGACAGTGGCAAAAACGTACCAAACCAGCTCGTCAAACGTCTTTATATTCGGGCATGGTATTGATGAAGATGCAGGATTAATCACGAAAGAGTTTTATCCGTCAACATTCATACTCTCCCTAATCTGTCTCGTTTTATATCGTCTGGCTATTTCAATGCGGACACGAAAGTCATACAAGCTCATAGACACCGCTCTTTTTCACGATGAACACAATGTCTTGTCACACGCCAAAATTCAGACGACTGAGACAAAATGGAACAATTAGCATATTAGTACAACAAATTGCTTATAATCGGGCTGGTATATAATGAATCTTATAATTATTCCGAATCTGTATGATTGCTCCCAATTCACTCGCATCTAAGTGATAAATAACGAGTTACAATGATCAAAGTCCAGACAGAGATAGTGCTATCTCTGTCCGATTGGTGATTGATCAGATAAACACTCACAACATGTTACTGACAAGATGCACCACAAGTGAATATTGTGGCTGGTGTCGAGGTTGTTCGGATACCATTCACGCCATCAATCAGGATTTTGCCCCATGCACTATATGAGTTGTTATCCCAGTGGTTGACAATATCCAGATCCGCAACATCTTGATTATTGCCCGACCATGACCAGCCGATATAGCCGATATTCAACGTTTCGGCCCGCTCCATAATCGCATCTTCCGCAACATCCTCGCCTTGATGGCTCGCACCAAACTCACCGACAACCAGTGCCAGACCTTTGTTGAGAAATGCAGTGATGTAATTATTCACAGCCGGATAGCCCCCATAGACCTGATACATGTGGACACTAAAAATGGTATTGCGCAGCGGGTCAGCATCAAATACTGACTGCGCACGATTCAGCATAATCTGTTGCCAGTCTTGTCCCCAGTTTGGCGCATCAACCATCAGAGTATGAGTCAATCCCGCGTTTCTTAAGCGCTGAATGGCATGGATATGACCGTCAATCCACACATTGGCATTCACGCCATTCCCCACGGGTTCATTACCCAGATTGATGATGACATAATCCTCTTGCCCAATAAGTTGATCTTTGAGTTCAATCCAATAATCCGCGGCAGAATCTAAACTTGCAGCCTGCCACTCTTCACCAAAGCCGGTTGTATCATGGACTTCAAGCACCGTGATTAGATGTCTTGTTTTGGCTTGCCAAATCACATTCGCTACATCGGCAGGACTATTCTTATTCCAGCGCTGACCATTACTCAAAACCACCCGAACTGTATTTGCCCCTGTCGCGGCAATTCCGTCTAAAGCATGATTCAACCGATCAACATACCAAGTGTGGGCATGGTTGATGCCACGCATTTTAAAAGGATGCCCATTGCCTTCATATAAAACGCCATTGGCGATATAAAACCCGGCTTGGGCAGATAAAGCGTAAATACAGCCCAACGTTGCGATTAATATTTTTATCAATTTCATATTCCTATCCTTACCGACGATGAAAGCACCGTGATGGATGATGCCAACTGTAGATTTAAACCGTAAAAATATGGTTGTAATTTCATATAAATTCAAGTTAACCAGTAGTGACATTGAGTGTCTGGCAGTGAAATCGTGTTGCTTATTTTTTCGCTTGGGAATTTTTTCTGGTTAAGAGGCTTCGCCTGAAATACATCGCCACACCCATTCTTCCGGTGATTATTTTCCATTGATCACAGTGTGGAGAAAAAAGAACCTATAGCATTGACTCATAATAAATTGATTTCATAATAACCCCAAATAAATATAAATCTTGTTTTATTTGTTACAAGGGTCGCGTCATACCTCACTGACGGAATCATCATGAACATATAGGAACTAAGTATGAAACTAAAAAAAATAGTCGTTGGCCTGCTCACAACCACAGCGCTTTGTAGTCAAGCTGCTCTTGCCTCGATTTATCCGGGCAATGTCGATATCGTTAACACAGATCTCCCATACCCAAATCAAAAAGTACTTGAAGTGGACTACCACATGTTCGGCTCTGAAATCTTTAATAACGGCAATACCGTTAATTTTGCGCTGACACAAGATGGTGGGAAATCCGGCATTAATATTGGACGTGATTTTGCAGATATTTCATGTGGAAGCGGAGGCTTAGGCGGTACAATGCGCTGCGTCCCAAGTAGCTCAACACAAACATACCGAGTCAATTTGGATAGTGTGTTGAGTGAACAAAACAAAAAAGTATTGGCCGATTCATGTGTCCCCTATGAATTTAAGGTGAAGGCGAGTTACAGTATTTCGAGTGCACTGAGTTTCAATACCGTCAAGATCGGGGGAGAAGGCGCACCCGACTGGCTGGTCTCTTCCGGTAGTTTTTCGCCGAATCAGGTCGCCGCAGGCGATAACGTAGTCATTAATGCGGTGGTATCATCAGCCAATTGCGCACAAAAAAGCGGTACAGCTCCAACACTAGCTGTATTTTTAGCGAATGCAGATAAGCAACTTATCTATTTCTATGGCGAAACACCCATTAGACTCCCCAACGGCTCAAGCCACACGATCACCGTCCCGATGCTTTCAGGCCTGACGGCGGGTACTTATTATTTAGTGTTGGCAGTCGACCGAACTAATGTTGTTGCTGAAACCAATGAAAATAACAATATTGCGATGGGTAAAATTATCGTGATTGACAGTGCTGTCGGCGGACAAAGTATTGCACCAGAAAATGAGCAGTCAGCCAACACCAGTGGATCAATGACCTATTTGAGTAGAACCGACGAAGATAACCAAAACTTCGTTGACCCACAATTACCGGTCACTCCCGGCATGCAAGTGCTCAAATCCAGAGAAATAAACCAAGACGATCTGTTCAACGCTATCAACCAACTTGATGCCGTTGCTTTACCAGAGCATCAAGAATAACCGGCGCATTTAGTCGTTGTCTTAAAAAGCCCGCGAATGCGGGCTTTGGGTGGGTGGTAGTGATTATTATCAACTCCGGCTTGCTCTGAATGACTATGCTACTTTAAATCCAAATTCACTTTACAGGTGATGACTTAACTTCTAGGGCGAGAGACGAAGCCAGAGCAGATATTTTTGATTATATTGAACGGTTCAATAATCCAAGAATGCGACGTAGACTAGCGGATCAAGAACGCGATTCGGGAATTGGAAACTTAGGGCCTTAAACGACATAGCCCCGGCGGAGCTGGGGCTATGTTTATTTATGCTTCAATTTTTTCAAAGAACTCTGCAAAACAGTTATCAAACTCTTCTGCAGACTCAATAACGCAATACTTATCTATAACAGACTGTTCACTCTCAACATCAAGAGCTTCCATATTGCATTCACCAGTAGACCAAACAACTATACGAGAAACATATTTATCACTATCAAAGTCTATTCTTACACTGGGTTTATCAATATCTAGCGGTGATTTTGTAACCTCGTATTGAAGCCCTTTTTCTTTGAAGTTATCACCATTAGCTGCAATCCAATTTTCAAAAGCATCGATCATGATTAGTACCCTCAAGGTAGTTTGTTTGCTTTGTGAATTATATTTGTAGCACTTGGCATCTGAGGAATATCCATGCCTTTTTTAGCTGCTAAACGTCCTTAGAGAGAATTTGGTCCGGCTATCTTCGCCCAACCTTCAGAGGTTTGTTTTAACGATGATGATGGAACATTGAATTCCACATACCGACTACCCGGAGCAGCTTGTTTTAAGAACGCTTCAGCTTGAGCAGGATTAGCAACATGGGTTGTACCAGAATAGCTTTCTTGAACCTTGCCGGACTTTAACATCGCCTCATGTTCAGCCTTAGACATCCATCGGCCTACTGTAGTAGTTCCACTGTTTGTAACAGTGAACTTCTTACCAGCCGTCTTCAGCCCAATAAAACCTGCACTAGCATACATTATCCCATTAATTTTGTTGGAAGTATCAGGGGTCACTTTTTCTGAGAATGCATCTAAAACATCCTCTGGAGCCTGATTATAACGCTGCCCTGCTAGATTCCAAGCATCCTTGAATTCAGTCCAACCAGCAGTTTTAGATTTTACCCAATTGTCAAAGTCATCACTTAAAGAGACAAGATCATGTAATCCACTTCCAAAATAACTATCCTCACCAGTCTCTGGAGTAGTAGACTCCTTGTTATCCTGTGATGAATCATCATCTTCCCGAGTTCCTCGACTTCCATTCGAGTTAGATGAAGTACCATTGGTACTACACCCATTATTACCACCATGATCACCTGAGCCACCGTCCCCCGACGAATCCGGAGAGCATTGTCCGCCCAGCCCTTCAACACTATAACCGGTCGGATCCTGATACTTCAATGGGTTGTTCCAGACATAGGAATAACGGTTAAAGCTATTGGTCACAAATGGTGCCTGAATCTCCGGATCCGGGCTGATAAACCGTCCCAGTTCCTGATCATACACCCGGCCGTTCATATGAATCAGCCCGACTTCAGTGATCTCTTCATGGACGGTGTAACCCCGGTTGGTGATGGCTGCCTGTACAACATCCAGCGGGCCGTCTTCACGCCAACTCACTTTGCGCTGTTTACCCCAGGTATCATAACTACGCCGTTCGACCACTACGCCATAACCGTCGGTGATCATATCGACCGATTCCAGCGCATCATAGTGCAAATAGCGTATCTGCTTATCTTTCAGCTTATCATCGGCATCTTTGACCTGCGTATTCAGCGCGATCAGCTTGCCATCGGCATAAATAAAGTGTTTATGCTGTACTTCACCAGTCTTGGTATCAGTCACCCGTTCATAGTATTTACCGAAGTAGAACGTCTCCTTACCGTCACTGGTTGTCTTCAGATAGCGGTTATGTTCAGCATCATACTTGAAGGTCACCATATTACCGTTACGCGTAATCGTTTCCGGCTTGTTAAATGCGTTCTATATCAACGTCCATTCATCTGTTCTTCTTTCTGTGACGCAGATCGGGCGCACAATCTTAAACATAAGCTATTATTAATTTAGAAATTACTAATATAAAAAGAGCGAGAAAGTAAAGATGAAAAGAACGATCGTAGTGGGTGCAGGGTTAGGAGGTATCTCCATCGCCTATGAGTTAAGGCAAAAACTACCAAAAGATCATGAAATACGACTGATCAATGAAGGGGCTGAATTTCATTTCATTCCTTCAAACCCATGGGTTGCCCTTGGAGAGCGAACCAGAGATCAGGTCGTATTGAACCTGACTCCCTATACAAAAAAATTCCAGATTCCGTTCAATACTTCCGGCGTTGCTCAGATCCACGCTCAAAATAAAAGCCTGCGAACGGAAGACGGAACCGAATACGAGTATGACTATCTGGTCATCTGTACTGGTCCGAAACTGGCGTTTGAAGCGGTCCCCGGTGCCGGTCCGGAGAATGGTTATACCCAGTCAGTCTGTACGGTTGACCATGCGGTACATTCTCACGAAGCCTATCAGCAGCTCATCAAAAACCCGGGACCGGTGATTGTCGGGGCCCTTCAGGGAGCCAGTTGTTTTGGCCCGGCCTATGAATATGTTCTGTCGCTGGAAAGCCAGTTGCGTAAACTGAAAATCCGCGCTCAGGTGCCGATGACGTTTGTCACCAGTGAACCTTACATCGGCCACATGGGACTCGGCGGCGTCGGCGATTCAAAAGCATTGATGGAGCACGAATTCCGGGAGCGGGGCATTCAGTGGATTTGTAATGCACGCACCACGCACTTTGAACCCAATATGGCCCATATCGAAGAGCTCAACCGCAAAGGCGAAGTCGATTTCGAACACCACTTACCTTTCAACATGGCGATGTTTTTGCCACCATTTAAAGGGTCACCTGCGGTGGCGAATGTTCCTGACTTATGCAACCCCAAAGGCTTTGTGCTGACTGATGAATATCAGCGTAGCCCGACGTATCCGGAAATCTTTGCTGCCGGTGTTTGCGTTGCAATTCCGCCACTTGAAGAAACCCCGGTACCTGTCGGAGCACCGAAAACCGGTTTTATGATTGAATCCATGACCAGTGCGATTGTGGAAAATATTCTCAGTATTGAGCGAGGCGAAGCGGTGAAAAGCAAGCCGTCGATGAATGCTGTCTGTCTGGCCGACATGGGGGATAAAGGGGCAGCGTTTATTGCTCTGCCACAAAATCCGCCACGGAATACCAACTGGACCTCGATGGGACAATGGGTTCACATTGCGAAAATCGCTTTCGAGAAATATTTCCTCTATAAAGTCAAAAAAGGTACCAGTGAACCGATTTATGAAAAATATATTATGAAGGCTGCGGGGATCAAACGGATTCAATAAAAAAGCTGCCAATAGGCAGCTTCAAAATTGCTCTAACCTCGATTGGTGAAGCTTAATATGGCGTCACAAAACCAACCGCTTGATAGGCTTTTTTCAGGATTGGCGCTGCTTTTGCCGATGCGGCTTCAGCGCCAGATTTCATCACTTCATTGAGATACCCCAAGTCAGCACGAACTCGGTGATATTCACTCTGCACGGGTTCTAACATCGCGACGATCGCTTCACCGACGTCTTTCTTGAACGGACCGTACATTTCCACTCCCGCATATTTTGCTTCAATTTCAGCAAAACTCATCCCGGTTGCTGCCGAGTACAGCCCCATTAGGTTGGAGATCCCGGCTTTGTTTTCAACATCATGACAAATCCGTGGTGGTGTTTCGGTATCCGTTTGCGCTTTATTGATCTTTTTAAGAATCGATTTTGGATCTTCAAGCAACGTGATGACATTCTTACGATTATCATCCGACTTGGACATCTTCTTGGTCGCATCCTGAAGACTCATCACCCGGGCATTCACTTTCGGAATGTAAGGTTCAGGAACAGTGAAAATCGGTTGCTCAGGACTGTAAATATTATTAAAGCGAATGGCAATATCGCGAGCCAGCTCAAGGTGCTGTTTCTGATCATTCCCGACAGGAACCTGATGGGTGCCATATAAGAGAATATCGGCAGCCATCAAGACCGGATAATCAAACAGTCCGACATTCACATCATTCGCATAACGTGCAGATTTATCCTTGAACTGAGTCATCCGACTCAGCTCTCCCATCTGGGTGTAACAATTGAGAAGCCAGCCAAGCTGGGCATGAGCAGGGACATGAGACTGAACAAATAAAGTGCTCTTATGCGGGTCAATGCCCACCGCAAGACAGATCGCCAATGCATCGCGGGTTGCTTCCTGTAACGCTTTCGGATCCTGACGCACGGTGATCGCATGAAGATCCACAATACAATACTGACAGTTGTATTCATCTTGCATCTGATGCCATTGACGAAGCGCACCCAAGTAGTTACCAATACTGAGTTCACCGGAGGGTTGAACACCACTAAAGACGATCGGTTTGTCCGAGACGAGGGAGTTGCTCATGAAAAGATTCCTTTGACTTCATCAAAATTAGAGAGAAACCGTGTGATTGTTCTGCAAACAGTCACACGGTTTACTCAGTGTACTCATCAAGAAGTATTTTTCTAGATATTTATCGTATTCATGCGGAGACAAGAACAATATCAAGTAACTGACTGATTTGATCCGCAACATAATCGGGGTTTGAATCGGCAATCGGTTCACCATGATTGTAACCGTATGTCAGACCAAATGAACGGCATCCGGCACGCTGTGCGGCCAGAATATCATTCTTTGAATCACCGACCATCAGCATCTGCCGGGGCTGGCAGTTATAGGTGGTCAGTAGCCACTCAAGCGCCATCGGATCCGGTTTCTTTTTCTCAAAACGGTCACCGCCAATCACTTCTTTAAAATAGTGGGAGATGCCATGTTGTTGCAGAATATCGGGCACGAACCGGGATGGCTTGTTCGTCGCGATAGCCAGAATAAACCCGGCTTGGTGTAACTGCGCCAGTGTTTCTTTGACACCCGGATACAAATGGCTGAGGCGATGCCCCGTGGCAGCATAACATTCATCAAAGCGTTGTCTGGCATCTTGCATCAGCTCAGGACTCAACGACGGGTCAACGGTCAAACTCTGGCTCAAAGCCCGGCCAATTAACACATCGGCACCATTACCAACATAGTCACGAACCTGTGCTTCAGAGACGCCCGGATAACCCAAAGCGCGAACGGCCTGATCAGCAGCCACAGCAAGATCGGGAACACTGTCTAACAACGTGCCGTCCAAATCAAAAACAATCAATTGAATCGGTTCAAAAGACATGACATCAACTCTCTATTTCATTTTATGACGGTGGGCCATGATCAACACACCGAGACTGAATCCTTCCGATTCAAACCACTGTTTACCGCTGAACCTGTGCCAGTTCAGCCCGCATAGCATTAATCACTTGCTGGTAATCAGGCTGACCAAAGATCGCGGAACCTGCCACAAACATATCGGCACCGGCTTCAGCAATTTCACGGATGTTATCAATTTTGACGCCACCATCGATTTCTAAACGAATCTGGCGACCAGAAGCATTGATGCGCTCACGTACAGCGCTGAGTTTATCCAGGGTATGCGGAATGAAAGACTGGCCGCCAAATCCCGGGTTCACAGACATGAGCAGGATCAGATCCACTTTATCCATCAGATAATCCAGATGAGTCAGCGGAGTCGCAGGATTGAGTACAACACCAGCCTGACAGCCATGATCTTTAATCACTTGCAACGTACGATCCACATGCTCAGATGCTTCGACATGAAAAGTAATCATGGATGCACCGGCTTTGGCAAAATCCGGAATGAGACGGTCAACCGGTTTTACCATCAAATGAACATCAATCGGTGCGGTCACACCATAATCACGTAATGCTTTGCAAACCGGAGCGCCAAAGGTCAGATTCGGCACATAATGGTTATCCATGACATCAAAATGAATGACATCCGCGCCAGCGTTCAGGACATCAACAACATCCTCGCCTAAACGCGCTAAATCAGCGGAAAGGATGGAAGGGGCAATCAAAAAGTCTTTCATAAAGCAGGCCTCTGTGAGCATGAAGATCGGGAATAGTTGCCAAGATGGATCATTCTACAGAAGCCATTGCCCGGATCCTAGCGTGTGTTACGCTTTGATATCATTTTTGCCGCATGTCGTGGCATCGTTCACGTAACCACAATGAAGTAAAGCTTGGCTATTTCGCGGCTTGCGGCGCAGAATAACCTTCAAATAAAGCAAGCAATTCATCTACTTTATTGCGCCCTGCACCATTACGGCTGATGGTTCGTTTCACCTTGACGACATTGAGTTTTGCACCGTGGTACAACCGCCGGGTCAGAATCGTATCATGATTAGAGATGAGGACCGATATGCCTCGCTCATTCGCGGTTGTCTCAGCAATATCAGCCAGCGCGGCCTGATCATCGAGCGAAAATCCACCACCGGCATAAGAGGTAAAATTTGCAGTGTGCGACAACGGCGCATACGGTGGATCGCAATAAATCACACTGACATGATCGGCTTGTGCAAAACTGTCCCGATAATTGGTACAGATAAACGTGGCTTTCTTTGCTTTCTCAGCAAAGAATTCAAGTTCGGCTTCAGGGAAGTAAGGTTTTTTATAAGAACCAAAGGGAACATTAAATCCCCCTTTTTTGTTATACCGGCATAATCCGTTAAAGCCAAAACGGTTCATATACAAAAATGCCAACGAGCGATAAAGCACTTCATCGGTTTGATTAAACTGCTGACGCACGGAGAGATAGACTTCTTTGCGATTGTTTTCTGCAATAAACCATCGTTTGGCTTCCGCAATATAAAACTCGGGCCGCTCTTTCAGCAGGTTATAGAGATTGATCAGGTCCGGATTGATATCAGCCAGAACATAATGCTCGTAATCGGTATTGAGAAAAATAGAACCAGCACCGACAAAGGGCTCAACTAAAGTTTGAGCGGCCGGTAAATGGCGTCGGATATCATCAACCAATCCATATTTTCCGCCAGCCCACTTCAGAAAGGCGCGATTCTTCTTCATCTACTGCTCTATCTATCCACCACAATCAACAAGGCTGCGAAATCTAACATATTTTCACTTTATCCCCAAGTGAACCCGTACTATTTCACCCGTTCAATCTCTCGATGTACCTGTCTGAGAGATTTTGCCCAAGGGCCCAGCGACTGAATCGGACGTGGCAGTGTTGCTACGGCATCCCGGGCCATCTGGATCGTAGGGTAGTTTTGGTACGTCACAATATACCAGTTCACCTGATCCCGGATGGTCGGATAAATATAAACCTGATTCTGTAAGCGATGACGTTGGATAAAATCTTCAACTTCCCGGAGCGAATTGAATGCAGCAAGCTGCAAGGTATAGCTGCGATCAGACATCGCCTTTAATTCAGTCGTGGTATAAGAAAATGAGTAACCGGGTAAAGATTGGTTAGTGTTAGATTGAGCAGGTGTTGAAGATGAGGCGCTCTGCTCAGCCGACGCTGTTTGCTGAGGTTCAGTCGTCGCAGCAGATACATCGTCATCCGGGGTCGGCGCAACCTGACGCGCCACATCCGCAAGTTGTTTGGTATTGACTGATTCCGCTTTGCCATCCATCAAGGCATCAACCACTTCAGAAGAAATCACAACCCGTTGTCCCTGATCATCCTCACCAACCCGATCAGAATCAGAAGTCACCGCCGGAGGAAGCGCATTGGAATCGTCCTTCACACCATTCGGTAACGGCTCGGTCGTCGCCTCTCCGGACGAAGCGGATGTATCCGCTGTTTGATTCTCTTTAGGGTTGCCGGTTAAGGCAGGAATCACGGTCTGTTCTTTCGTCGCGGTATCATTGGCAACCATATCGTCCAGCACTCGCTCAGGCGTCTGCTCTTCAGATAACATCCACCAATATCCCCCACCGAGGATCACTGCGAGTAACAGTATCAGTGCCGCGATCTTAACCGGAGACCCGACTATTGAGCGAATCACAATCCGCTTTTCCATCTTCTTCTCTCCTAATGCTATGATATCACCCGGTGTTTTATTCACCTTACTATACGCATGGCGAACCCGCTTCTCCATTTTATCGTCGATAAAACGGACCACCAGATATTCGAAAAGACGATCAGCGTCATCTTGAGAAAGTCGCTCGATCTCCAGATCAACCGGTTTATGTTCCTGACCATACCCAATTCGAGTAATCAGAGGGTCCAATACCCGGGGCAGAGCAAAGAGGATGACATTGATCGACCATTGCGGCTTATCCTGAGCCTCAAGGACAAGCATCCATAGTTCCGAAATCAGATTCTCAGACAGACGCTGCGCATTATCGACCACGATAACAATATTACAGGGCTCATCATCAAATACAGCCGCCAAATTATCGACCAATGCGTCATCGGGACTAAACCGCGCGTGAGAGTCGATCTGCGTCAGAATTGTCATCCGATGCTGGCGATCATCCTGATTGGGATAACACAATAAGAGCGACTGATTTTTGTCCTCCGCCCACGCTTCCAGATAACGTTGTGCGAGCCAAGTTTTACCGGCTCCGGGTTCACCGGAGACCGTCACCAGATTTGAACCGAAATGTGTCAGCAACCTCAGCCGCTCTAACAAATCGACCTGAGACTGCAATTCCAACACTCGCCCGTGTGCTGCACTCATGAACTCATCCTACTCAGAAGCATGAAAGACTTGAATTATACTGTACGACAGAAATCGATCGCCTGCTCAATGGTTGATTCCGGAATATCCTTCAACACTTTTGCCGTACCGATTCCGGTTGGGAGAACAAGCCGTAATGTACCGGCCAGTACCTTTTTATCCCGCATCATATGCGTCATAAAATCAGAGAAAGACATACCTTCCGGCGTGTGAACCGGCAGCTTCGCTGACTTGAGGAGCGCAACAATTCGTGAGAACTGCGCTTCAGAAATTAAGCCATGTAATTGTGCCGTCTTGGCAGCCATCACCGTTCCGGATGAAACCGCTTCACCATGCAGCCATTGTCCATAGCCCAAATGTGCTTCTATGGCATGACCAAAGGTATGACCTAAGTTCAGCAATGCCCGAATGCCAGCCTCTTTTTCATCCTGCGCCACAACTTCAGCTTTAATTTCGCAACAACGGGCAATGGCGTAACTCAGTGCTGACTGCTCCAGCGCATACAGCGCATCAAGATTATTTTCAAGCCAGTCGAAAAACTCAGCATCATAAATAATGCCGTATTTGATCACTTCTGCCATGCCGGCAGCAAATTCCCGTTCGGGCAGCGTTGACAGGCAATCGGTATCGATAATCACTGAACGCGGTTGGTAAAAGGCGCCGATCATATTCTTGCCCAGCGGATGATTTACCGCGGTTTTACCACCGACAGAAGAATCAACCTGAGACAATAGCGTTGTCGGGATTTGAATGAAATCCACACCACGTTGATAGCATGACGCTGCAAAGCCAACCAGATCACCGATCACTCCACCACCGAGCGCAACAATGACAATATCTCGCCCGAGATTGTGTTCAAGCAAAAACGTCATGACGGTATCAAACGTATTCAGAGTCTTATATTGCTCGCCATCGGGAAGTGTCAGCAGATAGGTCTGACAGCCAATCTCGTTTAATAACTGTGTGATTTTGTCAGCATAAAGTGGGGCAACCGTGACGTTGCTGACGATAACCACTTTTTGCTGAGGAGAAAGAAAAGAAAGAAGCGCCGGATTTTGAAATAATCCGGCTCCGATTGAAATGGGGTAACTACGCTCACCTAGACTGACCGTAATCTGCGCCATGGTTGCACTCCGCAAAAATAAAAAAAACCTATTGTTCTTCTAACATTTTTACGATCTGATTGGCTACCACTTTTGCACTTTGATCATCAGTTTTCACAGTAATATCCGCAATTTCTTCATAAAGCGGATTACGTTCCTCAGCCAAAGCTTCTAAAACTTCGCGTGGCTGTTCCGTTTGCAGAAGCGGACGCTTTTTATCACGACTGGTACGAGCTAACTGTTTCTCAATTGTCGTTTCCAGATAAACGACAACGCCCCGGGCAGAAAGACGATTGCGATTTTCTTTGCTTTTAACAGACCCACCGCCTGTTGCCAGAACAATACCCTGTTGTTCTGTTAGATCATGGATGACAGTTTCTTCACGTTTCCGGAAACCATCCTCTCCTTCAACATCAAATACCCAAGCAATATCTGCCCCCGTCCGTTCTTCAATAACGGAGTCAGAATCGACAAATTCCATATGAAGTTGCTGTGCCAGATATCTACCAATAGTACTTTTGCCAGCCCCCATAGGGCCAACAAGGATAATATTACGTTTTTCAGCCATGTTTAGCAGTAATTAACAACATTAATTCAATGACATCGCCACAAGTGAATTCAAGGTATAACAAGGAATGAATCAGCTTCGTGGCACCAATTCCTCACAGACATTTCGTGATAAGACCCGAAATTATCTAGATCTGAGTGCCCGAATGCAACCTTATTTTTAGACGAACAGCAAAAAGCGGACTAACTTATTGAATCACAACCTTGGGTGTAACAAAAATAAGTAACTCGTTCTTATCCGTCTTTTGATAATTACGCCGGAATAGTTTGCCTAGCCATGGTAACTCTCCTAACACCGGTACTTTATCAACCCGGTGCATTTGGGTGTTCTGATAAATCCCACCAAGAACAACCGTTTCACCATCATTAACGAACACTTGAGTGCCAATTCTTTGTGTCGTGATGGCAACTGCTTCCCCGGAACCCGTCTTAACCACCTCTCCGGGACGATCCTGTGTCACGCGTAAATCCAACAACATATGATGATCCGGGGTAATATTCGGTGTCACTTCCAGACTCAGTACTGCTTTTTTAAAGGCAATGGTCGTCTTATCATCGGAACTCGACTCCTGATATGGGATCTCGGTGCCTTGTTCAATAAACGCTGACTGATGATTTGTGGTTAACAGACTCGGGCTGGAAATAATTTCGGCACGGGACTCCGTCTGTAATGCCGATAACTCCAAATCCAGTAATGTGCCGGATCCCAGCTTAGCTAATCGAAAAGCAATCGATGAAGCATTGCCGGATGTACTCGGTAAATTAATGTTCATAAAATCGGTGACTTGTGATGCGTCGCTTGTACTCCCCCCTGCCACATGAGGCTGTTGAATATGACTCCCAACAGCAAAATGTCCTTGTTCCAATCCGACACCCCAGCGCACACCAAGCTCATCAAGCGCCCCTTCACTAACAATGACAATCCTCGCTTCAATTCTGACCTGTTTGACCGGTACATCAAGCGCCTGAATCATGCGCCGGATCGCGGCCAAATGATGTGGCGTATCACGAATAATCAGTGAATTGGTGCGTGGATCAACGCGTACCAGTCCGGATTCAGAAAGCAGTCCTGCTTTTTCTCCCCCTTCAATGAGGGACAATAAGTCTGCCGTTTTCGCGTATTGCACGGGAATGAATACGGTTTCCAGTCTCGGTAGTGATGCATCCGATCTGTCTCCGGACGCTGTACCGGTTTGGGCCATTGCCGGTACGTCAAACGGATCAATCGTCGGTTGAGCCAATACTTGCGTGCACATCCCCCATAAAATACTCCCTATCAGGCAGATGTCAGATAACACCCTCCGATCGTTATTTTGACTCATGTTGATCATGTCCTTTTATATAATGGCCTTTACTCTGTTCTGCTGTCTGTTGATAAAAATATCCAGTTGCGACAACCTCAATACGACGTTGCTGAGGTGACTCTCTCTTCCAGAGGACCGGTTGAAATACAACCCCAATAGACTGGTGTTCGATTGCCTGCATGAAGTTCAGGATATCCGGAAACAGGCCACTCAGTCTGATCTCGAAGACATCCGCATGATGTCCATAGCGTTGTTGCGGTTTTTTCCATACGATGTGTCGAATGCGGATATGCTGTTCTGCGGCGGCCAGCTCGATCTGTTTGACCCATGCTGAAGCGTCATGCACTTTCGTCATCCGGGCTAAGGTTTGACCCAGTTTGCGCTGAATTGCCTCCCAACTTGCTTGCTGACGACGAAAGTCACCTAATTGTCGGCGGTTATCTTTCTGCTGCTGAGACAGAGCTTTCAGTTGAATTGGATATTGCAGTAATGTCTCATACCGGCTTTGCCAGAAAAGCAGGTAACTGACGCCCGTGAGGACTATAAAAAGCACCGCTATCACGCCTACCTGTTGCCGTGTCGAGGTATTTAACATCCACCGCCGGAGAGAATCAGTGAACATTGGCGAGCTCCTGTTTGCTCATCGCATCAATGACGACATCAGGTTCCAGTGTCACATCAGGCTCAATCGCTAAGGTCGAATCGGTCCCCGAGTTTACGACCATCCATAAACGCAGCTGGAACGTATTGAATTGGCTGCCCCACTGCGGGGCTTCGTCGGTCATGGACAGAATATCCAGCTGTCGGATCAATGGGGCTTGTCTCAGCTGATGAATCAAGCGATTCATCGCTGTCGGATGACGACTGAATCCTCGAAGAACAACCTGTTGTTCCGTCAAACGGATGTCTTCCAGATAGATACCATCGGGAATAACCGAGACGAATAAGGACATAAGCCGCCGCGGTAATTGACTGTGTGCGATCCACTGTTCAGCGAGCGCCAGCTTACTTTGATTCTGCTGCGCATGTTGCCGCCGCACTTCCCACTCACGCAGGCGCTTTTGCTGCTCGCTCAGTTGTGAATTGACCTGCTGCTCTGATTGTTGCCAGCGTGTTTGCTGCTGATGCCATTCAAAATAGATAAGACTTTGCATCGCCAGCCACAGACCACCCCCAAAAAGCCACAATCCATATAAAAATCGTTGGCGTCGGTATAATTGGCTTTGCCGCCAATCCATTAAATTCAGTTCATGCAGCATAGCCCGCCTCCAACGCCATGAGTCCGCGTAACGCGCTACCGGCAGCCAAAGGAAGATAAGACCACAGATGGGTAGGGACAAGCGCTGATGTTTCGAAAGCAGAGGCAACCATCAGATGTTCTACCGGCCCACGAAATTGCTCATGCAACACCGGTGACAGAGCCTGATAAATATCGGGGGAACCATTGATCCACATCCCGTTCAGGAGTGCGGCAGGATGTAATGAACGAAACAACTGAACCTCTTGTACAACCAGAAGAACCGCCGCCTCGAACGCCTGTGCGGAAAAAGGAAACTGACGATAGAAACTCAGTTCGTCGGTGATAAATCCCAGCGCGACAGTATCATCACTGATATCAATCATGAGCCATCCCTGACGTTGGGTACAGCACATCAAATGCAGCAAAAATTGCAGAAAAGCCTGTTTCTCCGTATCGATCAATACCGGTCTGAATCCCGCCAGACACAGCGCTTGCAGACGGCTTTCTACCACCTCTTTTTTCGCGGCATAAACCTGATAGTCAGTTTGAAGCGGAACATAATCTAAATAGACGGATTGACGAGAGAGACCGGTTTTTTCAGCAAAGGCCTGTGCGATGAACCACGGCTCGAGACTTTTATCATAATCACGGTTCGGGAGTGACAGCGTTCTGGTCATCACCGCCAAGTCAGGCATCGCAATCGCAACACGATGTTGCCAAAAAGGTAATCTCTTTCTTATTTTGGCAAGTTTATTGACAATACTCTGATAATCAATGACCTCATTCTCAGAGAGAATGTCCTTGGTAACGGACAACGTTTCACAATCAAGTAATGACACGATGTTATGTTGGCGCTTTAAAGTAACAGTCGTAATACGATGACGGCGGATATCAATTCCCGTTACGATACGTTTTCTCATACAGACTCCAGTCGTTCAGCACTGTTCAAATCGCTGATTGGTAGTACAATAAGCGTTCATTCTGAGATAGCACCAACCCCAAAATAACGGGATGATAAAAAGATGAAACGGCGGGCGCCGCATTATATTTTTAACAACCAATATTTTTAGTCGTGTAGACTCGTTCCAACAGGTCTATCTTGAAATGAAACGTTAAGCGATCAGTTTCTTAGAGAAAATAGCGAAAATTAGATCGGATGACATGCGTTCAATCCGACCAAACAGGGATTATCCGGTGAAGTTCATAAAGCGATTATTTTTATTTTCATTGATTTGCATGGTTTTAGGGGTGAGTACAATTTTTGGGTTTTACTACTATGTAAAACCGGAATTACCTGACGTCGCCACCTTAAAAGATGTTCAGCTTCAAACGCCGATGCAGGTTTTCAGTAAAGATGGGAAACTGATTGCCCAGTTTGGAGAAAAGCGCCGAATCCCACTTAAACTGAGTGACATTCCACCGGATTTGATCCACGCATTTCTGGCCACGGAAGATAATCGTTTTTATGAGCATTATGGATTTGACCCCATCGGGATTACCCGCGCAGCATTTGCCGTCATATCATCCGGTAGCGCATCTCAAGGTGCGAGTACCATTACTCAGCAGCTCGCCCGTAATTTCTTCCTGAGCAATGAGAAGAAAATCATGCGCAAGATAAAAGAAATTTTTATCGCCGTGCATATTGAACAGTTGCTGACAAAAGACGAAATCCTCGAACTGTATCTGAACAAAATCTATCTGGGCTATCGTTCTTACGGGGTTGGAGCGGCAGCACAAGTCTATTTCGGCAAAAATGTCAAAGACCTCACGCTTGGTGAAATGGCCATGATTGCCGGGTTGCCGAAAGCTCCCTCGACCATGAATCCAATCTACTCACTGTCCCGGGCAACCCACCGCCGTAATGTCGTTCTGATGCGGATGCTGGACGAGCACTATATTACGCAAGCGCAATATGAATCAGCCAAAGCGGAGCCATTAGTCGCGCGATATCACGTGGCTGAAATTGAAGTCAATGCGCCTTATGTGGCTGAACTTGCACGCGCCTGGATGGTAGAACATTATGGTGAAGACGCCTATACGTCAGGCATGAGAGTGACCACCACCATCCAGTCTGATCTGCAAAATGCCGCCCACAGATCAGCCATTAATAACTTGATTGCCTACGATCAACGTCATGGTTATCGCGGTGCAGAAAAAGTGTTATGGAAAACCGGTCAACCGGCGTTTACCCAAGAACAGATGGAAGAGTATCTCACCGAACAACCGATCTATGATGATATGTATCCTGCCATTGTGACCGATGTTGCCCAACAATCGGCGACGGTTTGGGTCAAAAATCATGGCACACAAACTATTCCCTGGGATGGGATGAAATGGGCCCGACGCTTTATTACGGATGACCGGCAAGGAGACGCGCCAACAAACGCCCACGAAATCATGACAGCCGGTGAACAAATCTGGGTGCGACAACGTGATGAGACTCAGGCTGAAAACCAACCGATCTGGCACCTCAGTCAGGTGCCCAATGCCAACACGGCTTTTGTTGCCATGAATCCTGAAGATGGTGCCGTGCTTGCGCTGGTCGGTGGTTTTAATTTCATCCACAGTAAATTTAACCGCGTGACACAATCGATCCGTCAGGTGGGGTCGGGCATTAAACCTTTCATCTATTCCTCAGCCATTGATGATGGTTTGACGCTGGCAACGCTGGTCAATGATGCACCAATCAATAAATGGGATCAGAGTCAGGGGACAGCATGGCGTCCTAAAAATTCGCCTCCGACTTACCGGGGACCAACCCGGTTACGGATTGGCTTAGCACAGTCGAAAAACGTCATGGCAATCCGCGTACTCAGAGCGGTTGGACTGGAACGTGTTCGACACTATCTGACCCGTTTTGGTTTCGATCTGGACAACCTGCCACATTCAGAAACCATTGCGCTGGGGGCCGGTAGCCTGAGCCCGATGAAACTGGTTCAGGGATATTCTGTCTTTGCCAACGGTGGTTATAGTGTTGATGCCTACTACATTGATCATGTCGAAGATCCGTTCGGAACACTGGTCTATCGCTCAACACCAAAAATCGTCTGTCATGATCAATGCCCTGATCAGGACATTGACGAATCACAGGATCAGTCCGGTGTCACCCCATCGGGAGAGAATGAGCAAGGTATCGGTGCTGCCGATATTCATCAGAATCCAGTCGGTGATGAACATCGTTCACCTCGCTTTAATGAACATTCCGCGGACGTTCAATATGCACCACGCGTCATCTCGGAACAGAATGCATTTTTGGTCCGGGAAATGATGTATAGCAATATTTGGGGCGGCGGAAACTGGCAGGAAGGAACCGGCTGGAACGGTACCGGATGGCGTGCCCAAAAACTCAAACGCCGGGATATTGGTGGTAAAACCGGAACAACCAACGATTCGAAAGATGCCTGGTATAACGGCTTCGCACCGGGTATCGTTGCCAGTGCCTGGGTCGGCTTTGACAGCCACAACCGGGATCTGGGCCGAACCACCAAAAACCCGAATCTCGACGACGTACCGATTAGCGGTGGCGAATCCGGAGCCAAAACCGCAGAACCGGCCTGGATCGATTTCATGGCGCATGCATTGAATGATGTCCCGCCACACGAGAAAGTCATCCCGAAACATATTGTTCAGGTCAGAATCGATCGGGAAACCGGGCTGTTAACCACGAAAACAGATGGCAGTGCAATGTTCGAGTATTTTATTCAGGGCACCGAACCGAAAGAATATGTGCAAGATGCCGTGACGAACAGTCTGTACACCTCACCCAATGGCGGTGAAGAACTGTTTTAATCATGTGCGAGAGTGCCACTTTTGTTTCAATGACACTTTTGTTTCAATGACTCAGTGGCCTTCTCCAGAAAATCAACCTAAAAAAGCGGAGTTCACTCCGCTTTTTCTTTTTGCTGTTTCATGTTGAGTGGAAACTTCGCTTTTAAGTCAGTTCATTGAGCCGCTGACGAATTAAAGCCGCCAATGTTTCAAACCGCTGTCTGAGTGGTGAACCGGGTCGATAAACCAGTGCTAATGTCCGGCTGGGAACGGGGTTAAAAGCTTTCAGATAGCACACACCGTCTTTTTCCCGGCAATCCGGCAAAGAGAGCTCCGGCAGCAATGTCATTCCGGCACCGGCAGCCACCATATTGCGTAATGTTTCTAAGCTGGTTGCCTTAAAACGTTCATCGTCTTTCGCACCTGCGGCAAAACAGAATCCCAGCGCCTGATCACGCAAGCAGTGTCCGTCACCCAACATCAGCACGGTTTGTCCTTTCAGTTGAGACATATCCAGTTGCTCACACTTCGCCCACGGGTGTTCAGATGGCACGGCAAGACTCATCGGCTCATTGTAGAGTTCGATTTCTTTAAATGGCTTCGTCTCTTCCACCGACGCAAGCACAAGGCAGTCTAACTTGCCGTCTTCTAATTGGCGCACCAGCTGATTCGTTTGCGCTTCATGCAAATACAGTTCTAAATCCGGAAAGTTCGTTTTCAGTGACGGGACAATGCGGGGCAACAAGTAAGGACCAACGGTCGGGATAAAACCAATATGCATCGGACCACTCATTTCATCGCCCTGTCCGCTCGCCATATCTTTGAATGTTTTAATCTCTTTCAGGATGTTTTTTGCCTGTTCGACGAGTTGTAGTCCAGCGTCAGTAAAGAGTACCCGACGGCTGCTCCGTTCTAATAACACCGTTCCCAGCTCGTCTTCCAGCTTACGGATCTGCCCACTAAGCGTGGGTTGGCTGACAAAACAGGCTTCAGCCGCTTTACGAAAATGACGGTGTTCGGCTAAAGAGACCAAGTATTCAAAATCGCGGATATTCATTTCATCCCCCAATAGATTACATCTATCAAAACCATAGCATCAAACGATTAGAGCTATCAAAGCTTTTTTTGAATAATGAACCTATCAAAACAAAAAACAAGTGCCCGACACTTGATATCACTTTCGAAAAATAGATTTGAATTTAAAAAAGGACACTCAATATGTTGACATCTAAAAAAGGCCAGCCCGTTCCACAAGTCACCTTTCCGACACGTCAGGGGGATCAGTGGGTCAATGTAACCACCGATGAATTATTCAAAGGGAAAACCGTCATTGTTTTTAGTCTTCCCGGCGCATTTACCCCGACATGCTCTTCAAGCCATCTACCACGCTACAATGAGTTATTCCCTGTCTTTCAAGAGCATGGTGTCGATGACATCTTGTGTGTGTCGGTAAACGATACATTCGTGATGAATGCCTGGAAAAACGATCAGGAAGCCGACAACATTACTTTTATTCCGGATGGCAATGGCGAATTCACTGCCGGTATGGGGATGTTAGTCAATAAACACGATTTAGGATTCGGTCAACGTTCATGGCGTTACAGCATGCTGGTCAAAGATGGCATCGTTGAAGAAATGTTTATTGAACCCAATGAACCGGGTGACCCATTCAAGGTTTCAGATGCCGATACAATGCTGAAACATATTTCTCCGGGATATCAGCTTCAGGAATCAGTCACCATTTTTACCAAACCGGGTTGCCCATTCTGTGCCAAAGCCAAACAGGCCCTGATCGACCATGGTATGCAATATGAAGAAGTCGTCTTAGGCAAAGATGCGACAACCGTCAGCCTGCGTGCGATTACCGGCCGTTCCACGGTCCCTCAAGTTTACATTGGTGGCAAACATATTGGCGGCAGCGAAGAACTGGACATCTACTTGCGCGAATCCACCACCAACTAAAAATGCAGACCTCCGGGTGAGCCGGAGGTCTGACTCAAAGCCAATAATAACGATGTGCTCTACCACTTATTTAGAATTCCAACTGCCTGCATTAGCTCGATTGAATCTCGGGAGTTGAGTCAGTGTTAATGTCCATAATGCTGACTCTGTTGCGGTGTGTTACTGTCTTTGAATTGACAGTAATTCATTTCGACTCTGGTTCTCTTCTTTCCCCCAAGTGAGAGAACCAGAGTAATTTTTTTGCTTGATTCCCTACATCTCCTCACCTACGCTTGCCTTTTATTGGTTCAATAAACACTTCAAATGACTTGTAACAACTGTGAATCTGGCTGGTTTTGGAAAAAAATAGGTCGCTGTCAGCGCTGTATGAACCAGTTAAGTGTCCTTTGTGTCTTATTCTGGGTCAGCTGGCTGCTGTGGGGAATACAGCATACAAAATCGGTTGAAGGGATTGCACTCATCGGTTTTGGGCTTGCGGTTCATCTGCTGCTCAGTCTTCACCTCTGGATGAAATTTATTGTTCTGCCATTACGGAACAGAAAACCGCACTAGGTCGTTCATATGGATCATGTATGCACAGACAGACTCAGGCGGCTTATCGCAGGCTGCCATATTCGGATGAGCTCTCTCACAGCAACGACCGAAAAAACCGCCGGAAAGAAAAAGCCCCAAGACCAAATTTAGTCTCGGGGCCTCTTAGATTCATCTAAGAAAAAGCAGTGGTATAAAGGTAGACCCTGCCTTTCTGAATTGGTTCCAAAAAAAATCGATCTTTTTTGATCAGTCGTTCACGATGACTCAGTCAGATGATTCAGTGAGCCTGTCGCGCATCCGTTCGCAGCGCAAATCACCGACCACAATCATCGATATTTCAATCCTTATCACTCAGCCGTTGCTGTGCCTGTTCAACGGCATAAGCCACTTGTTCTGGCGAGACACCGCCTAAAGCACACCGCTGTTTGAGGCAAGAATCAATCGTCAACGTTCCGTAGACATCCTCGTCAATCACTGCGGAGAATTCACGGAGTTCAGCCAGAGACAGTTCTTCAAGTGCACAGCCTTTCGCAATCGCACCGACAACCGCAACACCGACAATATGGTGTGCTTCACGGAATGGAATCCCTTTCGCAACCAGGTAATCCGCGAGTTCGGTTGCATTAGCATACCCTTGTTTGGCAGCTTCCAGCGTCCGTTCACCATTGATTTGAATGCCTTCAAAACAAAGGGCTGTCATCTCGAGACAGTCATACCATGTATCCAAGGCATCAAACAGGCCTTCTTTGTCTTCCTGCATGTCTTTGTTGTACGCCAGTGGCAACGCTTTGACTGTCATCATCATGCCAGCCAGTGCCCCATAGACACGCCCCGTTTTACCACGAATCAATTCCAGTGCATCCGGATTTTTCTTCTGTGGCATCAGCGAAGAGCCAGAGGTAACGGTATCAGCAAGTTCAATAAATCCGGCTTCACCCGAGTTATAGAAAATCAGATCTTCTGCCAGACGAGACAGATGCAACATCGAAATCGATGCAACTGACATCAGTTCCATGACATGATCCCGATCGGACACGGCATCTAAAGAATTACGGGTTGCACGTTGAAAATCTAGTGACTGAGCCAACCGCTCACGATCAATCGCATAAGCGGTCCCCGCTAAAGCACCGGAGCCCAGCGGACAAGTATTCAGACGTTGCAGCGCGTCTTGCAAACGCGAACTGTCCCGCTCGAACATTTCCAGATAGGCCAGACACCAATGTGCAAAGGTGACGGGCTGAGCACGTTGTAAGTGGGTATAGCCCGGGAGTACGGTTGTTTGATTGGCTTGGGCCACCTCAACCATCTTCGTTTGTAAGCGCTGTAACGCATCCAGCAATACTTCGCCCTGAGCTCGGCACCACAATTTCAAATCGGTTGCGACCTGATCGTTACGTGAACGGCCGGTATGGAGTTTTTTGCCCAGATCGCCGACCCGATCAATCAACTGCTGTTCAACCCATGAATGAATATCTTCAGCATCTGACTGCAAAATCTGTTCTGGAGCAGCAACCACCGAGGCTTTTAACTCATTGAGGGCTGCTTCTAACTGCTGCTGTTCATCCTGAGTCAGCACATTGACGGATAGTAATGCTTTCGACCAAGCCACTGAGCCGACAATATCCTGTTCAGCCAGACGGTAGTCAAAACGAAGAGAATCATTGAAGTCTTTAAATCTTGTATCTGCTGCCTGAGTAAACCGACCACCCCATAATGCCATTATATCTCTCCTGCCATTTACATCTTTATTAAAGAGAAAAGGGATCCGGACCAAAGTCCGGATCCGCCTTTTTATTACACACCAACGTTGCTAGTTATTTTTGTTTTGCTGCATTCAGCGATCGGATACGACTTGAAAGAGAGTATAGACGGATAAATCCACCTGCGTGACTCTGGTCATACACATCATCGGCACCAAATGTCGCAAACTCTTCTGAGTAAAGGCTATTTGGAGAACGTTTTTGAATCGCAGTGGCATGACCTTTATACAGTTCGATCACGACTTCACCGTTGACATCTTTTGCCAGTGACTCGGCTGCGGCAAAAACTGATTCACGTAATGGGGTAAACCAACGACCATCATAAATCAGATGCGATGCTTTAATCCCGATCTCTTCACGGAATTCAAATGCGGTTTTATCCAGAACCAGCTGCTCAACGGCACGCAGCGCTTCCATCATAATCGTGCCTCCCGGAGTTTCATAACAACCACGAGATTTCATGCCGACCAGACGGTTTTCAACGATATCGATCCGACCGACACCATGTTTTGCACCTTTCTCATTCAGGCAAACCAGCACTTCATAAGGAGACATCGCCTGGCCATCAACAGCAACCACTTCACCATTTTCAATTTTCAGTGTCACGGTTTCAGCAGCATCCGGTGCTTTCTTCGGATCAACGGTCCACGCCCAACAATCATCATTCGGTGCATTCCAAGTGCTTTCCAGTACACCGCCTTCGGTCGAGATGTGCCATGCATTGGCATCACGCGAATAGATTTTCGTCAGTGACGCTGCACAAGGAATATTCCGCTCAGCCAGATAATCCAGACACTCTTCACGGCTTTCCAGATCCCATTCACGCCATGGCGCAATCACATGAAGGTCCGGTGCCAATGCAGAGAATGCCCCTTCGAAACGCACCTGATCATTCCCTTTCCCGGTACAGCCGTGAGCCAGAGCATCCGCGCCGACTTTACGCGCCACTTCAACCTGTGCTTTCGCAATGACCGGACGCGCCATTGAGGTACCGAGTAAATACTTCCCTTCGTAGTACGCACCGGTTTTCAGGCTTGGATAAATATATTCGGCAACAAACTCATCTTTCAGATCAACCACATGACATTCAGACGCACCGGAGGCAATGGCTTTCTCTTCGATACCGACCAACTCATCTGCACCCTGACCGACATCGGCAACGAATGCGACCACTTCACAACCATAGTTTTCTTTTAACCATGGGATAATGACTGACGTGTCCAGACCGCCAGAGTATGCAACAACAACTTTGTTTACTTGAACCTTACTCATAATCTCTTCTCCAATATCTCGGCTCTGCACATGGCGGTCAGCGCCAAGCGTTTCTCTACTCTGTAAAAATCTATTGAAACAAAACAGTCTAATGAATGAAACTATTTTGTTGTGGGATAAAAACGGGTTCCGACGCGATGCTGATCACCGGAAAATACATGGGCCAGCAATTCTGGCGACCGCCAGCCTGAAACGGTAATCGCACGCCCTAAGTCATCCGCGGCTTCAAGGGCGGCTTTCACTTTGACAATCATGCCATCGGTGATCACACCGTCGTCAATCAGTTGATTGGCCTGACAGGCATCGAGCTGTGGAATCAACTGCTTTTCCCCATCCAGAACGCCGCTGACATCCGAAAGCAGCACCAATTCGGCATCGAGGGTTTTAGCCACGGCAACAGCGGCATCATCGGCGTTCACATTCATCATTTGTCCGTTGGCAGTCAGTCCGATCGAACTGATAACCGGCACCCCGCCCGCTTGCATGATCGCATTCACAATCGTCGGGTCACCGGCAGATGGCCGCCCCACAGCGCCCAGTTCAGGATCAAGTTCTTCGACCTGACACAGACCGGCATCACCCAAACATAAACCAACCGCTTTCAAGCCACTTTTGATCGCTTCCCCTTGTAACATCTTATTCGCGGTACCGGCTAAAGCCCCCGTGATAAATGGGATCTGATCATAAGGTGTAACCCGAAGGCCATGCTTCTTAACGGTAGTAAACTGAAGTTTCGTCATCAGTTCATCCACGAGATATCCCCCGCCATGAACAATCACGATCGGACGATGTTGTTGGTACTGTGCCACCGTCTCAAAAAGTTTTGCCAGTGTGTCGCGACTTGCGAGTACCGCGCCCCCAAGCTTAATTACCACCGGATGAGATAATTGTTCCATACGTGCCTCAAATTAACGCGGTCATTTCCGGATAACCATAGTGAATATTCAGACACTGCATCGCCTGACTGGAAGCACCTTTCAGCAAATTATCAATTGCTGAAATGACAATCACATGTTCTCCCTGAACTTTCCAGCCGATATCGCAAAATGGCGAGTTGACCACATGTTGCAACCGAGGCAGCGTTTCGCCACATAAACGGACCGCTGGTTTATCTGCATAGGCTTGCGTGAATGCTGCGGTCACATCGGCTGTCGTCACACCCGGCTTCAATTTCATGGTGATCGTCGCCAGAATTCCCCGTTTAAAATTACCCAGATGCGGTGTAAAAATCACATCACATCCTAAATGAGCAACAATTTCAGGCTGATGACGATGCGTAAATACGCCGTAAGCCTGTAAACTCACTTCACAAAAACTATTGGTCATGGTCGCTTTGCGACCCGCACCAGAGACACCACTGGTGGCATTAATCACCGGCCACTGCTGCGTATCAATCAGCTCGGAGATCAGTAAAGGCTTGATCCCCAATTGTGCGGCGGTGGTATAACACCCGGCAACAGCGACAAGTTGGCTGGACTGAATCGCAGCCTGATTCCATTCCGCCAGACCATAGGCAGCTTGATCCAGATGCGTCTGATGCTGATGCTCAAATCCATAAAAATTAGTATAAAAATCCGGATGATTGACACGGTATGCCCCCGACAGATCAAAAACCTGACACTGATGGGCGAGAAAGATAGGGGCGAGATCGTGACTCACTTCATGGGCGGTTGCTAAAAAAACCACATCAGATTCCTGAGCAACTTGTTCCGGGTCGACCAGGGCCTGAACGGACATATCAATACGTCCGGCCAACTGGCCATGTAATTGGGCGATGGGTTTTCCGGCATCCACACTGTTGGCGGAAACATACAAACCTGATAGCGTTAGCTCAGGATGTTGCTGGACCATCAGGGCAAGCTCTGCACCTGTGTATCCACTGGCTCCGATAATGGTTGTTTTTAACATATCCCTGCATCCGATTTTTTTGACTGTATCTTTGAGTGAAACGCGTTATCTTTTAATGAAACGGTTAGATGTTTAATTCAACACTTGAACCTCAGTTCAAACACGTACATTCTGATTAAATACTAAACGAAAAATGATTATTAATATGCTGTTTTTCGCTTATTTATGGTTTTTTATTCAAAAAAAATGATTTAATATGCTTTTTACCCTCTCAGCCTAACTCTGTCAATAGCAGGAGCAAAGATTCTATGCAATTCCCTAAATTCAAGGCGGTTTATCAGGACCTCATTTCTACCTCTTCCATTAGCTCGACAGATCCAAGCTGGGATGAAGGCAATGAAGCTGTGATTGCGAAGCTTTCAGACTGGTTGAGTACTTTAGGTTTCTCAGTACAGATCGACACCGTTGCGCCCCACAAACATAACCTCATTGCGAAAAAAGGGGCCGGTGAAGGAGGATTGTTGCTGTCCGGTCATAGCGATACCGTCCCCTTTGATGAAGGCCAGTGGAATTTCAATCCCCATACCCTGACTGAGTCGAATCAACGTTTTTACGGTTTGGGTACCGCTGATATGAAAGGCTTCTTTGCCTTTATTATAGAAGCGGTCCAAAAAATCGACTGGCAGAAGCAGACCAAGCCACTTTATATATTGGCAACCTGTGATGAAGAGACGACGATGATGGGGGCGCGTCATTTTACCGAGAGCGCACCATTTAAACCGGACTACTGCATCATTGGTGAACCCACCAGCCTTGTGCCGGTCTATGCGCATAAAGGCCACGTGGCCAATGCGATCCGTGTGACCGGTAAATCAGGGCATTCATCGAATCCGGCATTGGGTGTCAATGCGATAGAAATCATGCATGAGATCTTGTTTACCTTGATGCAGGTACGAGAGCGGCTCATTAAAACCTATCACCATCCGGGCTTTGAAGTCCCGACACCGACACTCAATCTAGGTCATATTCACGGTGGAGACAGCGCTAACCGGATTTGTGGCTGCTGTGAACTACACTATGATGTCAGACCGCTGCCGGGAATGAGCCTTGAAGGGCTTGATCATCTGCTACGAGAGTCGCTTCAGGAACTGGAAGCCAAATGGCCCGGTCGCATCGAAATGAAACCATTGCATGATTCAATTCCCGGGTATGAGTGTCAGAAAGATCATCCGTTCGTCGAACAAATTCATCAGTTAAGCGGACGAGAGGCCGAAACCGTCAACTACTGTACCGAAGCGCCTTATCTGCAACAGCTTTGTCCAACACTCGTGATGGGACCGGGGTCCATTGATCAGGCCCACCAGCCCGATGAATTTCTGGCTTTCGAGTACATCGATCCAACCATTGATCTACTGACCAAATCGATTTACAAATATTGTTTTTGATCACAAATCACGATGTGGATTGAGCACAATGTATCGGCACAATGGACACCATCAACATTGTTTGGCATGGAACACTTTTTGAAGCACATAAAGGGCCTGAAACAGGATTAACCATTCAGGCCATTCTGAAAGAAACTTTCAACAAAAAACGCTTAAATCCTATTTATTATTTAATCTATTCGTATAGACAACAAACAGAATATTGTTACTCTATATGGAGTTTAACTGGAGAGAATCCACGATATAGCAAGATCGAACAAGAACATTGGATGTAGTTTTTTTTCAAGGCAGGATGACAATGAACGAAAAATATACAGCGCTAAAAAGTAACGTAAGTATGCTCGGCAGATTGCTCGGTAAGACAATCCTCGATGCCGATGGCAACGTTATTTTAGAAAAGGTAGAGACGATACGGAAACTCTCGAAATCATTGAAAGACGGTAACCCATCCGATCGGGATACGTTGGTCGAAGAGATCAAGAATCTGTCGGATGATCAAATTACACCGGTTGCCCGAGCGTTTAACCAGTTTTTGAACTTAACCAATATTGCAGAGCAATATCATACGATCTCTCGCCACTGTGACGCTCATATTTGTACGCCTGACGCGATCAACGAACTCTTCAATAAACTGAACCAAAATCAGGTCAGCAAGCTAGACACAGCACAAGCAATTCGTGATTTGAATATTGAACTGGTACTGACCGCTCACCCGACGGAAATTACCCGTCGCACCATGATCAACAAGCTGGTCAAAATCAATCAATGTCTGTCGAGTCTGGAGCTCATTGAGCTGGCCCCCAAAGAACGCAATAAAGCAGAACGCCGGCTCGAACAGCTAATCGCGCAATTCTGGCACTCGGATGTCATTCGTAAACAACGCCCGACCCCAATGGATGAAGCCAAATGGGGATTTGCGGTCGTTGAAAACTCCCTCTGGGAAGCCGTGCCGGAATTTTTGCGTGAACTGGATGAACGACTGGAAGGTTATCTGGGAGAAGGGTTACCGATTGACGCACGTCCTGTCCATTTCTCTTCCTGGATGGGCGGAGACCGTGATGGTAACCCATTCGTCACGCATAAAATTACCCGCGAAGTGCTACTGCTTTCTCGCTGGAAAGCGGCAGATTTGTATCTGCGGGATATCAATGAACTGATCAGTGAACTGTCGATGACCAAGTGTAATGATCAGGTCCGCAGTCTCGCCGGTGAAGAAGAGCACGAACCTTACCGGGCCATCCTGAAAGATATTCGTCAACTGTTGACCGACACGATTGATATTCTTGGTGAAAAGATTCAGGGTCAGCAGTTGTTAGTCAAAGCGCCGTTGAAAAATGTCAGTCAGCTATGGGAACCACTGTATGCCTGTTATCAGTCATTGCATGAATGTGGCATGGGCTCGATTGCCGACGGTTCCCTGTTAGATACGCTACGCCGTATCAAAGCATTTGGCGTCCATCTGGTTCGCCTCGATATTCGTCAGGAAAGCACCCGTCATTCTGATGTTTTGTCTGAACTGACGCGCTATCTGGGATTAGGGGATTACGACCAATGGAGTGAACAGGATAAGATTGCCTTTCTCACCAATGAATTAAGCTCGAAACGGCCACTCATTCCTCGTGACTGGGAGCCCTCCGAACCCGTTCAGGAAGTGCTCGATACGTGCCGAATCATTGCTGCAAACCCGAAAGAAGCATTCGGCGCTTACGTCATTTCAATGGCCAGAACCGCCTCAGATGTGCTCGCGGTACACTTGCTTCTTCAAGAGGCCGGTTGTCCTTATCGTATGGATGTTTGTCCGCTGTTCGAAACCTTAGACGACCTCAACCGCTCTGAGTCTGTCATCCGTCAGTTGATGGGAATTGATATCTATCGCGGTTTCATCCAGAACCATCAGATGGTGATGATCGGCTATTCAGATTCCGCCAAAGATGCCGGGGTAATGGCAGCTGGCTGGGCACAGTACAGTGCGATGGAATCCCTAGTGAAAGTCAGCGAAGAGGAAGGTATCGAACTGACCTTGTTCCATGGTCGCGGCGGTACATTGGGACGCGGTGGAGCCCCCGCCCATGCAGCACTGCTGTCACAACCGCCCAAAAGTTTGAAAGGCGGCCTGCGAGTCACTGAACAAGGCGAAATGATCCGCTTCAAATTAGGGCTGCCGGATGTCGCAATCAACAGTTTCAATCTCTATGCCAGTGCGATTCTGGAAGCAAACCTATTGCCGCCTCCGGAACCAAAACAGGAATGGCGTGATCTGATGGAAGTCTTATCTGAGATTTCGTGTGAAGCTTACCGGAAAGTGGTCCGTGGCGAACCGGATTTTGTGCCCTATTTCCGTCAAGCGACGCCAGAGTTGGAATTGGGTAAACTGCCACTGGGATCTCGCCCTGCCAAACGTAATCCCAATGGTGGTGTCGAAAGCCTGCGTGCTATTCCATGGATTTTCTCGTGGAGCCAGAACCGTCTGGTATTACCGGCTTGGCTCGGTGCCGGGGAAGCGATTCAATACTCCATTGATAAAGGACATCAGGCGCTATTGGAAGCAATGTGTCGTGAATGGCCATTTTTCTCAACCCGTCTGGGAATGCTGGAGATGGTCTATTCAAAATGTAATCTGGAAATTGCCCAGTATTACGACGAGCGTCTTGTCGATGAACATCTGAGAAAACTGGGGCAACGACTGCGGACGCAATTACAAAAAGATATTCAAACCGTTCTGAATGTCGAAAACAATGAAAACCTGATGCAAAGTGATCCGTGGGGGCAAGAATCAATCCGCCTGAGAAATATCTATGTCGAACCACTCAACATGCTGCAGGCTGAATTGCTCTATCGGACGCGTCAATATGATGCCCCACCCGCTGAACTTGAAGAAGCATTGATGGTCACCATTGCCGGTATCGCAGCAGGTATGCGTAACACCGGTTAAAGAACCAGAATATTATGCTAAATATAAACCAAAAGGTCGCAATCCTGCGGCCTTTTATTCTGATAAAATCATCAATTGAGCTTTTTATCAGTTTTTTTGCATTTTTCCACACGTTTATTCTACTCTTTGCTTATTATTAGATATACTATCCAACCGCTGCAACATTCTCATAAAATAACGGCGTTGCAGTCAGTAAGTTATATGAATTTACTATACTAACAATTAGGTGATGAACGGCTTTTAAGGTGACATATCCGGCAACTAATTTTTAGGCCGGTGACTGTTTGGATGAATTTAAGATTGAGCCATAGAAAGCTCAGCAATATCCAAACCCATTGTGTTAATTAACCATTTGGATTGAAGACATGTCATTACCACACGTTATTCTTACTGTTTTAAGTACACGCGATGCGACGGGATACGATATTACTAAAGAGTTTTCCTCGAGTATCGGTTACTTTTGGAAAGCAAGTCACCAACAAGTTTATCGCGAACTGAATAAAATGGGTCAGCAAGGGCTTGTCACTTGCGTATTGGAACCTCAGGAAGGAAAACCGGACCGTAAGGTTTATTCAATTACGGAAGCCGGCCGTCAAGCCCTGAGCCAATGGTTTGATCAACCAACAGCCCATCCGACGGTTCGCGATGAGTTCAGTGCCAAGTTGATGGCTTGCTCTGTTCAGGATGAAAAACCTTATCGTGAACAACTGGTTGAACTGATCGAAGAGTCGAAGAAGTTTGTTGCTCACTATCAGGAAGTTGAAGCAGCTTACTATGCAAACCCAGCTTCGTTGGATAAACAACAGAAACTGGAACGCTTAACACTTCGCCGTAATCTTCTGGCTCGTCAGGCATGGCTTGAGTGGGCAGAAGAAACACTGGAAACATTAAACTCTCTTGCTTAATTCGTTGACAGTGACAAGGGATGCCGATGGCATCCCTTGTTCGTTTTCACACCGTCTAAATCTAAATACCGTCCCCGCCAATAAACATCTGCGAATTGCCATTGAAATGCTGATCCATATCCAAAGACGGTTTGTCTGTTTGTGGACGGCCGACAATTTTCGCGGGCACACCCGCAACCGTTGTATGAGGTGGTACCGCCTGTAAAACCACTGAACCCGAGCCAATCTTGGCCCCTTTACCAATCTCAATATTGCCTAAGATTTTGGCACCAGCACCAATCATCACCCCTTCACGAATTTTCGGATGTCGGTCACCACACTCTTTCCCGGTTCCGCCAAGAGTCACATCTTGCAGAATTGAGACATCATCTTCAATCACGGCCGTCTCACCAATCACAATTCCCGTTGCGTGGTCGAGCATGATGGCTCGCCCAATCCGGGCTGCGGGATGAATATCGACCTGACAGGCGACCGAAATTTGATGTTGTAAATAACCGGCAAGTGTTGTGCGCCCTTGCTTCCATAGCCAGTTAGCCACCCGATACCCTTGTAGTGCATGAAAACCTTTCAGGTATAACAGTGGGATCGAATATCTTCCTACCGCTGGATCACGGGTAACCGTCGCACAAATATCACAAGCGGCTGATTCGGCAATGCCCGGATCTGACTGCAATGCTTCCTCAACCACTTCTCTGACGGCCATAGCAGGCATTGAAATTGTGTGTAATTTATTCGCCAGAATATAACTCAGAGCGGCGGATAAGCTATCATGCTTAATAATCGTCGCATGATAGAAACTCGCCAGCATCGGTTCTTGTTCCGTCATCTCCCGGGCTTCTTGAACAATGGTTTGCCACACAACCTTATGTTTTGCACATTGCTTCATTATCTGAGTTCTCTGTTTGCTATCTATTTTTGCGTGCTCGGCCACCATCGGCGCCGATCAATGCTCGGCCTTTTTATCTCTTGAGAGTAAATCCCTCGCAGCTATGCGAGCATCTTTCCCTTGATAAAGGACCTGATAAACCTGATCGACAATCGGCATTTCGACGCCCATGCGCTGAGCCAGGAGCCAGACTTCTTTGGTATTACGATACCCTTCAACCACCTGACCAATTTCACGCTGTGCCGTGTCAACCGATTGCCCCTGCCCAAGCGCTAAACCAAAACGCCGGTTTCTCGATTGATTATCGGTACAGGTTAACACTAAGTCGCCTAATCCGGCCATGCCCATAAAGGTCTCTGGCGCAGCCCCTAACGTCACCCCTAATCGGCTCATTTCTGCCAACCCCCGGGTAATTAAAGCGGTTCGTGCATTGGCACCGAATCCCATGCCATCAGAAATACCGGCACCAATCGCAATAACATTTTTTACAGCCCCGCCAAGTTGTAATCCGATGAAATCCGAATTGGCATACACTCGAAACGTCTTGCTACAGTGAATCTGGTCTTGTAAATCAGCAACAAACTGACTGTCAGCCGAAGCGACTGATATTGCCGTCGGCATCCCCATAGCCAGTTCTTTAGCAAATGTTGGTCCTGAGATGACAGCTAACGCGTGCTGATCACCGACAATATCATGCGCCACATCCTGGAGCAGGCGTCCGGTCTCAGGTTCTAACCCTTTGGTTGCCCAACAGATACGGCTGTCCGCCCGGAGATATGGCTGTATCTGTTGTAAAACTTCACCAAAGACATGGCTCGGTACAACGATCAATAAATCCCGGGATGCCTGAACAGCAGCTTTTAAGTCTGAAGTGACGATGAGGGTGTCCGGAAAAGGAATATCCGGTAAAAAGGCCCGGTTTTCCCGATCCGCTTCTAATTGCTGCATATGTTGCGGGTCGTGTCCCCAGATTAAAATATTCGCGCCATTCCGAGCCAGAGAGATGGCAAGAGATGTTCCGTAAGAACCCGCGCCAATGACCGTCATCGCGATTGAGTCTCGGGTAATCAAATCGGTATGTGAAGTCACAATATTCTGTCCATTCAGTTCAACATGCACTATCGATGTTTATGTTATACAAAAGATATACAAAAAATGCACATAACACCTTGCTGATGTCGTGTGCATTTTATTAGGTATTTAATATACCGCTAACGGGTCAAACGACACCCTTAAGAGGCATTCTCTGGTTGTGCTTCCTGAGATGCTTGCTGTTGCAAATAATTCATGAATAACGCATCAAAATTAACCGGCGCCAGATTCAGTTGTGGGAAACTTCCTTTCGCAACAAGGCTAGAAATGGTTTCACGCGCATACGGGAAAAGAATATTCGGGCAAAATGCACCTAAACAATGTGCCAACTGGCCCGGTTCCATATGCTCGGCAGAGAAGATCCCAGCTTGCTGAACTTCACATAAAAATGCAGTTTCATCTTCTTTCTTGACGGTCACGGTCAGACGCAGAACCACTTCATAAACGCCTTCGCCTAGTTCTCTGTTTTGTGTATCGAGATCCAAGTTAACATTCGAATTCCCGTCTTTCTGAAAAATAATCGGGGCGTTCGGGGCTTCATAAGAGGCATCTTTCAGGTAGATACGCTGGATTTCAAAGTTCTGCTGCGGTTCTTGCTGTTGCGCTGCTTCAGACATGATATTTTCCTTATTGATTCAAAATCCTCAAAGAATTTCGTTCCTTGAGGATTGGATTATTTTTTACCACGAACAAGAGGAAGATTGGCTTCATTCCAGGCCACAAGACCATTTTTCAATAGACTCACCTTTTCAAAACCAGCTTTAGCCAACAACGTGGCACTCTCCTGTGCAGTTTGTCCTGTTTTACATACGACAATGATGGGGGTGGATTTACGGTTTTCAAGGGAACCATAAGATCCAGACTTAATTTCTGAAGGTAACAAGTTCACCGCATCGGTGATATGTCCTTGTCGGAACTCTTCATTAGAACGGATATCAACCACAATACCATCTTCTTTATTAATCAGATGCGTTAACTCGTTCACCGAGATCGTCTGGTATTTAGCTGTGGATGATTTAAAAATATTCAGGATAAGTGCAACTAAGATACCTACCCAAGCCAGCGAAAGAATCATGTTCTGCTGGAAAAACTCAATATACTCCTGCATGTCCTGTCTCTTGTATTGCAGTTCAAAAACAGACTGGGAGTATAACGATGTTATTCCGAAGACGCGAGTGATTCACATCATAAACCGAAAGAGCGACAAACTTTACACAGCAAATAAATGGCTGATACAGCGCGGCTTGAGCAATAAAGTAAGCACCGTGATGCTCACCATATTGCGACATTCCCTAAGTCACTTTAGGCATGCGGGAAAGGAAACGCGATCACATCCTGTATATGAGACTGCCCCAAAGCCAGCATCACTAAGCGGTCAATACCCAACGCAACACCGGCGCAATGGGGCAAACCGGCCTCAAGTGCCTGAATCAGATGATAATCAATGGGTTGCTGCGCCAATCCCATTTGTGACCTTTTCTCATTATCGGCTTCAAATCGACGCAATTGTTCTTGCGGATCATCGAGTTCGTGAAAACCATTCGCCAGTTCAATCCCTTTAAAATAGACTTCAAACCGTTCCGCGACCCGGTGATCATCGGCACTGACTCGTGCAAGAGCGGCCTGAGATGCCGGGAAATCATAGACAAATACCGGAGCCGTCTGACCAATCGCCGGTTCAACCACCATACTAAACAGCAGTTGTAACAGCGTATCCCGATCCTGTTCATGTTCAGCAATATCGGCAAATCCAAACTGTTGTGCCTTCATGCGCAGTTCATCCATCTCACAAGCCAGAGGACAAAGACCAACATGCTTGAGAAACACCTGCTGATAAGTCGTGCGTTGTGCCGGGACACACCCCAAGATACTTTGCAGTAAATCATCCATTTCATCCATCAACTGATGATGATCAAACCCGACCCGATACCATTCGAGTAAAGTAAATTCAGGATTGTGATAGCGCCCGCTCTCTTCATTTCTGAAGGCTTTACAAAGCTGAAAGATTGAACCGGAGCCAGCGGCAAGCAGGCGCTTCATATGAAACTCAGGGCTAGTCATCAGATAAACCGCCTGTCCCGAGGCAAAGTCAGGCCCGAAAAACTGACTTTTAAAGGTTTGCAAGTGAACATCGGTGACGGTCGCAAAACTCATTGAGGGAGTTTCAACTTCCAAAACGCCTCTTTCCGTCAAAAAATGACGGATAGCATGCATTAATCGGGATCGCTCACGCAGGTGAAACATTGAAATTGTTGGTTTCCAAGAGAGGTGACTTTGCATGAAAAATTGGCCTTAACACAACAAAATCCCATCGGGATATGCCGTCAAATGTAAAACGTGAAAGCAATCACACATGGGATAATTATATCGATAGTGAAGCATGATATTCGATTAAAAACCTAACGAAATCAATTTTTTCAGCATATGAGTTCAATTAGACTGAAAAGACCCTAAAAGCACTATGTTTTTAGATAATAAGCGGGGTTCCCGCAAATCACTCACTGGAGGATAACTGTGCAAACACTTACCACAGATATCGCGGTCATCGGCGCTGGTGGTGCCGGTCTTCGTACTGCGATTGCTGCCGCAGAAGCTAACCCTGATTTACAGGTGGCTCTGATTTCAAAAGTATATCCTATGCGCTCACATACGGTTGCCGCAGAAGGAGGCTCCGCAGCAGTTATCAAGGATGAGGATAGCTTAGATAACCATTTCAACGACACTGTCGGGGGTGGGGACTGGCTTTGTGAACAGGATGTCGTGGAGTATTTTGTCGAAAACTCAACCCGGGAAATGATCCAGATGGAGCAATGGGGCTGCCCCTGGAGCCGGAAAGAAAATGGTGAAGTCAACGTTCGCCGTTTCGGTGGTATGAAAGTCGAGAGAACCTGGTTTGCCGCAGATAAAACCGGGTTCCACATGCTGCATACCCTGTTCCAAACATCAATTAAATATCCCCAAATCAAACGCTTTGACGAATATTTCGTCGTTGACCTGCTGGTTGATGACGGCGTGGTTCAGGGCCTGATCGCGATTCATATGTCGGAAGGCGAACTGGTCACGATTAAAGCAAAATCCGTTGTGCTCGCTACCGGTGGTGCGGGTCGGGTTTATCAATGTAATACCAATGGCGGTATTGTTACCGGTGACGGGATGGGAATGGCCTATCGTCACGGTGTACCGCTGCGCGATATGGAGTTTGTCCAGTATCACCCGACCGGACTGCCCGGTACCGGGATCCTGATGACCGAAGGGTGTCGGGGTGAAGGCGGTATTATCGTTAATAAAAACGGCTACCGTTATCTGCAAGATTACGGCATGGGCCCGGAAACACCGGTCGGTCAGCCGAAAAACAAATATATGGAACTCGGCCCGCGTGACAAAGTCTCTCAGGCTTTCTGGCACGAGCAACAAAAAGGGAACACCATCAAGCACCCACTCGGCGATGTCGTCCATCTGGATCTGCGTCATCTGGGTGAGGAATATCTGCATGAACGTCTGCCCTTTATCTGCGAGCTGGCTAAAGCTTACGTTAATGTCGATCCGGTCAAAGAGCCGATCCCGATCCGTCCGACGGTACATTACACCATGGGCGGGATTGAAACGAACGGTCAGTGTGAAACCCGTATCCAAGGCTTATTTGCTGTCGGGGAATGCTCATCCGTCGGACTGCACGGTGCCAACCGTCTCGGCTCTAACTCACTGGCTGAATTAGTGGTATTCGGTCGTGTTGCCGGTGAACATGCGGCTAAACGCGTTGAAACATTCAAAGGCTGGAACGATAAAGCCATCGAAGCACAGGTCAAATCCGTTGAACAACACATTCAGTCTCTGATGGATCAGGAAGGCGATGAAAACTGGGCCGATATCCGGACTGAAATGGGCAATGCCATGGAAGCGGGCTGCGGGATCTACCGTCAGGCCGATTTGATGCAACAGACGGTTGATAAACTGGCTGAGCTGAAAGCACGCTACAAAAAAATCAGTATCAAAGACAAAGGCAAAGTCTTTAACACCGACTTACTGTACGCGATTGAAATCGGCCATAGTCTGGAAGTTGCCGAAGCCATGGTGCACTCCGCCATTCTCCGCAAGGAATCTCGGGGCGCGCATCAGCGTCTCGATGAAGGTTGTACCGAGCGTGACGATGTGAACTTCCTCAAACACTCACTGGCCTTCTATCAAAAAGATGCTGCGCCCCGGATTGACTACAGTGATGTCACCATCACCAAGTCACAACCGAAAGCTCGTCTTTACGGTGCCGCTGCTGAGCAAGCCGCTGCAGAAGAAGCCAAACAGCGCGCAGAGGAGAATTAATCATGGTCACCCAACGTATGCAAAAAGTGGATATTCTGCGTTATGACCCGGAAAAAGATGCGGAACCTTACTTACAGTCTTTCGAGGTCCCTTTCAATGAAACCATGTCGATCCTCGACACGATTTCATATGTGAAAGATCATCTGGATAAGAATCTCTCCTATCGCTGGTCCTGCCGGATGGCGATCTGCGGCTCTTGTGGTGTGATGGTCAATGGCGTGCCGAAACTCGCCTGTAAAAGCTTCCTGCGCGACTACCCGGACGGTGTGAAAATCGAACCGCTGGCCAATTTCCCGATTGAGAAAGATTTAATTGTCGATATGACGCCGTTTATCGAGCGTCTCGAAGCGATTAAGCCTTACATCATCGGTAATGACCGCAAACCGGAAGACGGTACCAACCTGCAAACCCCGGCCCAGATGGCAAAATACAAACAGTTTGCCGGCTGTATCAACTGTGGGTTGTGCTACGCCGCTTGTCCGCAATTCGGGTTGAATCCTGAGTTTATCGGTCCGGCCGCGCTGACGCTGGCTCATCGCTACAATCTCGACAGCCGTGACCATGGTCAGGCCGAGCGGATGACACTGCTCAATGGTGAAAACGGGGTCTGGGGTTGTACCTTTGTCGGCTACTGCTCTGAAGTGTGTCCGAAGCATGTTGATCCGGCTGCGGCGGTGAACCAGGGGAAAGTGGCATCGTCGATGGACTTTGTCATTGCCATGTTAAAACCTCAGGAGGCATAAGAGATGAGTCATCGTAAACCCTATGTAAGGGAAGTCAAACGGACGTGGTGGAAAAGCAATCCGTTCTATCGCTTCTATATGATCCGTGAGGCGACGGTTCTGCCTTTAATCGTGTTTACCCTCTTCCTCACGGTTGGTCTGGGATGTCTGGTTAAAGGACCGGAAGCATGGCAGTCATGGCTGAACTTTATGGCGAACCCGTTGGTCATTGTCATCAATCTGATTGCGCTGGCCGGGAGTCTGTTTCATGCCTATACCTTCTTCGGCATGATGCCACAGGTGGTACCGATGCGTCTGAAAGGCAAGCTCATCGATAAGAAAATCGTGGTGCTGAGCCAATGGGTCGCTGTTGCCGTCATTTCTGTTTTCGTGCTCATCATTGTTTAAGGAGGCACCGTGATTAACCAAAATCCAAAACGTTCAGACGAACCTGTCTGGTGGGGCCTGTTCGGTGCCGGCGGGACTTGGTTTGCTATGCTTACCCCAATCACTATTTTTGTGCTGGGGGTCATGGGCCCGCTGGGTATGCTTGATGCCGATGCGCTGAGCTATGATCGTGTCGCAGGTTTTGCAACCAATATCATTGGCGCACTGTTTGTGATTGCCACAATTGCCCTGCCAATGTGGCATGCGATGCACCGTGTTCATCATGGGATGCATGACCTGAAAATCCATACTGGTGTGGTGGGTAAAATCGCCTGCTATGGCATTGCGAGCATCATGACAGTGCTGTCTGTGATTTTTATCTTTATGATTTAATCGCGAACATCATCTTGTGAGGTAGTGTTCAAAATTCTGTGTCATTTCTGTAAACTGAACCAAAAAGGAAATGACACTTTATGTCTGACGATAAATTCGAAATCGATATTCAGGCCTTTGCCAAAGCTCTCCAATCTGGACAAGGACTGAACGGCAAAGATGGCCTGCTCACGCCGCTGATTAAGCAAATCACTGAAGCTGCTCTCGGCGCTGAAATTGACCAGCACCTTGCTGATGAACCCGATAATCGAAAAAATGGTAAGTCCCGGAAAAATATCAAAACCTCATCCGGCGAATTTGAACTCGAAACTCCCCGTGACCGCAATGGCTCTTTTGACCCGCAAACTGTCAAGAAGCACCAGACCCGGCTGACCGATGAGATGGAACGCAATGTCCTTTCCTTGTTTGCCCTTGGCAACAGCTATCAACATATCCGCGAATATCTGCTGGATATGTATGGTATCAGCGTTTCCAATGGCACGATTAACGCCATCACCGACCGTCTTATTCCTGAGCTCAGAGCATGGCAGGAGCGCGATTTAGACCCCGTCTATCCGGTCGTATGGCTCGATGCCGTTCACTACAAAATCAAGGAAAACGGCCGCTTTGTTTCCAAAGCTATTTACACCATCCTTGCACTCAATATCGAAGGAAAAAAAGAGCTGCTGGGCATTTATCTCTCTGATGCCGAAGGCGCGCATTACTGGCTCAGTGTCCTGACCGACTTACAAAATCGCGGTGTCAAAGATATCTGTATTTCCTGTGTCGATGGTCTCAAAGGATTCCCAGAAGCGATTGAAACCATTTATCCGCAAACCGAAGTTCAGCTCTGTGTTATCCATCAAATCCGCAACTCGATGAAATATGTCGCCAGCAAAAATCAGAAAGCTTTTATGGCAGATTTAAAGTGCGTCTATAAAGCTGCGACGCTCAAGGCTGCCGAGCACGAACTTGATGAGCTGGAAATCAAATGGGGGCAACAATATCCGTTGGTGATTCAGTCATGGCGCAATAAATGGGAGAACCTATCGGTATATTTCAAATATCCCGAGCAGGTTCGCAGAGCTATTTACACCACCAATGCGGTTGAGGCGGTACATCGGCAGTTCCGCAAGCTGACCAAGACCAAAGGTGGCTTCGCCAATGAAACCAGCTTGCTCAAGCTATTGTATGCAGGTATGTTGAAAGCCAGTGAAAAATGGACGCATCCGGTGCAAAACTGGAACCTGACGCTGTCTCAGCTCAGTATCCACTTTGAAGGTCGACTCACCCCATACCTGGATTTATAAAAATGGGCGTGACACAGAATAATGAACAGTCTCTCTTGTGATAAAAACAAAAAGCTGAACCATACGGTTCAGCTTTTTTACGTGTTGTGTAAAGTCACTGTTTCTTGATTCAAGAAACACACGATGAGGGATAGAAAATTCTATTTTTTATTGGTTTGGACTTTTTTAGCTTGATCCATCACACCTAAAGCGCCAAACGCGGTTAAAACATCTAAATTAGTTTTCAGACCATCCTCTCGTCCGCCACCAATATAGTTTTCAGGCATTTGAACTTTGAAGTTCTTCAAATTGTTATAAAGGACGTTTGCAACATCTCGATGTAATTCAGCCAGATAAACCTCACGGTTTGCACCTAAAGCAGCATATTTAGCTTTCAACACTTCAGCTTCTGCCTGCCCTTTTGCAATAATCGCTTTCGCTTCAAATTCAGCCGATAACGCATTAGCTTTTTGAATCGATAGGTTCGCCTGCGCAATCGCAAGTTCTTTTTCTTTATCCACTTCAGCTAAACGTTTGGTCTTCTCAACTTCAACGATTTCACGCTCGGCAATTTGCTGGGCCACAGCCACAGCTTGTTGTTGAGCAATGATTGCAAGCTCTTTACTACGTTGTGCATCTTGAACTTCACGTGTACGTTGAATTTCTTTACGCAACTGTTCCGTTTCTGCCTGTGCTTTTGAAGTTTCTTGCTCTTGGATGGCACGGATTCTATCTGCCACCAAGCGCTTTTTATCCGCCAACAGTTGATCAAGTTGTTTCTCTGGCAATGGATCGCCAATAGTCACTTGCGTCACCTGAATCCCATATTGTTGTAATGGGTTATATTGTCGAACCGGCATACCAGCGTCATCCGTCACGGGGACGGTTTTCCAAACAAGCTGTTGTGTTTTCTGTAATTTATGTGAGTTGGATTGATTGATACCAATCGGCGCTAAATCCATTTCTTCCACTTCAACTTGTTTTCGTTCGGTCAAATAAATACCTTCACGTAACTGATCTTCAAGCTTTGATTTAAATTGATTGAGTCCACCTTGGAAGAACTCTTCGCCCGTATATTGAGTCGCAGTAATAACGGTCACATTTCGCGCATTTTTCACCAATAGCGCATCAATGACATTTTTATTATTCCGAAACTCTCGATGCATTTTTTTGACCGCTTCAGGGTCAGAACTGAGCTTGAAACGAAATGTAACGGGCACTTTACCAATATAAGTATCCGCAAATCGCACTTGAATTGAATCAAGCTTTTGATAGAAATCTTCCCCGGTATTATTGCCAAAAGAAACCGTAATCACCTGATCATACTGTGTGATTTTTGACAAAAAGGGCATTCGAAAATGAAACCCCGGCTCAGTAAACACATCTAACTGACCCGTGATATTATTCTGATGGACATAGGTGTACCCCGCATCCGTCATTAAAAAGGCACTATTAATGGTTAACCCCACCGCCAAAACAGGTAACCCATACACCGCGGCCTTCAAGCCCTTATGTAATAACTGACGTTTCTTGTTAGCATCAAACTGCATTTTCTTATCCAATATTGAATTAAACCGATAAAATGAAAATAGATTGCAACGATGTCATCAAATCCATCGCTAAAAATTATCAATCAGCACGTAATATAGTGAATAATGATAATAAAATAAATGAATATCATTCCCATAATGATATGAATAACAAATATAAATAAGCAACTAGGTGAATACTGGAGAGGGTGTATAGCAAGGTAAAAATAAGAGTGCCTTCGCTGAAGGCACTCTTATATCAAAGAAATAGGGAGAGAAGCATTACTTCACGCGGCTGACATATTCAGCGGTACGTGTATCAACTTTGATCACTTCACCAATCTGGATAAACAGCGGTACACGAACCACAGCGCCTGTCGATAGTGTCGCAGGTTTACCGCCGGTGCCTTGCGTATCCCCTTTCAGCCCCGGATCAGTTTCGGTCACTTCCAGTTCAACAAAGTTCGGTGGTGTGACAGCAATTGGGTTGCCATTCCACAATGTCAGCATACATGCATTGTTCTCAACCAACCATTTCGCATTGTCTCCGACAGCTTTTGCATCAGCAGCAACTTGTTCGAATGTTTCGCTATTCATAAAGTGATAGAATTCGCCATCGGTATAAAGATAATCCAGATCGATATCCATGACATCTGCGACTTCTGCGGAATCTCCGGATTTGAAGGTTTTTTCCAACACTTTGCCGGAAAGCAATTTACGGATTTTAACGCGATTGAAAGCCTGACCTTTACCTGGTTTTACATACTCGTTTTCGAGAATGACACAAGGCTCGTTATCGATCATAATCTTTAGACCGCCTTTAAATTCATTCGTGCTAACAGTAGCCATTATTTCCTCTTACTTATACTTCGAGTTAAATTCAATGCCGCACATAATAACCCGAAAAATTGAATCTGTTGAGCAAAACTGGCTCAAACAACTTGCGAATGCGATCTCAGATCCAGAGCAACTACTCAGATATCTGGAAATTGATCCAACACCTTGGGAGCAAGGATTTAAAGCCAGAAAGTTGTTTGCCCAGCGAGTACCACTCAGTTTTGTCGAACGCATGGAGAAAGGGAACCCATTTGATCCATTGTTACGTCAAGTGCTACCACTGTGTCAGGAATTCGAAGTCTCACCGGGATTTTCAACCGATCCGCTGGCAGAACAAAGCAATGAACAACCGGGTCTCTTACACAAATATAAAAATCGAGTCCTCCTGATTTTAAAAGGCGCCTGTGCTATCAATTGTCGCTACTGTTTTCGCCGCCACTTTCCTTATCAAGACAACAAAGGCAATAAAACGGTCTGGCAGGAAAACTTAGATTACATCGCGCAGCATCCCGAATTGAATGAAGTGATTCTTTCCGGTGGCGATCCACTCATGGCAAAAGATCATGAACTTGGCTGGCTGATCGAGCAGATTGCTTCAATGCCACATATCCAGACACTGCGGTTTCACTCTCGCTTGCCGGTCGTGATTCCAGAACGGATCACCCCAACACTCACAGCATTACTCGCTCAAACCCGTTTGCAGGTGGTTTTTGTCTCTCATATCAATCATGCCAATGAAATCAATGCTTCACTGGCAGAAGCCATGAACGCTCTCCGTCAGGCAGGAGTAACACTCCTCAATCAGGCCGTTTTGCTCAAAGGCGTCAATGATTCGGTTGCCGCGCAGATAAACCTCAGTGAAGCGTTGTTTCAGGCAGGGATTCTCCCCTACTATCTCCATGTTCTGGATAAAGTTCAGGGTGCCGCACACTTCTTTGTCTCAGATGAAGCAGCAAGAACCATTATGGCCGGGGTAATTGAACAAGTCTCCGGTTATCTCGTCCCCCGACTGACCCGGGAAATCGGCGGACGCAGCAGCAAGACACCATTAGACTTGCATTTAGAATAAGCCCAAGACTTGAAAAAGATGCCGTCCGGAGGAAGTTACGCTTCCTCCGAGATACAGACCCGATAGCCACCATTCGGATCTGCAACAAAATCAACATAATTACGGATCGCAGCAAGCCGATCTTCCTCATAATGCGAGACATATAATAACTGCGTTATATTCAATTCAGCCAAACGGTTAAGCACGGTCATCACCAAACGACGGTTTAAGTAGTCCAGTCCCTGATACGGTTCATCCAGAATCAGTAACGCCGGTTGTTTGATTAACGCTCGAACGATTAACAGTAATCGCTGCTGACCATAATCCAGTTGTCTGAATGTATGTTTTTCATAATCACTCATTTCCAGCACATCTAACCAATGTCGGGCCATCTGCACTTGCTTAGCCGAGGGTTTTTCATAAAGACCAATTGAGTCAAAGAACCCCGATAGCAACACATCCAGAACAGAACAGTTCACTCGGTATTGCAGATGCAAAGCAGAAGACACGACGCCAATATGGCGTTTAATGTCCCAGATACTCTCACCACCGCCGCGACGCATCCCCAATACCGTAATATCGTTACAGTAACACTGAGGGTGATCGCCCAAAATCAGGCCGAGTAAGGTACTTTTACCACATCCGTTCGGACCGCGAATCTGCCAATGCTGCCCGGCTTGAATCTGCCACGAAAGATCCTGAAAAATCAGAGCGTCGGTATATTCAACCTTGACTTGATTCATCACCACTCGCGGATTCGGCATCATAGTGTCTGGGGCATATTGCTGACTCAACGCCAGCCACGCTTCTTGTTTCGTCTCAGTCAGTGCTGCGAGTTGTTCTAAAATCGGATGCTGTTGCCACTGTTCAATCGTCATGGTTTGGGTCAACTGCTTATCATCAAACAAAGCGATATGGGTGAGACACTGAGGGAGCTCATCTTCCCTTGAAGTAATCACAATCAATTGCATGTCACTGGCCAGTTGATTGAGACAATCGGTTAGCTGGTGACGATGTGCTGTATCTAATCCGGAATAAGGTTCATGCAAAATCAGGAATTCTGGTTTTCCGGCTAAGGCTCGGGCGAGCATTAAACGCCGGGTCTCGCCGGTGGATAGCTGACGAAATCCCCGAGCTTTCAAATAGGTCAAATCGGTCAGTTCAAGCAAAGAGGCTAATTCATCTGTGGTGCATCCGGCTTCCTTTAACAGTGCTTCAACCGTAGAGCCATAATCAATATGATCCTGAAAGTCGGTTTCATCTTTGGCAATTTCATCATCCAGTAACCGCTGTTGCTCTGACAAAGAAACCAAACCAACCCGTTGCGGTTTGCCCTCGATAGCCTGCTCACTTTCTGCCAGCGTACCGGAAAACAGGCGTACTAGAAGTTCACTACTCTGCGCATGAGCAATAAATACCCCCCAATGCTGTGAGGGCTGTAGCGCCCAGTGAGAAATATTCAGCTGTTCCGTCGCATTCGCATAACTTAATCCTTGAATTAACATATCCACACCATTGTCAGAAAGAAGATCAACATCCTATACCAGCCACTGTAAAAATGAAAAAAGGGTGAGGAAACCTCACCCTTTTCAGATCATGCATCAGATGTGATGAATCAATTACATCATGCCTGGCATGCCGCCCATGCCGCCCATATCTGGCATTGCAGGGCCATCGTTCTTCGGTACTTCAGTGACCATCGCTTCAGTCGTAATCATCAGACCTGCAATCGATGCTGCAAATTGCAGTGCGCTACGAGTCACTTTAGTTGGGTCAAGGATACCCATTGCGATCATATCACCGTACTCACCGGTTGCGGCGTTATAACCGTAGTTACCTTCACCCGCTTTGATGTTGTTCGCAACAACAGATTCTTCATCACCCGCATTCGATGCGATTTGACGAATTGGTGCTTCCATTGCACGTAGTGCAACACGGATACCCACGTTCTGTTCTTCGTTGTCACCTTGCAGATCAACCAGCTGAGAAGCCGCACGAATCAGTGCAACACCACCACCGGCAACGACACCTTCTTCAACTGCAGCACGTGTTGCATGAAGCGCATCTTCAACACGGTCTTTCTTCTCTTTCATTTCAACTTCAGTTGCTGCACCGACTTTAATCACGGCAACACCACCTGCGAGTTTCGCAACACGCTCTTGAAGTTTTTCTTTGTCGTAGTCAGACGTTGCTTCTTCAATCTGTTGACGAATCTGAGCAACACGACCATCAATCGCACCGGCTTCACCCGCACCATCAATAACAGTCGTATTTTCTTTAGTAATGGTGACGCGTTTTGCCTGACCCAGATCTTCGAGTGTTGTTTTATCCAACTCAAGACCAATTTCTTCAGAAATAACAGTACCGCCAGTCAGAATTGCAATATCTTGCAGCATTGCTTTACGACGATCACCAAAGCCTGGTGCTTTTACTGCCGCAACTTTGACAATACCGCGCATGTTGTTCACAACCAGAGTTGCCAACGCTTCACCTTCAACGTCTTCTGCAACAATCAGTAGCGGACGAGATGCTTTAGCGACAGCTTCAAGTACTGGCAACAACTCGCGAATGTTGGAGATTTTCTTATCAACCAGCAGAATGAATGGGTTTTCCAGATCAACTGAACCGGATTCCTGATTGTTGATGAAATAAGGTGACAGGTAGCCACGATCAAACTGCATCCCTTCTACGACATCCAGTTCATCTTGTAATGCTTGGCCTTCTTCAACAGTGATCACGCCGTCACGACCAACTTTTTCCATTGCTTCTGCAATGATGTTACCCACGCTGGTATCAGAGTTTGCAGAGATAGTACCAACCTGTGCAATCGCTTTATTATCTTCACAGGGTACAGATAGCGCTTTCAGCGCTTCAACCGCTGCAACAACAGCTTTATCGATACCGCGTTTTAAATCCATTGGATTCATGCCGGCAGCAACCGCTTTTAGACCTTCATTCACGATGGACTGAGCCAGAACTGTTGCAGTTGTTGTTCCGTCACCCGCTGCATCATTTGCCTGAGATGCAACTTCTTTCACCATTTGTGCACCCATGTTCTGGAATTTATCTTCCAGTTCAATCTCACGCGCAACAGAAACACCATCTTTAGTAATGGTTGGTGCTCCAAATGATTTATCCAGAACAACGTTACGGCCTTTCGGGCCCAATGTTACTTTTACTGCATCAGCCAGAACGTTTACACCTTCCAGCATTTTTACTCGTGCATCATTTCCAAACTTAACGTCTTTAGCAGCCATCTTTTATTCCCTATTTCTTAATTCGGTTTTCGTCAATTGTTTTGAATAAGAGCAAAAATTACTCAACGCCTACTTTTATTCGACAATCGCCAGAATGTCATTTTCAGCAAGGATCAATACTTCTTTGCCATCGATCTTTTCCGACTTGGTGCCGTAACCTTCAGCAAAAATAACAGTATCACCAACTTTGACGTCCAGCGGCTGAACAGTCCCATTTTCAAGCACTCGGCCTTTGCCGACAGCAAGTACTTTTCCACGTGTTGATTTTTCCGCCGCAGAACCAGTTAAAACGATCCCACCAGCAGACTTGGATTCAACTTCTTGGCGTTCAACGATAACTCGGTCATGTAATGGACGAATATTCATCGGTCGTCTCTCCTGATTTAATTATTTGTGTTGTTTATGAAAACGCTGTTTACCAGCTTGTGCTTTCTATGTGGGGGAGAAAAATAAATATCCCAAGGGTAAACAGGCAAAAAAATGTGATCTGCGTAACAAAATAATAATCATTGCTGACTTTCTCTCTCTGACAGCTTCCCATCTTCGGACAATAGTCAATTGTTTACTTTATTAACTGAAGTCTGAATAATAGGTGGAGCGAAGAGGACACCCATGAAAACAGCCGACAAGATATTGCATACGCTCAAGCGGGAAGGCGCAGTCACTGCGAAACAGCTTGCTGATCGCTTTGGGATCACAACGATGGGCGCCCGTCAACATCTTCAGTCACTTGAAGAAGATGGGTTGATCCACTTTTATGATGTCAAAGTCAAAATCGGTCGCCCGACTCGCCACTGGACACTGACAGAGGATGGACATGCTTACTTTGCCGACCGTCATGGTGAACTGACACTGCAAGTGATTGATGCCATAGAGCAGGTATACGGCTCCGAAGGTATCGCTAAAATCGTTGCCACAAGAGAAGCACAGACCTTGTCACAATATCGTGCCGAAATTCAGACCTGTAATACGCTGGAAGAAAAGCTTGAGATGTTAGTAACCTTGCGAGAAAGAGAAGGCTACATGGTTCAGTTGGAAAGTTTATCGGACGGCTACCGCCTCATTGAGAATCATTGTCCGATCTGTAAGGCAGCGACTCGATGCCAAAGCTTTTGCCAATCTGAGTTACATATCTTTCAGTCTCTGCTTGAAGGACTATGTACCATCGAACGCCAAGAGCATATTGTCTCCGGGCATCGACGTTGCAGCTATATCATTAAAAAACTGAGTTAGCATCCATTTGTTAGAACTTCTCACATTAAGTTCACAATTTGATCAATTTTGGTTTATCATTGAGTAGTATTCTAATTAAACGTATTTAATTTGAGTCATAGGCTAGCATACAAAGAAACTGAGGTGATATATGGCCGCACCAAGTTTTTATACCGAGCTCCCCCCATTTGATGAGCTGGTAGCACTGGCTAAACACAATCCAGAAGCATTCGCGATGCTGAAACGTGACATCTGCGAAGAGATGATTCTCTCATCGTCTCACAAAATGCAAGACCGACTCTGGGCTCAACAAAGCCACATCGATAGAGTCGTGCGCTCATGCAAGAATGCGGATCATGCCAATGTAAAACTAATGAGAGAGTTGAGTGCTCAGATGGTAAAATTCCAAAATGCGTTAACCAGCAACTCGACAGACAACAGCGCAGGCTCTGCGGATGTGATTCCGTTTCATCGATACAGGCCGCATGTTTAAGGCTGAGATGGCTAAATCATTCGGATAAAACTTACTCACGCCCATGAAAAGATGTTCGGTTGACGAGACCACCTTGAGCGTCAATTCGGCTTGCTCAACGCCTTCTGAACGAGGGAGTATTTAGTTGTAACACCGAATATAGTGCTGCTCAATCACTCTCAATAACACAGAAAGATTTTCAATTTTATCGGCATCCTGTTCAAAGCGTTCGGTAAGTTTTCCGATCACTGCGTCACGGATATCCAGCACATATTCCTGACTCACTTCCACAATTAACTGTATGAAATCCCCAGAATCCAACTGCTCACCGACAAACCACTGGTGACTCCGAATCGCGTTACTTTTGACGGCCAGACCAAATCGTTGAATGGTCTCATCGTGGAGTAGCACTTGATGAAGATCTTCCAGTAACCGAGAAATATTCACGCGTTCATCAACTGGCGCTGAATACTCCATCCGAAGATTGATCATATGATGTATCCCTATCATGACATCCAGCCAAGGATTAGCCGGCATCCCGCCCACAGTAAACTGCTTTGGTAAAATAGAACCAAATTGCAACGATCTCAAATGCGTAAACCAAGAAAGTCATGATTCGTATCATGATCTACTTACTTTTATCTGTTATATTCTGTCGAAGTCACATTTTTATACTCACTGAATTTGGAGATATTCCTATGCGTCGTCCTGTTGTTATGGGTAACTGGAAACTAAACGGAAGTAAAACAATGGTCACAGATCTGCTCTCTGGCCTGAATGCTGAACTCGAAGGCGTTGCCGGTGTTGACGTCGCGGTAGCACCACCTGCTCTGTATCTTGACCTTGCTGAACGTCTAATCAAAGAAGGCGGAAATAAGATCATTCTGGGCGCTCAAAATACTGATATCCACAACAGTGGTGCCTTCACTGGTGATATGTCTCCTCAAATGCTGAAAGACTTTGGTGCAACACACATCATTATTGGTCATTCAGAGCGTCGCGAATACCATCATGAATCTGATGAATTCGTTGCACAAAAATTTGCGTTTCTGAAAGAAAATGGCTTAACACCTGTCTTGTGTATCGGTGAATCAGAAGCTCAAAACGAAGCGGGTGAGACGCTTGCCGTTTGTGCTCGCCAACTTGACGCAGTGATCAAAACACAAGGTGTTGAAGCACTGAATGGTGCGATCATCGCTTACGAACCAATCTGGGCGATTGGTACCGGTAAAGCTGCTACCGCTGAACAAGCACAATCTATTCACGCTTCTATCCGCGCTCATATTGCGAAAGAAAGTGAAGATGTTGCTAAAAATGTCATCATTCAGTACGGCGGTTCCGTTAAAGCAGAAAATGCAGCAGAGCTCTTTGCTCAACCCGATATCGATGGCGCATTGGTTGGTGGTGCAGCACTAGATGCAAAAGGTTTTGCAGCAATTGCAAAAGCGGCCGCAGCAGCGAAAGCATAACCAGCCAATATAAATATATTTTCAAGGCCGGCACCTGCCGGCCTTTTTATCATCCGGAGACTGAACTGGCTGTTTTGACCGGAATCGAGTATGCTGTGAACCCGGTTCCCCCGATAGACATCCTTCTTTTCTATGCATGATAAACACGGGCTGCTTTCGGCACCAATTCCTGTCGTACTCCGCCGGATGACCATCCCGATGACCTTCGGCATGATATCGGTGCTGATGTTCAACTTAGTCGACACCTACTTTATCTCTCTGCTCGGTACGCAAGCGCTAGCAGCCGTGAGCTATACATTCCCGGTCACTTTTGCTGTCAATTGCATTACGATGGGGATCGGTGTCGGTCTATCGACCCGTATTGCTCATTTTCTGGGGCAAAAATCGATACACAATGCGGCCCGTCTGACCATTCATGGGTTATTACTGGCCGTGTTTTTAGTCAGCATTGCTTCTGGTATCGGTTTGTTTACCATTTCGCCACTTTTTACTTTACTGGGTGCCCAACACGCCTTATTACCTTTGATACAGCAATATATGTCCGTTTGGTATATGGCCATCCCATTGTTGGTCATCCCTATGGCTGGAAACAGCGCCATCCGGGCAACCGGAGATACCCGAACTCCGGCCTTACTCATGATCCTCTCCGGCATCATTAACGGCATTTTAGATCCATTACTCATCTTCGGTTATGGCCCCTTTCCTGAACTTGGGATTCAAGGTGCAGCCATTGCCAGTGCGATTAGCTGGTGTGCCGCACTCATTGGGACATTATATATTTTATTCTACCGGGAACGGCTAGGTACACGACCTTATTGGCGCTCATTATGGCAAGACTGGCAACAGATTTTGCGGATTGGAACGCCCGCAGCGCTGTCGAACGCGATGAATCCGCTCTCTGGTGCATTGTTGATGATACTGCTTTCTCAACATGGTACCGAGGCGGTTGCGGCATATGGTGCCGCGCAACGTGTTGAGTCAATTTTGATTCTGGTGCTGATGTCATTAACGTCGACACTCACCCCTTTTCTCGCGCAGAATTTTGGTGCCGATAATCCGCAACGCGGCTTTGCCGGACTATTTTTAAGTATACGGTTCTCAGTCGTGTTCCAGACCCTCATTTTTTTGATGATGGTTCCGCTCAGTATTCCTATTTCTGCACTATTTTCACAGGAAACATCGGTTCGGGAAATACTCTGGCATTATCTGTTAATTGTGCCATTGAGTTATGGCTTTCAAGGGATTGTGATGATGATTGTTTCAGCGTTGAACGCATTACACCAACCTATGAAAGCTTTCAGTTGGAATTTTATGCGTCTGTTTATTTTTACGCTCCCTTCAGCTTGGATCGGGTCACAACTTTGGCAAGTGAATGGATTATTTGCAGGCATTGCCATCGGCAACATTCTCGGCGGGATATTCGGGTATTTTCAGGCTGTATCTTTACGCAGACAAAGCAAGCAATTCAATGACAAGCAAGCCAATTGCGAGAACAACAGAAGCCAGAACTAGATGAGCCGTCGTAACAGACGGCTCTTACATCAGACAAAACTCAAATTAAATCCGTTCTTCATCTTCTTCGACAATAACATCATCATCATCATCGAGTTCTTCCTCATCTAATTCAGCCTCTTCAAGGTCTGTATTTAACGGTTCCTGAGAAAGAATGATACCGGTACTGTCAGCATACAGATAATCTTCCGGTAAGAAGGTAACACCACCAAAATTCACGGGAATATCGATTTCCCCAATACTTTGCGCTGCGGCGCCAACCGGAATCGATGCCATGGCCTGAATACCAATATTCATTTCTTCCAGCTCGTCCACTTCACGAACGCACCCGTAAACAACCAGCCCTTCCCACTCATTTTCTTCCGCGAGTGCTGCCAATTCAGCATCAACCAAGGCACGACGTAAAGAACCACCGCCATCAACCAACAGTACCCGACCTAAACCGTCTTGCTCAAGCACTTCACGAATCAAACTATTATCTTCAAAACATTTGATCGTTGTTATCTGGCCGGCAAAAGAGGCTCGCCCACCAAAATTACTGAACATCGGTTCTACAACATCAACCTGATCGAAATAAATATCACAAAGTGCAGATGTATTGTATTCCATGGTAACCATTCTCACAGCGGAAAGTATCTTCAACGAGTATATCGACTATGTAAGTCATTGCAATGACAAAGCTCAATTAACTGATCAGTGTTTGAGTAATGACCACACCAACAAACAACAAATTTGTCACGATAGAACATCTGACGACCGCCGGTAACATCGGGGCGATCTGAACAGGTTGTTCGGCCTCCCAGACGGCAACCGCATGTTTGACCACCGCCACCAAACTCAATAGAAAAGGAAGAGCAAGCCACAGCGGATCCGTCTGTAGCCACAGATATAAACTGAACGTAAAGACCGCGCCGGCGAGTAGGATAAAATGATATTTTTTTGCCAGAATCGGCCCTAAACGAACGGCAATGGTCCGTTTACCGCAAATTTCATCATTTTCGATATCCCGCATATTATTGACATTCAATACTGCGACGGCCAATAAGCCACACGCGATCGATGGGAGTAGTAGTGTCGTATTAATTTGACCGGTATAAAGAAAATAAGTCCCGGAAACGCCCAACAAGCCAAAGAAAATAAATACCGAGACATCACCCAGCCCGACATAACCATAGGGCTTATTACCAACGGTATAGGCAACGGCTGCGATCATCGCCATGACGCCAAGGCCAATAAAAACCAGAATATTTTCCAGCGAGTCCAGAGCATAAAGAATCAATGCCATGCCAGAAATGACTGTCAGCAGCACATTGATGATCATTGCATATTTCATATCTTTCAATGTAACAGCACCCGATTGAATTGCCCGAATGGGCCCTAATCGTGCGTCATTATCTGTTCCTTTCACCGCATCGCCATAATCATTAGCAAGATTAGACAAAATTTGCAGTAAAATCGCAGTGACCAAGGCCAGAATGGCTATCGGCCATGAAAAATGCTTTTCAGAAAAAGCTAAGGCACTTCCTGTGAGGATCGAAATCAATGCTAAAGGCAAGGTTTTCGGTCTAGCCGCATCCATCCAAATCGAAAGAGAGTTCATCATGATTACAGCCTAGTGGACGACAAGAGCCCTAGTATACGACGAATTCATTGATAATAAAAAGCCCGCATAAAAATGCGAGCTTTTATATCCAGATGTCATCAAAATACCAGTGTAATCATCATATTGAGCTGGCAATTGAGCATTCGACCATCACAGTCCTATCCTATGCCTGACGCTTATAGAATAAAACGACTGAGATCTTCATCGCCAACCAATTCACCGAGACGCTCTTTGACATAATTCGCATCGATAGTGAACGATGAGCCCGCTTTATCGGTCGCATCGAAAGAAATTTCATCCATCAATCGTTCCATCACCGTATGCAGACGGCGAGCTCCGATATTTTCAGTGGTTTCATTCACCTGCCAGGCAGCATCAGCGATCTGTGCGATGCCATCTTCTGTGAATTGAATCGAAACATTTTCTGTTGCCATCAATGCTTGATATTGCTCTGTCAGAGATGCCTTAGGTTCGGTCAGGATACGTTTGAAATCATCACTGCTCAGCGCTTCCAGCTCAACCCGAATCGGCAGACGTCCTTGTAATTCAGGAATCAAATCTGACGGCTTGGCAACCTGAAAAGCTCCGGAAGCAATGAACAGAATATGATCCGTTCTGACCATCCCATGTTTCGTCGACACGGTGCTGCCTTCGATCAGGGGTAACAAATCTCGCTGTACACCTTCCCGCGAAACATCTGGGCCAGACACTTCGCCACGCTTACAGATCTTGTCGATCTCATCGACAAACACAATACCATGGTTCTCAACATTGAAGATGGCTTGTTCTTTCAGTTCATCCTGATTGACCAGTTTGGCAGCTTCTTCTTCCGTCAACGCTTTAAACGCATCCCTGATCTTTAGCTTACGTTTCTTTTGCGTGTTTCCGGCCAGATTCTGGAACATGCCCTGTAGCTGGTTGGTCATCTCTTCCATACCGGGAGGCGCCATGATTTCAACGCCCATTTGCGGTGCTGCAACATCGATTTCAATCTCTTTATCATCGAGTTGACCTTCACGCAGTTTCTTACGAAATACCTGACGGGTATGAGAAGTATCTTCGGTTCGCTCTTCTTCACCCCAAGAATCACGTGGTGGTGGAAGCAATACATCAAGAATGCGCTCTTCAGCGAGCTCTTCTGCCCGGAACTTTACTTTTTCCATGGCTTGCTGATGGGTCATTTTTACTGCAACATCCGTCAGATCACGAATGATCGATTCCACTTCTTTCCCGACGTAACCGACTTCAGTAAATTTTGTCGCTTCGACTTTCATAAATGGCGCATTCGCCAACTTTGCCAAACGCCGGGCAATTTCAGTTTTACCCACCCCTGTCGGGCCAATCATCAAAATATTTTTGGGCGTGACTTCGACACGCAGGCTTTCTTCCAACTGCATTCGACGCCAGCGATTACGTAAAGCAATCGCGACCGCTCTTTTCGCTTTGTCCTGACCGATAATATGACGATTGAGTTCATGAACAATTTCACGAGGAGTCATTTCAGACATGCTTATTTCCTTTGTTCTGTATTGCAGACGCTATCGACGAGTATCTATGACTCACTTTGAGGGATATCAAGTACTTCGATAGTCTGGAAATGGTTAGTGAACACACAGATGTCACCTGCAATTTGCAGCGCTTTTTCAGCGATTTCCTGAGCGTCCAGATCGGTATTTTCAAGTAAAGCCGTCGCAGCAGCCTGTGCATAATTGCCACCAGAACCAATTGCAATCAAATCATGTTCTGGCTGAACAACATCACCATTACCGGTAATAATCAGTGAAGCGGTCTCATCGGCAACGGCTAAAATCGCTTCCAAACGACGGAGTGCCCGATCGCTGCGCCAATCTTTGGCAAGTTCAACAGCAGCCTTTACCAAGTGACCTTGATGCATTTGCAGCTTGCTTTCAAAACGCTCAAACAGTGTAAATGCATCCGCTGTACCACCAGCAAATCCAGCCAGAATTTTATCGTTATACAGGCGGCGTACCTTACGGGCATTTCCTTTCATCACGGTATTGCCCAGAGAAACTTGACCATCTCCGGCAATAACAACTTTATTATCACGACGGACGGATACGATTGTAGTCACGAGAGGACCTCTTCCATTTTATAAAGTGTGTTAGAAAACTATATAAGGACAAGCGGGTTTGAATTCAAGTCAAAAGGCGGGATATCGTTGTTATTTCCTCCGGAATACCGTCATCGGCTCCGGAGGATAGAAAGAAATGTGTTTATTGCTTTTCCTTCCAAATCGCACACGGTTCAATCTTAGCGCGCTGAAGTTTGTGCCGATCACGTTCGGCATCACGTTTAAATTTGTAAGGGCCGATCACCACACGGTACCAACTACTATCTTCTTTCTTGCGGATTTTACTTTTAATCCCCTGAAAAGCGATATCCAGTTTCCGTTTTTCAGCCTGAGCCATTGTTTTATAAGCGCCACACTGCATAATGTACGGAATATCCGATACCTTCAGTGCTTTCGGAGTCACTTCGATCTCACGTTGAGGCAACGTATCAACATAGTCCCACTTTTCAGTCGGCGGCGGGGGAAGCGTCTGTTGATTGTCATGTGTCGATTGCTTCACTTCGGCTTGATGAACCACAGGCTGACTCGCCGGAGGAGACGGCTGTGTACTCAGTGTATACAAACCATAACCAAACACAGCCACCAAAATCACAGCGAGCGTACCACTCAACCAAGGGCGCTTCTTCGGGGCTTTTCGCGCAGTTTTCTTCGTTGCACTTCCCCGTTTCACATAGTCTTTATTAGCCACTAAATTACGCTTACCTTACAAACAATGACTGTATGTTAAAGAAGACCATCAGGAAGCACAACTCTGAGCACAATACCCAGCGTTATTATTGAGACTCACTCGATATCATCCGCGAGGAGCGGCAACACTTTCACGAATCACCAGTTTTGTTTCCAACAGGCGTGAGCCCGCACGTACATCGTGTCCCCGAAGGACTTCTAACATCATCAGCATCGCCTGACGGCCAATTTCATATCGAGGCTGAGAAACGGTGGTTAACGGTGGATCACAATACTGCGCAAAATTAATATCATCGAAACCAACTACGGATAAGTCCTGAGGGACTCTCGCGCCTAAGCGTTTCGCTTCCTGAATCGCCCCGATAGCCATCATATCGTTGTGACAAAAAACGGCGCTCGGTGGATCAGACAAACCTAAAAGGAGCCGAATCGCTTTTACTCCGGCTTCAAAACTGAAGTCACCTTTATAATGATAGGCAGGATTCATCGTAATGCCGGCACGTCTTAAAGCCTGCATATACCCTTGATGACGGAAATGACACAGAGCAGCAGAATCGGGACCGGCAATCTCACCAATCTTTTTATGGCCCATTTGAGTGAGATAGTTAACGACCTCAAACGCCGAGGTCAGGTTATCAATATGGACAGTCGGCAACTCCAGCTCGGGGGCGTACTCACAGGCCATCACCATCGGCGGTAAATTTTTCTGCTCCGGTTTACTGGCATCAAATGGTAAATCGGTACCAAGAAGTAACATGCCGTCGGCTTGTTTGGTGAAAACCAAATTGACAAAAGAACTTTCCCGTTTCTTCTGTTGCCCACTATCACCAAGTAGTACTAAATAACCATGCTCGACAGCCGCATCCTCAATACCACGAATAATTTCAGTAAAGTACGGGTCACAAATATCGGGAACGATCGCAACAATTGTTTTCGACTCGTTACGTCTTAAATTTCGTGCCAGTGAATTCGGAGAATATCCGGCTTCAAGAACTGCATCTTCAACCCGTTTTCTTGTCGTTGGCGACACTTTTTCGGGATTCATCAATGCCCTAGATACGGTCGCGGTTGACACTCCCGCTAGTTGAGCAACATCCTTCATTGTCGCCATACATTAAAACCCTCTTTCAAAATAGTATTTGCTATAAAACTGATTGATTGCACACACTTTTGATATATCTATCAAGAACTTGATGAATGTGCTTCCATAGTTTAAGCATTTCTACGGATAAAGTTACGGTCTATTTAACACTTCTTACATCATAAACGAGAAATGGATCACGATACATAGGTTTTATGTGGCAACCAAAAGACAAATCAAGTCAACGCGCTTCCCACCGACTCAATCAGGAGCGGGTCATTATGACAAATCGTGTGGTTCAACATCGAGTGACCACCGTACTTTCCCCGCAAGCGGTAGGCGTTGAATGACAGGTTTGGCACTCATTAACAGTTTTTGCATCATGGGCCGGGTCATTGTTTGCATTAATAGCTGCCAGCGATATTTCCCGGCTCGTTTTGCCATCGGCGCCGGAGATGGACCTAAGACCGTACAGGTTGCGTGATCAAACAGAGGATGAACTTCCAAAGTCTGCTTCACTTGTCTGAGAAAATCCTCGCCAAGTTCGGCTTGATTTGATTCAGCTTTAAATAACGTCAAATAACTGAAAGGCGGTAATAATGCCAGTTTCCGTTCATGCAATGCACTCATGGCAAAATGGCGGTAATCTTTCTTGAGTAATGCCTGCAGTAAAGTGTGCTCCGGATGATGTGTCTGAAGAATGACCTCACCAGGCTGACTGGCTCGTCCGGCCCGACCTGCGACCTGAATGAACAGCTGCGCCAATCGTTCAGATGCACGAAAATCATGGCTGTATAAAGCACTATCAACATCAAGTAAACCGACCAGTGTCACCCGAGGAAAATGATGGCCCTTGGCCAACATCTGTGTCCCGATCAAAATATGATATTCCCCCTGATGAACAGCCTTGAGAGCTGATTCCAGCGAGCCTTTTCTGCGGGTACTGTCCCGGTCAATCCGGATCGTGCGATAGTGAGGAAAAATTTGCGCCAGTTGGCTTTCCAACTGTTCGGTCCCGACACCCACGGTGGCCATCTGTGTCGAACCACAATCATGACACTGATGTAATACCGGGCGCTGAGAACCACAGTGGTGACAGCGAAGCTCTTGTGTCACCTGATGATAGGTATAACGGGCATCACAGCGCTGACAATGGGCGACCCAGCCACACTCATGGCACATCAATACCGGCGCATATCCCCGTCGGTTGAGAAACAGTAAAACCTGATTCCCGACCTGCAAGTGCTTTCTCATTTCAGCAATCAACGGTGCCGATAGTCCGCCTTCAAGATAAAGCCCTTTAACATCCAGAACCCGATGGGTCGCAGGGACGGCATCACCAGCCCGTTGTGTCAAAGTTAAGTGGTGATATTTACCACTGAGCGCATTCTGTAAGGTCTCAAGAGCAGGCGTTGCTGACCCCAAAACAATCGGAATCTGTTCAAGACTGGCACGCATGACCGCCACATCCCGCGCATGATAACGTAAGCTATCCTGCTGTTTATACGAGGCATCGTGTTCTTCATCGACGATAATAATGCCTAAATCAGCAAATGGCGTGAATAAGGCAGAACGCGTACCAATGATCACGCCGGCATGGCCATCACGGGCTGACAGCCATGCGTTCAGCCTTTCCGTCTCATTGAGCCCAGAATGCATCACCACCACCGGCACCATAAAACGAGAGCGAAAACGCTGAATTGTTTGCGGTGTCAAACCAATTTCGGGCACCAGAACCAACGCTTGTTTTCCTTGCTTCAGAACCGGTGCAATCAAGTTTAGATAGACTTCCGTTTTCCCCGAACCGGTGACTCCTTCCAATAAATAACAACCAAATTCATGCTGGCTGTTAACCGTCGCAATCGCAACGGACTGCTCCATATTCAGTTGTGGCTTTTCTTCTTCGTCTTCCAGTAACTCAGGCCACGGCTGAGGCGTCGGTTTGCGCTCAATCGCTTCAATCCACCCCTTTTCCTCCAGCGTGTTCAAGACCTGACGACTGATTTCCTCATCGACGAATGTTTGATGACTTTGTATACCGTTTTCCAGCAAACGCAGTACTTTAGCCTGCTGAACCGCACGGCCAAGCCCCTGCATCAGCTTATCCCGTCCGGCGGATGTCAGACACCACTCTCGCAAGGTGGTAAAATCTGCCGCCTTTCCTTTTCTCAATGCTGCCGGCAATGCATTAGATAAAGTATCGCCAAGTGGATATTGATAATACTGGCTGCACCAGATAAACAGTCGAAATAAGCTCGTCGGCCAGACAGGCTGATCATCCAATACGGCGCGAATCGGTTTCAGCATATCCGGGCTCAGCTCTGATTCATCTCCGAGCGCAGTCACAATGCCAATCAATGTCTGCCGCCCAAACGGCACGGAAACCCGGCCACCGATCACAGGCTGACAATGTGCGGGTATCAGATAGTCGAACTGTTTATCTAAAGGGACAGGTAACGCCACTCGGGCAATGGATGGATGCATATCACTGAACATCAGATGTAAAAATCATGGACCACAGTCTAATCGAAGCGACGGTGAAATTCGAGGCAGCAATGAGAATGGTGAAAATAACAGCAAAACTAGTTGATCCCCGCTCATGGATTCTTTAATATAGCGCGCCTTGATGATGCGGATACCCGTATCACAACCGATGTAAGACGATATGATTAACTGACATGTGGTGTCCGGCAACGATCCGGATAGCGACATGGCCCGATTTTTGAGGTTCTCCCATGAAAACTGGTATCCATCCAGAATACAAAGTTGTAAGCGCAACCTGTTCTTGCGGCAACGCTTTCGAATTCAGATCAACACTGGACAAAGATTCTCTGCACTTGGATGTTTGTGACAAATGTCACCCATTCTATACTGGTAAACAACGTATCGTTGATACCGGTGGTCGTGTAGATCGCTTCAACAAGCGTTTCGGCGCGCTGAGCAGCGGTAAAAAATAATTTCTCTTCACTGAGAATTTTAAAAAGGACACCAGCAGGTGTCCTTTTTATTTTCCCAAACCCATCCCCACACTCCTGATACCAACCTTATTGCCGTCAGTCATCATGACCTATCGATATAGTACTGATTTGCCAATATCAATGTAATCGTTGCATAAAACAGAATATATCAGCATAAACTCCTCCAACCTCTCCATATTTATGTGATTTTTAAATACATAATGCCATGAGTGCCTAGGCAGATCCCCTCACATCCATTAGAATGATGTCTCTTTCCCTGTAACTTTTCCGATCAACATTACAACGAGACGCGACCCTTATGTCTGAAGATAATCACCAAGATTTAACCCCCGAAGAAGCATTTCGCCAGAAAGCTTTGGATTATCACGCCATTCCGACTGCAGGAAAAATTGCAGTCACCCTCACCAAGCCAGCTGATACCGCTGCAGATCTGGCTTTAGCCTATAGCCCCGGCGTTGCCGAGCCTGTTCGTGAGATTGCGCAGGATGTCGATAATATTTACAAATACACCGCAAAAGGAAACACCGTTGCCGTTATCTCTAACGGAACAGCGATCCTTGGACTCGGCAATCTAGGGCCAATGGCATCTAAACCGGTGATGGAAGGAAAAGCATTGCTTTTCAAACGATTCGCCGGCCTTGATTCATTCGACATTCAAGTGAAACACCGTACTATCGATGAGTTCGTCGAGACGGTTGCGAATATTGCCGATACGTTTGGTGGCATTAATCTGGAAGATATCAAGGCACCGGATTGTTTTGAAATCGAACGGCGTCTTATCGAACGTTGTGATGTACCAGTATTCCACGATGACCAGCACGGCACAGCCATTGTCACTGCGGCAGGAATGCTCAATGCCATTGAACTTCAGGGCAAAGATCTGAAAGAGTGTACGATCGTTTGTCTGGGTGCCGGCGCAGCTGCCGTTGCCTGTATGGAACTGCTGATCAAATGCGGGGCCATGCGTGAAAAAATCTATATGCTTGATCGTAAAGGGGTGATTCACACTCGTCGTGATGATCTGAACGAATACAAACAGTTATTTGCCAATAATACGGATAAGAGAACGCTGGAAGATGTGATTCAGGATGCTGATTTATTCCTTGGCGTTTCAGGTCCAAATCTGCTGCCACCGGAAGCATTAGCCCTCATGGCAGAAAAACCGATTGTCTTTGCCTGCTCAAATCCAGATCCAGAAATTAAACCGGAGCTGGCTTATCAAGTTCGCAACGATTTGATCATGGGAACAGGTCGTTCTGACTACCCAAATCAGGTCAATAACGTTCTGTGCTTCCCGTTCATCTTCCGTGGTGCCTTGGATATTCGGGCGAGCGAAATTAACGATGAAATGAAAATAGCAGCGGTTGAAGCGATTCGTCAGCTTGCAAAAGAAGCAGTACCGGCAGAAGTCTTAAAAGCGGCCAGTGTCGATAGCCTTTCATTCGGCCCCGAGTACATCATTCCCAAACCGATGGATCCTCGCCTGCTGCCCCGGGTAGCCAGAGCCGTAGCTCAAGCAGCCGTTGACTCAGGCGTTGCCCGAATTTCAATGCCTGAAGGTTACATGCAGGATTAAGGCAACACACTTAATCCACAGTACAAGAAAGAGGAGACACCCAGTGTCTCCTCTTTCTTCATTTTGCTTTTAATCTATCGGTTCAGGCTGGGATATTTTGCAAGGCTTGCTGATAACTCTCCAGTTGAGCCACCTGTTTAAGATAACGTTGAATGTTCGGATAAGAAGATAGATCGGCCCGCATGTCGGCTAGCTGTAATACCAGACTCATCTGAAAATCAGCACCGCTAAGCTGCTCTCCGGTAAACCATGTTCGCTGCGCTAGCGTGTCATCGATATAACGTAAAAAAGTAGAAACGCGAGGCTCAATGACTATCTGATCCATCTTATTGAGGAAGGAACCAATCAACGGACGCAACAAGAATGGGAGCTTTTCTCTTGATTTGATAAAGATCAGCCGCATCACCAACCACATCATGAACGAGCCTTCAGCGGCATGTAACCAGTAACGATAATCCAGTAATGCCTGACCCGACTCAGGCCGGAAACGATGTTGGTGATCGTAGGCATCGATCAGATATTCAATAATGGCACCCGACTCGGCAATCGTCTGTTCGCCGTCAACAATCGTCGGTGACTTACCTAACGGATGAATGGATTTCAGAGCATCTGGTGCCCCCCAAGTTTTCGGGTCCCTGCCATAATGAACAACTTCATATTCGAGCCCGAGCGCTTCCAACAGCCAAACCACACGTATGGCCCGGGACTGCTCAAGGTAATGCACATAAATCATACCGACGTTCCTTCTGCTCAAGACGCTTCTGCTCATCTCAGGAAGTCACTCTGTGTTAGTTACATGACTTCCTTTCGAGAAAATACCGCGGATTACTCATCATAAGATTCAAATTCAATGCCCATTGCGGTCATCATGGCTTTTGCTTCGGTCGGAATATCATCCGGACGATCTTTACGCAAATCTTCATCCGTCGGCAAAGGCTGCCCGGTATAGGCATGTAGAAATGCTTCACACAAAAGCTCACTGTTTGTTGCATGACGTAAGTTATTGATCTGGCGTCTGGTCCGTTCATCCGTCAATACTTTAAGAACTTTCAACGGGATAGAAACCGTAATTTTCTTGACCTGCTCGTTTTTCTTACCATGTTCAGCATAAGGACTTATATATTCACCATTCCAATCAGCCATTGCTTCCCCTCATTGCCGGAATCCATCATTATTATCAAAAAAAGTAGGTGTTAATTTTAGCTTTATTTACTGCTATAAGCAAAGACATATAGACGTCTGGAAGTATTGACGTCTTATTGAAAAATCAGTAGAGTGAGCAACCACACTCAATCCGTGTTGGTTGAGGCTGTCAGTCATGAACGCCACCTGTCACCAAGTAGAAAGGAATCACATATGAGCACTCGCAAACCTGCAACTATCGCCGTTAGAACGGGTATTGAGTCAGACACGCAGTACCATGCTGTCGTTCCGCCGATTTATCTCTCAACGAATTATGGATTTCCGGCATTCGGAGAAGTCCCTCAGTATGACTATACCCGTTCCGGTAATCCGAACCGCGGACTTCTGGAACAGGCACTGTACGAGCTGGAAGGCGGTCAGGGTGCCGTCATTACCAATTGCGGGACATCCGCGCTCAACCTCTGGGTCTCTACTTTTATCGGCCCTGATGATCTCATTGTCGCACCTAATGATTGTTATGGTGGCACCTATCGTTTATTCAATACCCGAGCCAACAAAGGCGACTTTCGGGTGTTATTCGTCGATCAATGTGACGAGGTTGCACTGACTGAGGCTCTGGCCCAGAAACCAAAACTCATTTTGCTGGAAACCCCATCGAACCCGCTGGTTCGCGTCGTCGATATTCAAAAAATCTGCCAACAGGCCAAACAGGTTGGTGCTTTAGTTGCCGTGGACAATACTTTCCTGACTCCGGTCTACCAACAGCCAATATCTTTGGGTGCTGACTTTGTGATCCATTCTACGACCAAATACATCAATGGCCACTCCGATGTGATTGGCGGCGTCATCATCAGTCACAGTAAAGAACACGCAGAACAGCTTTCCTGGTGGGCCAACTGTATCGGTGCTTCCGGCACACCATTCGATAGTTATATGACGCTCAGAGGGCTTCGTACCTTGAGTCCGAGAATGCGTTGCCATGAAGAAAACTCGCTGAAAATACTCGCGTACTTGCAGTCCCACCCTCTCATCGGGACCATTTACCACCCAAGCTTACCGACTCATCCCGGTCATGAGATTGCGAAAAAGCAGCAAAGTGGCTTTGGTTCGATGCTTAGTTTTGAATTTGCAGGGAGCTATGAAGAGTTGCAACAATTTGTCAGCCGGCTCAAGCTGTTTTCATTAGCGGAATCACTCGGTGGTGTCGAAAGTTTAATTTGCCACCCGGCGACGATGACTCATCGTGCGATGGGTGAGGAAGCGCTCCACAAAGCGGGAATTTCGCTACAACTATTACGGCTATCAGTCGGCTTAGAAGATGCTGATGACTTGATTGCCGATCTGGATCAATCCCTGAATTGGGTAAAGGAGAATCGTTGATGACCACCGTACGCCACCTCCATAAATTCGGAGGAAGTAGTCTGGCTGATCCGGCATGTTATCGCCGCGTTGCTCACATCCTCAAAGAGTACTCGCAAAGTCACGATCTGGTTGTGGTTTCTGCCGCAGGCAAAACAACCAATCAACTCATTGCTTTTATTGAAAATCTCACGGTTGCACCGCAGCAGGCTCAAGAAATTTTGGCTCAAATCCAACAATTTCAACGTCAGTTGATTACCGAATTGCTCGAAGGCGAAGCCGCTCAGGCATTGACGAACCGGCTCGGTGATGAGTGCATGACCCTTGCAAAACTCACCGCCCCACTGACAGCGGCTCAACAGGCATTTGTGCAGGCTCATGGTGAGATGTGGTCATCTCGTTTAATGGCCGCACTACTCAATCAGCAAGGATTAATGGCGATTGCACAAGATGCCAGAGCCTTTTTACGCGCTCACCGGGAGACACAACCGGAAATCGACCGGGCTCAGTCTTATCCGCTGCTCAAAGAAATTCTGGCGCAACACGGTCATCAGCGGATCGTGATCACGGGCTTTATCGCACAAGATGAAGCCGGTGAAACCGTGCTGCTGGGACGCAATGGTTCCGATTACTCGGCGACCATCATTGGTGCACTGGCAGAAGTCGAACGGGTAACCATCTGGAGTGATGTCGCCGGTGTCTACAGTGCTGACCCCAGAATTGTCTCCGATGCCTGTCTGTTGCCGTTACTTCGTCTGGATGAAGCCAGCGAACTGGCGCGCCTTGCCGCACCGGTCCTACACAGTCGAACATTACAGCCTGTCGCACAAAGTGCGATAGATCTGCACCTCCGGTGTAGTTACGACCCTGAAGCCGGCTCAACCCATATCGAACGAGTGCTTGCTTCAGGACGGGGAGCCAAAATTATTACCTCTCTGGATGAAGTCTTGCTGATTGAACTCAGTTTCTCACGCGGACACGATTTCCAGCGGTTATACAAACAAGTGATCGAGCAGCTCAAACGAGCCCAGCTTACACCACTTGCTTATGACAAACAGGATGACCAGTATCGCATCCAGCTTGCTTACACGGCTGAAATTGCGTCTGGTGCTTTATCTTATTTGCAAGATGCAGCGATTGAAGCCGAAATCCGCCTCAAAGAAGGTTATTCACTCGTCGCAGCTGTCGGTGCAGGTGTGACTAAGAATGCGAACCACTGTTTTGGCTTTTATCAGCAGCTCAAACAGGCTCCGATTGAGTTCCTGTGCGAATCTGAATCAGAATTAAGTCTGGTTGCGATACTTCGTCAGACTCCCGTAGATACGTTTGTGAATCAACTGCATACCCATCTGTTTCAGGCACAGAAACGTGTCGCACTCGCTCTCTGTGGCAAAGGCAATATCGGTTCGAGCTGGCTTAAGCTGTTTACAGAGCAGAAAGCCGAGCTGGAAAAACGTCGCGGGATGAATTTTGAACTGGTTGCAGTCATTGATAGTCAGACCTACTGGTTTGATGAACAAGGGATTGACCCGACAAAAGTCGAAGCCCATTTTATTGAAGAATCCGTCCCGAATGATGGGCAGGAATGGCTGTTCAAGCTAGGACAAATCCGCGGCTATGATGATGTGATTGTGCTGGATGTGACAGCCAGTGCTGAACTCGCTTCACAGTATATTCAGATTGCAGAGCAAGGAATGCATCTGATTTCCGCCAACAAGGTCGCAGGCTCTTCCAGTAGTGAATACTACTATCAAGTCAAAGACTCTTTTGCAAAAATCAGCCGTCACTGGTTTTACAATGCGACGGTTGGCGCGGGTCTGCCAATTAATCATACGGTGAGAGATCTGCGGGAAAGCGGCGATGAAATTGTCGCCCTTTCCGGGATTTTCTCAGGCACATTGTCCTGGCTATTCCAACAATATGATGGCTCCGTGCCTTTCAGTGAGTTAGTTGATCTGGCTTGGCAACAAGGCTTAACCGAACCGGATCCGAGAAATGATCTGGATGGTTCCGACGTCATGAGAAAACTAGTGATTCTGGCGCGTGAATCCGGGCTGGATATTGAACCCGATCAGGTCACGGTCGAATCGCTGGTCCCGGAGGAATTGCAATGCCTCTCCTTAGATGACTTTCTTGATCAAAGTGCCCAGCTCGATATCCAGCTGGCTGAACGTCTGGCCAAAGCACAGCGGGAAGATAAAGTGTTGCGTTATGTCGCTCGTTTGGAAAAATCAGGAAAAGCCTCTGTCGGCGTAGAAGCATTACACCGGGAGCATCCGTTAGCCAATCTGCTTCCGTGCGATAATATCTTTGCGATTGAAAGTAAATGGTATAGAGATAATCCGTTAGTGATTCGCGGCCCCGGTGCCGGAAGGGATGTCACTGCGGGGGCTATCCAGTCAGATATTAATCTATTGTCCAGCTTGTTATAAGCCCACTCACTATCATTACCCTTCCATCGTTCAGGAGCCTTTGGGCTCCTGATTTGTTCCTCAAGTTTTGTTTCTCAACTAAGGTTACTAACTGGGGAAAGGTGAAAAGCCTTCATACAAACGTGAAAAATATTCATGTTTATATTGTTGACATGAAAAACGATTCAATAGAATATCTAGACATATAGACGTCTAAACGTCAATTAAGACTGAATTACCATCATTCACGGGAGAGAGAAGATGGGCTACTCATATGCTGGACATATTGATGCACTGAATCAAAATATCAGTGAGTTATCCGGGAACCTCAATGTCTCTTTTGAGTTTTTCCCGCCAAGTTCACCACAAATGGAAGAAACTCTCTGGAACTCAGTACATCGTTTAAAAACCTTACAGCCCAAATTCGTGTCTGTCACTTACGGGGCAAACTCCGGAGAGCGGGACAGAACCCATTCCATTATTAAAGAAATCAAGTCCCAGACAGGCTTAGTCGCCGCGCCCCATCTGACCTGTATTGATGCCAGTCGCGAAGAGTTGACCCAGATTGCCGATGATTACTGGAACAACGGCATTGAGAACATTGTTGCGCTCCGTGGTGATATTCCGCCGGGCGGCGGAAAACCAGATATGTATGCAGCTGATCTGGTGACATTACTTAAATCCCGGCATGATTTTGATATTTCTGTCGCCGCATTTCCTGAAGTCCACCCCGAAGCGAAAAGTGCTCAGGCCGACCTGCTGAACCTCAAACGTAAAGTTGATGCTGGCGCGAACCGTGCCATTACTCAGTTTTTCTTTGATGTTGAATGTTATCTGCGATTCCGTGATCGTTGTGTCAGTGCCGGTATCGATGTGGAAATCGTACCGGGTATTCTTCCGGTGTCCAACTTTAAACAAGCCGCTCGCTTTGCCGCACAAAACCATGTCAAAGTGCCGGGATGGATGCACAAACAATTCGACGGATTAGATGACGATCCGGTGACGCGTCAGCTTGTCGGAGCAAGCCAAGCAATTGATATGGTGCGAATTCTTGGTCGTGAAGGGGTCAAGGACTTCCATTTCTATACGCTGAATCGAGCAGAAATGACCTATGCACTGTGTCATACACTGGGCATCCGGCCACAAGCATAAATCGAATCCCCATCTCTCCCATGAAAAATGCCGACAAAAATGTCGGCATTTTTTGATATCGCGTGGACGATATAGAAAACTTGAACCTAATCGTATTGATATAAAAGGTCCTGCGCCTTACTCCATATCTTCCATCTTACCCAGCAAATTGCGAATGCGTTCCTGCCATGCCGTCTGCTCTTGCTGAATATCCTGTACCCGCTGTTCCAGTTCATCACGGCTGGTTTTCAACTGAGTTGCTTCTTCAATCAATTTCTGTTTTTCTTCTTTTAATTCTTCGACCTCCATTTGAAGGAGTGTGATGGTATCAACAGCAGTTTGAATTTTGGCTTCTAATTTCTCTAATACTTCAAAAGACATGCTTATATCCTTTACGATTCTGCACTTGCAATGATGATTGTACTTAGCTGTTCATTCTACTCAGCCACGGCTGGAGAAACACGCTCTATCTTGAATATTTTCACCATTCGATTAAAAAACCGACGTGAATTGACACGATTCTTACTTTGCTTGTTCTTCGTCGCCCATTCAATCCCTTCTTGGACCCTGAAATATCGCTGAAGATCTGAGACCGCTTTGATCAAGTGCAAGAATACACAAGCATTTCAGCAAACGTTTTCGTCGGGATATGCTAAAATTCGACGCAAATTTCCCAGTTTTCCGTCAAGATGGAGTTCACATGAAACGTGATTTAGCAATGGCCTTTTCCCGAGTGACCGAAGGTGCCGCTTTAGCCGGGTATAAATGGCTTGGGCGCGGTGATAAAAATGCAGCGGATGGCGCAGCTGTTGAAGTCATGCGGAGTCTGTTGAATAAGACAGAGATCACCGGGGAGATTGTCATCGGAGAAGGGGAAATTGATGATGCCCCAATGCTTTATATTGGCGAGCAAGTCGGTTTGGGAGGCGATGAAGTTGATATCGCAGTGGATCCGATTGAAGGCACCCGCATGACAGCCATGGGACAGTCAAATGCACTCTCAGTCTTGGCAGCAGCGGAAAAAGGTAGCTTTTTGAAAGCCCCCGATATGTATATGGAAAAATTGGTTGTCGGGCCGGGCGCCAAAGGATGTATCGATCTCAATCAACCCCTCAAACAAAATCTCGAACATGTTGCACAGGCATTAGGTAAATCACTGGATAATCTGGTCGTCATTACTTTGGCTAAGCCCCGTCATGAACAAGTCATCGCAGAAATGCAACAATGGGGTGTCCGCGTATTTGCCGTACCCGATGGTGACGTGGCAGCTTCAATTTTAACTTGTATGCCCAACAGTGAAGTCGATGTGATGTATTGTATCGGCGGCGCACCGGAAGGCGTGGTCTCTGCCGCCGTAATTCGCGCCTTAGACGGTGATATGCATGGTCGTCTTCTGCCTCGCCATGAAGTCAAAGGTGACACCGATGAAAACCGCCGAATCGGACAGCAGGAAATTGAACGTTGTCAGCAAATGGGCGTTGAAGCCGGGAAAGTGCTGAGGATGGAAGATATGGTCCGCAGTGATAACGTCATTTTCTCCGCAACGGGAATAACCAAAGGTGATTTACTCGATGGTGTTACCCGTCAGGGAAATATTGCGGTCACCGAAACCCTGCTCATCCGTGGCAAGTGCCGGACAATTCGCCGGATTCAATCGACGCATTATCTGAACAGAAAAGATCCGGAAGAGCGGATGTGGATTGTCTGATCATTTTTCGCAATCTGACGGTAAACAGATGTCGGTAGAATAATAGTCATAGGAAGAAAACCGGACTTAATAACCGATACAAAAAAAGACCGCATACAGCGGTCTTTATTAATATGTGCTACGAAAAAACCTTAAAACAACTCTTCGGCAACTTTGTATAGATCCTTACGGACAGGACGCTTCATATTCTCGATTGCATCAATGATATCGTGGTGAACCAGATCTTCTTTCTGAATACCGACACAACGACCACCATGACCTTCCAGCAAGAGATGAACCGCATAGTTCCCCATGCGAGACGCTAACACCCGGTCAAATGCAGTTGGCCGGCCACCACGCTGAATGTGTCCAAGAACAGTCGCACGCGTTTCACGCTTGGTCGCTTCTTCAATCTTCTTCGCCAGAACATTGGCATCCATCATCAGCTCAGTCAGCGCAATGATGGCATGTTTCTTACCTTTCGCGATGCCGTCTTTCAGATTAGAAATCAACTCATCCATATTCAAGCCCGTCTCCGGGGTGATGATATATTCACAGCCGCCGGCGATGGCAGACATCAGTGTTAAATCACCACAATGACGCCCCATGATTTCAACAATCGAAATCCGCTGGTGAGAAGATGACGTATCGCGCAAACGGTCAATGGCATCAATGACGGTATTCAAGGCAGTCAGATAACCGATGGTATAATCGGTACCGGCAATATCGTTATCGATGGTGCCCGGCAAGCCGATACATGGATATCCCATTTCTGTCAGCTTCTTCGCGCCCATGTAAGAGCCATCGCCACCGATGACAACCAGAGCCTCGATACCATGCTTTTTGAGGTTATCAATCGCTTTTTCACGAACATGAACCTCTTTAAACTCAGGGAAACGAGCTGAACCAAGGAATGTACCACCACGGTTAATCACGTCAGAAACACTCGAACGCTCCAGCTTAACAATCCGGTCTTCATAAAGTCCCAGATAGCCATCATAGATGCCGAAAACTTCTAAACCAGCGCCTAATGCAGTACGGACAACGCCACGAATCGCAGCGTTCATCCCTGGGGCATCACCGCCACTTGTTAATATCCCGATCTTTTTAATCATGCTCACCCTCTAAAATATTGGGAATGTCACTCTAATAGATAGTTGTATCCGGCTGTTTGTATGAAAACAAACCGATCTTCTCAGCACATCATGTCACTTTTTTTGCAAAGTTACCCGATCTTTTTTTGCATTGAAGATTAAGTGCTCATATTGTGGATGAGTATTGCAATTTTGTCATTATTCTTTGTTGATTCACATCAGGGTATCGTTTTTTTCTTATGCGAATCAACGATAGTAAAGGTCAGTATTGAATACAAAATCGTCTAAGAAATTGCTGTTTTGCGCTGACCACAAGGTTTACAGCCGACCATGATATATTCACACGCATATCAAAAATTACATAAATGTAAATAATATAAACATTTATTAACATTATTATGCTCACCGTTGTTTACATTCTGATTATGAATTAATTTGCATTAATTCATCCCTAATCTTGCTTTGTTTTGTTAGTTTAGTAGCGCTGGCCTTTACAGCCTTTTACCACTCAGATCAAGCGCCTACGATAGGGAGATCAGGATAATGAAATACACTAAAACCAGTCTGGCCGTCTTACTGACACTGATGAGTACCCCACTCATCGCGGCAGAACATTTACAACAGACTGACGACAACAAAGTCTGGATATCGATTGGCGCTGATGCAAAAGGCACGCTGCTGGAATCCACAAGCCATCCGATTCAGGCTCAGTCGATTGTCGATAATCCTCTGGTTTGGGTTGGGCAAGTCAACCAACAGGATCTGGCTGAACTATCGTATAACATGCATGAAGAGCATCACCGTTGCGGGGGTTATATTGTCCATGATTCTAAACAAAGTGCGATTGAAGCGAGCCGGATTCCGTTAACCAGCAGCTCATTTGCAGCGGTTGGCATTCATCAGCAGGATATCGTCAAGCCCTTGATTCCGCTCATCAGTGCCAATCAAATTACGGACACAATCACCAGCTTATCGGACTTTACGAATCGCTTTTATACCACCCTGACCGGTGAGCAAGCCTCAAACTGGATTGCCAGTGAGTGGCGAGGACTTGCTTCAGCATGGCCAAATGCTTCTGTTCAGCAGGTCAGCCATTCGGGCTACCGGCAAAAATCTGTCATTCTGACCATCAAAGGCTCAGAAAAACCTGACGAAATTGTGGTCATCGGGGGCCATTTAGATTCAACGATAGGTTCAAGAACCAATGCACAGAGTGTTGCACCCGGCGCGGATGATGATGCATCCGGCATCGCGAGTGTGACTGAAATCATCCGGGTTCTGGCAGAAAACAACTTTAAACCGAAACGTACCGTTGCTTTCATGGCTTATGCGGCGGAAGAAGTCGGGTTACGCGGCTCTCAAGATATCGCCAGCCAATATAAGAATGCAGGCAAAAACGTGCTTGCTGCTCTCCAGTTGGACATGACCAATTATCCCGGCTCTGCTGAAGATATTGTCTTTATGACCGACTATACCGACAGCAATCTCAATTCATTCCTGACAAAACTGCTGGATGAATACCTTCCCAATCTGAAATATGGCTTTGACCGGTGTGGTTACGGTTGTTCGGATCACGCCTCATGGCACGGTGCCGGATACCCCGCATCCATGCCTTTTGAAGCAAAATTTGCCGAATACAACCCGCATATCCATACCCCACGGGATACGCTCACCAATTCTGACCGTGAAGGAAAACATGCACAAAAATTTGCCCGGCTGGGCCTCGCCTATGTGGTAGAAATGGCTAATTCAACGGTGGAACAACAACAGGATCCAGTCTTGAAAGTCGGACAGCCTTTGACCGGATTAAGTGGTCAGGCATCGGGTCAAAGCTGGTATACATTCGAACTGCCAGAATCCCGTTCCTTTACGATTTCGATGTCGGGTGGTCAGGGTGATGCCGATCTTTATGTCAAGTATGGCGCGAAAGCAGGAACCCGCACTTATGATTGCCGCCCTTACAAAACGGGGAATAACGAGTCATGCTCGTTTGATCGCGCAGCCGCGGGGACTTACTCAATCATGCTACGCGGTTATTCTGACTACTCGGGCGTTACGCTAGAAGCGCGGTACTGATAGCGGTAGAAGCGAGACAAACAGGTCGCAGCTATACGGATAACCTGAAACATCGTGTTCCGGTTATCCGTTCTGTTTATCTTGAATCACAGGGCACAGCCCCCACGCAAAACACATCCGTCATCTCCTCTGCTATGCTTTACGACCATTCCGCCACTTTTTGCTCGTATTCGGACTTCAGAATCACTGAGTAAGGGTCTTGGTGAACCAGCACATCGGAACCGGGAAAATGCTCCAGTAATAATGCTTCAACCTGATCAGAAATCTCATGCGCCTGAATCAACGGTAAGTGATCATCTAATTCCAGATGCAGTTGAATAAAACGCACCGGCCCGGACATTCGCGTTCGTAAACCATGAATCCCTAACACCCCGTCCACCGATAAACTCAACTGACGAATGTGACTGATTTCTTCGTCCGGTAGTTTACGATCCAACAATGTCTGAATGGCTTCATGAATGATCTGGTATGCGCTATATAAAATATAAATACCGATTCCGACGGCAAAAATGGCATCGGCCTGAGTGACCCCCTGCCAGCTCATTGCTAATGCAATCATAATCGCAATGTTCATCCATAAATCGGACTGATAGTGTAACGAATCCGCAGCAATCGCCTGACTGCCGGTTTTACGAACGACATATTTTTGATACCGCACCAGCAGGAAAGTCACCACAATCGCCAGCGCACTGACATAAATCCCAAACTCCGGCGCTTGTAACGGCTGAGGCCGAAAGAAACGGTCAACGCCGTTCAGCAGTAAAAAGCAGGCAGAGCCAGAAATAAACATCGCTTGTGCCAGTGCCGCCAAAGATTCGGCTTTCCCATGACCAAATGTATGTTCACGATCAGCAGGCTGCAGGGCATAGCGCACCACCCACAGGTTGACCACAGATGCGGCAATATCCAGCAGAGAGTCAATCACCGATGCGAGTAAACTGACTGAGCCGGTATGCCACCAAGCAAACATTTTAATGATCAGCAATGTCACCGCGACAATCGTCGCACTCCATGCTGCTGATTTCACTAAGCGAATATAATTTGCGTGCATTAAATACTCTGAATGAATGTCATCACGGATGGTTAACTATATAACGAAACCCGCTTCATTGCAGGTTATTTATTGATGAGACACAATATAATTATCTGATTTATAAGATGAAAGTGATAATAATTATTGGTCATAGTCGCAAAAAAGAGGTGCATCCCTGTCACCTCTTTCTGCACAGATGTCATGCGTTTGACTCAAGTGCTGTCCCGTCACATGCTGTTTTCACGACGTTCCCCTCAAGCCTCGCGGATGTCAGCCTACCATTGGTTCATCATGAAGCGTGGACCGTTGTTACCACCCGCGCCTTGACCGGGACCGGCCATGTTATTGTAAGGCCGTTCTTGAAACACCTTCTGCCATTGCTGCTGTTGTTCTGGTGTCAAAATACTCAGCATGTCATGCCGTTGACGCATCATTTCTACGCGTCGGTCAATTCGCGCATTTTCCATTTTGCCAGCCAGTTCCTGAGCGGCTTGTTCATCAAAATTTTTTGCCAGTACAATCGGCGCCATCTCTTGATGGAAATCCTGCATCCGAGCCTGTCTTTGCTCCCAATGTTTTTGTCGGAGTGCCGTCAATTGATTTTGCTGCTCTGATGTCAGGTTGAATGATCGCAACATCCCCCGGTTATCATAACGCTGACAGTCAAAACGTTGGTTTCCCCAATGACCGCCGCCATGATGACCTTGATATCCGGCAAAAACATTCATACTGCCGAGCGTTAACGGAAGAATAGCTGCTGCCAATATTACTTTTGTTAAAGTGCTCATCTCTGTTACCTCTTCGTGGACAGACTGAATCAACATCAGCCTTTCGTATATCGGTAACTTAAGCTTACATACTGTAAGGTCAATTGGTGTATAGCCTAGGTAAAAGAGTGTAAATGAGGCACCAAACGATCTTTATCCGTGAATTTTAAAGGTAAACTATGGGTAGAAGTGACTGGCTTGCAAAGACAAAACGTTCACAGAACGCTGCGGAGAACAACTGATGCCCCATATCCTAATCATTGATGACGATACTGAGTTAACCGCGCTCCTCAAGGAAGTGCTCAGCTTTGAAGGATTCAGTGTTGCAGAAGCCCATGACGGAGAAGCCGGTCTCAATATGCTTGATGAACAAACAGACATTATCTTGTTGGATGTGATGATGCCCAAATTAAATGGGATGGAAACCCTGAAAAGAATCCGTTCCTCTTCTCAATATGCGCAAACGCCAGTGCTGATGTTGACCGCCAAAGGCGAAGAAATCGATCGGGTCATCGGCCTTGAGCTGGGGGCTGATGACTATCTGCCAAAACCATTCAGTGATCGGGAACTGCTGGCCCGCATCCGCGCGATTCTCCGCCGTACCCAACAAGCTCCGATGCATAAATCAAATGAGGCGCTTGAGTGTGACGACTTACGCCTCTATCCAAAAAAACAAGAAGCATACTGCAACGATGTATTGCTTGAGTTGACTACAACAGAATTTGCGCTGCTCACTCACTTCGTACAGCATCCGGGAGAGATACTCACGAAAGAGTCTTTGAGTCTGGATGTACTCGGTAAACGACTGGCAGCCTTTGACCGGGCAATTGATATGCATGTCTCCAACCTGAGGAAAAAACTACCGTCGCGCAGTGATGGTCGGGAGAGAATCAAAACACTACGCGGACGCGGCTACCTGATGATAGCGGAGGACTGATGCATCTTCCTAAGTTAAACAGCCTCTACGGCCGGATCTTTGCCATCTTCTGGTTCACCATGTTGCTGATTTTGATCGTTGTACTTTTGCTGCCGAATCTTGATCCGCGAAAAGCCAGAGATTTACCCACTTCAGAACGTCAACGGTTAGCCGCAATTAAAGAGAATCTCGAAACCCGATTTGCCGGAGAACAAGATCTCTCGCTTATTCTCAGAACGCTGTCGGCTCGGTTCATCCGCCAATCCCGACAACACAATATGCATTCACAGCCACTCAGGGATAATCAGGACAAACCGCACCTGTTTCTGACCGATATGGCAGGGAACATTCTGATGGTGAATGGCAATCCGATGATCAACACTCGGATTCTCCAAAATTTTATTACCGGCGTCGAATCGATCGAACACCCCCAGCAGCGTCTGTATGGCCATTTTCTGATGACGGGGCCGATGCCGATTCACCTTGCCCAACAACCATTACTCCTCTATGCCGCCTTCCCCGACAATCAGCTGCCCCCCTTGTTTATTCGCTTGCTGGATCACCCGCTCTCTCTGTTACTGGTGGTCATGTTGATCAGTACACCGTTACTGCTTTGGCTGGCATGGGCATTAAGTCAGCCCGCACAAAAGCTGGCTCAGGCTTCACAGCGGGTTGCTCAAGGCGAATTTGAGGTTGATCGGACCCTAGAGCAGGGTACCACTGAGTTTCGTCAGGCCGGACAGAGCTTCAACCACATGGTCAAAGCCGTCAATGAGATGATTTCAGGGCAACAACGGTTGCTATCCGATATTTCCCATGAACTGCGTTCACCACTGACCCGTCTAAGGATGGCAACCGCACTCGCCACTCGCAAACAGGGAACCAGCGCCGAACTGGAAAGAATTGATACCGAAGCCCAACGTTTGGAGCAAATGATTGGTGAGTTGTTGGAACTTTCCAGAATGCAGCTGAACAGCCACTCAAGCCAAGAAACACAACCTTTGTCGAGTTTATGGGAAGCGTTACTGGAAGATGCCGTCTTCGAAGCGGAACAGATGGCAAAGACACTCAGCTATGCCACCATTCCGGAGCGACGGATATCGGGCAATCCGCAACAACTGATGAGTGCTGTCGAAAATATCGTCCGCAATGCGATTTACTACGGTAAAGATCAAATCCGGGTCACCTTCAGTACCACCCCTGAGCTGTTAACCCTCTGCGTTGAAGATAATGGTGAAGGCGTGCCGGAGGATGAACTTGCCAATATATTTCGGCCATTCTATCGCGTTTCAACCACAAGGGAGCGTCACAGCGGAGGCACCGGATTAGGACTCGCGATTAGCGAAAATGCCATCCGCCAGCATCATGGCACAATTCAAGCCAGTCGAAGTCCAATGGGTGGACTGATGGTTACCATCATGCTGCCCTTAGATTCATCAACCGGATAATCTTGATTCGTGCCGTTAGACTGAGTCTCTTTTGTCATCACCGACTAAAAAAGATCAAAGCCGCCCACCCGGCTGCTTTGCAGAATGATGAAAATATTGGTTATGAATTACTTCCCACCGGGAAAGCCGAGTTGACGCCATGCTTCGTAGCTGACGACAGCCACAGAATTGGAAAGGTTCATACTCCGCGCATTCGGCAGCATCGGGATTCGGATTCTGCGGTCTTCAGGGAAGCCATTGCGAATGTCATCTGGTAATCCCGCAGTTTCAGATCCAAATAACAACACATCCCCCGCTTGATAAGTTGGCTCATCATGCGGTCTGGAACCTTTCGTCGTCAGGGCGAAGATTCGTTGATCACCAATTGCAGCTAAAAATGCTTCGTAGTTCGGATGAACACTGACCTTCGCCATATCCCTGTAATCAAGTGCCGCACGACGCAGATTTTTTTCTTCCAGATCAAAGCCTAAGGGTTCGATTAAGTGAAGATGGCAACCATTATTAGTTGATAACCGGATGATATTCCCAGTATTTTGGGCAATGTTCGGACAATATAATGCAATGTGAAACATGGAATTGATGCCTATAATTTTACTTTTTAGTGATACAAGCTAAATGCCATTTACGTTAGTTCAATCGATCCTGATCGTCATCATTATCTTTGCGATCATATTCACCTTCGTAAGTGTTACCGCGATGAGATTCCCGATCCTGAGGCCCTCCGCGGCCGAATGGTTGCTGGACATTCCCTTGAATCACGACTTTATCCATCAGTTTACGGGCCAGTATCGCACGGGGTCCCGGAAGCAGCACAAACATCCCCATCAGATCCGTCATGAAACCCGGGGTCAGTAGCAGTACCCCGGCAACGGCCAACAGTACGCCTTCCAGAATCTGTTGTGCCGGTAGTTCGCCCTCCTGAAGTCGCTGTTGCATCGTCAGCACAGTCTGCAATCCCTGACTTCGAACCAGAGATGCTCCGACAAACGCCGTGATCAACACTAAACCAATGGTCGGCCACAACCCCAGATAGCCACCGACCTGAATAAATAAACCAATCTCAATGATTGGCACTGCAATAAACAAAAATAAGATAAGGGGAAACACAGCGCCTCCTGTTATAGGTCTGCAAACTTATTGAGTGTAACGAAATCTATCGATAAAACCGACCCCTGAGTTTCACTTCCTTACTATTTTGAGCGCGTCCCGGTTCAAAAATCGTCCACAAAGCGACTGATCAGGAACATGAGAAATATCACCGGTCGTGATGCTTTTTCACTGGCCTGTTTACCAAAAAAATGAATCAAAGTGACCAGATGAGCAGCAAAAACCCCGATTCTCTCTGGTATCTTCACTCATCCTGACCTAAGTTTTAAGAAACCAAGTAAATAGTCAGTTAGGCGCATAATGAAACGAGCACAAAGAACCATCAAAAAGATGTTACTCATATGGCTGTGTTTATCCGTGATCCCTTTCGGATATTATTTCCATCTCAGTCATGAAGCACATCAGTTCTTTGTTCAACAGCTCAAAAACCAGAGTCAACAGTATCTTGAACATGTCGAAGCCAAAGCGATCCAACTGAGCAAACTTATCCAACAAAATTTTGCGCAACTGAGTCAATCTCCTTTACTTCTCGACTTTGCCAAAACAGGCAACCCGACTTACCGAAATTATCTTAAAAACCAATGGTACCTGACAGCTGCGAATGTCGAATTTTTTTACCAGTTGCGCTACCTTGATGCTCAGGGGAAAGAAATCATCCGTGTCGATTATACGCCGCAGATGAGTCAACCTTATATTGTTCCGGACAATGCATTACAACATAAAGGGCAACGCGACTATTTTTATTATGCACAGCGACTTGCTTCAGGAGAGCAAGGGTATTTCGGTATCGATCTGGAACGGGAATTCGGTCAAATCATAACCCCCTATAAACCGGGATTTCGCATCATCTATCCAATCGATCATGACCAACAACGCTTAGGTTATTTCATTGCTAACCTTGAAGTCTTAGGCATTATCAAAAATATAACATCCAATACGCTCGGCTACTCAGTTGATTTTATTGATAAAAGTGGCTATTACACCCTTAGCAATCATAAAAATAAACTGTTTGGACGGCTGCTCAAAGAGCGGGAAAATATTAATCTTGCTTATGAGAATCCCAATTTATGGGAATATATTCATGAAACCCCCTATCAATCCGGCAGCCTCCAAACGGCTGAAGGTTTATATGTGTTTCAACCATTTCAGGCCTCACTATTCGGTAACAATCATGAAATGACGCTGCTGACGATGTATCCGCAGAATCTTATTCAGCAAGGCTTTGCTCAAAGGGATGCAGAAATTCGGATGACTGTCATCATGCTGCTGCTCTTGTTCGGTATTATTGCTGGTTTTTTCGCCCTACTCTGGGAAAGTTATTTAATCAACCGACTGGAGCAAACATTCAATCAGGTCGTACTCGATAACAGTGTTGCTGTCGCCCTAACCAACGCCCACCATATCATTCTGCGGGCAAATATACGTTTCTGTGAACTTTTCGATACTGAACCGTCTGAAATTCAAGGGAAAAATATTCTCGATTTACAACCTGCCAAAACCAAGTACAAAAATATTCTCAAACAACTCCAAACCAGTGGAGAATGGCAGGGCCAAGTGCGGATCGGCAATGAAGAACCCCCGCACGTCTGTAAAGTTGAAGTGCGGGCTCTGGAAGGTTCCATCAGACAGATCAGTCATTACGTTTATTCATTCAGTGATATCTCAGAGCACTACAACGCGATTTTAGCGCTCAAAGAGAAGAATGAACGGGATATCATGACCGGACTCTGGAATAAGAAAAAATTCAACCAGACGTTACTGCATTATTCCAGATTGCAGGAACGATATAGCAACCAGCCGAAAAGTAGTCTGGCCATTATTGATGTCGATGATTTCAAACGGATCAATGATACCTACGGCCACGCCGTTGGTGATCAGGTCCTGCTGCGTTTGGCAAATCAAATGTTATCGATCCTGCGCGATACCGATTTTGTCTCGCGCATCGGTGGTGATGAATTTGCAGTCATCATTCAACATGCCGATGTCAAAACATCGCAGAAATTAATGGAACGGATCAGTCTTGCGATCGAGTCATGGCAAGAATATGACACCACGATCAGTATCGGAATTGCTGAAATCACAGCCAGTCATCAACAATCCTTCGTCAATGCAGATAAAGCCCTCTATCGTTCTAAGAGAAAAGGAAAAAATTGTGTTTCCGCTCATGGAATCGAACAGCTGACCGTTGTGCAAAATAGCTAAAGACAATAAAGTAATTGTCGGTAGTGAAAAAGGTGATCAAGTTACTTTTTTTATCCAGTAGACTCAGTATGATGTTCTACGCGTTTCGGTCGGATTTCCAAACGTTAACACTACCAGAATGGATTCTTTGAAGAATTAATCCCTATAAATTGATAACTACAAAGTTGAGTTACCTAAGGATCCTATACTATGACAACCCTCTCTGAAGCAGTTGCTCAAACCGCTACCCGTCTGGAAGAAGATTTACTCGGTCAACGTCATGTCCCTGCTGATGCATATTACGGCATCCACACGTTACGTGCTGTAGAAAACTTCAATATCTCCAATGTCACCATCTCGGATGTTCCTGAATTTGTTCGAGGCATGGTCATGACGAAAAAAGCGGCAGCACTCGCTAACAAAGAACTAGGCGTGATTCCAAAAGAGATTGCATCTTATATTATCCAAGCATGTGATGTAATGCTCGAAACAGGGAAGTGTATGGATCAATTCCCGTCAGATGTATTTCAGGGCGGCGCAGGGACTTCGGTCAACATGAACACCAACGAAGTCATTGCCAACCTTGCTCTGGAACTGATGGGGAAAGAAAAAGGACAATACGATGTGATCAATCCCAACGATCATGTCAACAAGAGTCAATCAACCAACTGTGCTTACCCAACCGGGTTCCGTATTGCAGTGTTTAACAGCGTACAAAAGCTCGTCAGTGCAGTCGGTTACCTCAAAGAAGCATTTGAAATTAAGAGCCATGAGTTCAGCAATATCCTCAAAATGGGCCGGACTCAGCTACAAGATGCTGTCCCGATGACCGTTGGTCAGGAGTTCCATGCCTGGGCTGTAACATTGAATGAAGAAATCCGAGCGCTGGAATATACGTCAAAACTGTTGCTTGAAGTTAACTTGGGGGCGACCGCTATCGGTACCGGCCTCAATGCTGCGGAAGGCTATCAGGCGTTGGCCGTGAAACATCTGGCAGCCGTCACCGGTCTGGACGTCGTTCCGGCAGAAGACTTAATTGAAGCAACCTCTGACTGTGGTGCTTATGTGATGACACATGGTGCGCTCAAACGCTTGGCGGTGAAGCTTTCTAAAATCTGTAACGATTTACGTCTGCTTTCTTCCGGTCCTCGAGCGGGTCTGAATGAACTGAACCTGCCAGAGCTTCAGGCGGGCTCATCCATCATGCCGGCAAAGGTAAACCCAGTGGTACCGGAAGTCGTCAATCAGGTGTGCTTTAAAGTCTTGGGGAACGACAATACCATCTCTTTTGCTGCTGAAGGCGGACAACTTCAGTTGAACGTGATGGAACCGGTCATCGGTCAGGCCATGTTTGAGTCCATCTCAATTCTGTCCAATGCCTGTATCAATCTACGCGATAAGTGTATTGATGGTATTACCGTCAACAAAGAAGTGTGTGAGAACTACGTGTTCAACTCAATCGGAATTGTGACCTATCTGAACCCATACATTGGTCACCATGAAGGTGATATTGTTGGCAAGATTTGTGCGCAAACAGGTAAGAGTGTCCGTGAAGTGGTACTTGAACGCGGTCTGCTCACCGAAGCTGAAGTGGATGATATTCTCTCTGTCGAAAACCTGAGACATCCTCAATATAAAGCGAAACGCTACGAATAACAGTTTGTCTGACCTGAAACATTCTGCGGTATCCGTCCCGGATATCGCAGAATCAGTTATCCTGAATTCAAATATCCACCCTATCACACAAATTCTTCCTTCTATTCTGAGAATATCGTCAGAGAGCCATCGCCTTTTTTTGGCTTTTGGTCGAATACTTGAATCTATCTGCCCAAGACTGGCTGCTATCTCTCGCATTTCCCGGAAAACTTGCGTTATGATGAGCCAACTCAAGTCAAACATATCCTTTTAATACGGACAATTATGCGGACTATTTTTCTCATTTTGACAATGCTGGTATCGGCCTTATTACCGCTTCATGCTCAGCAATTTGATGCGCCGTTGTCCTCCGCTTTTACCCCGAATCAATCGCGATTCGTGACGGTCGATCAGGCGTTTCCCTTTCTCGCCTATCAACAAGGAAATCAATTAACCCTGAGCTGGGATATCAAGCCGGGCTACTATCTGTATCAACACAAACTGAATTTCGACCCACAACAAGTACGCATCCTCTCAACGCATATGCATCAGGGTGAATCACATCATGATGAGTTTTTCGGGGATGTGAATATCTATAACACCCCACTGCAAATCACACTGGAACTGGCTGATGCGGGGAAAAATGCTGAGATTCAAGTCGGATATCAAGGCTGTGCCGAACAAGGCTTCTGCTATCCGCCAGAAGTTCGCACCGTGCCGATAGCCCCGCTTCCGCCGGCAGCAACTTCACAACCGTCAAACAGCGCGGCATCTCAGCCGTTACAGAAACAAAACAGTCAGACGACGCAGCAAGCCTTGCCTCAGGCAGAACAAAATCGTTTAGCTGACGCGCTGGGACAAGATTTCTGGACCGTTGTATTATTCCTGTTTCTCGGGATTGGCTTAGCCTTTACCCCTTGTGTTTTTCCCATGTATCCGATTGTCACCAGTATTGTGCTTGGTCAGAACAATCTTAATAAGAAACAGGCCTTCGGACTGGCCGTCATTTATGTTCAGGGCATGGCCCTCACCTATACGTTACTCGGACTGGTGGTTGCCTCGGCTGGCTTACAATTTCAGGCCGCGCTCCAAAGTCCGGCAATTCTCATCACGTTCAGCCTGCTTTTCATCCTATTGTCACTCTCCATGTTTGGTCTTTACACGATTCAAATGCCATCCAGTTTACAGACGCCCCTAAATAACCTCAGTCAACGGCAGTCCGGCGGTCGTCAGTTGGGTGTCTTTATCATGGGCGCGATTTCCGGACTGATCTGTTCTCCCTGTACCACCGCCCCACTCTCTGGTGCTTTACTATACGTGGCACAGACGGGTGACTTGATGCTCGGTGGTATCGCGCTTTATCTGTTAGGGCTCGGCATGGGGATACCATTGATCGTCATTGCTGTTTTCGGTCAGCGTTTTCTGCCTAGATCGGGACCGTGGATGGAAAAAATGAAAACGCTGTTCGGGTTTATCCTCCTTGCTGCACCGATTTTCCTGCTGGAGCGAATCATCCCCGAATTATGGTCAGTCAGCTTATGGGCTCTGCTTGGTGTGAGTCTTTTCCTCTGGATATTACTGACAAGTCTCCGTTCGGCAGCCAGCCAGCTCCGCAAAACATTACTACTGGTATTTTCTCTTGCTGGTGTTGGACTTTCCCTGACACCGGCGGTGCTGTATTCCGGCATCATCACATCGCCGGCAAATGCCGAGTCACTATCATTTGTCCGGATTCAGAATATTGAGGAACTGACACACCAGCTGGCTTTAGCAAAAGTAAATCAACAACCGGTCATGATCGACTTTTACGCAGACTGGTGCGTTGCCTGTAAAGAGTTCGAAAAATATACGTTTTCAGATCATACCGTACAGCAAAAGCTCGCCAATTATCGTCTCATTCAGGCTGATGTCACGGCAAACAATGCGCAAAATAAAGCACTGCTGAATCATCTGGGAGTCCTCGGATTGCCGACACTCAGCTTCTGGAATATGGCAGGAGAACGCGTTCAGCAGGCGCGAATTACCGGCTTTATGGCGGCTGATGAGTTCTTAGAACATCTGCACCAATATGATTTATAGCGCATATTGTCCCGGATGCGAAATCACAATACCCGTTGTGACGAATGCAAAGCGGAGTCCTTACCGGCAGGTAAAGGACTCCGAGCTCACACCGAGAATGTATTGACATACAATCGGGAAGCCCGCACACAAAGATGTATGCAAAAAAGGGGATAGAGTTCAGAGTTTTCATGCTCCGATATTGTGCAAAACTATAAACGGAACAATAATTTGGTTAACAACTTGTGAAAATATGAATAGTCATGGACGCGACCTACACCATCATTATCGCAGATGATCATCCCCTCTTCCGTAATGCCCTGTTTCAATCAGTGCATATGGCCGTGAGTGGTGCCAATCTCCAAGAAGCCGATACACTCGATGCACTCCTGACCCTTCTGGCAAAAGAGGCCGAACCGGATCTGGTTTTACTTGATCTAAAAATGCCCGGCAGTAACGGCATCTCGGGTCTAATTCAACTCAAAAATGCTTACCCGGATTTACCGATTGTCGTGGTATCAGCCAGTGAAGAACCGACCGTTGTAGCACAAGTGAAAAAGCATGGTGCGTTTGGCTTTATTCCCAAATCCAGCGATATGCGGACACTGGTCAATGCTCTCAACCAAGTACTGAATGGCGACCCATACTTCCCCGAAGATCTGGTTGTAACCAACCACCCCGATAACGATTTGGCCGAAAAGATTGCGACCTTGACACCACAACAATACAAAGTATTGGGCATGCTGTCAGATGGCTTACTCAATAAGCAGATTGCCTATGAGTTGAATGTTTCAGAAGCCACAATCAAAGCCCACATGACTGCTATTTTTCGCAAGCTCGGGGTCAAAAATCGTACGCAAGCCGTCATTCTGCTGAATGAAATTAGCGGCTGAATCACCTGTTATTTCATCAGACCACGATCGGGCATCAAGTCAATGATGCTTACATTCAATTCATTTCCTATTCGCTGAACCTGATTTGATGTGAACACCCTATTTGATTGAGTGTAAACACATCGGATGTGGTTCGCTGTATATACTTTTGGCTAACAACCACATCATTTAACATATATTTTACATTTATCATCTCAATAAAAACCTGCCAATCCATCGATATACCAGCATTTATTACCCGACTAAAGTTGCAAAGATCAAACCATAACGACCTGCTATTTTATAATCGTAACATTGTATTAACAATAATACCGATAACAGGAAGGAGACAGCTATGGCGTTTGAATCATCAGAGCACGCACAAGCTTACTGGAAAGAGAATTTAGGAATCATGGGAACCCTGCTGACAATTTGGTTTCTGGTTTCTTATGGTGCCGGGGTTTTATTTGTAGACGCGCTGAACACCATTCAATTCGGTGGTTTTAAACTTGGATTTTGGTTTTCCCAGCAAGGCTCAATTTATGTCTTTGTTGCCCTCATTTTTATCTATGTCTGGCGAATGAACGCACTCGACAAGAAATACAACGTCCACGAAGACTGATGAAGGAGTGACACATGGATATTCAAACTTGGACATTTATCCTCGTGGGCCTGACTTTTGCCTTGTATATCGGGATTGCGATCTGGGCAAGAGCGGCTTCAACCAGTGAGTTTTATGTTGCTGGCGGAGGCGTCCATCCGGTTGCGAACGGGATGGCAACGGCTGCTGACTGGATGTCTGCAGCATCATTTATTTCAATGGCGGGGATCATTTCTTTTATTGGCTATGACGGCGGTGTCTACCTGATGGGTTGGACTGGCGGCTATGTCCTACTTGCACTTTGCCTCGCACCTTATCTTAGAAAATTCGGTAAATTTACCGTCCCGGATTTTATCGGTGACCGATATTATTCCAGAACAGCGCGAATGGTTGCGGTCTTTTGTGCCATTTTCGTCTCTTTCACCTATGTTGCCGGCCAGATGCGTGGGGTGGGTGTTGTATTCGCGCGCTTTCTTGAAGTCGATATCAACATGGGCATTATTATCGGGATGGCGATTGTATTCTTCTATGCGGTCATGGGGGGCATGAAGGGCATCACCTATACGCAGGTTGCACAATATTGTGTACTCATTTTTGCATTTCTGGTACCAGCCATTTTCACCTCACTCATGATGACCGGCACACCGATTCCGCAACTGGGATTCGGTTCAACCATTTCAGGGACCGATACGTATCTCTTGGATCGCTTGGATGGTCTAACCCAAGAGCTGGGCTTTACCGCCTATACTGACGGTTCGAAAAGTATGGTGGATGTCTTCTTTATCTGCGCCGCCTTAATGGTCGGTACGGCAGGTCTCCCCCACGTTATCATCCGCTTCTTTACGGTCCCGAAAGTCTCTGATGCACGAATTTCTGCCGGATGGGCACTGGTGTTTATCGCCCTGCTCTATACAACAGCACCTGCAGTGGCGGCATTTGCCCGGGTCAACATGATCGATACCATCAATGGTCCGGACATGAAAGGGGTTCAGTCTGCGGATGCACCGAGTTGGTTTAAAAACTGGGAAAGTACCGGATTGGTTTCATGGGAAGATAAGAATGGTGATGGTCGCATGTTTTACGCCGGTGATGCGCGTAATGAAGTGAAGATCAACCGGGATATTATCGTTCTGGCATCTCCGGAGTTAGCCAAACTGCCAAACTGGGTGGTTGCCTTACTGGCGGCCGGTGGTCTGGCAGCGGCACTCTCAACCGCCGCCGGTCTGCTGTTGGTGATCTCCACCTCGATCTCACATGACTTGCTCAAAAAAGGCTTCAAACCGGACATGACGGACAAGCAAGAACTACTCGCAGCACGGGTCGGGGCAGCACTGGCCGTCATCGGTGCCGGTTATCTGGGTATCAACCCGCCGGGTTTCGTGGCGCAGGTGGTCGCCTTTGCCTTCGGCCTTGCTGCAGCCTCCTTCTTCCCGGCAATTATTATGGGGATTTTCTATAAGAAGATGAATAAAGAAGGGGCAATTGCGGGAATGCTCTCAGGGATCCTTTTCACTGCGGCGTACATTATCTACTTTAAGTTCATCAATCCGGCAGACAATACACCAGCCAACTGGTGGTTCGGTATCAGTCCGGAAGGCATCGGTACATTAGGCATGTGTCTGAACTTCGTGGTCGCGATTGTCGTGAATAAATTCACGGCAGAAGTTCCCGATGATGTGCAGGAAATGGTTGAGTCGATTCGCTATCCGAAAGGGGCTGGTACCGCACATCACCATTAAAGGCTCATCCAAACGGATATAACTCGCAGCAAATCGAGTCACTTCGATTAATCAGGCCCCGATAAACCGGTATTTATCGGGGCCTTTTTTCACAACGTCAGAATGTTGTGAGGAACGCACTCAGGACAAACAACCTGAAGCGCAGCACTTTAAGCTTTTACACTCGTCAGTGAAAAATCGGGATTAATTGCGGTAATACGGTTCACCAGATAGTTCAGTAACACACCGTACATCGGAACAAACAGCCCTAAGCTGATCACCAATTTAAAGCCATAATCAACCATCGCGATTTCCTGCCAATGTTGTGCCATAAACGGATCGGGGCTTTGGTAGAAAGCAATGCCAAAGAAGGCGACCGTATCAAGTGCATTGCCAAATAATGTCGAGCAGGTTGGTGCAATCCACCACTGTTTAAGTTGGCGTAAACGGTTAAAAACCTGAACGTCCAGCACTTGCCCGAACAGATAAGCCATAAAGCTGGCAATCGCAATCCGAGCGACAAACCAGTTGATTTGCCCCAAGTGCTGAACTCCCTGAAAATGTCCTTGAAAGAACAAAACCGACAAGAGATATGAAACGGCTAAAGCCGGGAGCATCACTAAAAAGATAATGCGTCGGGCCAGTCTGGCACCAAAGATTCTAACGGTGAGGTCAGTGGCGAGAAAAATAAACGGAAATGTAAACGCGCCCCAAGTGGTGTGATAACCCATCACCGTAAAGGGGATTTGTACCAGATAATTACTGGATGCAATGATCAGCAAGTGAAATAAAACGAGAAAACTCAGCGCTTTGCGCTGCTGTGCAATGGTAAAGAGACTCATGTTCTACCTTTTTCTTTTGGTTTGGGGTGAGGGAACCCAAATACAAATATGTTCATTGAGGCCAATGGCCTCACTTCTGTGCTCTTATTGAACTGAACAGCTCAAAAAGAGGGCGGATTATACAACAACATCCCATGAGTGCAAGAGAGATCAATGCAGTAAAAAACGCAAGACATAGCGAAGTGCGTGAGAAAATACTCCGGCTCATCCTAACGGACAAGCCGGAACATTATTGGTGAAAACATGGTTGGCGAAAAGCAGCCAAAGACGGGCGATGTCTTGACTTTAGCAATCAGCCCCTGCGCAGGTAGGTCTATGCAGGGGACAGAGATAAGATGATTATGAAAGTGAAGTTGCTGATTCCACTTCCCGTTCTTGTTCTCTTCCTTGTTCAGATGTTTGCTCTTTTCCTTGAGGATACTGTATTTCTTTTTCTGAAGCGCCAACGACAATCGATGCCGCCAGATCACCAATGACATTAATCGATGTTCTTGCCATATCCAAGATCCGGTCAATGCCCGCAATCAAAGTTAAGCCTTCTAACGGCAGTCCCACTGACGTTAAAACAATCGATAACATGATTAAGCCACCACCGGGAACACCGGCTGTTCCAATCGCACCTAAAGTTGCCGTCAGAATGATGGTTCCCATTTGTGCGAAGGTTAAATCGATGCCATAAACCTGAGCAATAAAGAGTGCACAAACCCCCTGATAGAGAGATGTCCCGCCCATGTTGATGGTCGCCCCTAAAGGTAAGACAAAACTTGCGATCTTGTCAGATACACCAAAGTTTTCCTTAATTGTCCGGATACTGACAGGCAAAGTACCGGAACTGCTGGACGTACTAAATGCAGTCGCAGCAGCAGGGAGAATGCCTTTCATAAACCGCACCGGTGAAATACCTGCAAACCCTTTGACAGTGAATGCATAGACCAGCACCATCTGGATAATACAACCGACATATACCGCAGCAATCACTTTAATCAGCGGAATCAGGACGGCCGCACCATTTGAAGCGACAACAGGAACAATCAGGCCAAACACACCATAAGGTGCTAATGACATAATAAAGCCGGTAATTTTGTACATAATTTCAGCCACGCTTTCGAAAAACGAAATAAATGGCTGGGCTTTCTTTTCCGGTAGAGACGTCGCGCCCATACCGAGAAATAAAGCGAAAGCAATAATCTGAAGCATATTGCCTTCAATCAGTCCTTTCAGCGGGTTTTTCGGGATAATATTTAAAAATGTATCCACCAGACTGACACTTGCTACCGCTTTACTTGTGCCACTCACCGGAATACTCAAACCGGCACCCGGTGTAAAGATAGTTGCTAAAAATAGACCAATCGCCACAGCAAAAGCTGTTGTTAACAAGTAGTAACTAAGTGTTTTTCCTCCGATTCGACCTAAAGTTTTAATATCGCCGATACTGGCGGCACCCACGATTAACGATGAAAATACTAAAGGGACGATTAGCATTTTAATCAAGTTGATGAATAAAGTTCCGATGGGTTTAATATAAGTATTCGCAATATCCGGCGCCCCTTGCAGAAGCAATCCGACTACGACCCCGGCAGTAAGACCAATGAAGATTTTGGTGGTCAACTTCATTTTTTTCATGATGTTCCTCATTGTTTTTTATAGATGACATCGCCCGTATTATCGTCTATGACTGCGTCTTTAATCGGTCTATTCAAATGGAACAATAGACCTTGTTTATTGTATAGTTTGTGCTACACAGACTCGCGCGACATTATCACATTAATCAATAGCAAACTACGATAGACTGTGATGGAAAGGGGGATTTTACACATTATTCTGCTTTATCCTACTGTTTCACTCAGAATAATCAACCAAACGCCATTAGCACGGACTTGAGCGACAAGAATAGTTTGTGATACCCTTCGCCTCCATTTTTTACCTATGTTTCAGCTCAAAATAAATCTCGGTATTCTTCTCATGATCGGTTTAAAATGAGTCGCATGGGTTCAACTGATCCTGAGCATCCCGCTTGGTGATCACGCATTAACTGATAGTGAGAGTGAAATAGACATGATGGGTCAAGGTACGCTTTACATCGTTTCAGCCCCCAGTGGTGCAGGAAAATCCAGCCTCATTGCGGCCTTATTAGAAAAGAACCCGACCTATGCCATGAAAGTTTCCGTATCGCACACCACCCGGACTCCCCGACCCGGTGAGCAGGATGGCATCCATTATCATTTTGTCGATAAAGCCCATTTTGAAGCCCTGATTGCCAAAGGTGAATTTCTCGAATATGCCGAGGTCTTCGGTAACTATTACGGCACTTCTCAGGTCTGGATCGAAGAAACACTCAAGAAAGGGATCGACATCTTTCTTGATATTGACTGGCAAGGGGCGCGGCAAATTCGGCAACAAATGCCGGCAGCCCGCAGCATTTTTATTCTTCCCCCGTCAAAAGAAGAGTTGGAACGACGCCTGAATGCCCGCGGCCAGGATAATCAAACCGTCATTGAGCAAAGAATGAGTGAAGCGCAATCAGAGACGTCTCACTATGCTGAGTATGACTATCTCATCATCAATGATGACTTTGACGCCGCATTAATGGATTTTAAAGCGATCATTCGCGCAGAAAGATTGAAGCAAGACAAGCAAGCTGCTAAATATAGCAATATGTTGTCGGAATTGTTGTCCCCGGGAATCACGAGACAATAAAACCCGACGAGATACCCCATGAAGTTTACAATTCACTTGGTTCGGTTGTATAATTTCTGGTCATTTATAGATTTTTATTAACAAGTTGGAGTTCTCATGGCACGCGTAACTGTTCAAGACGCAGTTGAAAAAGTTGGTAACCGTTTCGATTTGGTTCTTATTGCGGCCCGCCGCGCTCGTCAAATGCAAACAGGTGGAAAAGATCCATTGGTGCCAGAAGAAAACGATAAAGCGACCGTTATCGCCCTGCGCGAGATTGAAGACGGTCTGATTACAAAAGACGTGCTTGATGCTCGTGAGCGTCAAGAGCAACAAGAACAAGAAGCCGCAGAATTGGCAGCCGTGAGCAGTATTGCTCATAACCGTTAATTTTTGCAGGTAACACAACAGACGGGCCTAAAATTTGTATCTATTCGATAGCCTCAAAGCCGTTGCCCAGGAATATCTGACAGAGCCTCAAATTGAGGCTCTGCGTCACTCTTATGTCGTCGCAAGAGATGCGCACGAGGGTCAGACACGTTCCAGCGGAGAACCTTACATTATCCATCCGGTCGCTGTTGCCCGTATTCTGGCAGAGATGCGGTTGGATTTGGAAACCCTGCAAGCAGCCCTTCTCCACGATGTTATCGAAGATACAGAAGTCACCAAAGAAGAGTTAGAAACCAAATTCGGCACCGCGGTCGCTGAACTGGTTGATGGCGTCTCAAAACTCGACAAATTAAAGTTTCGCGATCGTAAAGAAGCCCAAGCGGAAAACTTCCGCAAGATGGTTCTGGCGATGGTTCAGGACATCCGGGTCATTCTGATCAAACTGTCAGATCGCACCCATAACATGCGAACGCTTGGTGCGCTTCGGCCGGACAAAAAGCGCCGAATAGCCAGAGAAACACTCGAAATCTATGCGCCGCTTGCCCATCGTCTCGGGATTCACAATATCAAAGTCGAGCTGGAAGAGCTTGGCTTTGAGGCCCTTTATCCCAATCGCTACCGTGTGCTGAAAAATGTTGTTAAATCAGCACGGGGCAACCGTAAAGAGATGATCCAACGTATCCACACAGAAATCGAAGGCCGCTTAAAAGATATGGGGCTCAATGCCCAAGTGCTGGGACGTGAGAAAAATCTGTTTTCTATCTATAACAAGATGAAAACCAAAGAACAGCGCTTCCATAGCATTATGGATATTTACGCTTTTCGGATTATCGTGGACACCGCTGATACATGTTATCGGGTCTTGGGTCAGGTACACAGTCTGTACAAACCCCGGCCGGGACGTATCAAAGATTATATCGCCGTCCCAAAAGCCAATGGCTATCAGTCAATTCATACATCCATGGTTGGTCCGCATGGTGTCCCGGTGGAAGTTCAGATTCGCACGGATGATATGGATCAGATGGCCGATAAAGGTGTGGCCGCTCATTGGTCTTACAAAGGCAATGGTGAGCGTACCGGCACCACCGCACAAGTGAAAGCACAGCGGTGGATGCAAAGTCTGTTAGAACTACAGCAAAGCGCTGGTAATTCATTTGAATTCATTGAAAACGTCAAATCTGATTTATTCCCTGATGAGATTTATGTCTTTACGCCGAAAGGGCGAATTGTGGAACTCCCGGCAGACGCAACCGCCGTTGATTTTGCCTATGCAGTGCATACCGATGTCGGCAATACCTGTGTCGGAGCCCGGGTTGACCGGAACCCATACCCGCTCAGTAAATCGTTAAAGAATGGACAAACCGTAGAAATCATCAGCGCGCCGGGTGCACGTCCAAACGCTGCATGGCTCAATTATGTAGTCACCTCCCGGGCCCGGACGAAAATTCGTCAGGTCCTAAAAACCATGCGCCGGGAAGAATCAATCACTTTGGGACGCCGCTTGCTCAACCATGCTTTGGGTGAACAAACCATTACCAGTATTGATCCAGACAGTATCCAGAAAGTTCTCACCGAACTGAAAATGGAACAACTGGACGATATGCTGGCCGCCATTGGTTTAGGTGAACTGATGAGTATCGTGATTGCCCGACGCCTATTAGGCAATACCGATGGCATGACGGTCAATGAGAACAACAGACCGAAACGCAAACTGCCGATCCGCGGGGCTGAAGGTATTTTGCTGAATTTTGCCAACTGCTGTCATCCGATTCCCGATGATCATATTGTGGCGCATATTTCTCCGGGGAAAGGTCTGGTTGTCCACCGTGAAACCTGTGCTAACGTCCGGGGTTATCAACGTGAACCCGAACGGTATATGGCTGTCGAGTGGTCAAATGACTATGAGCAAGAGTTCATTACTGAACTGAAAATCGACATGCAGAATCATCAGGGAGCACTCGCGGAACTGACCAATGTGATTTCCCAGACAGGCTCCAATATTCACGGTATCTCAACGGAAGAAAGAGACGGACGTCTGTACACCATCACGGTTTTGCTGACAACCAAAGATCGGGTGCACCTTGCCGGGATCATGCGAAAAATCCGTGTCATGCCTCATGCACTGAAAGTCCGGCGTAAACGCAGCTAATCGATTTTCAAAGCGTATGACCAGATAGCAACAGAGATATCTGGTCTTCGTTCTTTTCCGCGCCGTTTATCGACGACGACTCTGCGGATGAGAGCCCCACAATGCGACCCACCTTAAAATAAAAGCATAAAAAACCTGTACAAAAAAACAGTTCAATGGTTGAATATTTGCTAACTCAATGCATTATACATAACCGATCATGTCGCAATTGCTTTCAGCTATTCCGTTAACATCACTGTCAGGCGTCGGAGCCAAAGTCGCTGAAAAACTCAGCCGGATCGGTTTGAACACCGTACAAGATCTGCTGTTTCACCTCCCCCTGCGCTATGAAGACAGAACCCGGGTTTACCCAATCGCTCAGCTTCATCCCGGATTGTGGTGTGCCACTCAGGGTGAAGTGATGCAAACGAGTACCGTTTTCGGCCGAAAGAAGATGCTGACAGTCAAAATTAGCGACGGACACGGTTCACTGACACTACGCTTTTTCAATTTCACCGCTGCTATGAAAAATAACTTCACTGAAGGTAAATTTGTTCATGCATACGGAGAAATTAAACGTGGCAGCGCCGGTCTTGAGATTATTCATCCGGAGTATAAGTTTTACACGCCACAACAACCGATCGATACAGAAGCCAGCCTGACACCGGTTTACCCAACAACGGATGGCCTCCGACAACTCACACTCCGTCAACTAACCGATCAAGCCCTTGCCCTCCTTGATAAAGCGGCCGTACAAGAACTGTTGCCCGAAGGGTTGTATCATCATCAAATCTCTCTGTCTCAGGCACTACACACGATTCATCGGCCTGCAGCAGATATCGAGCTTGAATTATTTGATCAGGGTCGTCACCCGGCACAGCTGCGTCTTATTATGGAAGAGTTGCTCGCACAAAATCTATCGATGCTGGCAGTTCGACACCGTGGTCAACAAGACTCGGCATTACCACTACCGCATACCGACCAATATAAGCAACAGTTTCTGTCACAACTGCCTTTCCAGCCAACCGGCGCACAAGCGCGGGTAGTTCAGGAAATCGAAACGGATCTGGCAAAGAACCACCCGATGATGCGTTTAGTACAGGGAGACGTCGGGTCAGGGAAAACACTGGTCGCGGCGATGGCAGCACTTCGGGCAATTGCACACGGCTACCAAGTTGCCCTGATGGCTCCTACAGAGCTGTTGGCGGAGCAACATACTCTCAATTTTAACAACTGGTTCGCCAGTATGGGATTACAGGTTGGCTGGCTGGCCGGAAAACTGAAAGGCAAGGCAAAAGAGCAAGCTTTGGCTGATATTGCATCCGGGGCCACTCACATGGTGATCGGGACTCATGCCTTGTTTCAGGAACAAGTCAAATTCCATCACCTCGCCCTGATTATCATTGACGAACAGCACCGATTTGGTGTGCATCAACGTCTGGAGCTGCGAGAAAAAGGGGCAAAACAAGGTTGTTTTCCACATCAGCTGATTATGACTGCCACGCCGATTCCGCGCACACTGGCGATGACCGCCTACGCCGATCTGGAAACATCCGTCATCGATGAGCTGCCACCGGGCCGTACGCCAATTCAAACGGTCGCTATCCCGGATACCAAACGAGATGATGTCGTTGAACGGGTTCGGCACGCTTGTCTGACCGAAGGCAAACAAGCTTACTGGGTCTGCACCCTCATTGATGAATCTGAAATTCTTGAAGCACAGGCAGCCGAGGAGGTCAGCCAGTTACTTCAACAACAATTACCAGGCGTTCGGATTGGTCTGGTACACGGGCGTATGAAATCGGCAGAAAAACAACAAGTGATGCAAGATTTCAAAGACAATCAGCTTCATCTGCTGGTAGCAACAACCGTGATTGAAGTGGGGGTTGATGTACCGAATGCGAGCCTGATGATCATCGAAAATCCGGAACGACTCGGTTTAGCCCAGCTCCACCAGCTGAGAGGCCGAGTCGGCCGTGGATCTGTCGCCAGTCACTGCGTCCTGCTCTATCGTCCTCCGCTTTCAAAGACCGCTCAGAAGCGCTTAGGCGTGATGCGCGAGAGTAACGACGGATTTATCATTGCTCAGCGCGATCTGGAAATCCGTGGTCCCGGAGAGCTTCTCGGCACCAAACAGACCGGACTTGCTGATTTTAAGATTGCAGATCTGGTACGGGACCAACAACTCATTCCTGAAGTACAACGCATCGCCCGACATATTCACGAACGTTACCCAGATCATGCGACCGCAATCATTGAGCGCTGGCTTGGTGAACGGGATGTTTATGCAAAGGCATAGTTCTCTTATGAAGGTATAGTTCTCTTATATCAGACGATTGACAACCCGATAAAATCGCCCGATATCAGCCGCTCATTCATGGGCGTCATGCCACCCTCTTCATTTTCATCAATGATTGCTTATCGAGATTGATGTGTTGCCGTTGATTCTCCGAGAACCATGATCTTTTCGGTTGACTTCGTTCAAAACGCATTCAATAATAATTGCATAGTCAATTAATGATATGACAATAAATGATAAGGCAAGTAAATAATATCTGTCATTGAAATGATCGTCACCCACATTGATTGACATCACATGAATACAGAGGGCATCAGCGTCATGACAGAGAAAACACCAGACTATATATTTGAAAACCTCGGTTTTCTGTTAACGAAAGCGGTGCAAATCAAAGACCGGATTCTTGATGCGCATTTAATGCCGGAAGACATCACATCAACCCAGTGTAAAGTACTGTTTAAAATCTACCACTTTGGCTGTGACCGCCCGTCACTCATCGGTAAATCTTTAAATGTGGATAACAGTGCGATTACCCGGACACTTGATCGGCTGGAGAAAAAAGAACTCACTCAACGTTTGCCCGATCCCAATGATCGCCGCTCAATACGTGTTGCCTTAACACCCAAAGGGGTCGAAGTCGTTCAACGTGCGACACCACTCGCCATGAATTCTCTGGATGAGCTGACCCAAGCTCTGAATAAAGAAGAACTGAATCAACTGCGTCAATGTCTGAAGAAAATTGTCCGGTCAGGCATGCCAGACCATTGTAAAGATGAGCTTATCGAAGGTGACGCATGAAAAATTTACTGCAATACTCGTCCATGACAATCGCCTTGTTCTTATGTGGCTGTGCTGCACCGAATCACATTCAGCCCCATAATCACCTCGCGAAACAATCGATTCTAGCCCACAGTCAACAATTGAATCATCCCCATCTGTCACCGGCCAATTGGCCTGCTCAAACCTGGTGGCAATCCTTGGGGGATGAGCAGTTGGATCATCTGATCCAGACGGCGCTTAACCATAGTCCGACGATGCAGTTGGCAGATGCGAATCTGGTCAATGCATCAGCAATGGTGATGGCTGCCAACGCACAGTTTGATCCGACCCTGTCTGCAACCGCCGGAGCCACCCGATCCAGACTTTCCCGCTCTGAAGACTCCACACTGCAAGGCAATCGTTACGGCACACTTTATACCCTTGGGCTGACCGGAAGCTATGCATTCGATCTATGGGGGGGCAACCGGGATCGCTGGGAAGCTTCAGTTAATCATCAGCTTGCTGCCGAAATTGATCATCAAGCCGCGAGAATCACACTCTCCAGTGCAATCGTGCAGACCTATATTCAGTTATCCAACGCTTACGCACTACAAGATTTGGCCCGGCAAGATCTGCAACGGACTCAACGTATTGTTGATATTACTCAGCGTCTGCTGAAGAATGGCTTAACCTCAGAAGATCGCTTATACACGGCTCAAAGCAGCACGGCAGCAGCCAGACAAATTGTGAAAAAGCGTTCTCTGGCAATCAGCCAGTTAAAAAATGCTCTGGCAACCTTGATCGGACAAGGGCCGGATATTGCGACCACGATTCAACGCCCTTCCATACAAATGGAGACCGCACTGTCACTCCCGCAAAATCTTCCGGCGAGCCTGCTCTCTCATCGTCCTGATATTGTCGCGGCCAAATGGCGAATAGAAGCCATGAGCAAAGAAATCGATGCTGCAAAAACACGTTTTTATCCGAATGTAAATTTAAGCTTCTGGGCTGGCTTTAAAGCCATGCTCGGCGATGCGGTATTTGAGGATGTCAGTCGTTCATGGCGAGTCGGGCCGGCAATTTCCTTGCCTTTATTTACCCAAGATTTAAAAGCCAATCTGATTGAGAAAACCGCTGGCTATGATCGGGCCGTCGCACATTACAATGACACATTAGTCAAGGCGCTGGGCGAAGTGAGTGATAACATTCTGATTATCAACTCGATCGCATTACAGCTCGAAGATGCCCGACAAAGTATGCGTCTGGCCGACAAAAGCTATCATATTACAGAAAAACGCTATGAAGCAGGCATGGGCAGTCATCTTGAAGTCCTGATGGCTGAACAGCAACTGATTCAGGCAGAATCATCATTCACACAGTTGAAAAACCAGCAACAAGAACAACAAGTCCACTTAATTCGTTCATTGGGAGGCGGTTTCCACGATGCACCGCCAAGCGCTCCTCTCTCAACCACAGCAAACTAATCATGATGAAGGTTTATGAATATGCAAGATCATACAAATGAAACGGTTGATTCACCTCGCAAAGGGCAACGCAAAAAAAGCTTAGCGATTTTGCTGATCGTCATTCTGATTGCGGCCGCTGGAGCGGGATTTTATTACATGCACTATGTGATTGGTCATCAAGAGACCGAAGACGCTTATGTCAAAGGTAACTTGGTCCAGATCACCCCAGAAATCAGCGGCACGGTCACTCAGATCGCCGCCGAAGATGGCGACTATGTCAAACAAGGTCAGGTGTTAGTTCGTCTTGATGATGCCGATGCCAAACTAGCGTTCGAGAATGCAACCGCTAATCTTGCTCAGACAGTGCGCAAGGTCCGGGGCTTATTTAACAATGTTCAACAAGCCAAAGCCGTTGTAGAAGAAAGAAAAATCGCTTTGAATAAGGCCAAAACAGACTTTGAGCGACGTAAAAATATGGTGGCAGTCGGCGGGTTGTCTCAAGAAGAACTCAGCCACGCGCAAGATATGATGAACTCTGCGGAGAAAGCACTGGCCGTTGCTGAGCAACAACTCAAATCTCAGCAGGCGATGATCCACAATACCACGGTAGAAACTCATCCTTTAGTCAAGACTGCCATTGCAAAAGTGAAACAAACCTATCTGGAAGAGCAGCGGACTCAGCTGGTTGCTCCGGTTTCAGGTTATATTGCACGACGTAATGTACAAGTCGGACAACGGATCAATCAAAGCTCCATTTTGATGGCTGTCGTTCCTTTAGAGAGCGTCTGGGTTGATGCCAATTTCAAAGAAACGCAGTTGACGGATATGCGTATCGGACAACCGGTTGTTCTGACATCTGATCTGTACGGTGATGATGTGGTATTTCATGGTACTGTCGAAAGTCTGGGGATTGGAACAGGCAGCGCTTTTTCGATTCTGCCCGCACAGAATGCCACTGGTAACTGGATCAAAGTTGTCCAGCGTCTGCCTGTTCGTATCCAGTTGGATGAACAAGATGTACAGAAACACCCACTCAGAATTGGTTTATCGATGAAGGTTAATGTGGATATCTCGGATACCAACGGACAGTTACTCTCACAAAGCACCCCGGAAAAACCGCGTTATCAGACCAACGTCTATAACCAGTCCCTAAAGGGTGTTGATCAGCTGATCGACCAGATCATTACCGAAAATGATATTGCGACCAAACCATTCATCGCGAATCAGTAAGCAGGTGAGGTGACGAAATGAGTCAATCTCAGGAATTTCAGCCCGCCAATATGGCACTGTGTGTGTTCGCAATCGCGCTGGGTGTATTCATGCAAGTGCTGGATACCACAATTGCGAACGTATCATTGCCGACAATCGCGGGAAATATGGGCGTCAGCCTCAATCAGGGCACATGGGTCATTACGTCATTTACCGTCAGTAATGCTATCGGCTTGCCGATTACAGCTTGGTTAAGCCGCCGTATCGGTGAAGTGCATCTTTATGTCGGTGCACTCATTGCTTTCAGTGTGACATCATTTCTTTGTGGCATCTCCCAGACCATGGGCGAACTGGTTATCTTCCGGACCCTGCAGGGGCTTGCGGCTGCGCCGCTGTTCCCGATGAGTCAGGTACTGCTGATGTCAGTATTCCCGAAAGAAAAACGCAGTATGGCACTGGCGCTGATCGGGATGGTTGCCGTGGTTGGTCCGATAGTCGGGCCGATTCTCGGAGGCTGGTTAACCTATGACTATAGCTGGCCCTGGATTTTCTTCATTAATATTCCGATTGGTATATTTTCGGTCACAGTCATTCTCAGTCAATTGAAAGATCGCCCGCATCAACCCATGAAAACCAAACTGGACATCGTTGGTTTAGCGACCATGGCTTTAGGAGTTGGCGCGCTGCAAATTGTGCTCGATAAAGGGAATGAGCTGGACTGGTTCGCCAATAACTGGATTGTCGGCGGCGCTGTTTTCTCAGTGATCATGCTGATTTTTATGGTGATTTGGGAATTGACCGATGAAAATCCAATCATTAATTTGCGTCTGTTTGCCAATCGCAATTTCTGTATCGGAACAATCATCCTGACCTTAGGGTTTGCCGGCTTTTTCAGTATCAATCTGATCTTGCCACAGTGGTTACAAAGCCAGATGGACTACACCGCACTCTGGGCCGGGCTGGCAGCTGCACCCATGGGTATCATTCCACTCTTCATGACACCGATTCTGGGGCGCTTCGGCAGCCACCTCGACATGCGTAAACTGGCTTCATTATCCTTTGTAGTCATCGGTCTGAGTTGCTATGCCCGGGCTCGGTTTAACAGTGATGTGGACTTTGCCACCATTGCATTAGTCCAGTTATTCATGGGGATCGGTATTTCGCTGTTCTTTATGCCGATGACGACGATTTTGCTCTCCGACCTGCATGGACCGGAAATTGCGGATGCAACTTCCCTGTCCACATTTATCCGCACGATCGGTGCGAGCTTCGCATCATCACTCACCAGTTGGATTTGGTCGAGAAATGCCGGTGTACACCATTCCATCATGGCCGAGCAAATCTCACCTTATAACCCACAAATTGCGCCATCGTTACAGCACGGCGACCCGGTGAGCTTTCTGGCACAGTGGAATGGCATCATCACCTCTCAGTCGTTTATGATGTCAACCATCGATCTGTTTTCGATTCTGACCCTGCTGTTTGCGGCTTTAGTGCCACTGATCTTCTTGACCCGCAAAGCGGTGAAAGAAGCCTAAGCGTCACAGAGCCTATCAGGTATGTTTCAGCTTCCCGCTTACCGGGAAGCTGATCTGCACCTTCAGCCCGCCATCCGAACGATTATTCATCGATACTCGTCCTTGATGCTGACTAACAATCCGTTTCACAATGGCCAAACCAAGCCCGGAGCCTTCACTGCCCCGCGCGGCATCTCCCCGGGTAAACGGTTCAAATACTTTTTCCATTTGCGCCTCTATAATACCGGGACCATTATCTTCCACGCAGATCCACACTAATCGGTTATCAGCCGTCATGCCGGAGCTCACTTTGATCCAACCGTGCCCATAACGGCTGGCATTGACAATCAAGTTCGTCAGGGCACGCTTGATTGCAATCGCATGCCCAAACGCAGGTTTCAATCCCGTCGCAAGTTCTGTTTCTACCGCCACCGTTCGCTCTCCGGAACGGGCCACTTCGAGTATCAAGTCATTTATTTCGACAGGCCGGAATGTCTGTGCATTGACCGGTTTCAGATAGTCCATAAACTGACTGATAATTTCATTACACTCTTCAGTATCGCTGATAATGCCTTCGGCCAGATAGCGATCATCGGCAGACATCATCTCGGTTGCCAAACGAATACGCGTCAATGGCGTGCGTAAATCATGGCTAATCCCAGCCATCAACAGCGCCCGGTCTTCTTCCAGCGCCTGAATACCTTTCGACATCTGATTGAAAGCATAAGTCACTGAACGGATTTCAGAGGAACCTTTCGCTTCGAGCGGGGGCGGAATCTCTCCTTTTCCGACGGCTTTCGCCGCTTTTTCTAAGCGAATCAACGGGCGATTTTGCCAGCGGATGAACAGCCAGCCGCCAAACAGAATAAAGCAAGCCATCATCAAACTATTCCAAAACAACGGTAAGAAATCGTCTTCTTGTAATTCTGAGAGTGGGATCCGCAGCAGAACGTCCGGTAATGCATCGATTCTCATCCACAGCACATAACTTTTTTCCTCAAGAGACATTCGGACATCAGTCGGAGAGCCAAGCTCCTTGCTCATTTGTTCACTCATCAGATCAATCGACGTTGCTTGCTGATAAGTCGTGCCTGCCTGACTGTGCAACGGATGAATGGTTACCCCCAACTTCTCCAACACCTGACGGCGCATCGGGGCATTCAACGGGATACCATGATGCTCATCCATCGTATCATCTAACATCAAGTGGATTTCATGACTTAAAATCTTATTAAACTGCTGCAAGCTAGGCAGCAACGCATAATGGAAAACGGCGTAGTAAGAGTAAAGCTGGTTGGCAACCAATAAGACGAGAAAGAGTAAAATGGTTTGGCTAAAAGCGCTGCGGGCACGCATTATGGGACTCCTGCATCATCGGCTCGCCAAAATCAATGACGAACCGATGTAAAAAATCGCGTTGAGAGGGTTAACGCTGAGAGGGTTAACGCTGAGAGGGTTAATTGAGCCGGCCATCGGGAACAAAAACATATCCTAATCCCCAGACGGTCTGAATATAACGGGGTTTTGCCGGATCAATTTCAAGCATTCGACGCAAACGGGAAATTTGCACATCGATAGAACGCTCCATTGCGGAATATTCTCGCCCTCTTGCCATATTCATCAGTTTGTCGCGCGACATGGGCTCACGCGGGTTGGATACCAAGACTTTCAGAACTGCAAATTCACCGGAAGTCAGTGGCATCACCTCATCCCCGCGGAACATCTCCCGTGTCCCAAGATTGAGCCGGAACTCACCGAATTCAATGAGGGTTTCTTCAGCACTCGGTGCACCGGGCAGTTCATTGACCTGACGGCGTAAAACCGCTTTGATCCGTGCCAGTAACTCACGGGGATTGAATGGCTTGGGCAGATAATCATCGGCACCTTGTTCCAGACCGGTGATCCGATCTTCTTCATCCCCTTTTGCCGTCAGCATCAATATAGGTAACTGATTATTCGATTCACGCAGACGACGACATATCGATAATCCATCTTCCCCGGGCAACATCAGATCCAACACCATGAGATGAAAATTCTCACGGGCCAACAAGCGATCCATTTGCTCACTATTGGCAACACTCCGGACATGATAACCCTGATCTGAAAGATAACGCTCCAGCAACGAACGAAGCCGGGCATCATCATCGACGACTAAAATCTTTTCACTTTCCTGCACGCATCACCTCGGTTCATCTGATACGATTCCTCTGATTTTAATGTATCACCATTTCTCGACGAAGGCCGAAAAGAATTGTTAACGTTTATGTCTTATCAACACGCATCATATTTTCATCCCCCGAAGAGTCCAGTACACTAAGCCACAGAAACTAAGCATAGAAAATAGGTACGTTGTGAGTGAGGCCAAGTTTAAACAGATAGCCCAGACGATTATCTCAAGAATCACCGAGGGCTATTATCCACCCAATTCGCAACTTCCCCCTCACAGGGTACTGGCCGATGAGCTGAATACCACACCAGTGACCGTTGCAAAGGCTTATAAGTTATTGGCCGAGCAAAATCGTGTCGAGTCTTTTGTTGGCCGCGGCACTTTTGTCTGCGGTGAATCTCATTTATCTCGGGTGATTCATGCCTCGGAAGATGAAACTGAATTCAATTTTTCGATTCTTCAGCCCTGCCTGAGCCATAACATCGTTGCCCTGCAAAATGCATTTCAAAAAGCGGCAACCCAAATCACCCCGCAACTGATTGGCTATGCCGAGTATTCGGGCCACCAGCAGCACCGGCAAGTCGGTGTGGAATGGGCTGCCCGCTACGGGCTCGCCGGAGGAACGCTGGAGAATACACTCTTAACCGATGGCGCCCAAAATGCGCTGGCCTTGCTGATCGAAGCTCTGACCAAACCGGGAGATACCATTGCAGTTGAGTCACTGACGTATCCGGGAATTCTTGCCATCGCCAGTCTGATGCGACGGGAAGTGGTCGGGATCGAGATGGATGCACATGGCATCACACCCGATAGTTTGCAGCAAGTGCTGCAAACCGCAAAGCCCAAACTCGTGGTTGTCGTACCGTCACACCAAAACCCTACCGGCGTCAGTATGCCTGCGGCACGACGAGAGATCATTGCCCAACTGATCCGCGATTCGCAGACTTGGCTCATTGAAGATGACATTTATGGCTTTCTCAATGCCGAGCCCATTCCAGCCATTTGTAACTGGCTTCCTGAACAGGGATTCCACGTCACCAGTTTATCCAAAGCCATCAGTCCGGCCTTACGGTGCGGGTTTATCAAGGCACCGGATGGGCAGGTCAGCACCATCAATGCCCATATCCGCGCAAATATCTGGCTTTCTTCGCCCTTTAACTATGAGGTGGCATCTGAGTTAGTCTCATCCGGTATGGCTTTTGAATTGGCTCAGCGCCAACAACAACTTGCCCAACAGCGCCAACAGATCGTTCAGGAAATTATCGGTCCGGAAACACCACACTTGTCTGGTTACCATATCTGGTTGAAACTGCCACCGCACTGGCAACCAGAACGCTTTACCCTGGAAGCAGCCAAGCGGCATCTCTTAGTCAGTAGCGGTAGTTATTTTGCTGTCCGTCAGCCCACCAATCATATCCGTCTGTCGCTGATGTCAATTCACTCAGAAGCGCGTTTCCGGGAAGGACTACATCAGTTAAAAGCCTTAATCGATACCTGTACAACAAGCACGCTGCCCTTTCAGGTTTGACTCCGAGAGCGCCGTCAGTGTACCGGCCAGAACACAGCGACTGAAAAAACCTTTAAAGCCATGCGCCGCATCACCAGTGACGCATACCACGCTCATCGCCAACTTCGTTCGGCACACATTATTGTTTTAAAAAAAATAAAACATCATATTATAAAAATAATTCTATCAAGCATAATGTCACTATTTACTATGTGAATTCACACCTTGAATCATTCGATGGCTTTCTCGGCAGTTATGACTACTTTTCAACCACAATGTCGATTATTTTCTAGACACAACAATTTATAGCCCACTCGCTGATCACATCCCCCATGGTGAGCGTCCTGTGGGCTCTCAACCAGCTGTATTCATCTCAATTCGTGGTTTGATGGAATGGTTCAATCGATATCAACAGAGAAGGATTTCAGAACGATGCAACAGATTAAAACTCTAAGTTCTCCCCTTGCTGGACTACTTTTTGTCACCTTACTGCCTCTCGGGTTCCCTCTATCCGCAACTGCGGCGACGGTTCCTAATGGCACGATATCTCCGATCATGGATGTCAACTCCGGTTTATGTTTGGGAGTGAGTGGTTTCTCGAACAGCGCCGGAGCTCAATTGCAGATTCAGAACTGTAACGGGTCCGACTACCAAAAATGGCAAGTCAGTCTCGACGCGGGTAACTGGGCCACCATCAAGAACAGAGGCAGCGGTCAGTGTATTGATGTCACCAATAAGTCTGCCGAACCCAGCACGAATTTACAGCAATGGCAATGTAACGGTGACGAGAATCAAGCTTGGAATATCAGTGATCAGGGCAATGGTCAATATGCCATTATTTCTAAATACAACGGTCTCGCCATTGATGTGTATGGTGCCAGAAAAGCCAATGGTTCACCGGTTGTCCAGTACACTTGGACCGGTGCCGATAATCAGCGCTGGAAATTCCCATCATCCTCATCCTCTTCCGGCTCAACCAATACCACCAACACACCATTTGGTTTTGCGACTGGCACAACCGGAGGTGCGGGAGGTCAGGTTGTGACGGTTTCAACACCCAGCCAGCTTGAAAACGCGATTCGCGGTAATCAAGCCAGAATTATCCGGGTCAATGGCATCATCGATTTCCGCGGCAACAGAACAACAACAGCCGCCTGTACCTATTCTGAAAACAACTGTCGCTATAATGGCAAACAAGAAAAGATTCTTGATCGCTTGGGCTACTGTGATGGCCGCAGTACTTATAACATTACCTATGACACCGCCGGAACTGAACCTATGCGCGTCGGTTCGAACAAAACCATTATTGGAATTGGCGCTCGTTCGGGTATTAAGGGCAAAGGCTTTTACATCCGAGACGGGGTTTCGAATATCATCATTCGTAATCTCTCAATTACCGACATCAATGACGGGATCGTATGGGGCGGAGATGCTATCTCAATCGATAATGCCAGCCGTATCTGGATCGACCATAACTATATTGCCCGTATCGGACGCCAGATGCTGGTGACCGGATGGGGAACGGCCAAGCAAGTGACGATTTCAAATAATTATCTTGATGGGACCACTGATTACGGGCACTACTGTAATGCCAAACATTACTGGACCATGCTGTTCCTTGGCGAAAATCAGACGATTACCGTGGCAAACAACCGTATTAAGAATACCTCAGGACGCTCGCCTAAAGTTGACGGGGGAATGATGCATATGGTGAACAATTACTTCGATGGTAACTATGGCGGCGGATTACAAGGCGATGCGACTTATATCATTATGGAAGGCAACTATTATACGCGTGGTAATAATTTCTCTCCCATTAGTTCTGTCAAATCCGGGACTTTATTTGCACCACTCAGTTCAACTCTGGGACAGTCCAATTCAAGTTGTTTGAATGTATTGGGTCGAGCCTGCATAGAAAACTACGATGAGAACGGACAACGTAATTTTGCTCTCAGCGGAAATGTCATGAATGCCGTCAACGCGAATAGCAGCTGGCGAGCGGGTGTTCGGGCAACTCAACCGGTCAGCACTGCAACGCTACGTAGTTTCAACTTTGGCCCGCAAGGTAACATTAATTAGGTAACAATTAATGAATGTGGCATTCCATTCAGCTAAAACAGGCGGGATCCTCCGCCTGTTTTTCAATATCAGCGACGCAGACAGAACTCACACGCAAATTAATCAACCGGAATACTAGTCTTTTTCAATCAGATTGGGGCGAGAAATACACTCATGTCCATCATCAGCAAGCACGAGTAACTCTTGAATATAGACCCGGCCATTTCTGATATTCCCCAGAAATGCCATATAGTTATCCAGACTGGACAGCCGTTGAATCACAAAGCTAGGCAGCGTCTTATTAAACTCCACTTTCTCATATTCTTGCCCGCTACAAGTCTCAAACGTTTCGCCATCCCAAACGCCCTGAATGAGCCGCTGATCTTGTTTGTCCTGTTTTTTGACCGTATCAACAATCGCTCCGGCCTGAGATTTATAATGTTCCAGCGTTTCTGAAGTTAACGGAAAGACTTTATGATTGACCCGGTACTGCTGATAAACGGCATCACCATTTTTATCAAAACGGACATGTACCTGAAAAGGGACCATAATTTGTTTCCCTGCCGACCCGGAAAGTTGTTCACCTTCACGGACAAGCTCTTTTAACACACTATTCTCCCAACGGTAGCTGGTTCGATACCAACCATCATGGCGGGATTGAATATAGTCATCGGCAGCATAGGGGTGATTAGATTCTTCGGTATACCAATACAGACTCGTGGCATCGCCCATTCGTTCACCACCGGAATAATTTTCTAATGGCAAAGATGTCGATTGCTGAGAGGAGGAACAGCCGAGCATGAGCCCGGAAAGGAGACAGGAAATAAAAATCTTTTTCATAAAAAAACTACGCCAAGAACACAAAACTGCCTTGGCGTAGAGTATAAATTAATTTACTGATTCTTTCAGTGCTTTTCCGGCAACGAATGCAGGAACGTTTGCTGCAGCGATTTGGATTTCAGCACCAGTTTTTGGATTACGTCCAGTACGTGCCGCACGATGATTGACTTTAAATGTACCAAAACCAATTAGTTGAACTTGGTCACCTGATTTGAGTGCCTCTTCAACTGCACCTAGAGTCGCTTCTAGAGCAGACTTTGCTTGCGCTTTCGAGAGATCTGCTTTTTCTGCAATAAAGTCGATTAATTGGGTCTTGTTCATTCGGTTTCCCTTCTAATATGTTATCAAACCTAATCAACTCTAAAGCATAAAGCCCCCGTCTGGCAAAGGTTTGTCGATGTTCTTTTGCTTATTTGGTGAAAATTTAACTACAAACTGAGCAACAACTCACAATTTTCATGGTTTCGTGATGACATTTTACTGCTGAAATCTGTATTGCAAGCCCGAAAAATCAGGTCTGACAAGTGTTTGTTCCGCTATATCAGCCGAAAATAACGTTCATTTTTTCAGCAAAGTATGAACTTGCTCTCTTATGAAAGGAACGACGTCATTTTCAAACCATGGATGCTTTTTTAACCATAAGGTATTTCTTGGCGAAGGATGGGGTAACGGGACCATATCAGGAAGCCAGTGAGACCAGTTTCGTACCGTCTCAGTCAATGTTTTAGGTTTATTCGATAGATAGTAATTCTGGGCATACTGACCGATTAATAACGTCAGCGCGATATTGGGTAACTCATCCAAAACATGTTGATGCCACTGTGGTGCACATTCCTTTCGTGGCGGTAAATCACCGGAACGCCCCTTGCCCGGATAACACAGTCCCATCGGCATAATAGCGATTTTCTGCGCATCGTAAAAAGTATCCCGATCAATGTCCAGCCAAGTTCTGAGCCGGTCACCGCTGGGATCATTCCACGGAATAGATGTCTGATGCACCCGAACACCGGGGGCTTGTCCGATAATAAGAATCCGGGCATCACGATGGGCACGAATGACCGGATTCGCGCCCAATGGTAACTCAGGCTCACAAAGTCGGCACTGACTGATTTGCTGTAACAGGGTCTCTAGCATCCGTCACCTTCTCTTCAGTAACCTTGATTAAAATCGATGACATATTTTAAAGTTTTTCCTTGCTGCCATAACACTAAGTTTTCCATAAAAATATCGACAATCTGTTCAGGAAAACTGATGGCTGCAATATGGGGGGTTAACGTGATTTGTGGATGTGACCAGAACGGATGAGACGAAGGCAGCGGCTCTGTGACAAAAACATCCAGAAACGCATGCTGTATCGCTCCGGCCTCGATTGCGGTAATCAAATCATCCTCTTTCAGCGTATTGCCACGCCCGACATTGAATAATAATGCCTGATGACAGTTGTTCAGTATATTCAGGTCGAGCAAAGATTCAGTCGACGGCGTATTCGGTAAAGTACTGACGACCACATCGGCCACCGCCAATGCTTTCTCGATATCATCAATTGCATAGACATCATGAAACAGACGCTGTTTCGGGTACTTGCCGGTTCGGTTGACGCCAATAACGATAAGTCCCATATGTCGGGCTGCCTGCGCAAGAAAGGAAGCAATATTACCGGTACCGAGAATCACCATCGTCTTTCCGGTCAACGATTGATACAGATGTGGCTGCCAAGATTGCTGCTGTTGCTGCTGCCGATAGCCGTTAAAATGTCGATAGTGTGCAATCATATAACCGAGCACATACTCGGTAATTGACTGACCAAAAATCCCTTTGACATTCGTCAGGAGGTAATCCTGTCGTCTGCCAGCTTGAACAAGCGAGTCAACCCCTGCAAATGTCGACTGTAACCAGCGCAGCGCGGGAAAATCATCGATTACCGGGGCAACCAGCGGCGGAGCGGCCAGTACAATGGTTGCATCTTGTTTGTGTTGCGTGAACCGTAATTCAGGTATCTGTTTTTCTTCAATCAGAGTTCGGTAGGTCTCATCCTGTCCGGTATGCAGATAAAGATGATGTGTCATGTGCGCTTCCACTGCCTGGTGATGATTTCAGAGAGATTCATCATACATGATCGAACCAGCCGACTCTCACAAAAATCTTGATTCCGGAAACCAGACTCAAACGAGTCGCCACAGCCAAATATCATGTATGTCCATGAAAGGAGAGTTGTAAAGTATGTCAGGCTCAGGCTAGCCTGCACATGCATTATCAAGTACACTGCCGGAGTCTTATTTCGGAGCACCCGTCAACATGCTACAAAACCCTGTTCAGTTACGTCTTCAGAAGCTTCACCCTTGGCAACAAATCACGTTTACGGCTTGCCTGTGTGAACGGATGTACCCTAACTATGCGATGTTCTGCAAGCATACTGAATTTGCACCTCATACCACTTACCGGCAGATTTTGGATACCGTGTGGGAGTCTCTCACCGTCAAAAGCGCCAAGATAGACTTCGAGCGTCAACTCGAAAAACTGGAAGCATTGATACCATCTCAGGATGCATTCGATATCTATGCGATTTATCCGGCAATTGATGCCTGCGAAGCACTGGCAACGCTCCTGCATAGTCTGTTAGACAAAGACCAACTCGCTGAAGCACTCCAGCAAGTCAGTACCATTTCTGTGAATACGGTCGTCCAGCTGGAAGAAGCGCAAACGGATTTATCAATCACCAACGAAAATCAAAAGCAAAACGAAGCGGTTTGTGCGGAATGGGATGTGCAATGGGCGATCTTCAGAGCATTGAAAGAAGCCGAAGAGCGGGATATTGAATTGATAAAATCCCTCAGAGATGAACTGAGAGAAGAGCGGGTCTCAAACATTGGGGTGAGTCTTTAGCACCTCATCCCAACCTCTGAGTCTGGAGAGAATGATTTGCGGCCTGAAGTCGTTAATAGGCCCCGGTACGTCGAACGACAACATTCACGGTCTTAAATAAAATCACGATGTCATTCCAAAGTGACCAGTTTTTGACATACCAAGAATCCAGATAAACACGGGTGTTATAATCGATGTCGCTACGGCCGCTGACTTGCCAAAGCCCTGAAATCCCGGGCTTCGCACACAGGTAATAGTCGACATCATCCCCATAACGTTCCAATTCTTCGTCGACAATCGGTCTTGGACCGACCAGACTCATTTCACCTTTCAGCACATTCCACAGCTGTGGTAATTCATCCAGACTTGTTTCACGCAAGAAGCGGCCAATCGAAGTAATCCGCGGATCGTTTTTCAATTTAAACCATTGCTCCCATTCAGCTTTAGCCTCCGGATCCGTTGCCAGAAGCTCATCCAACAACTCTTGAGAATTCATCACCATCGAGCGGAACTTCAGGCAGTTGAATTTTTTACCGTTGAGGCCGATACGTTCATGTCCATAAGTCGCGGAACCACCGTCACGCGAGACTCGCCAAGCGATAAATAAGAAAAATGGTGCAAGTAATACCAGTAATGTTGCAGAACCAACAATATCGAATAAGCGTTTAATCAAGCGTGAGGATTTACGGGGCAGATTATTTTTCAATCGCAACATCATCACTTCATGACTAAAAAAATGAGATATATCCGTGCCATAAAGCGGAATACCACGTAGGGCTGGTACAATCGAGATATCTAAAAGTTGCCTTTTCATTGACTCTCTGATCCAAAACTCCCGTAATTCAGCTTCTTCTCGCTGCAGAGCAATAAACACTTTGTGAAACTCATCAACCCGGTTAAAGAATTCTGTGCGGCTGAGACAAGGAATACCAAAACGAGAACTTGTATGTCCTTCAGTCGGGACAACAATCGCAAGCACATCAAAACCAGTTGAAGGCTCACTTTGGAGAGCACAATAGACACTCTCTGCATCTTCAACTTCACCGATGATCACACAGGGAACTTTCCAAAAGTCTAATTTATTCAATAACGCTTTTGCGAAGCTACGGAGTAACGGAAGCAGGACCATAACAGCAGCCCATGTTAACCACCACATATCGGTAGAATAATTATATTCAAATGCGGCATGAACAGAAATCGACACTAGTGCCATAAATAATAAGATGAACAATATATCTCTCAACTCATCCCAAAAAGGCTTGCGATAACTATAATGACGCTTACTTCCCCATAACCATACGATAGAAGCGATCCCGGAAACGATGAGTGTCAATATTTGGCCTTTTATATCCTCATGTAAAGAAAAAGACTCATATCCTTTTACATAGACCAATGAAATGAGAATAGAAAGCATAAAAGACAGACAATCAAAAAAAACAAGAGCCATCTTATTTATCATCGGTGAATAATGGACTACTCTATCTACCCTATCACTATTTCCGTATGTTAATTGGGTCATGATTGCACCTAACTATATGTGATTCACATTAATTTATATAGAAACAAAACATAATAAGATCAAATATCATGTTGGATTTTTTTATCTTCATTCTCACTTTGAAGACAAATAATTCAAATATTGAAACAACTTATTTAAAGACAATATTGTCACTAACTTTCTCTCACTAACTTGTACATAGATTTTCTTAATACGACAGGAGACAAACGCAGAAAGGAATATATAAAACATGACATCATGAGTTGATAGAAACTAATATATTTCTTTCTATAACAAAAAAGTCTAAACTTATACTCATTAATAAGATATTTTAAGCCACCACGTCGATCGTATTGCTCATGAGATGTTCTAACTTGAATAAGCGGTTTTTGTATAGCATAATATTTAACTCCCGATGCAATTAACCTTAAGTGAAGTTCATAATCCTCTAACAGTCCAACAGCTTGGTTATATCCACCATGGACATCAACAACCTTCTTATAAAACATAATACTAGGGTGGACTATAACGTTTCTATAAGGTATAGCTTTTTTAATCTGACTGTGGCCTTCAGGAGTTTTTTTAATGCTACCTAAATCAGAACACTCATCCGAAAAATCTGATGCCCAAGAACAAATAACATAATTTTCATCTTCTAATGAAATTATTTTTTTATATTGACTTTCAAGACGCTCACTATTGGATAAATCATCCGCATCCATTCTAGCCAGTATATCATTAGAACTATATTGGATTGCTAAATTCATACAGTAAGCCAAACCGTGATTTTCTTTTAAATAATAGACTTTAAAGTTACCTTTATAATTAAATCTCGATATAACCAACTGTTGTTCCGCATCAATCTCACCATCTACAATAAGAATAATCTCATCTGCAATATAGGATTGTTCAGCCAGGCTTTTTAAAGACTCATCAAGATATTTAGCCTTGTTCCCTTTATATGTTGACATTAATACACTAACAGGTATTACAGCCATATTTTTCTTCTCCTAAAACTGTCTCAATATATTGAAATCTTTTTTGATAATAAAGTCCGTCACCAATACCCAAGAAAAACCAAAATATAATGTCATATCCTGTAAACTGAAATAAAGAAACAATAAAGAAAATAATTAAAAACCCTCTAAACTCAACAATATAGTCTCTAAAAAATCTATTCAATAAAATATATAAATATAGAAGTAAAGGAACTAACCCCATGTCCAAAAAATATTGTAAATATATATTATGAAAATTATTTTCAATAAAATTAATCCCAATTAATTCTCTTGCAAAAATAACTGCATTACCGATACCATATCCAGTCAAGTTTGTCTTTAATAGTTCAAATGCAGCAAGCCAAAGCATACCTCTGCCATTGGTCGTCACTTCTAATTCATCAAATGCATGTAACATCCGATGAATAATAGTAACATTATTAAAAATTGAAATAATCAAAATCACAAAGCACATCATTAAAAATGATATTAGAATATTTTTCTTTCTACTGAAGAACAATGAAATTCTCGTATAGATAAGAAAGGCGACTTCAATAATCCCAATACGAGAAAGATAGATCAGAGATAAAATAAATATAATCCCTACAGAAAAATAAAAAACTCTACGTTCATAAATGAAAAATATCGTAAGCAATGATAAATAGGTGACTTCTATATTATGTCCACCACCAATAAAAAAGTAAACATCAATCAGTGATTGCTGATTCGTCGCATACACCCGAGAAAGCTCATCAATAAAGATAAGATCTTTTATTAATATTGCTAATATAAAAATAAATAATATTCTCTTTAACAATACATAAAGTTTTTTTGCATCAATTCTAATCCCGACATCCGATGCTATATAATAAATGAGCAAGCAATATAATGCTTGGAATATTATAAAACCACCACCCCAGACATAAATTTTATATATATTAACCAGAACAGCCACTAGTATAAAAAGAGCAACATCATTTCTTAGTATAAAAAAACGACTCCTGATAAAAATCAATATGGAAATAATAGGAATAAGAATATGATAAAATTTTACAGTGGAACCATTCGGTAATTCATAGAAATTAAATTGAAAAAATATAGAAAACAGAAGTAACGAGACAAATAAACTACTTTCCTTTATTGGCGAAATTGACATAGCAAACCTGCAATGGATTAAAATCAAGATACCATAAGAAATATAACAAAGCTAATAGCTCAACAAATACATAAGATAAGATCAAACCAGATAAATTAAACAATGAAGCACATATAACAATAAAAGGAAGCCCTAAAATTAATAATGCAATAGAGTATCTGTAGATAATCAAGTCATTCTTCATATTTAGATAATATTGCATTGCACATAAAGAGCTCAAAGATATAGATGGTATAATCATTAGCATTAACAAAAATAATGGTATTATTTCCTCAAAGGACAGATATTGTTCATCGATCAAGAATGGTAAGATAATTTTACTTGAAACAGCTAAGAACACACAGACAGATAATGACAATATTAATATTCTAAAAAACACTTTTGAAAAAACACCTTGTAACATGAACTTATTATTTTGAGATATAACCTGAACAATTTTTGGCGTGTAGAGAGTACTTAGTCGATTAATAAATATTAGTGGTGCTCTACATATTTGATCTAATACAGAGTATATTGCAACTTCTCTGACACCTAACGCACTCCCGATAAATAAGTAAATACCTTTTGTTACCAAAGCACTGGTTATATTAGTAAACATTAATCTGTAATTATTTTTAACTTTTTGAACAAAAGATCCCATATTAATATTGATGCGAAAATTCAATACATAGAGGTTATACAGTAAAAGAATAAAGTTCAAACAGATAAACGGCAGAGTCACAACAAAAGAAACATAGTATATATCTTTGTCACCATGAATAAAATAAAATAACGATAAGATACTTATTGAGAAAGAAGATATCATAACAAATACATAATGAATCATCTTATTAATAATTTGGTAAAAAATAAAAAAATCCAGGCAGAAATAAACAAGATAAATGAATAAACAATAGAATAAAGGCTCATGAAATACATCAAAGAAAGAAAGAAGAAAACATAGTAAAAATGAGAGAGTCAAGTAGAACAATTTAATGCCTATATATTCACTCATTTTTTTATTGAATTCTTCACTTTCAAACTTATCTATATATCGATTAAATGCACTGGATAAATCCCTAAGAGAATCATTCGCCACCCCAGAGTTGGTGAGAATAGAGAGAAAATTAAACAATGAAAGGAAGAATATAAACTTACCGTATAATTCAAAAGAAACCGTTTTAAGCAAGTATACATTCACTGACATTGGAAGCAGTATCAGAAAAAATTGTACTGCTGACATTGATATTACTTTTGAATTCATATGAGAACATATCTCTTAATCATTCTTTTAATAGACCGGACTATAAAATAAAAATTAGTCATAAATATTGAACCAGCATATCGAAGTGAAGACTCCCTGACTTCAGATAAACCTTTGTAGTAATACTTATCAGAATTACCATCTAAGGCAAAGTAAGTCACAAGTTTATCTGTATACTTACCGGTAATATTTTTTACATATCCTCTTACAAGCCAATCATAATCTGGTGCAACTTTTTTAGCTGTATCATAAAGGCCAACGGTATCTAAACACTGCTTCTTAAATACAATTGTCGGCTGGTTTATTCTGGGCATAGTATACGCAATTTTTTTGATATAGTTTTTATCACCTTGTAATCGCCTGCTATAATCACCACCAAAATTACCAATCAGACAGTCACCGAAAACAAAGTCACAATCCTCATCGAAACTTTCAACAGCATTCGATATAAAGTCAGATGTAATATAGTCATCTGCGTTCAGTAAGAATATGAATTCTCCGCTGCAAATTGTAAAACCTTTGTTGATTGCATCAGTCGCACCATCATCAGGTTCAGATATCCACAAATCAATACAATCTTCATGATGTTTGATAATGTCTAAAGTTCCGTCTGTAGAGTCTCCGTCTATAATAAGATATTCGATATTCGGATAGGTTTGTTCGATGACGGACTCGATTGTTTTCTCGAGTGTTAAACTTGCATTTCGACAAATTGTGATAATTGAAACTAATGGCATATCTTTATTTTTATGCTTACCATTTAAATACTGACCGCCTTTTTTGATACCGTTCATATTTAAATAATCATCATATGTTTTATAAGTCTTATTTTCGTTCATATATCACCAAATTAAAATAATAATAAAATAGGCATAATTGTGATAAACCAAGCATGTTACAAAAAGCATTAGCCATGTATCTTTATGTGCTAATGCTTTTCATAGAAATTAAAAATTACGACTATATGATTAAATATTTCCGTATTTACTATTTTTAAGCATGGTATACCCTTTGATCAACTCTTGAATTCCATAATCAAGAGAAAATTGAGGTTTGTACCCTGTGGCCTCAATTTTTTCATTCGATACAATATAATTTCGTTGATCCGGATCTTTACCTAGTTCAGCTTCAATAAAATTAAATCCATCGACATGTCGCTGGATAATCTGACACAACTCTTTTTTGGAAACATTGGCTTCACTCAGTCCGACATTAAAGATCTCACCACGCATTTCTTCAAAGTTATTGATACCGTGCTGGAAGACACGTGAAATATCCCGAACATGAATATAATTTCGTTTGAAATGGCTCTCAAACAGCACAACAGCTTTATCATTCACCGCCCGATAAGTGAAATCATTCACCAGTAAGTCAATACGCATTCTCGGCGACATACCAAAAACAGTCGCCAGACGGAAGCTAATGGCGTTCTCATGTTCCATGAGTTCCTTTTCAACAGCGACTTTGTCAATCGCATATTTTGAAATCGGACGAAGTTCTGATTCCTCAGTACAATAGTTGTCCTTATCTCCTGAACCATACGCACTATTGGTCGTCGGCATCAAAATACGCTGATCTTTAGAAACAAGATCCAACATCAGTGAAATCGCATCATGATTTGTGGTTTCTGCGCCAATCGGATCTCTGGCACATAAAGGTGCACCAACATATGCAGCAAGCGGGATAATGATATCCGCTTTACGTATTAATGGTGCAATTGTATCTTTTACACGCACATCACCCCGTACGATGTCAAAATTTTCATGGTAACAAACGTGATTTAAGCTCGATTGATGAAACATAAAGTTATCAACCACGGTGACTTTATGCCCCAAGTTCAGCAAGTCAGGCACCAGAGTTGATCCAAGATATCCGGCACCACCGGTCACTAAAATATTAAAAGACATGAATTACTCCTAATTATTGAAGATTATTCTTTGAAGAGTGCGATTTCTACACACTCACATAAAGTGTGAGCCAAAACGATATGAAGCTCCTGAATCGCTGCGGTCGTAATGCCCGGCGCAATAATGCAATAGTCAGCGAGCTCTTTAGCCTTTCCGCCATCATGGCCAGTAAATACGAGGGATGGAATATGGCGTGATTGACATGCGCTCAGCGCATTGAGGATATTTTCAGAGTTACCGGACGTTGTAATACCAAGAAAGATATCGTTCTCCGTCACTTTACCCAACAACTGGCGAGAAAATGTGTGTTCATAGCCGTAATCATTACCGATAGCCGTCAAGATTGAACTATCAACGGTCAAAGCTTCAGCCGGAAGCGGAGCACGATCACAGGCGAGTTTACTCACAAATTCTGCTGCCAAGTGTTGTGCATCAGCAGCAGAGCCGCCATTTCCGGCAATGTACAACCGCCCCCCTTGCTTATAGCACTCGATCACCTTATTGACTGCGATTGAAAAAATCTCATTTTGAGCATGATCCTTGAGCATTTCCTGCTTTGCAGCGATCGATCTTTCTAAATTTCGAGTTAATATACTGGTGACTTGCATTCTCTAAACCTTTTCTAAGCCGATAATTGTTGGTGCTCTGGCATAGTCATAAGGCAAACCGATATCAATGAAACAAGAATCAAATTCAAGGCCATAGATATCCTCACCATGTGCCAGGAGCTGATAGAAAATATCAGATTCAAGCGATAACACTTGCCCGGAACTATCTGAATAGTATCGATGCATAATGGATGGGTTGATTAAATAAACACCACCATTCGCCAGCTCTCCGGCTTTCCCTTTCTCAGCATTCAATGCTTTTATTTTTCCGGATGGATTGATATCTATTCCCATATACCGTTGTGCTTCATCGGCCCGGAAAAGCGAAAAGGAACAGTCAGATTGCATTTGTTTATGGAAGTGAACGAGTTTATCAAGCTCAATCGCAAAAAATGTATCACCATTGAGTAACAAAAATGGCTCATCCATATTTTGTAATTTTGAAATCGCCAGCAGAACCCCACCACCGGTCCCCAGAGGAGAGGGCTCGACAGCATATGAGATTTCACTGCCTCGATAGCGGGTACCAAAATATTCTTGGATCATCGAAGATTTATAACCGACAGATAGAATGAATCGGCTCACACCTTGATTCATCCAATAATCTAATAAATATTCTAAAAATGGTTTTCCAGAAATTAACGCCATTGGCTTGGGGCGGTCAGACACAACTTCACGAAGACGTGTACCGAGCCCGCCAGCCAAAATGATCGCCGTTATCATCAGATGAACTCCCTGTCATACATGTGGATGAAGTGTCTCTAGGCTTCATTCAACACTTTACATATATAGTCGATTTCATCCTCTTGCAGATCCGGGAAATTACCAATATAAAATCCATAAAAATGAATATGTTCGGTTTGCGGATATTGTTCGTACAAATGCTCAGGAACGACACCTCTTAAATAAGGCTGACGAAGTTGGTTTCCGCCCCCGGCACTCCCACGCCGATACTCAATACCTTCGGCTTGCAATCTTTTTTCGACTCTTGCGACCAAGGCATCATCTTTCTCTTTCAACACCACATTAAAAGCGTAGTTGCTTGAACCTTCGAAATTGAAATCATTTCTGTATTTAGAACTATCTAAATTTTCAAAAAAACGAGTTTGATTCTCAGTTCTAATCCTGACATTGTCATCTAAACGCTTGAGCTGACTCAGTCCGAGAATCCCACCAATCTCATTGTTTCTTACGTTATAGGCTGGGTATGCAAAGATGAAGTCTTTATTCAGTTCCGGATAATTAAGAATAAATTCATCCTTCAGGCTCTGCTCTGTTGACTCTCTGACCATCCCATGGCCACGTAACATCCGTAACTGTTGGTAAGTTTCGTAATCATTGGTACAGATCATACCGCCTTCTATCGTGCTCATGTGATGGGCATAATAGAATGAGAAATTCGACATATCACCGAAACTACCAACTCTCTGACCGTTATGGGTTGCACCGTGAGATTCACAAACATCTTCAATCAAGGGGATATGACGGCGCTTCAGCTCATGTAAAAGCTCATCGGTCAGTCCATTGAAGCCCTGAATATGCGATAAAAATACGGCTCTAGTTTTATCGGTAATCTTATCGATAATTTGATGGGTATCCATCCCTAACGTTTGAGGGTTAATATCTGCAAAGACAGGGGTAAAACCACAATGAAGCACAGACGCGACGTCAGAAATCCATGTTAAAGGCGGCACAATCACTTCACCACCTTCAGGGTAACGAATTTTCAGAACAGCCATAGACAGCAAATTGGCTGACGAACCGGAACTAACAAACACCGAGTATTTAACACCTAGCCATTCGGACCAGGCGGCTTCAAATTCACGACACCGAGGCCCATTAGTTAAAATTGGATTATCTTCCTGTAATAGTTGAATCACCGGTTCTAAGTCTTCTCGAAGAATATTATTTCTCATCAGAGGAAATTTAATCATGAGCGATATCTCTAGGTTCCATATTTATTTTAAGAAAGTTTTGTATCTGACAAAAAACAGATTCCGTCCCAATACCAACCTGTTCATGTAATTCGTCACGTTTACCCAACTCAAAACGATAATCCGGTTCGACACCAATACCGAGGAAAGGCTGCTTCATACGGTGCGTTCGGAGCAATTCTCCGAGACGGGCATCTATCCCCCCACGACCGCGGAACCCCTCTTCCATCGAGACAACCACCTTACTCTGATGAAGGCGTTGCACCAGAGAAGACTCATCACAATCCTGAATATCAAACAGATCAATAACAGCGACTGAAACACCGATTTCTTCAAACCGTTGTGCAACCGTCAAAGCGGTATGAACCATATACCCCGTCGCAACAAGTGTCACATCGCCTTGAGATGTCAAACAATTAAACCCTTTATCTAGGTCAATAGATTGATTTTCATAGATTTGAGGTAACACCTGAGCATCAAGACGAATGTACTTAGGTTTATCAACATTGATACATTTTGAAAATATTTCTGAAGATAGAAGGTGATCACTTGGAGAGAGTAACTGGAAGTTGGCAAGAGAACGAACCAAGGTCAAATCCTCATAGCACTGATGAGTTGGTCCTGAGACAACGTAGCTATACCCGGCACCAACACCGATGAGATTGACATTAATTTTTCTAACTTTGGATAATAGAGCCAGACACACCCGCAATTGCTCATAACAACGCATCGTAATAAATGGTGCGATGGCATAGGCAAAAACTTTAAATCCTTCCAACGCAAGCCCGGATGCAACATTAACTAAATTCTGTTCAGCAATACCGACATTTTTAAACCGCTCAGGAAAGTCAGCCCTGATTTTATCTAATACCGGAGAACCAAAATCGGCAGTCACGAAAAATATTGAAGGGTCATCCTTCATTGAGTGCCATATTTTTTCCAGCAATGCATCCCGCATTGCAATAGGTTTATTATTCATATGATGACTCTATCAAGTTATCTATAACGTCTGGATTTACACCAAGAATATGAGACAGCTCCTTATTCTCTAAATTAGGAACACCTCTTCCTTTAATCGTGTTACATATCAGCGCTTTTGGTCGTTCCTGATGTGTCGTTTTCAACTCAGCCAGTTGCTCTCTCAATAAATTGACATCGTGGCCATCCACCACTCGCGCATCCCAACCAAAGGATTGTAATTTTTCACAAAGATTGCGGTGAGACACAATATCATCGGTATAACCCAACATACTGATTGCATTGTTATCGACAATTAAATTCAGGTTATCCAGACGGTGTTGTGCTGCAAACATAATCGCTTCCCAACATGCGCCTTCATGTAGCTCGCCATCACCGGTAATCACAAACACCTGTTGTGTTTTTTGTTTTGTTTTGAGGCCAACAGCCATACCGGAAGCAACACCGAGACCATGCCCAAGAGAGCCATTAACTGTTTCATATCCCGGTATCACCGGGTCAGGAATTCCCCCAAGAAATCCCCCCTGACAACAGACTCGTTGCAGCTCTTCCCGAGCAAAAAAACCAAGATCGGCCAGTATCGGATACATACAGATAGAACCATGCCCTTTACTGATAATGCAGCGATCTCGCTCATCATCAAGGGGCTGGGCCGGATTAAAATTGAGAACGTTGCCGTAATACAAAGCAACGAAGATTTCTACGGGAGACAGAGAAGAGGCAATTCTTGTTTCAGGTGCACGTCGATTAATGGCTAATGTTTCTCGCCATACCCAACGCGCTTGCTCTTCTAAATCTACATTGGTACTAATGTGAGGCATCTGAATAACTCTCCTTATACCAACGGTATGTTTCTTTCAGACCATCGAGAAATGAGGTCTCTGGTTGCCAGCCGAGACTTCGTAATCTTGTACTGTCGAGTAATTTTCTCGGTGCACCGTCAGGCTTTGATGTATCCCATCGAATTTCACCGTCATAACCAACAATCACCTGAATCATTTCAGCAAGCTCTTTGATTGAATACTCATCACCACTGCTGATGTTGAGGGGTGATTGAAGTTGTTCGGTATCCGATTCCATGATCGTCAGAACAGCTTTTGCTACATCGGATGAAAATACAAACTCCCTGCGCGGCGCTCCAGTTCCCCATAACTCAACATAAGGTAACTGTTGCTTCTTTGCTTCATGAAAGCGGCGAATCAAAGCAGACAGAACATGACCCGATTTCGGATCAAAGTTATCAAAAGGCCCAAAAACACTATTTGGAATCACCGAAATAAACTGCGAGCCATACTGGCGATTAAATGCATCACATAACTGTAAGCCTGCTAACTTTGCCATTGCATAAGGCAAACTGGTGGGCTCTGGTTTTGCTGTCAATATCATGTCTTCAGACATCGCCTGCAGACATTCTCGCGGATACATACATGAGGAACCAAATAAGATAAGTTTCTTAACTGAGAATTTTTGAGCACTTTCAATCACATTGAGTTGTATCTTTAAGTTTTCAGTTAAAAAATCGGCAGGTGTTTCCTGATTTTGAATAATGCCACCGACTTTGCCTGCGGCAAGAAACACATAATCCGGTCTGTTGTTTTCGAAAAACGCCTCTACAGCATGATTATCTTTTAAATCTAGTTCCCGGTGTTCTTTGATAACAAGGTTTCGATAGCCACGAGAATAACACTCTGAATAGATAGCAGACCCAATTAATCCTTGATGGCCGGCAATATATATTTTTGTATTTTTATGCATGCTCACTCACTTTTATAATAAGCAACACTGGCACCACTATCTTCAAATTTAAATGGTACACAAATAAGATGAGACAACCTTTCTAATATTTTTGGCTGTATTTCTGGCTTAGCAAATATAAGAACAAATCCCCCGCCACCAGCACCAAGAACTTTACCGCCTTCAGCACCTAACTCTCTTGCTGCTTGGTATATTTCATCGATCGTACTATTTGATATTTTCTCAGAAAGTTGTTTTTTATAACTCCAGCTTTCATGTAATAGTTTGCCAAATTCGAGTATGGAAGTATTAGAATTTGAAAGAATATTAATCGCTTCAGGTACCATATCCTGCATGGCTTTGAGTTCTTGTTCTCTCTTATTAATATTCTGAATCTGGTTACCAGTGATATCAGAAGAGAAACGAGTTACACCAGTAAAAAACAACATCAAATGGTCATTGAGTTCTCTCTTCCGTTCTTCAGGGATAATCACCGGAGAAACAGAAAAATCATCATTAGTCATAAAATCGATCCGATTCAACCCACCGTAAACGGTAGCAATCTGATCCTGAGAACCAACCACATCATGGATAACATTTTGTTCGATATGAATCACTTCTTTAGAAAGATTGTACTTATCAATCATTTCACCGGATAAGCTTTTGACAGCGAGATATAAGCCAGCAGTAAAGGAAGAACTGGAACCAAGCCCTGAACGGGCTGGTAAATCGCCATCATGATGGATCTCTAAACCATCTTGAATATCTAAATAATCAAAGATCCCTTTCACCGCTGGATGTTTGATTTCTGATGCGTCTTTTATATTTTCAATCAGTGAATAAACGATTCTGTGTTTATGCTCAAAGAAGGGGGGCAGATGACGACAAGTTATATAGCAATATTTATCAATTGATGTTGAGAGCACATTACCACCATATTGTCTGTACCAGTCAGGGAAATCAGTGCCCCCACCAAAAAAAGAAATTCTGAACGGCGTTTTCGTAATAATCATTTCAATCCCTCTATTGAAGCCTGTTATCCATATATGAAACGAATTAATTGTAAAAATTAACCCTTATCAAAAATAACAATCAGTCACCCAAAATCCGGCGTTTTAACTTTATTTTCGCCATATTTTCAATATTATTACGCTCTTTAATCCCCAGCTTTTTCTCGATCATATTTAAATAATCAGGATTGGAGAAATATGTCTGCCAAGCATAATCTCTGAATTTAAGAACTTCGGCTGCACTTACATGACGGGTAGGTAATGGCGTACTATGATATGAAAGAAAAGCGTAACCATCATAGGTCTCTGGCAATTTCCAATTATTTCGCTTTGCTTCAAAGTAAATAGGGCTACCCGGCAATGCCTGACATGGATACATATTGGCCATTTCAGTATTCAATTCAATGGCTAAATCTAGTGTATCCTGCATAGTTTCCAGCGTATCTTCCGGGAAACCGAAAATAAAATTACTGATAATTTTAATGTCATATGATTGGATCATTTGGCATATTTTACGAATGTTGACATCCCGAAATGTGCCTTTAGATACTTGTTGGCGAACGACCTGATTACCAGACTCAACCCCAAGAGCCAGCCAATTGACGCCAGCCTGTTTAAAGAGTTCGAGTTCTCTTTCCCGAATCGTATCAACACGCGCATATGCCCACATGTTAAAATCAAACTTCTCTTCGATACAGCGTTCTAGAATCGGGTGGTAATGTTTCCGGTTGAGAAAAAACATCTCATCACTGATACGCAGTGTTTTCACTCCCATATCTGACAGCTTTCTCATTTCCCGAATCACCCATTCGGTACTCCAAAAACGCATACCCCGTGAATCAGCAGCACTCACTTCATCCCCGTTATCCATTCGATTCACAATATTGATCATGCAAAAATTGCACGCAAAATTGCAGCCAAGCGCTGTATATATCGCAGCAAAAGGCGTCCTTTTCTCATGATCGAAGTCTGCATGCCAGAAATGAGCACGATACAGATCAAGCGGATATTCACGATAGGGGAGTAAGTCCCACGCATACCCCGGCATATCTTGATCCATCCTCTCTTGAGGAACCACTTTTTCCGGTGGATTCAATACCGGTTTGCCCGAAATATTTGGTTTATATCCAATCCCCCGGACATTGATTAGATCTGAATCCAGATTGCCGGCTAACAAATTGTGCAGGGCATATACACCTTCATTGAGTAAAACAATATCAACACAATCATAAGATAAGACGTCTTTAGGCAGCGCACTGGTATGGGAACCGACAAAGGCTATTTTTGCCTTCAGTCCCGATTCTTTTAAGGCTTCAGCCAGAGCTAAAGCACCAATCATATTGGTTGTTCCGGAATTAGGATTTTGGCCATAGACAACAAAGACAACCAATCTTGCTTCTGACTCAGTGACTCGTTTTACCGAAGACTGAATATCAAGTCGTTCTGCATCACTGTCAAGAATACCGACATCAAAGCCTTTGGCACGACATGACTCCGCTAATAAAAGCGCCCATGTCGGTGGCTCAATCGCAGAATATGTTTTTGCCAGATCCTGATATACATGAGCTGATGAACTGGGATTTATCAATAAAACATCTACCATACTGACTCCAATTAGTCGAATTTATAAATTTCTATTCCATGAATAGTAGGTAATTTGTATAAAATAATTTATTTATCTCACGTTGATACAAATGCACTTATAAATATATAGATGCATTTATCAGCAGAAATATAATTTTGCATATAATAAATATAGTATAATTTTTAAGTTACTTTCTTGTTTGATGTCTTATAAATATAAATGACATTCCTAAGAAAAGACCCAATATTACTGATGCAATTATCACAATTATTTTTTTAGGCCTGATTTCGTCAATGTCTACAACTGCCGGGTCAACCGTTTTAAATACATATTCTTTACTAACCTTTGTCAGCATTAAGGTTTTGGTTTGTTGTTCAATCAATTGATAAAGCATATTTCTGCTATCAGCAAGACTGGTCTGATTCAACTGATTATTTAAATACGCAATTCGACTCTGTGCCTCTAGCATATCTTGCTGGCGAATTTCATCATTTAAATCAGCAATTAACCATGTCGCCCAACGTTGGGCTATATGCGGAGAATAAAAACGGACCGTCACAGTTACCATGCCGGTGTTAGAGTCCAGGTCTACAGTCATGATTTTCTTTAAGAAGTGCTGTGTCGCTTCTAAAATTGTTGGCTCAAGAGATTCACCATCCTCAATAAGCCATCGTTTGTTTTCAGGATCATAAATATTGGTTTTAAAATAAAACTCACCGGAATCTTTATCCCACCCGTTGATTGCCATCACGGGTACCATAAGATTATGACGCTGAATAAAGCCACCAATAAACTTTCGTGATTGCAGCACCTGAAGGGCTAAAATAGTCTTATCTGCATTCCCTTTCCCTAGATTTATTCCTGCTAATGAGGCCAATCCACCAAATTGACTATTTAATACCGATGCCATTCCCATCTGTTGTTCATCAGGAATCGGTGCAACAAGCACTTGAGATTCATATATCTTATGTGAGAATAAAATATAGCTCCCTCCCAAAAGAGCAGAGAAGAGCATAAACAGCACTATCCACCATTTACCAGCCCAAAGTGCAGAGAATATCGCCCGTAAATCAATTTCATTATCAGTAATCCGAGGGACGGAATAGTAGAACGGGGCAGAATTCGTATTGAATGCTTTATCTTCCATTTCACTCATTATCAATTAATTCCTAAGTTATTGTGAGCTAGAGAAATTGTTATTTAATTGCATTCCATGCAACACCTATCTGATACATCATTTGTGTTGCAGTGCTAAACGTACTCAAACCGTCCAGGTAATCTGTATCAATCGGAACAACAATGGTGTCACCGGGCTCTAAAGATTTCTCTGAGCGGACAAACCAGTGAGACTGATTGGGTAGCATCACTGCACCATTGGCCCGAATCACATAAACACGGTCAGTATCCGCCTGCTTTTTCTCCCCGCCTGCTAAGTTAATGTATTTCTCGACGGACATGCCGGGTTTGAATGTGAAATTACTGGCGATTTGAACCTGACCAAGAACAGAAATGGTATTTCTTCGTGGCGGAATATACAGCTTGTCGCCATCTTCAAGCATGACATCATCTTGGGCGTTGCCTAAAAGAATATTAGGCAAGTCAATCACTAACCGGCCAACAGCTGGAATATCTAACAGATCATCGACAACTTTCATCGCTTCTGTCGGAGATGAGGTATACGTTGCAGCACTACTTTGACGTCGGAGTGTCAGTGAAGCGATCTCTTGGCGGAGATTATTGGTGACCATTTTCATCCGCTGCTCTTCTTGTAAACGGAGAACCTCGCGGCTAAAGACAGCACCCTGCGGATAGGCAAACTGGGAAAGCCCTCCCGCACGTTGCACTAAATCGCTGATTGTTTCACCTTGATTAATCGTATAACTTCCGGGATGCATTACTTCTCCCTGAATCTCGACAATATTGTTCGTCTTCCAGTTTGTTTTGCGTTGTACAACGATCCGATCTTTAGATTCGAGCAGAAAATTATCATTGGGATTGGTCAACGCTTTTATTAAATCAAATGTCTGGTGATGAATCGCAATCGTGCCGGGCATAGGAACAACCCGGGACAATTCCGCCTCATCTTTAGCCGCAGACTCCAGTAACCCACCCGCAGCAGCAATCGCATCTTTTAGGCTGCCGCCTTCAACCAACGGATATACGCCCGGATAACGAACCGCACCACTGATCTCATAGATTTTCGCTCTTTGACCATTGACTGCTTGTAGTTGTAACCGGGTAATTAGGGGATCTAATAACCGCGAACGAGATGCAGGATCACTGTTTTTCATTTCCTGCTGACTTTTATCTCGATCCTGTATGACTAATTTCGGCTTTTCACTATCAACCAGTTCAATTCCGGTTAATGCATCCCGCTTTTTGGGACGCTGCAGCGTCTTCTGTTTTTCAGCATGAGAAAATAAATCCTCGGATGTTGCCGGTGGTTGTTGTACTGATTCAGTCTTCCATTGATTCAAGGAGATATCAGTAGCAAAAACAAATAATTGATCATTGGGCTGCAATACAAGATCATCCGCTGAATTAGCAATATTGATGGCATTATTCAAACTAAATTGTAAAACTTTGATGTTATGTTTACGCCCGGTTTCGCGCACAATGATTGCATAATCCAGATCAGCATTCGGTGCCAGATCATCCGCTGAGGAGAATAAACCCGACACTTTCATTCCCTGAGAATAGGCATACGCTCCCTGCCGAATCGCTGCACCTCTGACAATCACTGCATTTTTTAATGCATCACTGACTGGATTAACCGTAATATCGTCACCATCTTGTAGGGTGAATGACTTATCTTTGGTTAGATCAAGTGTATGAATATGGATGCCATTACTCTGGTAGCGCTTAACCTGAAGCTGGGGTAAATAGGCGCTGGCCTTACTCCCTCCGGCAAGCTTCACAAGCTGCTCGATCGTGGTTCCCGATTTAATTTCATAAACAGCAGGGCGACGGATTTCTCCCTGAATACTGACGGAAGGCCCTTTGGCGGCAACAAATACAGTATCACCCGACTGTAGACGAATATCATTCAGATTATTGCCTTTCAAAAGCAAATTATATAAGTCCAACCGGGCTATTACTTTATTCTCTCGACGAACGGTGATATTTCGCAACGAACCACTTTTGCTAAATCCACCAGCAGCAATCAGTGCCTGAGTCACAGTTGCCAAACTCGGAATGTTATAGGCCCCCGGCTGATAAACATCGCCGGCAACATACACTTGCATCATGCGCAAAGAACCAAGAGAGATGGATACTTCAGCACCGAGTATCTGTTTATTAATGCGTTCTGTAAGATTCGCTTTTAGCTCACTAAAAGTTTGCCCAGCCACATGAATCGGCCCTAATTCGGGAAACTGAATAGAACCATCCCGTGAAACACTCAGGCTATAACTATTATTCTGGCTGCCGAACAGTTGCACATTAATTTCGTCACCGGCGGCAATCAGATAATTATTCGGAACAGGTAAGTCATCAACAGGCGTATAACTTGAAGGCTGGCCTGAGAATAAATCATAACCAAAGTCAACTAATTGTTCAGATTCATTGCCTTGTTCTGTGTTAACTGTTTGAGTGTCATCCTCTGTTTTTTGTTTTTTATCAACATCTCTCGGCTGTATTGTCTGGACAGGCTTAGAGGTGTCTTCAGCCTTACCCGAGCCCGCCAAAATTGACAGATCAACGCCATATTGCTGCGCTAATGCCTGCTGTTGCGCTGGTGATAACTGCTTAAATTGGGCGAGTTGTGATGCGGTGAAATTGGCAGACCAAGAAGAAAAACTACTAAAGAAAACAAAAAAAACTATAACTAATCTGAATAGAATATATCTCATCAAGTTCATCCAATGTCCAAACAATTGATAGTGAATCGATTAAAAACGAAAATCCCAGTTAACCCAGTAATTCCATTTATCGGTTTGATTATTTTTTGTATCAGGCATGAAATCAGAGCCTAATGTCAGGCGACTATTTGCCAGCGGCAGACGCACATAGGCCGTTAATTTTTTCAGTGTTTCATCATCTGTCTGCTGATAACTCTGTCCTTGCAATGTCCATTCCCAGCTATCAGGCGTGATCCAGAGTAGTTTCAATGATTTTGCTTCTCCGCCATCCATCCCACTGATTGACTGGTAGTCATGTTGCCCAACCATTGTCTTACGATCAGACAACATGTTTTGCCACTGTTGCTTGGCTTCATCAGTTAACCGCTTGACCTCGGCAACCCAACGCAACGACTGTCCACCAAGATCAAACTGGCTTTGCCAGCCAATGATCAAGGACCCCAGTGATCGGTCATTGACTAAACTGGCTCCCTGCGCATAAATACTCTGAGTCAAGACGGTTCCCACATTCAAGACAGGTAAACTCAGACGGATATCGACACTATATTGCTCCTGTTCACCATCCTGTGGTTGAACTGAGCCCGTCAAATATCCATCCCAGTCGGGTTTATCAAACCACTTCTGATAAACCAAACCAATATTCAAGCGATTGGCAGGACTAAACTCAAACCGATTCGACCACTGCTTATCATTCCGGTTTGGCGTCTCATTAAACCCCCAGAAACTTTCAACATGCCAGCTACCGAGTATCGGCCAGTCATAGCCATCATAAGCCAGGCTAAAACCGGGCACAGTGCGACGCGTATGCCCCCAAGCCAAATTGTAAATCGAAGTCGGCCCCCACCAATGTTGCAGACTGCCAAAAGTTGCGCCCAGATTTCCCCAATTGACGGCGATATAACTATCATCAAACCCATAGTCGGTATCTTCACGACCGAACTTATCCGGTGAACGTTGATAGTTGGCTGCGACACGAAAAGCATATTCACTCTCTACAAGCTCATAACTCGATTTCACCTGCCAGTGTGTCGTTAGCGGCGCAGCAAAACTCCTGTCGTCCCGAGGCGCGTGAGCATACCCCATAGAGACATGCTTTCTGCTATTCCCTAAGGTGTCTTGATTTAATGCATAGCTTAGATGTTGATAGGCTTGCTCAAGCGGTGCGGGGAGCTGAATCATATGCATCAGCTGTAGATCGGTATCAAGGCGAGACCAGCGTATTGGGTAGGAATTGATAGGTACAGAGATAAGACCGGCATCCGCCAGCATCTGTAGATCAGACTTAAGATAGGCATCATCCATGGATAACCAAGGCGCGGCTTCAATTTTCAAAGGAAAAAGCAACGGAAAACCAATAAGATAAAATGAAAAAAATCTTAGAATTATATTTTTAGCCAAGATTGTACTCACACCACAATAAACTGACGCTAATTAGAAGAAAAAGGGGTCATCAAGCACGCTACCGCCCTTGGGTCAGCTTCCCAGAAAGCATGCTCAGAGCTCATCCTTGTGATCAAAACACGTTGTCTGTATCAAGTTCGCAAAAAAATATACTGTACGCCGGTTCTATAATTTATTTTAACGAAATCAACATTAAAAAATTTTCATAAAAATCATAGTTTAAAAATCTCAACATGCCATATATATATCTGAGATTCTCATCGATTAGACACAACAAAAAGGTAATCATATAAATAAAAAACCAAGAACTATCTGGGAAAAGACCAGATATTTTTTACCTGTATTTCATAGTATTAGTAGAGAAAGTTCAATTTGGCAAATGATGAATGATACGATTTGTATATAAAATTCACTTCTGCCTTCGCACCACACGTCTCACCACAAAAATCCCATAAAAATAGATATCTTTTATGCACTTATAGTTACAATAATATAAATATAAATAAAAGCCACCTAAAAATTCGTCTGGATTTATTTTGATTCGAGAATAAAATCAAATTTGAAATCCCAACTTCATCAATGCACATAAATATATGCATACACTGGAAAACATTATAAAACAATCAGATAAATGGATAACGAGACTCGCAATCAAGTTTATTTAAAGACGATATAATACAACCGGATGCATTGTTAAATCTCTCAAGAAAAAATTATGAATTTTTTATAACAACTTCATATAAGTCAATAATTTCACACAGCATGTTTACATAACCTTCAAAAATGTATTATGTTTAATAAGCTCTTGTTTATTTTGTGAGCAACATCGATGTTAACGTTATTTCCTAGGAGATAAATATGAAAAAAACTGCAATTACTTTACTGGCAATGTTTGCTTTCAGTGGTATTGCATATGCTGGCCCGGCTGCCGGAGTTGTTTCCGGTAGTGCAGGGGGGACTGGCGGAGCCGGTGCTGCAGGCGCAGGTGCCGCTGGTGCTGGTGCTGGTGCCGCTGGTAGTGTTGCGGCAGCGACTGGTGCAGCCGTTGGTGGAATAAGCGCAACTATTGCAGCAGCAACTGCAGCGATCGTTGCAGCGACAGCTGTCGCGGTTAGTGCTTCCAATGACACCACTGCAACAACAACAGTGACTTCAGCTCAGTAACAGTAGTTATTGATTGTTTGTTAATGTAATAAAAACAACAGCCGTCTTGGGCGGTTGTTGTTTATTTCGTTTAATTATGCCTCTATGACAAAATTTTTTCGTTTTTCTCATTACTGTTACTTATTTTTCATACCATTGCTCTTATTAATTGGCGGATGCTCCCAAAATGCTCAGGACTTGTCTGAGACGATTCAGTCGGCTTTTTGGGGACCGGATAATCATGCCATTTCACCAGACAAAGTTGAGGAACTGCCTTACGCAAGTTTATATGTCAGGATGGGAGAAAACCCATTAGCCCTGATGATACTCACATGGGCAGAACCAACCAATTCACCAGAGCATCCGGCCAATTTAAAGTGGCTGTCAGCAAACCGAGAAATGTTGGTGACACAAGCAGGTCGGGTGATTAAAACCGTCAATTTAAAAGAGGGCAACCTCATTCACCTTGAGTCAGCAAATATTGATCCACTGGTACTGGGGCTCCAGAAAGACACAACTCCTCATTCTTGGAAATACAAAATAACTTGGTCTCCTGGATATCACACCCATTATCAGGCGCTATCTACATTTACGCTAGAAGATATAGAAAACAAGCACTTGCCCAATGGAACTCAAGCCCTGCTTCATGTTATTGAACAGGTCGAGATTCCACAGATAAAACAACAATATCAGAATCACTATTGGCTCAATCCCCAATCGGGTGAAGTGATTGCAAGTGAGCAGTACATTTTTCCGGGGTCAGAAAGATTAACCCTTTCTCTCGGCAAGCGTTATGTGGGAGACAATCGCGGATGAAGTCATGGAAAGTCATCGTTTATTTAACCTTATGCATCAGCACTGGCGTGGGATCCGTTTCATTTGCTGCATCATCGACTGATGTAGAGATTCATTTTGAATCATCACCACAACGCCATCTCACCTACAATCATCGCCCTCGGCTCGATGAGGTTGTATTACAGGCGCTGAATAAAACGGACGCAGATAGGCGTAAGATCGACTGGTTCACATCCGGCATATATGACATCAATGTCGAATTAAAGTTAAAACAACAAGTTTTCGGCGTCATCGCAAAGCAGCAAGCCATTGCCAGTAAACGATATCATGGTTCTTGGTTCTATTGGTCACAGCTCAGAAACTCACTCGAATCACTACACTATGCGAAGCGAATTTTTCACACGATTGATCCAGATGCAACCCGCCTCAGTCTGCCACTGAATCCTAAACTGACCGGTAACTGGCTCATGACGCTAAAATACACGCCTAAAGATGTGCTGGTTTTAGGTGGCGTTACAAAACCGGGAAAACAAACGTGGCAGCCTCGTCTGGATGCGGGAAGCTATGCGCAAACAGCCGGGCTATTTGATAACACCATTTCGAAAGTCACGGTGATCCAACCCGATGGTAAGGTCGAACAACACCAGACGGGATACTGGAACTACTCTTTTTCAGAAATCGCCCCGGGGGCGATTGTTTATGTCCCTCTTCCGGTAGAAGAACTCCCTGTCATTTATCCAAATGATCGCCTCCAAAATCCTAACGACCTTGTTGTCGAGCTACTAAGAAACAGATTGCCATGATGAAACATTTATCCGGTGCTTTAAACTGGCCACCCTATGCATCCATGACGATAGCGACGATTGTCTTTGGCCTGAATTCGCTAAACGCCTATTCAGACGAGTTTAGCCCACCATCACTAACCCACTCCCAATCCGATTTTGGCGGTGTGGGATTAATTCAGATGCCGAGTGGCAGAATGATGCCCGAAGGAGCACTTGAACTGAATGCCACCAACAATGATGACTATATATACTACTCTTTGTCTCTACAGTTATTCCCTTGGCTGGAAACGACTATCCGCTACACCCAGATCCATGATTTGCTTTATAGCAACGATGCATCCTTTAGTGGTGATACAAAATATACCGACAAATCAGCCGATGTAAAACTGAGCCTTGTGGATGAAAATTTTTGGCTGCCCCAAATTTCTGTCGGATTTAGAGATATTGGTGGTACGGGACTCTTTGACGGTGAGTTTATCGTGGCCAACAAACAGTTCGGCCCACTCGATTTTACCCTTGGTATTGGTTGGGGTTATATCGGTAACCGGGGAAACCTCTCCGGTGATCACCAGACCTCTTCCGACTGCGGCAGAAGCACCGGCTATCAGAGCTCCGCTGGCAGTATTTCTCTTGGAAATATGTTTACCGGATGTACTTCAGTCTATGGTGGGATCGAGTATCAGACCCCGTTCGAACCACTGGTCTTAAAACTGGAATATGACGGGAATGACTATCAAAGTGATTTCCCCGTTACTCAGGGCAAGAAACCCATGCATGTTTCCACACCGTGGAACGTCGGTCTGGTGTATTCACTCACGGATTGGGCGCGTTTAAGGCTGAGCTATGAACGGGGTAACACGTTCACCGCCGGTATCTCACTCAATACCAACCTTGCTAGCCTGAGACCCGTCTGGATTGATGAACCTCGTCCGGATTACCACCCGCAACCGAAGAAAAGCACGCTGTCAGAAGAACAATGGCAACAACTCGTCGCTGATATGCAAAAAATTGCAGGTTACCAACAAGTATCATTCCGGCAAGATCAAGAGAGCAAGACCGTGACACTCACCGGGACTCAGCAAAAATATCGCCATAAAAAAGAGGCAGAAGAACGTGCTGCATTACTGCTCGCCAACACTGGTCTCGATGCCGATACCTATAAAATAGTTGAGACGGCGAATGGGCAACCTCTCACAGAAACACAAATCAACGCTTATGCATTTGAGCGCGTCGCCAAGAATGATTATCCCGGGGCTGATTTTGATGATGCGAAAACAACGGGTGAGCCCTCTGTTATCTCCGGGGAATTGAAGGCCCAAAGTGCCAAAAGCTGGCAATTTGGTTTCACCCCGGCCTTACAACAATCTTTCGGCGGGTCTGAGAATTTCTACCTCTATGCCATTGGGGTAAAAGCCAATAGTAGCTATCGGATGGGACAGCATTTCATTCTCTCCAGCAGTTTATACGGCAATATCACGGATAACTATGATCAATATAAGTACACCGTGCCGCCTGATGGGACTGATTTAAAAAGGGTCAGAACGCTGGCACGCCAATATTATGATCACACTTTCCGTATGGACAGTCTTCAACTCACGTACCTTGATCATTATGGAGATAACATCTACGGACAAGCCTATGGCGGTTATCTGGAATCGATGTTTGCCGGCGCCGGTGGTGAAATCATCTATCGTCCGCTTAATAGAAATTGGGCTTTCGGTATCGACGGGAATTATGTCAAACAGCGCGATCCGGATAGTGTGTTGGGTCTTTATAAAGACGAAAGACACTTTGATCCGCAAACCTCCCGTTACTACCGTGTTCAAACGGGGACGTTTACCGGCCACGCGACACTTTACTGGCAACCGAAATTTTGGTCGCTCTTCAATAATACTTTACTCAAGATCAGCGCGGGTCAGTACCTCACCGAAGATAAAGGGGTTACGGTTGATTTCTCAAAACAGTTTGATAGTGGTGTCATTGCCGGCGTATTTGCCGCGAAAACCAACCTATCAGCGTCAGAATATGGAGAAGGGAGCTTTACCAAAGGCGTTTATATTTCGATTCCACTCGACCTGATGACAATTAAGCCAAGTGTCAATCGTGCCAATATTTCTTGGTTACCACTGATGCGAGACGGGGGACAAAAACTCAATCGGCAGTACGAGCTTTACAACATGACCGATGCTCGCTCACCTTGGTTTACACGATCGATTACAGAGTAATGTAACCTTAATCAAAAAAATTTCAGTTTGAGGTTGGATAAGATAGACTATTACGAGATTTATCATCTTAATGAAAGAAAATGTTTATTTTTCCACCTCAACAGAATTGATAGTAGGTAGACAAACGAAAGGTCTCAGTATATAACTAACTGATATATAGATAATATGTTTATCTCATTTCTGTTTGGTTGAAATGAATTCACATTGATAGATACGATAGAACTCTCAACAGAGTTCACTCCGATGAAGACTCAGAAACCATGTTACTCATAAATAGTTCGACCATAGTATTGATAGCATTTTTTCTGACCATCCTTGGCTTAATCCGCTACCAATTATATCCTGAGCGAGTTTTTGGTGCGTTACTTCTGTTCTTATATACAAGCAATTTGGTTTCCAGTGAGCAAGTCATCGCCAGCTTTGCTAATCCAGGCCTACTAACTCTAATCCTCTTAATACTCTGTTCCCTTGCTTTGGAAAAGACCAAGATACTTAGAGTTATCGCAAATTATGTCATCAAACCTGGGTATTACGTCACTTGGTTTAGATTATATGTAGTTACAACGATTTCTTCAGCATTTCTCAATAACACTGCAGTCGTGTCAACGATGCTGTCTCCGATTCGTAATAACCCTCATCACATGGCTAGCAAACTGTTAATTCCATTGTCATATTCAGCAATTCTAGGCGGAACTCTCACCCTGATTGGCACTTCAACTAACTTAATTGTAAATAGTATGGTTATCGATCAAGGTCTCCCCGGGCTAGGTTTCTTTGATTTTACACTGGTAAGCAGTGTTCTCGTTTTATCATGTGGCTTCACCCTGTTGTTATGTTCTCGCTGGCTCCCCGAAAAAGCGGCCTATCACACCATAGCGTCAGACTATTTTATTGATATTTCTGTTCATCCGGATTCCCACCTCATCGGAAAATCCATTGAGAAAAATGGATTACGCAATTTGGAGTCACTATTTTTAGTAGAGATTCTACGGAGAAACAGACTGATCTCACCAGTCGCTCCACATGAAATCATTGAATCTGGAGACCGTCTTATATTTAGTGGTGATATTAAAAAAGTCACTCAACTGACACAATTTGATGGTCTTAGCTCCTTTGCCGACCAGAATGGTCTACCGTTGGATAATTTAACTGAAGTCATTATCCGTCCGGATAGTATATTAGTTGGACAAAACCTGAAGGAAGTTGGGTTTAGAGCCTTATTTGATGCCGCAGTTGTTGGCATTCGCAGAGACGGTGAGAAACTCTCAGGAAAGTTAGGTGATGTCTCACTTCACTCTGGGGATTATCTAATTCTAGCAATTGGCGATGACTTCAAGTCGCGTCGGAATATTAGTAAGAATTTCTATCAGGTAAGTGGTGTAACAACCGAACAGTACTTGCATGGAAAGCAAGAGAAATTAACAATTATTGGATTTATTACAGCTATCACTCTCGCTGCAATTGGTATCGTTTCTTTATTCAAAAGCTTGCTTATCTTCCTGAGTTTGTTACTTTTCTGTGGATGCTTGAATCCAAACGAAATCATACAGAGATTCCCCAAAAACATCTGGCTGATTATTGCAACAGCTATCCTTCTTTCTCAGACAATCAGCCAGTCCGCTGATTTTCTCGAATTAGGTTTGTGGGTACAAAAGCACCACTCGATTTTTACCCCTTTCATCGGATTACTGCTAATCTATGGAATCACTTGGATTTTAACAGAATTAATAACGAACAATGCTGCAGCAGCTTTGAGCTTTCCAATAGCATATGGTCTTGCAACCAACATGGGCGTTGACCCCAAAGCATACATCTTGGCAGTTGCTTTTGGCGCTAGTGCTAGTTTTATCAGTCCTTACAGCTATCAAACGAACCTTATGGTTTACAGTGCCGGGCAATACCGGCTCGTCGATTTTGTTCGTATGGGCTTGCCGGTCAGTCTCATGTATGGCGTTGTTGTCATCGGATGTATTACAATTTTTTATTTGTAGTTATGCCTATTCATTTTATCAAGGGACATAGAAATGACACTTTCTCCTGAACGTATGACCCATTTGAAACAGCTAGAAGCTGAATCAATACATATCATGCGAGAAGTCGCAGCTGAATTTGATAATCCTGTAATGCTGTATTCCGTCGGTAAAGACTCTTCCGTCATGCTGCATCTTGCCCAGAAAGCATTTTCCCCAGCGGTTCCGCCTTTCCCTCTGATGCATGTTGATACAACATGGAAATTTAAGGAAATGATCCAGTTCCGTGACTACATGGCAAATAAACTTGGCATGAAATTGATTGTCCATCAAAATCCTGAAGGGTTAGCCATCAAAATCAACCCTTTTATCCACGGGAGCTCGAAGCATACCGACATCATGAAAACCCAAGGATTAAAACAGGCACTCGATAAATACAACTTCGATGCCGCGTTTGGAGGAGCCCGACGCGACGAAGAAAAATCCAGAGCGAAAGAACGTGTCTATTCATTTCGGGATGAACACCACCATTGGGATCCGAAAAACCAGCGCCCAGAATTGTGGAATATCTACAACGGCCGGATAAATAAAGGGGAGAGTATTCGTGTATTTCCCTTATCGAATTGGACAGAACTAGATATCTGGCAATATATATATCTGGAACAAATTGAAATTCCCAGTCTTTATTTCGCGCAAAAACGGCCGGTCGTTGAACGGGATGGCATGTTAATTATGGTTGATGATGAACGTATGGCGTTAAAGGAAGGAGAAGTAATAGAAGAAAAAATGGTACGCTTCAGAACATTAGGCTGCTACCCCCTCACTGGAGCGATCGAATCCAAAGCAACCACGCTTCCTGATATTATTCAGGAGATGCTTTTAACAACGACTTCAGAAAGGCAAGGGAGAGCTATTGATCATGACAGCTCAGGCTCAATGGAAAAGAAAAAACGTGAAGGATACTTCTGATGAGTTCTTCTGGTAAACATCAAGAGCAACATGATGTATATCATAATGTCGTGTGGCATTGTTCATCGATAACACAATCGGATCGCATTAAGCAGAAAAATCAAAAGCCTGTCGTACTATGGTTTACCGGATTAAGTGGTTCAGGGAAGTCAAGCATTGCAAATGCAGTAGAAGTACGCTTGTTTCAGCAAGGAAAGCATAGTTACCTGCTCGATGGCGATAATATACGCCACGGACTGAACAAAGATTTAAGTTTTAACGATACTGATCGGGTAGAAAACATCCGTCGTATTGGTGAAGTAGCAAGATTGTTTGTTGACTCAGGCTTGATTGTACTGACCGCATTTATTTCTCCATTTGCCACAGAGCGCCAACAAGTCAGAGCACTGTTTCCAGAAACACAATTTCTGGAAATTTACATTGATACCCCACTGACAGTCTGTGAAGCCAGAGATCCGAAAAGCCTCTACAAAAAAGCTCGTACTGGTGTTATCAAAAACTTTACGGGTATCGATTCTGAGTACCAGCCACCGCTTCATCCAGAAATTCATATCAAAACAGAAAAAAAATCAATTGAAGCCTGTGCTGAGGAAATTATCGAAAAGCTGCAACAACTCGGTTACCTCGAAGGAGAGTAATAATGCATTATGACATATTTAACGGGGATGCCGACGGCATTATCGCCCTGCTACAACTACGCCTTGCAACCCCTAAGCAAAGTCAGTTAATTACTGGCGTAAAAAGAGATATCAAGTTACTCAATCATGTTGTGACAGCTGGTGATGCAACATCCGTAACAGCACTTGATATATCCATGGAAAAAAACACCGCGCCATTACAAAAGTTACTCAATCAGGGAATAAACGTATTTTATTGCGACCATCACCGCTGTGGTGAAATACCTCAATCACCATACTTAGAAACACTCATTAATCTTGATTCCGAGGTCTGTACCAGTCTACTCATCAATCAAAGGTTAAATGGTCAATTCGTCACGTGGGCTATTGCAGCCACTTTTGGGGATAATCTTCATCAACGTGCACAATCCATCGCGGAAAACGCAGGTTTAAATCAAGAAGACACGAATTATCTTTGTGAACTGGGAACACTCATCAACTATAACAGTTATGGTGCAAGTCTTGATGATTTGCATATTCCCCCAACAAAGCTTTTCCAGCAGTTACTAAATTATCCGGATCCGTTCATGCTTAGGGAAGATCCCAAATCCCCCTATTATCAGTTACAAAAGGGCTATGCATACGATAATTCCAAAATTACAGGTATAACACCAGTCGCAGAAAATATGGTTTGTCGAGTATTTGAACTACCGAGTGAAGCTTGGGCCCGCCGTATCAGTGGTGTTTTCAGCAATGAGCTAACTAACCAGTCGCCAAAACTGGCCCATGCGGTACTGACTCTCAATGAAAACCAAAAAAATTATACTGTCAGTGTTCGAGCGCCATTGAGAAACCGGATGGGGGCTGATGAGGTATGCTGTCAATTTGCCACAGGAGGAGGAAGGAAGGCTGCTGCTGGAATTAATGCGCTTCCTCTGGATGAGAAAATGCACTTTATCGATGTGCTTACCCATTATTACCAACAGAATTGAATCAAAACTATTGCTGAATAGTTTGATAAAGAGGAAGAGACGATGGCGCACTCATCGGAATTGATTGAAAAAGATATTGAAGCTTATCTTAAAGTTCACGAAAACAAAGACATGTTACGCTTTTTGACTTGTGGTAATGTCGACGACGGCAAATCGACATTAATTGGCCGACTGCTATACGACAGTAAGCTTATCTATGAAGATCAGATGGCTGCCATTGAAAAAGATTCACAGAAATTTAATACAACAGATCAATCATTTGATTTAGCACTTCTGGTTGATGGACTCCAGTCAGAAAGGGAACAAGGCATCACCATTGATGTTGCTTATCGTTACTTTTCGACCGATAAACGTAAATTTATCATCGCAGACACACCTGGACATGAGCAATATACGCGTAATATGGTTACAGGCGCATCGACATGTGCTCTTGCAATTGTCATGGTAGATGCTCGTCATGGCATTCAGACCCAAACTCGTCGCCACAGTTATATATGCAGTTTATTAGGTATTAAACATGTTATTGTTGCTATAAATAAAATGGACTTAATAGACTATAATCAAGAGGTTTATAAAAGAATAAAAACTGATTATCGAGATATGGCTAAGCACCTCAACATTGATGATGTCCGCTTTGTCCCAATTTCTGCATTACTTGGAGATAATGTAGTCGTCCCCAGCCAAAACATGGACTGGTACCCCGGGGCAACATTGATGAAGTTATTGGAAACGGTAAAAATCGATCAAGATAAAGATTTGGAGCATATGCGCTTTCCAGTTCAGTATGTAAATCGAGCTAATCTCAATTTTCGAGGATTTTGTGGCACACTAGCATCAGGACTGTTACAAGTTGGAGATGAAATCACAACTCTGCCATCTGGAAAAACCTCTAGGATTAAATCAATTTACACATATGACGGGGAATTAGAATCAGCGCGACCAGGGCAAGCATTAACATTAACTCTTGAAGATGAAATTGATATTTCCCGTGGTGATATGTTGGTGCATACGGGCCATGGACCTGCAATTACAAAACAGTTTAATGCCAATGTCGTGTGGATGAGTGAGACACCACTGAGAACTCATAAGGAATATATATTCAAATTTACCACCAAATCCTGTACAGGAAAAATCTCTGGAATCCCATATAAAATCGATGTCAACACATTGGAACAACACGCAGAAAACAGTGAATCTATGGAGCTCAACGAGATTGCATTAGCAACAGTGAAGTTGACGACGGGTATCGCCATCGATAAATACCAACTTCTTCCTCAAACGGGTTCATTTATTATCATCGACCGACATAATAATGCCACAGTGGGAGCGGGAATGGTCGAAAACGTCTCTCCCCAATCCACAGAAGATATACGGTTTTATACGCAGGCCGATAAAGATCTTAACGCTTACATTCGCAAGCACTATCCCGAATGGGGTTGTATCAAAATTTAAGCAAGCACACACCGGGTTAAGTAAGTACTTACTTAACCCGATCGCCTGAACCTTTACCCACTAGGGTCTGGAAAATATAAACGAAATAGTTGCGAATGGTCATGGTCTGAACCATTTTCTGGTCCAATTCAGCAAGCAGCTCAGGCGTAGACATATCAACCTCATTCACTTGCGCCAATCCGGTAATACCGGGAAGCACGTCAAAAACGCCCCGTTTTTCTCTTGCTTCTATCAACTCTTCCTGATTAAACAAACAAGGTCTTGGCCCGACTAAACTCATCTCGCCTTTCAGTACATTGATCAGTTGCGGTAACTCGTCGATTTTGGTTTTTCTTAAAAATGCCCCCAATTTTGTCACAGAAGTCGCACCGACCAGATGTGTCGCAACAGACTGAGTACTCGGTGGCATCGTTCTGAACTTAATCAAGGTAAATGGCTTTTGCCGCCGGCCGACCCGGGTTTGGGTAAAAATGGGGCTCTTTGTATCAAAATATCCCAAAATACAAACACACAACATCACCGGCCACAAAGTCACAAGCCCCAGTAATGCAAAAACAAAATCCAGTAATCTAATCATTGTTGCTCTTTCTGCTGTTGATATGCCAGAACCGTGTGTCTGAGACCATCCTCCAGTGAGACTGGCGGGGACCAACCCAACTTCTCTTTTGTTGCACGAATATCAAGTTGCAGAGGATAACATAACCTCTGGCCAATCGCCCGTTTACCCAATAGCGACAGTCCCCATAATAGCAACCGGGGGGGGACTGGTATCAAACGAGACGGCACATTCATCACTTTCGCTAAAAGGCGTAAGAGCTGGGGAATTGAGATATCATGATCATCGGAAACAAGAAATGTGTTTCCCGCAGCAACCGGATGGGTACAACACGTGATAATGAGATCAGCCAGATTATCCAGATAGACCAGACTCCTTTTGGCCGGAATCGCGCCGAATGGCAGAGGTAAGGACCGAGAAACCCAGTTCATCATCGACAAGAAATTCGCTTTGACTCCCGGACCGTAAACCAGTGGCGGACGAATCACAACAACTTCCAGCCCTGTCTCATCGGCTAATTGCCATAATCCGACTTCTGCCTGATATTTGCTCACTCCATAAGGGTCTTCTGGTTGCGCATCGAATGTCGGCAAAAAAGGTTGCCCGTTTTTTGTCCATTCACCGTTGACCTTAATGGAACTGATAAAAATAAATCGTTTCACACCCGCGTTGACAGCCTGACGCGCCAAATTGAGTGTACCAAGTACATTCGCATCCTGATAAGCATGTTGCGCTTCTTCGGGAGATTCATTCATTTGGTGCACTCTGGCAGCACAATGCACCACACAGTCAACGTCCATAAGAGCTGACGACCAATCGGTATTCGACTCTAATGCACAAACAATCGATGGTTGCCGAGAAAGATCTGCTGTTCTACCATGTGTCAAAACATCCCAGCCCTGATTACAGGCCATTTGTGTGACGCGTCTTCCAACAAAACCAGAACTACCAGTAACTAAAACTTTCATCAATTTCCCACAACATCAAGATGCTCAAAAAGCAACCTAACAACACCGATAACCACCAATAATCTGAAGTTTACAATTGATCCAGATGAAGTGTAAGACTTAAACTAGACTATCGGTGCTCAAGAACAAAAATATATAACCGATAATAAGACATAAACCTTCCATCTCTTAATGAGATCAATTGGGCATAAAAGCAATGTTTACTCCGATTCAACTACTATTCCAAACCAAACGCCGAAATAAACGTATCATTAGTGTTTTTTATGATATTTTTGCTGTACTGATATCATTATTGTTTGCCATGGTTCTACGTCTTGATGGTTTTCATTTCACTTTAGGATATAGGGAAGGACTTTGTGTTTTAGCAACAATCATTGTCACTTTAATCACTTTCGTTCGATTTGGGATGTATCGTGCTGTGCTTCGCTATATGATGCTTCCAGCAATCGGACATATATTTTTAGCTGTATTTCTGTCTTCACTCACACTCTCACTCAGTGGCTTTTTCTTTCAGGCATTCATTCCCAGAAGTGTCCCATTTATCTATGCTGGTTTAGCCATTCTGACTCTGGGAGGGCCCAGGATCCTGATCAGAACGATTTATTACTATGATTACAAACGACATAAGCCAAATGTCTTCATATATGGTGCCGGTGCAACTGGCAGAGATCTGGCTTATGCCCTGATACAGGGTGATGAATATCATCCTGTTATCTTACTGGATGATGATCCGACTAAAACCGGACAAATTATGTTTGGTATCAGAGTTCATCATAGCAATGAATTTGAACGGTTAAAGTCTCTCTATCAACCGATAAAACTGCTACTTGCGATCAATAATATCAGCAAAGGAGAACGATTACGGCTGTTGGAAAAACTCTCTCACTGGCCGATTGAAGTTCAGTCCGTACCGAGTGTCGAGGATATTGCCACCGGTAAAGCAAGGGCAACTGACGTCAGAGATCTGGATCTGTTTGATTTGCTCGGACGAGCACCTGTTGACCCTGACCCCACGTTATTGTCTAAAAATATCACTGGTAAAAGTGTGATGGTTACCGGTGCCGGTGGTTCCATTGGTTCAGAGCTCTGCCGACAGATTTTGGCACAAAACCCAGCGACATTAATCCTATTCGAACTCAATGAATACAACCTATACAAAGTTGACCAAGAGCTACAATCAGTAAAAACACGAAAAAATCTAGAAACAATAATTGTAACAGCACTTGGCTCGGTTCAAAGACAAAACCGTGTATTGAAGCTTATGCAGGCCCACAATGTAGAAACGGTTTATCATGCCGCAGCCTACAAGCATGTTCCGATTGTTGAAAATAATATTGTCGAGGGAATTCGTAATAATGTCTTTGGCACATTGTCTTGTGCAAATGCAGCAATTGAGGCTGGTGTAAAAAACTTTACATTAGTCTCTACCGACAAAGCCGTTCGCCCGACCAACATTATGGGAGCCAGCAAGAGAATGGCCGAGCTTGTGTTACAAGCACTTGCCGATAAAGAAACAGATACAACATTTACTATGGTCCGCTTTGGCAATGTATTGGGCTCTTCAGGCTCTGTTGTCCCCCTGTTTAAAAAGCAAATCCGTCAAGGTGGACCAGTTACAGTGACACATCCAGACATCATTCGTTATTTCATGCTCATTCCTGAAGCTGCACAGCTGGTTATTCAGGCAAGTGCTATGGGACACAATGGACAAGTGTTTGTATTAGATATGGGAGATCCAGTAAAAATATTGGATCTGGCAAAACGGATGATTCACTTAATGGGAATGAAAGAATATTACGACGGGAAAGTAGATGAAGGGGATATCGAAATCCGTTTTACAGGACTACGTCCCGGTGAGAAATTATATGAAGAATTATTGATTGGTGAAAATGTTGAAGGAACTAGTCATAAAAAAATCATGACAGCAAGTGAGAATAAGCTGTCATGGGAAAACATGAATAAATTAGTCGATGCACTTGATATTTGTTGCCATAATTTTGATATTAACTGCATTAAAAATATTCTTTTTGAAGCTCCTACTGGTTATAACCCTAAAAATGAGTCGCGCTCATGACACTCTACATATCAGTTATCAATCATAATCATGATAGTATGATTATTGACAACAATATCCTCGGGGAATTATCAAAAAATCATAAAGTCATATTAAAATCTAACACTCCTTCGACTCAAGCACTGAAAGAATATTGTGTAAATTCAGATGTTGAGCTAATAGAAGGAAGGGAATGCAAAGGTTTTGGTGCAAATAATAATGAGGTTTTTTATTATGCTACAAATCAAATGAACATGAATATAGATGATTTTTTCTTAGTCCTAAACCCAGATGTATGCATTAGTAATGAGGCATTAGATAATTTGATTCAGTTTGCCAAACAGTATAAAAGTGACATATCTACAATTAACTTGTACAAAGATAAAAACTATACTATTTATGATAACTCTATTCGAAAGTATCCAAGTTTTTTGAACCCAATAAAATCACTTCTAAATATAAATAGAAATGATTACTATGATAAGTCATTAATAAAACAACCAACAAGTATTGATTGGGCTGCAGGTTCATTTCTATTATTTACAGTCAAGTGTTATAAGCATTTAAATGGCTTTAATGAAAATTACTTTATGTATTTTGAAGATGTTGATATTTGTACTCGTGCAAATAAGAATAAGTTTAGAATTTTATATTATCCTGATGTTAAAGCCATTCATTATGCAGCTCATCAAAATAGAAAAATTTTCTCAAAAAATTTCATATGGTACATTTCCAGTCTAATGAGATATCACTTCATCTAAACTAATACCAATAGTATATAATAGGAAAAATCAGATCGAAAATATAAAATTTCAAAAATCTAATTCCCCCTATTAATAGAAATATTTCGATATATTTTTAACTATAGCTCTTATAGTACAATTGTTTCAAAAATGATATGTATTGAATAAAGATAGTTTTGTGGCTGAAATTTTAAGAAAATTTATCCAATACAGAAACCACTCGCTCCTGTTGCTCTGTTGTTAAACCAACCCATAATGGGAGTCTAATGATCTTTTCTGACAATGAGTTTGTATTATTCATAGAACCAGAAGTTGTTCCACAATTCTGACCAGCAGGGGAAGAGTGAAGAGGAACATAATGAAAAACAGCAGAAATGCCATGATTTCTAAAGCTATCTAAAACCGACTGCCGGTCCACATCTTCATTTAACAATATATAATACATATGAGCATTATGCTCACATTCATTAGGAATGATAGGACGTCTCAAGAGACCTTGTTTCTCATAAGGTGCTAGCAAGTTATGATAATGCTCCCAGCTAGACAATCTATTCTGGGTAATTGATAAAGCTTCTTCCAACTGTGCCCAAAGAAAAGCTGCAATGATTTCACCAGGCAAAAAAGAGGAACCGATATGCTGCCAAGTATACTTATCTACCTCACCTCTAAAAAATTGACTCCGATTTGTCCCTTTTTCACGTATAATTTCAGCTTGGAGAGACATCTCAGGGTCATTTATAAGCAAAGCGCCTCCTTCACCGGAGATTACATTTTTTGTTTCATGAAAACTATAAGCACCTAAATCACCAATACTCCCAAGAGCCCTTCCCTTATACTTAGACATGACCCCCTGAGCTGCATCTTCAATTACTTTCAAGTTATGCTTTCTTGCGATATTCATGATAGTGTCCATTTCACAAGCAACACCAGCATAGTGCACAACCACAATTGCTTTTGTCTTAGAAGTAATTGCTGATTCAATTAGCATCTCATCAATATTTAATGTATCGCTTCTAATATCAACAAATACAGGAACACCACCTCGAAGAACAAAAGCATTCGCAGTAGAAACAAAAGTATAAGAAGGCATGATGATTTCATCACCAGGCTGTATATCTAACAATAAAGCGGTCATCTCTAAAGAAGCTGTACATGAATGTGTTAGAAGTGCTTTCTCACACGTTGTATGTTCTTCAAGCCATCTATGACATTTTTTTGTAAATGGACCATCACCCGCTAATGCACCGTTAAAATGAGCATTAGAGATATAGTAAAGCTCCTTCCCGGTCATATATGGCCAGTTAAATGGTATATTTTTATTAGATTTATCCATGCCTTCCTCTAAAATATTTTTTATATAACAATAATGAAACCAACAACAGAAACAGTACTCCCCAAAAGGCATGTACTACCCAACTATAAGTCACATAAGGCTTGAATTTAAGTCTTATTTGTTTCACACCCTTAGGAATTAGTACCCCTTGAAAAACATGATTAACAATCAATGTCTTTGCTGGTAACCAACCTTGAGATGTTTTTAACTCTGCAACCCAGTCTCGATGATATTTTTGGCTCAATATAAATATAGATTCTGCATTGTATGTTTCCACTTTGTATTCTAATAAATCATCATACAATAACTGAACTTTAGGTTTGAAAATTTTATGATGAGAGTCTTTTAAATGAGTTATGCTAACATCATTGTCAGTTATTACAATATCTTTATCTACTATAACTTGGATAGAACGTCCCATTCTTGAATCTGAATTAACTTTATAGACGTATAAATCAGACATGTGATCAATATAGCTGAGATTCGGACTATCTAACTTATCTCTACTCAGAATCATTCCTATATTACTCATCCAAAAATAGTCACTACTATAATCAGGATTTATAAATTTATTTATTCTACCATAAGTAATTGAGCTTCCACCTAACTCTTTAATAAGATAATGATACTTATCAGAAGACAGACTATTATAACTATGAATAGAGTTAATCCCTACAATCACATTAATATTTGGTGGTAAAAGATTAACATTAGAAGAAATAATTGCCAGATTACTATTTCCTATATTATTTTGAATTATTTTTATTAAATCAGATGTCATAATAATTTCATCAAGCTTTTTATGAAACACTTTAGCAGGAGAAAAAATAAACACCAATATCAACAAAACGGCAGTAATAGAGCAGGTGTAATACTCTTTATAGCTACGAAAGGTAATCATTGAAAAAATTATAACAAGAGCCATAAAAATAACTTTTGTATAATATATCTTTAACGATAAGTGAACACCATAAAATACACCTAAAAATAAGAAAAGCAATGAAATAGACCCAGCAACATACAATGCTCTTTTTATTCTATTAAAATCTTTATATTTTAACAGTGCATCCACACTAAATGCCATAATAATTATAATAGGAAGAAGAAGCGTAGCTAAAGGATTGCTCCTTGATAAATTAAAACCTAGGAAATCAACACCTAACACATATAACGATGGTATAAAAGTAAACATGATGGCTATAATAATAAAAGCCCACCAATAATATGAATAACCATTCAAAGATTTAAATGAAAACATGCAAGAAAAAATCAACATAAACAAACTAAATAATGTGGTACTTAGTCCATCATAATGTAGAGGATAAGGTAGTTGAATAGTGTTCCCATAAATTTCTGGTATGAAGGAAAGAATCAAGAATTTGACGAATTCCCAAACACCATGAAAATCAGGTAAAGTTTTGGTAAAGAAAGAAACGTCAGGAGAGACTCTAGCTGATTGCGATAAATTATATGCTAAATCTAAGTAAACAGGAGCAGCACAAATAGCACCAACAATTATAGCAGAACCGCCCCAATAAAAAGTCAATCGAAAATCTTTAATGGACTTTCGATAAATTTTATACATTAATAAAGTGCTATAGCCTCCAATCAAATACATATGAAATACTATCGGCTGAGGATATCCTGTCATTAATAAGCTATAGCACCCAAATGATAACCCTAACCATCCCCAAGCATCTCTCTTTTTATAGATGCGCTGAATTGCCCATAGTATACAAGCAGACCAACACCATACTGATAAAAACATGGGGAAAGTAAGCCAATACATGAAGGGAGGAGAAAAAGTTAAGCAAACAGCAGCTACTAGCCCCGACAATGGAGCTAAATTACATTCTCTACAAAATAAAAGAATAAATATACCAGATAAATAAGCAATAGATAATGACAATATTGTTATATATATATATGCATTATCAACGAATTTGGAAATAATTAAACTTAGAACATATGCAGGGCTAAAACCGGAGAGATGGTATAAAGGTCTTCCCAGTTCATTCTTATTTGTCCATAGACTTAACCATCCAGAATGTTTACCTTTTAAAAAACCAGTTATTTCAGGGATAAAAACACTAGAAAAATCACTAAACTTCCGATTCTCTTTTAAATTGATAACTTGAGTATTACTGGCAAGTTCTTCTGCTTGATAGTGAGGAGAAATGACCTCTCCATCTAGCCAAAAATATCTTGTAAAAATCAAAAAAATTATTGTGAACAGTAATAAGCAATATCGATATTTACTTATATTAAAAGAGTGAAATAGCCTAAAATTACTATATAACAAAAATATTTATCCTTTTGCAGCAACAATAGTTCCAATCACGATAAGTGCAACCCCAACAACATTATTTAAAGAAATCGGTTCATCAAGAACAATGTAACTAAGTAAAATAACAATAACAAAATTCAAACTCATAAATGGATATGCATAGCTTAAGTCAAATTTTGTCATTGTCGCCATCCATGCCAGGGATGCTAAGAAGGCCGCTAGAAAACCAGAAAAGATACCTGGATCAAATAGTAATAAAATTAAGAACTTCAGTTTTTCAAAAAAATCAGCAGGAAGTGCACCATACTTTGATATTCGAACTTTTAATATAAGTTGACCATATACAGTGAAAAAAATCGTTGCGAATATGTAAAAATAATCAAAAATTTTTACCATTATATTATTTTCCGGCAGTATTAATATCAATGCTTAATTCTTTATCAGCATTATTTGTGCTTGATCTCTCTATATCAGATATAATATATAGAGGCCTTCTTTTTGTTTCATCAAATGTTTTACCCAAATAAAGACCAAGTAAGCCAAAATTTGCCATTATCATACCTGATGTAAAAAATATAGAGACGACAACACTTGTCCACCCCTCTACCACATCACCTAAATACCATTTAATACAGAGAAAAACACCAAATAGAAAGGATAGAAGAGAAAAAATAAATCCAATTTTTATTCCTATCTTTAATGGTCTGTTAGTTTCTGAAATAATATTATCAATAGCAAATTCTAGTAATTTACTGAATGTATAGGAACTTTTTCCTTCTGGTCTAGCAGAATGTTGAATGTCAATATCTTGCCGATTAAACCCTAACCAGCTAATAAAATAACTATAAGGACGATTTTGTTCAGGCATTGTATTGTAACTATCAATAACCTTTCTAGATATAATACTAAAATTAGCAACCGCAGGGTCTGTCGTAAATCCAGTTAAGTAGTTAAATAACCGATAGTACAAGTTGGCAGTGAATTTTTTAAAGAAAGAGTCTTGTCGTACAGCTCGTCTTCCAAATACAACATCATATCCTTCTTGTGCTTTCGCTACTAACTTTAGTATCTCCTCCGGAACATCTTGAAGATCACAGTCCATAACAATCGCATAATCACCAGAACAATAATTTAATCCAGCCGCAATAGCTCTATGTTGACCAAAATTCCGAGAAAGATTCATACCAACAACATTACGATTTCCTTGTTTAATAATATTTGATATAACACTCCAAGAGCCTTTAGGGCAAGCATCATTAACAAGAATAATTTCAAAATCAGTTGTAATAGAAGTTAATACTTTGCTTAGTCTGGATACGAGTTCTTCCAAAATATTTGGAGCACCATATACAGGTATAATAACACTAATATTCATTAGGTATAAATTTTCCATCTAAATAATTATTATAAAAAATAATATGTCTCATATCATCTCTATACTAAACTAATGTTCTAAGATTTTGATAGTTTACCTTCCCATTAGGAAGTATTGGGATTGACTCTAAAGCTATTATTTTCACACCAGCACGTTTCACGTCTGTAACTTCTGATAGATATTTTAATAATTTTTCATTTTCGATTATACCTTCATGGAATATAATTAAAAAGTCATCAAAATCTACACACGCTAGCTTATTAGAAGTGAATCTCATTTGAATTAGATGTTCAATCTCATCAAGGTTAATACGTAAACCAAAATGCTTTAAAATTCTTTTTAAACGTCCTTTAATATAAAAATAATTATCTTCATCAAAGCAGGCTAAATCTCCAGTTTTCAAATAACCATTCCATTGATTAGGGAGATATAAATCTTCTCTACATTCAGCATAGCCAAGACATACATTATGTCCTATATAAACGAGCTCTCCACAATCACCTGCACGCTCTATAACATTACCAGAGTGGTCTATTATCTGAAAACGACCATCAGGAATCGCGATGCCAATACTACCAATTTTTCTTAAGCAGTGTTCAGGAGGAAGATAAGACATTCTTGTGGTTGCTTCAGTCTGTCCATACATGACAAAGAGATCTTTCCCATTTGCGTCACAATATTGAGCGATTTTGCTTTGGAGATGTTCATTTAATTTACCACCGGCCTGTAATATTTTCTTAAGATGTGGTAGGTCGTTCCGGAATACACGAAGGCGATCCATCATTTCAAATGTATAAGGAACACCAGCTAATATAGAAATATTATAGCATCTAAATTGTTCCCAGAATTCTTTCTGTACAATAGATTTATTCGTTAATAAAATATCTCCACCAGAGAGTATCTGACAATTTATGATGGACATACCATATGTATATGTTATTGGTAAGGACGTTATTGCTACATCTTCTTCACTTAAATTCAAATATTCAGTAATAGATTTAGTATTAGAAAATATATTATTTCTTGATTGCCGAACAAATTTAGGGCTACCGGTAGAACCAGACGTTGATGCAAGTAAGCAGAGTTCTTCTGGTAATTTCTTATGCTTTTCCTTACCTAAACGAATAAGACAATAACCATATTTAGAAAAAACAATATCCTTGTTCTTATAAAGAGCTGGTACTAATCGTTCAGGTACCCAACAAAACTCTGGCTGATATTTTTTAATTATATCATCTAGATGAGAATCATGAATATCAACACCAAGTATTAAAGGAACATGTACTCCATAAGCAAAAGTCAAATACCCTAACAATCCTCCTAGGGTATTATCAACCTGACATAATACTAAAGTAGGTTCATTAATTAAATCATGAATTTCTTTACCTAATTTCATAAGATCAGAGTATAAAAATTCATTCCCATCTTCAGTAATAATTTTTGATTTACTCTCTGGAAATAAAAACATCAAAACCTACTTGCTAAATGTTTCAGGAAGTATCAAATGATCTGCTAAAACTTTTTTCGTAATTCTTTTCCCAATAACGCTCTCATAAGTGTCTGCTGGAATCCCATATCCTGGTCGCTTCAGCACAATATCGGACTCTGTTAATATTGTCCCTTCTTCTAAATCTCTTGCAGCTACAACGCTACGACGCATATTTTTGCGCTGCTCATACTCATCGTCTGTTACGATACGCTTGTATGAACCTAACGCTTTATGAACGGACTTACATTGTTCAACCAGTAACTTCATTTCTTCAGGCATAGTCGCCATCTGGTTGTCCATACCTATTTTTTGGTTATCTAAGGTAAAATGCTTTTCTATCAAGCTAGCGCCAAGAGCAATTGAAGCAGATGCGACTTCACATCCAATAGTATGATCGGAATAACCTATGGATAAACTCGGGAACCGCTCCCTCAATGAAATGATATTATTAAGATTAATCATTTCCGATTTTGCAGGATAGATTGAAACACAGTGTAGAACACATAAGTTTTGAACGCCTGCGTCAATAAGTTCGTCCACAGCAAATTCAATTTCACTAAACTCACCCATCCCTGTAGATAAAACGACTGCCGTATCAAGCTTACCAAGCTGTCTCAAAAAAAGTTTATTATTTAACTCCATTGATGCAATTTTTAGGAAATGAGGATTACACTCATTCACCAGAAACTCGGCTTCTCTTAAAGAATAAGGCGTTGAGGAAAATCCAATTCCTTTATCATCACAGTAAATAGCCAAATCTTTTAAGTCTTTTTCTGATAAACTGTACTTTTTTACAAATCGTTTAGCTATAGGATTATGCTCATAATAAGTTTTCGAATATAACGAATCTGTTGTCCACGACTGAAACTTTACACAGTCACAGCCACACTCTTTCGCTGCATTAATCATTTCTTTAGCAATAGAAACATCGCCAAAATGACTGGTGTTTAGTTCTGCAACAAAATAAGGTTCGTGTTGCCCTCCAATAAATCGTTCATTATTTAACTTAATGATAGACATAACTAATTACCTCATATTATTGATCAATTGGATCAATAATCATCTCTTCTAAGAAAGTCGCTCTATCCAAAAATGGCCACTGATCCTCTAACGGACGCCTAACGAATTTCTTGGATTCAGTTTTTGCGTAAGCAACTTCTACATATTGTTGATCTTCTAATCCCATAATCTCGCACAAGACAGGTCCTTCCATACTTAATACTGTCTGGATCCCTTGAGATAGATCAGAGGTTTTCTCGATGAAGTGGTAGTCCAAGCCAAAACATTCTGCAACATTTTTAAATTCAGGGCATGTCACACCATTGCTAGAATCAGTGCCAATTGTTCTTTTTCTAAATAGCTCTTTCTGCCTTCTTCGAATAATTGCATATGCATTATTATTGATGACAAAAATCTTAATATTGGATTTTTCTGTTGCTATTGTTTGAAGCTCTTGAAGATTCATCATAATGGAACCATCGCCAACGACAACAATAGTTGCTCTTTTGGAGCACTTTTCAATGCCTAACGCAGCAGGAACAGCAAACCCCATAGCCCCCTGAGACACAGGATGAACACAAGTCTGGTCTTTTCCAAAATCTATATTAGTTGGGAGAATGACATCAGCAAATCCAGAATCACAAACAAAAACAGCATCTTTGGGCATTTGCTCAGATAAAGAATCAGCTAAATCATACAAGTCAACACACTCCTGCTGAGTATTAACTTTATGCGTATTTTTAAACAGCTTCTTCCAATGCAAACACTTTTCTAGCCAGTGATGACTCATTGTACTAGGCTTGATTTCAACGCCTTCCAATGCTCGAAAGAATAGCTTCAAGTCAGAGTGTACAAATTGATCTATTTTTACACCATCTTTGTTATGCTCTTGTCGATCGATATCGACAACAACAATTTTTGCGTTCCGTCCAAATTTACAATAATCAGTCCCAGTAGTCATGGATGTAAGTCTAGAACCAAGCACAAGTAGATAGTCAGAATTTTGAACAGCAAAAGCACCAGCTCTGGAGCATCCCATAGAACCAATCGATCCTATCGACATCGGTTGCTTTGTACCATAAGCATCAGCAGCCGCAAATGTATAAACAACCGGGATTTTATGGATTTCTGCAAATTGAGCTAGTTCATTAGCCGTCTTTGAATGTTTAATCCCACTACCAATCATAATGACTGGCCTTTCAGCATGAGTTAAGTCACTTGCAATGGTATTAATATCATTTTCTGATGGTTGTATAAAACTCTCTGATGGCTCGTACCCAATCATTAAATCAGGTTCCACTCTCATATTCTGGATATCAAGAGGGACATCAATCCACACAGGTCCTTTCCGACCTTCTTCTGCAAGATATAGTGCTTTTTCAAGCTCATATCTAATTGAATCTGGTTCAGTTATCATCACCGAATATTTCGTGATAGATCCAACTATATCAATTATATCTGCTTCTTGTTGGCCATATGTTCGAATACCACTTTGAGTAAAACGTGTAGTTTCATTAAGTGAATTCTGACCAGAGATAAAAATAGCTGGAATTCCATCTTGCCATGCAGACAAAACACCCGTTAGTGCATTCGTTGATGCACACCCCGTAGAAACAACAGCACATCCTATCGTACCGGTCACCTCACTTGCAGCAATAGCCGCAAAAGATGCACTCTGCTCGTGATGAACAAAACAAGGCTCAAAATCATCTCGCTTAGCTATTGCATCATCAAGGAAAAGGGCACCTCGTCCCGTGACAACAAACGGTGTTTTAACACCAATAGACGCAAGCTTATCAAAAATATAGTCGGCTACACGCATCGTAGACTCACTTCTTATTGGGGATGAATTTCTCAAAGACGGAAGGAACGGAAACAGTAAATCTAGCTGAAACAGCAAACTCACCATTTACTGTACCTTCAGCAACACCTTTCGCGATACCACGCCGGAATGACTCAAGTGTCGCATTAATTATTAGAGTGTCACCAGGGACAACCTTTCGGCGGAATCTCACGCCATCCAAATCGAGAAAGTTAGTTTTACTACCTTTATACTCGTCTTTACTTAAGAAAGTCATGATAAAAGTTTGGACCAAACACTCCACGAGTATAAACCCAGGAACATTTGGATCATCTTCGTAATGAGCAGGGAAAAACCACTCATTATAAGTGAAGTTTTTCACTCCCACAGCAGACACACCAGGGACAGCTTCAATAATTTTATCAACAAATAGAAGAGGATAACGATTCTGCTGGGATGCGAGTATACCCGGGGTATCAAATGTTAATGGCTGTTGTCCCATAATTAAAAATCTACACCATATTTCTGAAGAATTTTCTGTCCTTCCTCATAGCTAGAAAAATCAGTGATATCATCAATATCCATCTCAATATCAAATTCATCCTCTAAAACCGTCATGAGATTCATATGGCCAACACTATCCCATTCATTGATGTCTTGATACTTCAAACCAACAAGGTTTTCTTGTGTTATACCGAATGTATCAATAAATGCTTGAGCGTACTTTTCTTGATTAGACATATAGTTACCTTTGGAATATTAAAGTTTTTATTTCTATTGACCTACGACCAATCGGTAGTCAGACCATTTTAGATAGGACATAATATTGTTCATGCAAGTTACATGCAATACTATAGTGTATAGAGGACGCTCCTCTATTGTTTGACGAGAAAGACGTTTTAACTGCCTTAGCGCCTTGTGAGAAAGCCTCTTGATATGCCAAATAGTTCATAAAAAAACCTATTGCATATTTCTGATATGATTCAAATATGCCAGCTAATATAGAACTCATTTTATTGTTTTTCATCGTTCCTAATACGAAAAAACCGGCATACTCATCATTAAAATTAATTCGATAGAATCGAGCTCCCCTAGCCTTCTCATCAGAAAGCCAACCTATATAGCGTCTTATAGACTTTTCGATACCCAATCCAGATTCCATAGCAATACGATCTGTTTTAAAAAGTCCTTTTCTAATTTCTGAATACAGTACTTCCACATCCTCATCAGTCATTTCAGTATATGAGATTTTTTTCATAATTCTCTGCTGTATATTGGATAACGTTGGAAGTTGATTAACTGACACAACAGTAATCATTTCAATGAAGGAAAAACCATTTGATAAAAGATCATTGCACAATTGAGGATGGCCAACAGGTACTTTCGAAACAATATAGTCTGCATGACTTTTAACACTGTCGAACCAAACATCATACAATTCAATATTATCAGCATCATTAAAAATTAATTCATACGTTTTAAGATTGAGATTTCTCTGTTCCCAATATGCATCTATAACATCCATGATAACACCCTCTATAGAATACTTATTGTTTTACTCATCTGCCGAATTAAGTCATAACCATCCCAAATTAGAGAAAAATCAGATGCCCGACCAACAGGAACAATGCGATCCACTCCTAAAGTCACACGAGTAGATAGGTTATTGAATAACTCATCAGAACTAATACCAAAGTATGTAATCGTCTGTAATTTACGGGAAATATGTTGATTCAATGCTGAGAAATCCTTGCTACTATACTCAAGAAAAAGTCCACCTGATGATGTGAAATGTTCGAAGTTATCAGGAATTTTTTTGATTGTAGTGCGATTAAAACAAACGCCAGTTGTATTATAAGAATACCCGTCTAATTCCACAGCACACATATGCTGTTTAACAAGTTTTTCAACAACCATATTGTTCTGGTTTATATACTGCTTAGCTTCACAATATTCATGAAAGGTTTTCCAAAACTTATCTTTAGCTTGATCAATTTGTACCTCAGAACCAATCCAATAAATAAGCTTAGGAGACGTACATGCATTTTGGTCAAAGAATAATGTATCATTATAAAAATCACTGGCTAATTTAGAAACATTTTCTTCACTTATAATAGCCATTGCATCCATAATACAAAATGAATAACGATCAGAAAATGTTATATCATAAGCTTTAGGTTGAAGAGCGAAACTACGAAGTAGTTTAATTGTATCATCACTACCCCAAACAACTCGAATATCACATAAACTAGTTAAATACTCTGTTATTTCATTATTGTGTTCATATTTAAATAAATGAACATAATTTTGTATTTTTTTAAACTTTCCTATATCTAAAATATCTTTTACTATTTTAGTCAAATATTCGGCTTGTTCAAATCGTCTAGAAGACATTCGAATCAAACAAACATTTCCAGATAAAAGTCCTGCGAGTAAACTATATGCAAAATTCAACGGTACATTAGACGGAGTAAAATGTAGACTGATACCCCGCCCTACCCGCTTTACTTTATGAGGAGATGAATAGTCATTCTTTAATTTATTCAGATGTCTCTTTCTACATAAAAAAGCAAATGATGCCAAATCAGGATAACTTCTCGACTCAACTGATTTCAGTACATTCTTCGATATTTCATCGAAAAAATCTAAAACAATGTCATCAAATATATTAAGAGGTGCAAGATTTAGAACATCATCAAAGTTAGAAGGGATTGTTTTAAAATTCACATTATTTTTCAGGCTTTTCATATGTATCACTACACCCTCTAAGTTCTGCATTTTTAAGACGTCCATAAATTTTAAAGTGAGTACCAGTGCGACCACAAGGACACCCATCAAGGCCGATAATTTCTCCTTCATCCTCTGTCAGCAGAGAATGGCCCGGGTAGGAGCTGGGAAGAATGGAGAAAACTTGTATAATCCCTTTGTGATGAGGAGGTAATACGCTAAGATCTCTAGTACTTCGAACAAGAACATCGTTAAAAATAGACGTATGCATATGACCATATTCACATTCAATAAATATTGAACCTGTTTGTTCAACCATGCCATAATAATTATGAACATTTCTAAGGGAGAAATTTTTATTTAATATATCTCTAAAATGCTCTTCACTCACAGAGTGCTCAACTAATTTTTTCCAGCCTCCACCGTGAAATAATATTCCTTTGGATAAGTCAATATCAATATGAAGATCGATTAACTGCTTAACAAAATGTAACCATATAATGTAGGTAAACCCAAACAGAAAAATAGGGGTAGATTCATACTTTCTCAGAAAACTTAAAATGCCATCTACATTCAATGTCATATCATCATTCAATGCAAAGACTTTTTCCCTAGCAAATATAGAGAATCCTAATATCCCAGCACCTCTAGCAGAAAAATTAGCTCTATCTCTCAATACAGATGGAGAATCAATTATGAGCATTGGCATTCTTTTTTTCCCAATAAAGGAATTAACCGAAGCAGATAATACCTTTGTCTGTTGAGACGCAGTTTCTTTATTTAGGAATATTTTAGAGACTCTCTGACCAGTCGTACCTGAAGAGGTCATAACTTTAAAAACATCCTCATCAGAAATACTCTTAAGATCATATTCTTTAAATAATTGAACCGGAATATAAGGAATCTGCTCGATAGATTTACAAGAGTGTATATCAAAATGCATTGACTGAAGAATTTTACTATATTCAGTGCAATGTTTTTTGTGAAAATCTGTTAACTCCATAAATTTATCAAATTGAAAATTAATTTTTTTATCAATATGCGTAAAAAATGGATTCATATTTATTATTTCATCAAATTTCATAGAAATCTATAAATTCCTTACAATAGCTCTCATGATCATAATTTAAAGCAGGGAGATCATTTATGTTTAAATATACTATAATGTTCATAAGCACTATGATCTATTTCTTCAAAATTATTTACTATATAATCATATAGTAATGGATGTGTGTTTTTAAATCTGAATTTGTCTTGTCCATCCAAAGGATAATCATATATAAAAACAAAACCAACATCTTTTGCTTTGATTTTTTCTATCTCTCTATTTTCAAATACAGCATCACGAGGAAATAATGAATATATTTCCCAAATAGGAGATACTTGATCTAACAAGGCGTAGGCACCAGGCCAGAAAGGAACAATGAGTGAAGTTCCTCTTTCTGAAGAATAATTTTTTTTGAGTTTTTTTAATAAGGATATATCACTAGCAACATATTTATTAACATAAATGTTATCACCTTGTATATTGACACTAGAGCATACATCTTTGCATTGCCAATATGGTTTGTACTTATACATAATCCAGATACTAACAACACAGACTACTACAACTAAAATCCACCTGAATCTTTCTGATAATCTATTGATATAGCAGAGAATACCGAGTAAGAAAGGAAAAATACTTTGAGCTAAATGAGGAATATCCGCTCTAGAAAGATAAAAGTGACAATAAAGTATTGTAAGTAATACTGTAGCAACAAGAAATGGCTTAACAGGCTTATTTTTTATTATTGCTAGTACTATATATACAATCCCTCCAATACCATAAAGGATCATTCCTGTAAGAAATAAACTAACAAAAACTTCTCTAATAGAATCACTTACTGACAAGTTACCAAGATTTAATGTCCATATCCACGGGATGGGTAAAGGTATATTTGTCCGTCCTAATTGAATTAAAAATAGAATACTATCCCAGAATGCATTATAAAAATCAGAAACAAACAATATCATGAAAATCATTGGAGAATAACCAACGATTACTCCCAAGCCGAATATAAATAGTGATTTGATTATATTAAATTCGTCTTTATATATAATAGCGACCCAAATAATAGATAGAATACTTGCTATTAATCCATAGAAACCGTGATTTCGACCAAAAAAAGCTATCAGTCCTAGAAAAATACCACTTATAAATATCTTTTTTATATGAGGTGAAGTTAATAAATAGACCAAATTAGCTACAAGAAAAATAGACAAAACAACATCAAAAATTTTATGTCTTGGGTGCATCCAAAAAGATGCTATCACTGCAGAAACAATTAAGAATAAGAAGCCGGTATTTTTATTAGGTCTAGATTTTGAAATTAATAATAAAAAGCAGAACATTCCAAAAAATTGAAATACAGCAATAGATAACCTTAACGTTATTAATCCAGTATTGTCCAATAAATACATGAAGAAAGCAGACCAATAATATCGTCCAGGATCATATGCCATAAAATCTCTTAATGGAACTTGCCCCAAATAGGTTTGCTTTGCACCATACCAAAGATACCCTTCATCCCAAAGGCTGAATTCTTTATTATGTTGAAAATAAAACAATAACATTACAAACAAAAACGAAATTATAAATATTTTAATTATGCTATCTTTATTTATATCCATAATAAATAATCAGTCTCTATCATATAATTTAATTAATATTTTTTTTAAAATACCAACTTCGTTAAAAATAAAATTTCTATTATTAATATTTATAATAGCGTTAAATATTTTTTTTTGTTTAACTATTTTTTTCATCATGACATGGAAAGAAAAAGGATTTGAAACAAATCGACAAACCTGATCAAACTTTGAAATCGCTCCTACAATATTACTACTATGTTGCCTATATCTCAGCATCGGCTTATCTATAAATAGATATTTACCTTCATATTTAGCAAATAATGAAATCCACCAATCATGCATTAGGATATCTTCTATATTTACTTTCGCTAAAGATTCTTTAACTACATTAGATAAAGCACAATTCATGCAAATAGTAGCACCTTGTACACAATTCCTATATAGGATTGAGTCATCTTGAAGAAAGTTATTACTAAATTTCTGTAATTGACATAGTGTATACCCCAAAGATTTATTATGTTCGTCAATCAATAAAGAATCAGAAAAGATCATACATGGCTCATCAGGATTGTTACATTCATCCATTCTCTCAAGATATAATTCAACTTTATTCTCTTCCCAAATATCATCTTGATCCGCTAAGAATAGCCAATCGTAATCATGTAGTTCAGAAATAGAATAAAGGAAATTTGAAACAACGCCTTTTCGAGTACCATGCCTATGTACAATATTATTAAATGAGTATTTCTCTGACAATTTTTTTATTATTTTCTCTATATAGTTTATATTAACAGCATCAATACTATCATCATAAATGTATATATTATCTACAGTAATTGATTGTCTTAGAATACTATCGAGTAAATTTTCAAAATACTGATTTGGATTATATGTACAAATTAGAACAGATATTTTCATAATAACACAATAAATAGATGAGTTTATTTTATATTTTTAATTATTTCTTTATATTCTATAACACACCCTATCTTATCTAATTCATATTCAACCTTCTCATATAGGCATGGATAATTAGTAGGGTTATCTCTAACTAATTCTTTTTTGATAAATTTAAAACCAGATTCAAAAAGTTCTAACCAAAGATGATGTGTAGGATTGACTTCTCTTATAAGAACATCTAAGTAATATTTGGTTTTCCTCAAAATTTTGGGAGTTCTTAAATTATCAAAAATTCTATTTTTGAATTTTATTGCCAGTTCATCTTTAGGGTAACATACATTACACTCTAAATTTTTCTTGCTAAAATAATCATACATTGATAATTCAAAGTTTTTTATAACTTTCGTCTTGTCATTTGTATAAATATCACCACGATCAAAGAAAAAACTTAAAAGTGCACTTCTACTTTTATTTGTTAGTTTAAAACCAAATAGATAACTTTGATAATGATATTTCAATTGATGACTATCAGTATTAGCCCAAAATTCGGCATTATCATTAATTTTTGAGGCGTCACCGAAGGGACCTATTATACTATCATTAATAAATAAAATATTACTTATAGAAGAAAAATATCCTTTTTCTATAATATAGATTAATCCAGCAGCATAAGAGCCGAAATCATAACCAAAGTTGTTTCTTTTTATCAGAATATCACAAGATTCTTTAAATTTAAAATCTCTTATAAGATTATTACTGCCTTCAAATATAGGGTGCACAAGGACAACTAAATAATTATTATCTTTTAGCCATTTATATATACGCTCATGATAAGAAATTTGTTCTTCTCTTGTTACATATATAGAAAAAATCGCTATTTTTTGACTTATAGAATCGTTAAAGGAAACAACTTCCTTATTTTCTAATTTACTATATGATTTTTCCTTTTTAACTTTATCTATCAAAATCATTTTCAGCAATCTCTCTACCTAATACTTTTGAAATAAATCTGACGAGCCGAAAAGTTCTTGAATTTTTAATAAGTTTATTTTCACTTGCAATTAAATCAGCTTTATTCTTTAGATTCTCATATTCTATTCTCAGATCATCAAACTTGGATACATCTTCTCTATAGTTCTCATTTGAATAATCAAAAAAAGGATAATATTCTTTATATGCGGAATTTAACTCACTTTCTTCTGTTTTCTTAATCAAATCAACTACTTTGTTATTATTATTTAGATGAGAGTAATAATCTAATAAGTATGATGGTATGAACTCAGATAATCCTTTCATATCCATATCATGATGTTTCAAATCTTTTGATAAAAAATGATTTGTATAATAGTTCAGGTCACTTTCATTTTTTATTAAATTAAATTTAACTTCTATATCATTTATAATCGCAAGTGGATTACTCATCAATAGTTCATAATCTACAAAGATAAAGTTATTTTCATTCTCTTCTTTTAAATAGAAAAATGGTGTTTTAACGTATTCTAACCATAAATGAAGGCTTTTCTCTTTGCTCATGAAATCTCTTTTTCTTAAAGATTCACTTACATTTATTGGATTTCTAACCGCAAAGACATAATATATTGAAGCATCAACTTGAGAAAGCGCAATATTCCAAAAACCAAATAACTTAGTTACTCGAGGATCTTTAAATCCAAACTTACCCGAAATACTTTTTGATATTTTTTCTTGTAATAATTCTACTGCTTTATCTAAATATCCGTGGTCTACGAGAGATTGTATATCAAGTTCTGTTATATTTTTCAAAGAATCCCAGCTACAGTCTAGAAAACTTAACATTTCCTCATTTAATTTATATATGTCAAGATCTTCCCAAAATCCTTTCTCATTAACACCTTCAAAAGCAGGCATAAGATTTTGACCAAGTTCAATATCAAAAACTTTAAGGGCTCTGGCAATAGCACTTGTACCACTTCTATGCATACCTAATATAACGAATATTTTATTATGACTCATTTATATCCTCGTCAAATAATGACAATATTACTTTTAATGTAAAAATATTTAATATACATTAATAATTACACATTAGATTTCTGTTATTGATTGTTGATAACTACATTCAACACCGAAATCAATAAAACATGTCTCTTTTTGCTCTTCAATAGGTAAAATTCTGAACATAAATGCATCTAACATTCTACTTAAAAATTCTTCGTCTTGGTAAAGAGTTCCTCTTACTCCAGAGTTCATGACATAAACACCAGAATTGAGACATGTCTTAAATTTAAATTCAACTTCATATACCTCTCCTTTCTGTAATACTTCTAATCCAGAATATGGTGAATGAGCACTAATGAAGCCACCTAACTCTGTACCATTTAATGTTTTAATTACCATTGAGAATCTAATATTTCTCACGGTTTCCAAAACCTGGACTGAATAACAATATCGGTATACTTTATTTCTAACTAAAACATTAACTCTAGTTCCATCATCTAAGGAAATATAGGGGTCAGTAATCATCAACCCTTTATGTTCATAGGCAATTGGTTCAGCCCTTAGACTTGGATCAAAATATTCTCCATCCTCACATACTACTTTTTGCTGTTCAGAAATATGGCTTTGAGGATTATTTTTAAAAGCATTAACTCCTTTATCTCTTAACAATTGAATTAGAGTATTTCTTTTATCTTCAGGCGCATATAATATCTTTTGATAGCAGGAGATAACATCTTTTGGATTTCCATCCAGTAATAATTCGCCGTGTTCAAAAAATAAGGCCCGTTCACAGAGTGACATTACAGTTTGAGGAGAGTGTGTAACAAATAGTACCGTCACACCTGACTGTCTTAAGGCATTAATTTTGGAATAACACTTATTTTGAAATGCCTCATCACCAACAGCTAATGCTTCATCAACAATAAGGATATCTGGATCAACATGAATGGCAGAAGCAAATGCTAAACGAACATACATGCCACTAGAATATGTTTTTACGGGTTGCTCAATAAAGTCCCCTATATCAGCAAAGTCTAGAATTTCATCTAATCGGCTATCAATTTCTTTCTTTTTCATTCCTTGTAAAGCACCAAAGAAATAGATATTTTCTCGCCCAGAGAACTCAGGATTGAAACCAGAACCCAACTCAAGTAAAGCTGATATTCTCCCATTGACCGTGACATTTCCCAAAGTCGGAGTCAATGTTCCACAAATAATTTGTAATAGGGTAGATTTACCTGCACCATTGGCTCCAACTAAAGCAATTGACTCCCCTCTAGATACTTCAAAATTTATATTCTTTAGAGCATGAAATTCTTTATATTTGCCATTTTTTTTTCGAATAAAATTTTCTAGTAATCGATCTATTGGATTCTTATATATATGAAATAATTTTGATATAAAATCAACTTTAATAATTGTATTATTCATCGACATCTCCACATAAATTATCTATCTTATAGAATATCTGAGAAACCTTTTCTAACTTTCATAAAGAAGTTATAACCACCCCAAAATATAATTAATGCGGCAATTGTATAGATGAATAATAATTTAAAGTCAGGAGACATACCATAGACTAGTATACGTCTAAAATCATTAATAATTTGAGTTATTGGATTAATATATAATAAAGGCTTTAATTGATTGGGTATATTATCTATTGAAAAAAACACAGTACTAGTAAATAATAGAAAAGTTACGACTGTCCCTATCAATTGTTCAACATCTTTAATATATGCACTTAAAGCTGAAATAAACCAAGATACTCCCATAAATAAAATAGCCATGGGTATAAATACGACAGGGAGAAATAAAATAGTCCATTGAATAGTTCCACCACTTATAAGAAAAAAACCTATAAGTACTAACATACTAATCAACATATGGAATAAACTTGACATGAGTACTACCCAAGGCAATACTTCGATTGGAAATACAACTTTTTTGACTAGATTACTATTTCTAGAAATAATTCCTGATGATTTACTGATAATATCAGAAGCTAAAGCATGAACAACTAATCCGGCAAACAACATTACAGCATAATCAGCTGTTGAGTCACCAACATTGGGCCAACGAGCTTTAAAAACAAATCTAAAGAAAAATGTATAAAGACCTAACATTAAAAGAGGATTGAAAAAACTCCACATAATTCCAAGTATAGATCCTCGATAACGTGATATAATATCTTTTTTAGTCAAGCTTTGAATGATATATCTATGGTTAATCAATATAGAAAATGGCTTATAGAAGCTACAAAATAAGTTACTCATATTTTTGTCACCTAAAGAATAGCATCTATTAATTTTTAAATAATAATGGTGAGTCAGACAACTTTAAACCATGTTTATCTTTTGCTGATAAACACAATGATAAGTGCTCATCATCTATAGGCCATTTAATATTTATATCCGAATCATTCCATACAATAGAGTGCTCAGCTTTAGGGTTATAATAGTCAGTACATTTATAAACAAACTCAGCCTCATCACTAGTGACTAAAAAACCGTGCGCAAATCCTTCAGGTACCCAAAGTTGGCGCTTATTTTCTGCAGATAAATAAACACCCACCCACTTTCCAAAGGTTTGTGATTCTTTACGAATATCAACAGCAACATCAAAAACTTCACCAGAAATCACTCTCACTAACTTGCCTTGTGTATTTTCTGTTTGATAATGAAGTCCTCGTAAGATCCCCTTCTTTGATTTGGAGTGGTTATCCTGAACAAAGGTTGTCGGTTTACCTGTCACTAACTCTTCAAATTTTTTCTGTTGCCACGTTTCCATAAAGAAGCCACGTTCGTCACCAAAAACTGCTGGCTCAATAATTTTTACATCAGGAATTTCAGTTTCTATTACTTTCATCGCTATTTACAACTTATAATTTTCTAAATTAATTAATGCTCTCTGCCAGTCACTGGCAGAAATACCAAATTCTTGTTTAATCTTCTCTGTTGACAGTCTTGAGTTAGCAGGACGTTTTGCTGGAGTGGGGTATTGCTCGGTGGAAATAGGACTTAATTGAGGCTTTTTCGATAATAGTTGCTTATCTAAAGCTACGTCAAAAATTGTTTTAGCAAAATCAAACCAACTCACATGAGGTAAACCAGAGAAATGATAAATACCATATTGAATCGGTTGTTTATCATGAATTAAGAATGCGATTTTTATTAATACAGAAGCAATATCGCCAGCATAAGTAGGTCCACCATACTGGTCAGAGACGATTCCCAAGCTATCTCTCTTCTCCCCCAGCTTTAGCATTGTCTTCACAAAATTATTGCCGTGCTCCCCAAATACCCATGCAGTTCTTAAAATGATATATTTTTCACATATATCAGAAACAGCGATTTCTCCAGCTAACTTACTCTCACCATAAATCCCTTGTGGAGAAGTGACATCGGTTTCTTTATATTCACCATCAAACTCCCCAGAGAAAACATAGTCAGTAGAAATATGCAGGATAGCAGCCCCAATCTCATTCGCGGCTTGCGCTAAATATTTCGGTCCATCACGATTAATTCGATAAGATAATTCGACTTCTTCTTCTGCTTTGTCAACTGCAGTATAAGCCGCTGCATTAATAATGATATGAGGTTGAAATTTTCTTACTATATTGAAAACAGCACCTTGATCAGTAATATCAAGGTGATCTCGATCAACGGCTAAGCATTCAACTGTCGTATCTGATAGCTGCTGAACGATACAATGCCCAACCTGCCCATTACAACCGGTAACCAATATTTTCATCTTATGAGCCTACTTCTTAGATTCATTGATTAATTTAACCAGATAACGTCCATATTCATTTTTTAACATGGGCTGGGCAAGGGATAGCACCTCATCATTGGTTAGCCAACCACTACGCCACGCAATTTCTTCTAGACAGGCAACTTTTAGCCCTTGAACATGTTCAATTGTTTGGACAAAAGATGATGCTTCATGGAGACTTTCATGCGTGCCTGTATCCAACCATGCAAACCCTCTTCCTAATAGCTCGACATTGAGAGAACCATCCTCAAGATACATTTGGTTAATACTTGTAATTTCTAGTTCACCTCTTTCAGATGGCACGACCTGCTTCGCAAAATCTACGACGCGATTATCATAAAAATAAAGCCCCGTAACCGCATAATCTGACTTAGGATGCAGAGGTTTTTCTTCAATGGATAACGCCCTCATATTATGGTCAAATTCTACAACACCAAAACGCTCCGGATCTTTAACCTGATAGCCAAAGACAGTCGCCCCCGAGCTTCTTTCCGCTGCACGTTTTAGCATCCCGGTAAAATGCTGACCATAAAAGATATTATCACCTAAAACTAAGCATACTGAGTCGTCTCCAATGAATTGCTCCCCAATAAGAAATGCTTGAGCAAGTCCATCTGGACTTTTCTGAATGGCATACTCAATATGAATTCCAAACGCAGAGCCATCACCTAAGAGACGACAAAAGCCTTCATTATCTTCAGGCGTCGTAATGACCAAGATATCTCGAATCCCTGCCAACATCAGTGTTGATATTGGATAGAACACCATCGGTTTGTCATAAATAGGCACCAACTGCTTAGAAACCCCCCGGGTCAGAGGGTATAGACGTGTACCTGAGCCACCAGCTAATACAATTCCTTTCATTTTTATCCCTGAGCTCCTAAACGTTCCAATGAATAAGAGCCGTCAAGCACTCGATTCCACCACTTTTGATTCGATAAATACCACTCAACCGTTTTGCGGATACCTGATTCAAAAGTTTCCTCAGGCTTCCAACCAAGATCGTGTGCAATTTTTGTTGCATCAATCGCGTATCTAACATCATGTCCTGGACGGTCTTTTACGTAAGTAATCAAATTTTCGTACTTATCAACACCTTCTGGCTTATTTGGAGCAAGCTCTTCCAGCAGACCACATATGGTTTTCACAACCTCAATATTAGCTTTTTCATTATGTCCGCCAATATTATAGGTTTCCCCCACAGTGCCTTCAGTCACAACTTTATAAAGAGCTCTTGCATGATCTTCGACAAACAACCAATCACGAATCTGCATACCGTCACCGTAAACAGGTAGCTCTTTCCCGTCCAGCGCGTTCAGAATCATCAGCGGGATCAGTTTTTCCGGAAAATGATACGGGCCATAATTGTTAGAGCAGTTGGTTACAATCGTAGGGAAGCCATAAGTTCTTAACCATGCTCGAACTAAGTGATCGCTCGATGCCTTAGAAGCTGAATAAGGACTAGATGGTGCATATGGTGTCATCTCCGTGAATAAATCATGAGTTCCTTCTAAATCACCATAGACTTCATCTGTTGAAATATGATGGAAACGGAATGACTCTTTTCTTTCTTCGCTAAGCTGATTCCAATAATTACGGGCAGCTTCAAGCAATGTATATGTGCCAACGATATTCGTCTCAATGAATGCAGCCGGCCCATCGATTGAACGATCTACGTGACTCTCTGCTGCTAAATGCATTACCGCATCAGGTTGATGAACCTTAAAGACACACTCAAGCGCCAAACGATCACAAATATCTACTTGCTCAAATGAATAACGTGAGCTTGTTGACACTTTATCAGGTAACGATTCTAAGTTGCCTGCATAAGTTAGTTTATCAACATTAACCACGTCATCCGTTGTATTTTCAACAATATGTCGAACAACTGCGGAGCCAATGAACCCTGCGCCACCAGTAACCAAAATTTTCATTTAATAACTTCCTAATTAACTGCATTAGCATTCAATTTACAATAATTCTAGGGACGCTACCGCCCTTGGGTAAAGCTCCCAAATGCTTATCTACCGAGGAATAAAACTGGGTGAATGATACATGAATCTTTAACTTGAGGCGAGGTTAACCCATGCTTAACCCTGATTTTGTGATTACATCAGCATGTCAACTCGCTATAATGGGCGACAATTATACATATACATATCTTCACAGGAAAACCTATGATCATCGTAACCGGCGGTGCTGGCATGATTGGCAGCAATATCGTAAAAGCCCTGAATGACCAAGGAGTTGACGATATCCTTGTCGTTGACCATCTCGAGAACGGCAAAAAATTCAAAAACCTTGTTGACCTGAGCATAGCAGACTACATGGATCGTGATGACTTTTTAGCGCAGATCATGGCTGGCGATGATTTCGGTCCGATTGAAGCCATCTTTCACGAAGGTGCATGTTCGGCAACAACCGAGTGGGACGGTAAATACATGATGCTCAATAACTATGAGTATTCAAAAGAGCTGCTCCATTACTGTTTAGATAGAGAAATCCCCTTTCTCTATGCTTCATCTGCTGCCACTTATGGAGAAACAAAGACGTTCATCGAATCCCCTGAATATGAAGGCGCGCTGAATGTCTATGGCTATTCCAAGCAGCAATTCGATAACTACGTTCGACGTCTCTGGAAAGATGCTGAAGAAAATGGCGAGAAACTGTCACAAATTACCGGATTTCGCTACTTCAATGTTTACGGCCCTCGCGAGGATCATAAAGGTTCAATGGCATCTGTCGCTTTCCACCTCAACAATCAGATGAAAGCAGGTGAAAACCCGAAACTATTTGAGGGAAGTAATCACTTTATCCGCGATTTTGTGTATGTCGGTGATGTATGTCAGGTGAATCTATGGTTCTGGGAACAGGGCATTTCCGGAATTTTCAACTGTGGTACAGGGAAAGCAGAATCATTTGAAGAAGTTGCAAAAGCCGTGATTAAGCATCATGGTCGTGGCGTCGTTGAAACGATTCCGTTTCCTGAGCACCTGAAAGGTGCTTATCAGGAGTTTACGCAAGCTGATCTGACCAAGCTAAGAGCAGCAGGATGTGACATTGTGTTCAAAACTGTTGCTGAAGGTGTCTCAGAATATTTACACATCATCAATCAGTAGCATTTAATCGTTCCCAATCGTAAAGAGACTGTATCATAATGAGTGTCTCATTTTTAATACGTTGTTAGGTTGGGAGTCGTTATGAAAATTGCTGTTGCAGGGACTGGGTATGTCGGGTTGTCGAATGCAATCCTACTTGCCCAGAATCATACCGTTGTGGCATTAGATGTGATTGAGGAAAAAGTCGCGTTACTCAATGATCGAAAATCACCCATTATCGATCAAGAAATCGAAACATTTTTATCATCAAAGGCGTTGGATTTTAAAGCGACCTTAAATAAAGAAGAAGCCTATCGTGATGCTAGTTTTGTCATCATCGCCACACCGACAGATTACGATCCACAAACCAATTATTTTAACACTACGACCGTTGAAGCTGTCATTCAGGATGTAGTTGCAATCAACCCTGAAGCCACCATGATTATCAAGTCCACGGTTCCTGTCGGCTATACTGAACGAGTCAAACAACGCTTCAGTTGCCAAAACATTATTTTCTCCCCCGAGTTTCTCCGTGAAGGGAAAGCACTTCACGATAACCTTTATCCGTCGCGGATCATTGTCGGAGAACAAAGTGATCGAGCAAGGACTTTCGCGAATTTGCTTGTGGAAGGCGCACAAAAAGAAGATATTCAGGTGCTCTTTACCAACGCTACAGAAGCCGAAGCGGTCAAACTCTTCTCCAATACTTATCTGGCCATGCGGGTCGCTTACTTTAACGAACTGGATTCTTATGCTGAGGCTCATGGCCTGAACACCCGCCAGATTATTGAAGGGGTTTGTCTTGATCCTCGTATTGGCCATCATTATAACAATCCATCTTTCGGTTATGGGGGTTATTGTCTGCCAAAAGACACCAAGCAGCTTCTGGCCAACTACGATAAGGTTCCAAATAATATTATCGCCGCCATTGTTGACGCCAACAGAACCCGTAAAGACTTCATTGCAGAGAGTATTCTGAAAAGGAATCCCCAAACTGTCGGCATTTATCGGTTGATTATGAAATCCGGTTCGGATAATTTCCGGGCATCATCAGTCCAGGGAATTATGAAACGTCTGAAAGCAAAAGGGCTAGAAATCGTCATTTATGAACCCGCGATGAAAGAAGAGCAGTTTTTTAACTCTCGAGTAATGCGTGACCTGGATGAGTTTAAGCAAATGGCTGATATCATTATTTCAAATCGTATGTCAGATGAACTGTCAGAAGTCGCAAACAAAGTTTATACCCGAGATCTTTTCGGTTCCGACTAATCAAACCTTACAAAAAGAGTTCCGATAAAACATTCAGAACTCTTTTTTCTCAATCAATTAACCTGTTTTCTCCGAATGTTGTAGAATGTATATATCACTTTTATCAATAGGAGAGGATAGTGAGACATCCCGTAATATTACATATATGCCTGTCAAAAGGATGGGGAGGTCTGGAAATGTACCCGATCAGAATGGGTCAACAGTTCCTCTCTGCAGGCTATCAAGTATTCGGTTTGTGTCTGACTGGTACCCAAGTTGAATCAGGGATGCAAGAAACACAATTCTCTCTGTATACGGCAAGAAGTAAATCTCAGCTCATTACCGTCAAATTATATGCTCTCATTCAGTGGGTAAAACAACATCAGATTAATGTTATTCACTGTCATAAATCTGGTGATCTATTAATTGCAGCTCTGATTAAACAATTTGTTCCCGTAAAAGTTATATTCACCGAACACATGGGTGTCACAAGAAGTAAAAAAGATGCTTTCCATCGATGGGTTTACCGACATGTTGATCAAGTTTTGTCTATTAGTGATGAAACATACCAGAGAAATCTCAACGCGCTTCCTGTCGCACCCGAAAGAATCTCGCGCTTGTGGCTGGGAACAGAAATCCCAGACAAAACAGAATTGCTGCCCAATGAAATTGCAGCCATAAAACACTCACTTTCACTCCCGGAAAAGGATTTTGTGATCGGTACGATTGGTCGAATCAGCCCCGGAAAAGGACAGATAGAACTGGTGAAAGCTTTTGCTCGTGTGCAGCAAAGTCTTCCTCATAGTAAATTGGTTATCGTCGGGGGATTAGAAGCCTCACAAGGATGCGATTTAGCTTATCTTTCTCAAGTCAAAGAAATCATTCAATCCCTAGATTTAATCAACCATGTTATCTTCACCGGATTTCGTCAGGACACCCAGCAACTGCTATCTATCATGGATATTGTATGTCTGCCCTATGCCAATGAGGCATTCGGCTTAACCGCAATAGAAACAATGGCAGCTCAGCGCCCCATCGTGGCGGCAAATACCGGTGCACTCCCGGAACTATTGGAAAATTATGCGCAGTATTGTTCCCCAACCAGTGACCAATCCATTGCACAAGCCATTCTGAACAGCTATGAACATTATGATGAAGCAAAAAATAACGCGATATCAGCCAGAATAAGAGCATGTAAAGAGTTTTCAATACAGACACATACTCAAAATCTGCTACATTACTATCAGGAATAATCGAGAGCATCTTACGATACCATCGCACTGATGGTACTATGCCTTCTAATTTAGATGAGCCGTTCTAAAATCATGCAAATGAAAATCCTGATCATCGGCCCCTCATGGGTTGGAGATATGGTGATGTCTCAGAGTTTATATCGTGAACTCAAAAGCCGTCACCCAAACGCAACAATTGATGTTCTGGCACCAGCCTGGTGTGGTCCGATCCTGGAACGTATGCCTGAAGTTGATCAGGCCATCAAGATGCCGATCGGTCATGGCGATTTTAGTCTAGCTAAGCGGTGGAAAATAGGCCGCCAGTTAGCCGCCAGTCGTTACACACATGCTTTTATTCTTCCTAATTCAGCTAAATCAGCCTTAATCCCACTATTTGCTGGAATTCCGGTCCGTACAGGATGGAAAGGTGAAATGCGCTATGGTCTGTTGAACGATCTGAGACCAGACAGAAAAGTCTTTCAATATATGGTGGAACGCTACGTGGCCTTAGCGGCCCCCAAAAGCACCATGATCGACGAAGTATCACTGGAGAAATGCCTAAAACCGAGACTCAACGTTGATTCAAACCAACAAGCACAATTACGACAACGGTTTTCGTTAACATCTGACCGTGAAGTCGTTGGTTTATGTCCCGGCGCAGAATTTGGCCCGTCCAAAAGATGGCCTGCTGATTACTATGCAGAGTTGGCATCATCCCTCATAAAAACAGGGAAACAGATCTGGCTATTTGGATCACAAAAAGATCAGGAAGTCACGCAACATATCCGCAACCAGCTCCCTCTGGAATGCCAGTCACACTGTTTTGATTTGGCTGGGCAAACGACATTAGTAGAGGTGGTCGATTTACTCGCCTGTTGCCATACTGTTGTCAGTAATGATTCAGGTCTGATGCATGTTGCCGCAGCGGTCAATTGTCATATCGTTGCCATCTACGGCTCAAGCTCACCTCAATACACGCCACCATTAGCGGACAATGTAATTACGTTAAATACTGATATAGAATGCAGGCCATGTTTTCAAAGAGAGTGCCCATACGGACATCTCAACTGCCTGAAGCAACTGACACCCGATCAAGTTATTCGTCAGATTAAACATCAACAACCCAAATAAGAATTGTAATGAAATATCAATGGTTTGAGCGTGGGGCTTTCGCAACAAAAAAAGCCAGAAAGTATTTAACGGAAGTCTTCTCTCCACTCAATATCAAGAAGATTGCCGTCATCAGACATGCAGCGCTCGGTGATCAGGTGATTGCCCGCCCTTTTCTGATCGAAGCAAGAAAATTCTTCCCCAATGCGCAGATCACACTCGTTGCGGTATCAAACTATCAATATGGCATGCCGGAAGATCTGGTTGACCGTGTTCATGTTATGCCAGGCAAAGATAAGAAACAACAAACGTCCGTGTTCGATAAAATCAAGAACATTAAAGATCTCGGGGAACAAGATATCATTTTTGACTTAGCCAGTACCAATCGTTCGCACTGGATGATGGCATTGAGTCAGGCCAAGCTGAAAATCGGATTTCCATACAAGCATTATCTTCGTGGTGTGTTGTACAATGTTTGTGTTCCGCGTTCAGATTTCCAGCCGGAAGTTGAATGTATGCTGGATATGTTAAAAATTCTGGGACATGCTCCGAGCTATCCTCTCAATTTTAATTATCCGGATCATCGAGTCGAACAAGATACAACTAAACCATTTATATTATTTTTTAACGGAGCCTCCCAGACCTCAAAAATTCTGAGTCAACCACAAATGAAAGAACTCATTGAACTCTCTTTAGCCAATCATCCTAATATCCAACATATTTTTCTTGAGGGTAAAAATACCTTTGAAAAAGGAGATTTTCTTGAAGATCTCAAACAATACCCTAATTTTTCAATTCAGACTTGTCTGCCGTTAGAACAACTGATCGAGCTTGTAGCAAAAGCCTCTCTAATGGTCAGTCCGGATACTGGGGTCAGGAATGTCGCAATTGCAACGCATACCCCAACTGTCGGGATTTTCTACTCAACAGTTCCTTTTCGGTATACACCACTATATGAGAAACACCATATTGTCATGAACGCTGATGGCAGTATACCGAGTCCACAAAAAATATATCAAACAATTAAAAGTGAAGTTTCCTCATGGTTGTAGCGATGGAAAATACATATTACAGAAGAATATTTAATGGTTGTCTATTTTTAGTCCCGGCATTGTTGCTATGTACTAAAAATTTCAGTATCGGTGCTATCTTAATTTTACTATTAACTGCAACATGGTATTTAATTAAAGAGAAACGCAACTATACCCTAGATAAAATAGACTGGATGGTTATTATTATACTTTCGGCTTATTTTATAGCCAATATTCCTATTTATCTGTCTGATATGGAAACAACCAGATACTTTAAAGGGGCTTCTCGTTATCTATTCATCATCCCGATCTATTTTTTCATTCGTCATATCGTTACAGAGACAACAACACCGAGAAAATATCTCGACTGGGGAATTGTTGTGGGTGCGGTTGGTACAATCGTTATTGCAATTTACCAATTTTATGTCAAAGGGATGCCCAGAGTTGACGGTTATTTATACAGCATTAATTTTGGGTATCTCTCTTGCTCTCTTGCCTTTCTGGCTTTGACGCTAGCCAATAGTAGCCATATCAAAAAAATATTATGGCTATCTTTCCTGCTTTGCTGCTTTGCAACTATACTGACATTAACCCGAGGTGCTATTTTTGCGATTCCTATTTTAATTATCTTTAGTGTAATTTTTCAATCCAAGCAAAATAAATGCAAAAACATATTCAAGACAATCTTAATTATGTTGGTATTTTTTTGGGGTATGTATGCTTATTCAGCTCAGTTTAAGGAAAGAATTAACTTTACTGTAACTGAGTTCCATCGAATTCTATCTGGTGATGTCGCCGACGCTGAGTCCTCAGGCGGACGGATTCAACTATGGTATGCAGCAACTCAGTCTTTTATCAAAAGCCCCTTGATAGGACAAACTTACGCTCAGAGAGAAGAAACGATTCGGCAACTCTACCAAGAAGGTAAAATTAGTGACTGGCCGATAAGTGTAAAAAGAGCTCATGCGCATAATCAATATTTCGAAATGTTAGCGAGCAATGGTGTACTTGGTATATTCGCTATTATTGCCTTAATTTTTACCCCTTTATGTTTCTTTTTAAAACACATAAGTAAATCTACACATGCATTGACTGGATTTGTTTTTGTCTTAGGATTTTCCATATTCTGCTTAACAGAAGTCCCCTTAGAGCAGAATCTAATCAGCAGCTTCTATGGATTTGTGCTTGCCGTACTAATTAATTTTACTCGAAATGATCTTGATAACATCCAAGATAGTGAAACATAGTGGGATAAGAGAATGAATTTAATAATTATCACCAATCGCTTGATTCGACTTATAGGGAATTTATTTAAATTATTCTCTTACCTTTTTCATGCCGTCTTACCAAAAGCTCGTTTTACTATACCAATCAACTCTCAGCCTAAGGTGAATTGGGGAAATACCAGTGCGATTCCAAGAATCATCTGGCAAACCAATTATTCGAATCGCAGCACCTTACCTGTTTATCTCAATTACTTATTTAATCGCCTGATGTCCCTCGATTATGAGTACCGATACGTCAGTACAGAAGCGCGCGAACAGTTCATGAGAGAACACGCCCCTGAACATGTGTATAAAGCATATCAAAAACTGACTGATGGGGCGGCTCAAGCCGATTTATGGCGGATAACAGTTTTGTACCAACAAGGTGGCATCTACATGGATATCGATGCGACCCTTGTCTGGCCGCTTCGTAAAATCTTACAAGGTGAGCAGGAAGCGCTCTATATTAAGTTTAAAAAAGGGAATACTGATTATACAAATTTCTTCCTGGCGACAATTCCCAATAATCGCGACTATCAAAAAATTATGGACACTATCGTTGATAATATTGAAAACTATGACGTTAAAAAAGGTGTTTATGGGACAACCGGGCCAGAAGTATTAAATCGCGTGCTACAAGGAAGAGATGTCCATGCACTAGGAAGAAACTATGTGTGTATTCAGGGGACTTTCACTAATGAACATTTTCAATACTTAGATAAACCTCGCGGTAAATGGACCCATCAAGATCCAAACGATTTAGTCAAAAAATAATATGAACAGCTTAATTAGACTCATTTATACTTTTGTTCTGGCAATAATTGCTCCTTTTTATCTTTTAAGTCTATTTAAGAAGAAAGAAGGGAAGCCTTGTGTTGGCTCTCGTTGGACGGAACATTTCGGCTTCACACCACCTTTATCTGCTCATAAAGATCAAGAAATCATCTGGATCCATGCTGTATCGGTTGGAGAAACTATTAGTGTCATTCCATTCATCAAACAGTTAAATATTGATTTTCCTGAAAAAAGAATAATTATTACAACCACAACACCAACTGGAGCGGAGCAAGCTCAGAAGATAAGTGGTATTGCAGAGCATCGGTATATGCCGCTGGATTTCCCTTTTGCTATCAGGGGATTCATTCGATCAATAAGACCAAGCCATTTAATTATTATGGAGACAGAGCTATGGCCTAATTTATTGTATATAGCAAAGAATAATCATATAAAAATATCCATCATTAATGCTCGATTATCTGAGAAGTCATACCACAATTATCTGAAAGTAAAACCATTGATCAATTTTTGCCTATATCACATTGATCAAATCTATTGTCAACATAGAGAAGATAGTGACCGGTTTCATCTTTTAGGCGCTCAAACCTCACAGTTGTCAGTAACGGGTTCTCTTAAGTATGATATTGAAATTTCAGAAGAAATAAAAAAACAATCTGCCGATTTACGCAATAAGATAGGGGCTAGAAGACCAGTATGGATAGCGGCTAGTACTCATATTGGAGAAGATGAATTAATCCTTGAGAATCATAAACAGATTCTAGAAGAGTTCCCAGATGCACTCCTCATCCTTGTACCCCGACATCCCGAAAGATTCAACTCTGTGTATGAACTCTGTGTAAAAGAAGGCTTAACAACTCAAAGGCGAACTCAAGAAGACACTCACGGTCAACCATATCAGGTATATCTAGGAGATACTATGGGGGAGATGCTCATCTTGATCGGAGCCGCAGATATCTGTGTTATGGGAGGAAGTTTCATTGGGAAAACAGTTGGCGGACATAATGTCTTAGAGCCAGCATCTCTCGGAATACCAACAATTACTGGCCCCAGCTATTACAACTTTCGTGATATTACCCTCACTTTACAACAGTCAGGAGCAGTCATCATTCTCACTCATGCGAATGAAATTTCTTCTAGCGTCCTGTCATTATTGACAAATCCTGAGCGAATGAGAACGATGTCATCACAAGCACGGAATTTGGTTATTGAGAATTCAGGTGCGCTAACAAAAACCATTAACATGCTATTTCATCCATAATATTTTTAACCCATCTCTCCAATGTGTACCGTTCGACAATATCCTTGTCGATCAACTCATATGGCTTATCAAAAAAGTCACGGGGAATATTATTCTCATCGCTAATAATCGCGATATTATTAGTGTTATATATATCATAGTGTTGAATATGCGGGTTTGTCGTCACTAACTTTCTCTGATAACCAATCGATTCATATATTCTAAATGATAACCCTGATTGATCACCTTGTAATACATCTAATATCCCTTTTGATTGACTAATACAATGAGCAAGATCTTCACCTAAAATAAGCTTATTTGTCGATTTAATTCGACTGTCTTTAATATATCTCATTTTCCGAGGATGATCACAATAAAATATAATATTAGAGTTCAACCAAGGATTAGCATCCAGAATATCAATGACATGATGATACCGCTCTTTTGTAAAACACATAATGGAAAATAAATCGTACTGACACTCATCATAATGAATGAGAGGATGCCAATCTGGATCCAGATAATTATTGATTTTTTTAAATTCAAACGCTTTACAGTCCACTTCGTCATAGCTAAATTTAAAGTCAAACATGTCAATGTTTTCAGCATTATCTGGCGATTTTCTCAAACTATCCCATAGCGTTACAACCAACAGATTTGTATTATCTTTTAATATATCCAAGTGTTTTCGGTTAAATATATTAGGCTCCATCATCATAATAACATCATATTTATCCCGGCCAATAAAAAATGCTTTTAGAATCTTATCTATCTGAGTATCAGTCTGTTTATGTTTATAGTTAACGCCTGATAATTTACTATATATTTTTGATATAATACGATGATAATTATCAATATATTTAAATTTTGACAAATCAGAATGGTCAAGATGAGTGACCTGATGACCTTGGCGAGATATTTCTTCAATTATGGGTGTCGCCAGTCCAGCCCAGTTAGGACAAATAAAAAGAATATTCATTAATATAGTCCAACCTTATTTACTATCATATTACATACACACCTGAATCCTAACTGAAATATATTACGTATAAGTAGGATACTAACTAATTTATAGTAGGTAAATTTTAAAATTGAGACAAGTCAATATCATTTATATTATCTCTTGATGTAAAAATTGACTGAGCTAAATCTGAATTTGGCCCCCAATTTATATAATTTTCCTCATCATTTCTATAAATAGCAATTTGTTTCTTACCCAAACCGGAAGCAATATGAACAATTGATGTATCTACAGTAATAATTAAGTCAGCATTATCTACTATAGCAATAGCATCATAGATTGACTCACTATCATCAAAATGAAAAATCCGTTTGTTATCATGGATATTCATTTGGTTAATCTCATCTCGAGTTCCAGGAGATGAAAGTAATACACATTGATAGTCAGGATATTTTACATTTACCTGTTCAATTATATTCCAAATATTTTCTTTATTTAATTTACGAGTACTGCCACTACCGAAAGGATTAAATACGATATATTTTTTAATATTGTGTGTAAAAATGAACCTCTCTATTTTAGCTAATGACGCTTCACTTAATGGTATAATATAAGGTTCTAGTGGTTCATCTATTCCAATACATTTAGCAATAAAATCAAATTTCAAAGCATAGTGTTTATCTTTTATATCATTAGATATGTTTTTATTAATTAACTTAACTTTTGAATCAAGACCAATATTAACCTTTGTTTGCAGACACCGATGTAAATAAATATCTTTCATTTTCATGTTTTGATTCAATGATACTGCAACATCAATTTTTCCTAGCTTTTGACAAGCGATCTTAATTTCAGAATAAGATGGTCTTTTTTTGAGATATACAAATTCATTAACACCAAATCCATCTTCAAACAAACACCTCATACTAGGACTTGTCATAACAATAATTCTTATATCAGGTCTGAATTTCTTTATTTTTCTGATAACACCAGATGAAACAATTGCATCACCAATTTTGGCATCGTTGCGAATAAATAAAATACTCTTAGTTTTTGTTAAATCAAACCCTGTCTCATTTTTTCTATCAAATAGAAATCGTCCTAATTTCTGACGAAGCAAATCTCTAAAAGACTGAAATTTGACAATAATAATATTTTTCTTCATAAATCATTCGCTATACGTTCGATACAAACAATCAAATGATGAAAGATTCCAACAAATACTTTGCTTCAGCTGCTCTTTCAAAAATGAGCGTTTTAAGCGCAATATATTATTCTCCTTCCAATCACCATCAGACTGAATCATACACTTATCAAAATCAATAATCCAAACCTGTTCCTGCTCATCAATCAAAATATTATGAATATTCAAGTCTGTATGATTGACTTGTGCGTCATGCATCTTACGAATCTCTTGTCCGATTTTCACATATATTTCATCACGCAATGCATTTTCCTGAAGAATGGTCACTAAATCCCGGGCATTCGGAATTTTTTCCGTGATTAAATCGGCTTGATAGCACACATTTTTTTTAACCGCTCTGGCGGCAATCGGACGCGGTACATTCACACCGGCGTTTCTCAGATGGTTTAAAATCTGAAATTCTTGATAACTTCTGGTCTTATCCCATTGACAAAAAAGGTAATGGTCCCGAACCAACTTACCAAATAACCCGCCTCGCCGGTAATGCCGTAATGCTCCCTGTACGTTATCAAGTTGGATAAACCATGTTGTCCCCCGGCCAGAAGCCTGGCCAACGATCCGCTCCTGCTGCTGCCAGAAACCAACATCAAAACATTGCTCCGGAGGCACTGATAACAGCGCCTCGTCATACCACACCCGTAATTTACCTTTTTTGAACGTTTTCACGGCTTATCCAATGATTAAAACTTCACTCAATCAGCATTTTACATTTTCTTCCGGGCTCTGCATAATTCCGGACAACTCTCATTGCTTTATAGTGATCATTATGGCGTTATTTGATTCCGCTCCCCGCTCGATATGTATCCTGCGTCTGTCAGCCATCGGTGATGTTTGCAATGCCGTTGCAGCGGTTCAAGCCATTCAACGCCAATGGCCTGAGACAAAAATCACTTGGATTACCGGTCAATTAGAAGCTCAGTTGCTCGATGGTCTCGACAATATCCGCCTCATTGTGTTTGATAAAAAACAGGGGTTCAAAGCCTATCGACAGCTCTGGACCACGCTGAAAGAAGAGCGGTTTGATGCCCTGCTCCATATGCAGTATGCATTCAGAGCCAGCATTGCCACACTGGGAATAAAAGCAACCTACAAACTAGGCTTCGATGCAACACGCAGTCAGGATTGTCAGACTTGGTTTACCAATCAGCACGTGCCCTCCCCGAAGAAACCACATGTGCTGGATGGCCTGCTGGCCTTTGCACAGCATATTGGTATTCAAGATATTACGCCAAAGTGGGCACTAACTTACTCTCATCAGGACCACCAGTGGGCAACGCAACAACTCAGTCAGGACAAACGGAATCTGGTCATCGTACCGGGAGCCAGTAAAGCTTATAAAAACTGGACGGCAGCAGGGTATGCTGAAGTGATGCAACATATTCATGCACAAGGCTGGCATATTATTCTGGCCGGTTCGCCTGCTGAGGTTGAACGTGACTTAGCCCAACAGATACTCAGCCTGATTGACTTTCCGGTCACCAATAAAGTTGGCGATAGTACATTGAAACAAATGCTGGCTTTACTCGATCACAGCGATCTCGTGATTGCGCCCGATACAGGTCCGACTCATATGGCCAATGCAATGGGCACACCGGTTATCGGACTATATGCCCACCATAACCCACAACGAACGGGTCCTTATTGCTATCAGAATTATGTCGTATCCGTCTATGAAGAGGCCATTCAAGCAGAAACCGGCAAAACCAGTGCCGAACTCAATTGGCGCACTCGTGTCAAAGATAAATCCGCAATGGGTCGCATTCAGGCAACACAAGTGATTCAAATGTTTGAAAAAGCGGTACAAGATTTTAATCTGTGAGTGCAAGGTTGTTAAAGCCAATCCCGCTTGAAGACAATTATTGATATCCTGTTATTATTTGACAGCAAACCTGCTGAAACAACAGCATCATCCAACGGAGAAAGACCATCGTGACACAACCAACCTTAGCCGTGGCCCTGATTGTGAAAAATGAAGCCAAGCATCTCGAAGCCTGTCTTAAAACGGTTCAGGGTTGGGTCGATGAGATCGTGATTCTCGATTCAGGCAGTCACGACGAAACGGAGCAAGTCGCCCGACAATTTACCGATAAGTTTTTCACCAATACTGACTGGCCCGGGTTTGGACCACAACGTCGTCTCGCACAATCGTATGTCGAATCCGACTATGTCTTATGGCTGGATGCAGATGAACGCATCACACCGGAGCTTCGCAGTAGCATTCAAGATGCGGTCAAAGCCAACCAACCCAATACCATCTACCAAATATCGCGGTTAAGCTGGGTTTTTGGTCGATTCATTCGTCACAGTGGCTGGTATCCCGACAGAGTTTTACGACTCTACCCAACCAAACTGACGCAATACAATGACGCTTTGGTTCATGAAAAAGTAGAAGTGACTTCATCTATGCGGGTTGAAACGCTGTCAGGCGACGCAATTCACTACACGTACGATGATATGCATCACTATCTGGTCAAGTCAGCCGGATACGCAAAAGCCTGGGCAGAACAACGACAACAACGCGGAAAAAAAAGCAGTATCAGCCAAGGCATCATTCATGCACTCGGATGCTTCATGAAAATGTATGTCATCAAAGCCGGTTTTCTGGACGGCAAGCAGGGCTTGCTGCTCTCCCTGCTTTCGGCACATTCTACATTTGTGAAATACGCGGACCTTTGGATACGGACAAATACGTCGCCGCCCAAGCATTGATCTGACTTAAGAGCGACTGAATCCGAATTTGGCTCATATCTTCCTGCTGCGATTTTCCGCCAACAGCAGGCGGTGCAAACGACAGATGACGTCCTTGTGAATTCAATGGATACCAACGTAATGGCGTTGCCGAGCGTTTAGCCGGGAAGAAACCAATGGTCGGCACATCGATCGCAGCAGCAATATGCAGGGGCCCCGTAGAACCGGCAATAAAAAGACTCGCACAAGCAATTGATCGGGCAAAATCCACCAAGCCGTCATTCTTATGGTAGACGACCGCTTTTTCACCTTGGTGATTGATCGCCAATTGCAATTGATAGGCTTTTTCTTCTTCCCCCGGTCCGGCAGTCAGCACCACCTCAAAATCACCATTCATCCCATCAATCAACTGACGGTACTGTTCAAGAGACAGATTATTGGCCGACCCACCACTTCCTGCATGAACGAACACCCATGATTTGTGAGCACAAATACCCAGTTGTGCGGCGAGTTTATCTTTTTGTTTGGCAAGCTCTGATAGTGAAAAAGTCAGATATGGTGGCTGAGGTTCGACGACAGGTATCTGATGATCCTGCAAAAAAGCACGAATCAAATCCAGATTATACTCAAATTCAGGTTTTGCTGACTGGGAACGTTTCTGCTTCAACCGACGGTTGTAAAACACTTGCGCCAGTTTCGTCGCCGGAGCGATTCGGTATGGAATCTTCGCCTTCCAGACCAGTAAAGCATTGTAAGTCGTCGAAAATAAATTAATCGATGCATCAAAGTGACGTTGGCGAATCTCTTCAATCAACGCTTGCTGAGATGAAGGAGATCCCTTTTTAGTCGGGTCTTCAAGCACGTCATCAATCCACGGACATAATTCAGCAAGTGCAATAGTATAACGAGGCACCAGTGCAGTAATATGGCAGTCAGGCATAGATGCTTTGAGCATCGCAAAACTCGGCCATGCCAGCATGAAATCACCAATTTTATCATTACGAATGACAAGTATTCTTTTCATTTCAAACTCTTATTCCATCACATACCATCGTTCATACGGACATCAATAGGTTATTTTGAGTCTTTTTGTTACTATAGTGTGAGTGTCAGAGACTCTGACAAACGTTGCATTTTGAGCGACCTTCGGTATATACCTAAGGTACTCGGTTTAACTGTTGAGATTACCGACTGTGAGCAAAAAAAATCTATCGCGCGTCATCTATCCGGGAACATTTGATCCACTCACCAACGGACACCTTGATATTGTCAATCGCGCTGCTGGTATGTTTGATGAAGTCATTATTGCCGTCGCCGCCAGCCCCAGTAAAAATACCATGTTTACGCTGGCAGAAAGAGTCTTTTTTGCCGAACAGGCAACCCAACATCTGACGAATATTCGTGTACAGGGATTCTCCGGGCTCTTGGTCGATTTTGCCAAACAAGTCAGCGCCAACGTTTTGATCCGAGGCCTGCGGACCACCATGGACTTTGAGTATGAATTCGGCTTGACCAACATGTATCGCCGATTGATGCCGGAGCTTGAAAGTGTATTTCTTACTCCGGCAGATGAATTCGCCTTTCTTTCTTCAACAATCGTCCGGGAAGTTGCTATTCACGGGGGAAACGTCGATTCATTTGTCCCGCCGGTCGTTGCAGAATCCCTGCGTAAAAAGCGCAGTATTTAATTCAATTTGATGCCGCTACTTTTGACAAAGTGGGCAATAGAAGGTATTTCGTTGTCCAATTTTTTGCGCCACGATGGCTTGACCACATTCAGGACATGGTAGCCCTTCTTTCCCGTAAACACGCAGCTCCTGAGCAAAATAACCGGGTTTACCATCAGTTTGGGCAAAATCTTTCAGGGTCGTACCACCTTGTTGAATCGAGTGGGTCAGCACCGCTTTAATCTCACTCACCAGTGTTTCCCACTCACTCATTGTCAGAGATCCAGCTTCTCGGGTTGGCCGGACCCCCGTCGTAAACAAAGATTCATTGGCATAAATGTTTCCGACACCAACCACGATCTTATTGTCCATAATAAACTGTTTGACCGTCACCCGTTTTCCTTTTGCTCTCCCGGCCATATAAGCAGCAGTCAACTCATCCGACAGTGGCTCAGGACCAAGATTGTCGAATACCGAATGCATCGTACCTTTCTCAGCCCATAACCATGCGCCAAATCGTCTCGGGTCGTTATAGCGCAACACCTTCCCGTTCATCATAAACAGATCGACATGGTCGTGTTTGCCTGGTGGAAGCGAAACATCCAACACACGCAAAGAACCTGACATTCCCAAATGGATAATCGCCGTTCCGACATCGGTTTCCAGTAACAGATATTTGGCTCTTCGATAAATCCGTCGAATCACCTGCCCCGTAATCTGTTGGAGTTCAAAAGGAATCTCCCAACGCAGTTTCGGTGTCCGCACACTCACAGATTTCACTTGTTCACCGACCAGAAAAGGACTAATCCCCAGTCGGCTTACCTCAACTTCCGGTAACTCCGGCATCTTAATACTCCTCTTGCGTCGATGATTGAGTCATCACCGCCGGAAACAGATAACGGTCTTCTACCGAAATCGCGATCCAATGTTCCTGCCAGTTTTTGAATAACCAAAACTGGGGGAAACGATAATAAGTTATCCGCTGTGGCTCTTCTTGTTCTTCATACCAGACTTCAACGGTACCCGGATCATTCAATTTGCCCGACAATGAGCGGTAGGTTTTATCATCGATCTGTGTACCCACCAGATTACGCCACCGTTGTACCAGTTCCAGCGCTGAAATATCGAAAGATACGGTGGATGTCCAATCACCATGAGCATCACGCTCCAGCGACCAAGGTTGTGTCCGTATCGAAGTCATCGTTAGTTGGGGGTTGAGCAGTGATGGATTGCTCGGAGCTTCATGAGGTAAAAGATAATCTTTAATCATGGATGGTAGATTTAAAATGACGATAAATAAAATCACCGCCAGAATCAGATAATTATTCCAACGCCGTTTTCGATCCTTCATCAGGTCACTCTCAACAGATATGGTCGCTCATCAATATATCCGTTTATCCTATGATCTTTCGCTGGAAAAAGGTAGATAGCAGGTAATAAAAAACCCAGCAGAAGCTGGGTTTTATCATCATTACAAGGAGCAATTCAATTACTTGATTTTTGCTTCTTTGTAAACAACGTGCTGGCGAACTACTGGATCAAACTTTTTGATCTCAAATTTGCCTGGCATGTTGCGTTTGTTCTTGTCAGTTGTGTAAAAATGACCAGTACCAGCAGATGATACCAGACGAATTTTCTCACGAATGCCTTTAGCCATTGCTCAATTCCTCTTAAACGTTTTCGCCGCGAGCACGAATATCAGCAAGAACAGCATCAATGCCTTTCTTGTCAATGATACGCATGCCTTTCGCAGTCAGGCGCAGTTTAACAAAACGTTTTTCGCTCTCTACCCAGAAACGATGAGTTTGTAGGTTCGGCAGAAAACGACGCTTAGTAGCATTACGTGCGTGCGAACGGTTGTTCCCCGTTACAGGACGCTTACCAGTTACTTGGCATACTCGGGACATGAATGTCTTCTCCAAATCGTTTCAGCTCGATATCAACCTTGGTGGCCGAACCTCTCTCCATGTTGAAGGGTGAGGTTTAAAACCATTATGGAAAATCCATACAAGGCTATCAAAGGTCGCGCATTATACTAACTTGATGTGCATTGCTCAAGACCCGAACAGATCCTTTTTTGCAGATCCTAAGATCTTTTTCATCGCCGAGCTGATAATAGGTTGAAAATTTAGTGGGCGAATGATAACAGAATCTGCTGTTCCCACAACTAAAAACTTTCACGGATGCTATCAAATCAACCGAAAGCCGCAGGCTCCTCGCAAAATCACCGGATATCATTCATCTCTCTCCTACAGATGAGAGATTTACCATTTTAAATCCAGCCTCGTTCAGCGAAAGACACAATCTCACCATCACCAATCACAAAGTGATCCAACACTCGGATATCCACCAGCGCCAGAGCATCGATAATCCGCCGGGTAATATGCCGATCAGCCTGACTGGGTTCGGCTACTCCTGAAGGATGATTATGCGCCAGAATCACAGATGCAGCATGATGCTGTAGTGCCCGCGCGATGATCTCTCGCGGATAAACACTTGCAGCATTGATCGTACCCTCAAACATGATTTCACCACAAATCACCCGGTTCTGATTATCTAAAAACAACACATAGAATGCTTCCCGCCGCTTATCTCGAAGTATTCCGGACAGATAATGACGGGTATATTGTGGATTTGTCAGTGCATCGCCTTTCTGTAGGGTTTCCGAAAAATACCGCTGTGCCATTTCCAACACCGCCTGCATTTGCACAAATTTTGCCTCTCCCAGACCTTTATGCTGGCAAAATATACTCTTCTGGGCTGAAAATAATGCACGGAGTGAACCAAATTCCTGTAAAAGAAAATCAGCCAGTTCGAGGACATTCATGCCAGCAACACCGGTGCGCAAAAAAATAGCCAGTAATTCGGCATCTGACAGGGCGTGGGGACCACGGGAAAGTAGTTTTTCCCGTGGCATTGATTCTTTAGGAAGGAATTTCAGGCTCATTGTATCGCTCCTCTCGGTTTGCTATACAATGAGCCTGAAGATAAAATCGAATTCAACTTTGTTGATAAGAACCCCGATAGATATCAACTTCAGTTGTAAACTGTATGTTGGTTAAATCTTAAAGTGTCCGACCAAGTCTCCCATTTTCTTACCGGATTGTGACAGACGACTACTGATGGATTCCGACTGTTGCAGATTATGGCTCAACTCATTCACAATCTGCTGAATCGCGACCAGATTCTGGTTAATCTCTTCAGACACAACACTTTGCTGCTCTGCGGCCGATGCAGTCTGAATCCCCATATCCTGTATCGTCCGAATCGCTTGGGAAATGCCGGATAAGCTTTCTTTAATACGCACCGATTCTTGTTCAGTGCTCTCGCCACGCTCACGGCTCGCCTGCATCCGACTGACCGCTTTACTGACCCCTTGATTCAACGAGTTCAGCATATTGCCAATCTCTTGCGTGCTGTTTTGCGTCCGGCTTGCAAGCGAACGAACTTCATCAGCAACCACAGCAAATCCCCGGCCTTGTTCTCCGGCCCGAGCTGCTTCAATTGCCGCATTCAATGCCAATAGGTTGGTCTGTTCAGCAATTTCGCCAATCACGTCCAGAACCAGCGTAATTTCTCCGGCTTGTTGACTCAGTTCAGAAATCGCATCAGACGTCAGATTGACTTCTTTGACCAAACTACTAATGCCTTCAATCGCGAAATTCACCTCCTCCTGCGCCTCATTAATTTGCTGATTCGCAGACTCTATCGCCTGAGCTGTTGCATTGGTATTCAGGGCCACTTCACGGGCTGTCGCACTCATTTCTGTCACCGCAGCAACCACTTTATCCGTTTCCTGACAGTGACTATTCATCTTCTGATTTGAATGAGATGTCTGCTGATCCAGATCATTCACCGCCAATACTACATCATGCTCTGTCCGGCTAATGTCGGTGATCAGCGGATGAAGTTTGTCCATAAAGGAGTTAAATGCTTCCGCCACCATGCCAACTTCATCGCGGCTTTCCACATGCAAACGGGCCGTCAGATCACCGCCACCAGCGGCGACATCCTGCAACGACTTCAGGACATGGTGAAGGGGCGCAATCCCTTTAGACACTAACCAACTGACAATAATAATCGTGAGTATCAATCCCACCGCCGACAATCCGATAGCAGACCACATTTGCTGGTGTAACATTTTTTCCCGATTTTTTTGGAAAGCCGCAACTTGACGATCAATATCATCAATGTAGACACCAGTGCCCAGCACCCAGTCCCACTTGGGTAAGTATTCGGCATAACCTAACTTTGGCGCTTGCGCGTTCAACGATGGCTTGTGCCATGAAAAATAAAGAAATCCGTCCCCGGTTTTTGACGCCTCAATCAAACCGGCAATCACAGGGACACCATTATTATCTTTCATGTTATAGAGGTTCTTGCCTTCCAGCTGAGGCTTAATTGCATGAAGCGTATTGACGCCCTGAGAGTTATAAGCAAAGAAATAGCCATCATCATCAAAACGCATAGCTTTTAATATCTCTTTAGCCCGAGCCTGATTTTCACCATGTTGATCACTATCATAGAGAGACTTGATCGCAGTCGTCCCCATCATGATGTAAGACTTCAGTTTATTTTTATGACTGGTCACCAATTCTTTCCGGTATTGACCCAGTTCCTGCTGCAGCGACGTCATGCCACTCCAGTAATAAACCATTGTAATCATCGCCGTAATCACTATCAGAGGAATCACAGTGATGAAAAGGAGCTTGGTTCGGCTCCGAAGAGAACTCAACATAAAATTCCTTATTTGCTTATATCAATTAACCAGTTACCAATAATCCCTTATTGCATATTTTGGCCTAAATATCTGTGAGGAATACTCAAGTATGTGAATATGAATAACTGAGCGGATCAGTTCCTCTGACACAGTTCTGACATCTTCTCAGGAGTTGTGCTAGCATAGCCCGCAGAGTGATTAAGGAATCAAAACATGCAAACATTGGCAGGAAAAAAAATACTGCTGGGGATCAGTGGTGGTATCGCTGCATACAAATGCGCAGAGCTGGTACGCCGCTTGATTGATCACGGCGCAGAAATCCGAGTCGTAATGACCGATGCAGCAAAAGCTTTCATTACACCGCTCACCATGCAGGCCGTTTCCGGCCACCCCGTCTCGGATAACTTGCTTGATCCTGCTGCGGAACGCTCGATGGGTCATATCGAGTTGGCCAAATGGGCTGATCTCGTTTTGCTGGCACCGGCAACTGCTGATCTGATCGCCCGTATTGCTGCCGGCATGGGAAATGATTTGCTCTCGACTCTCATTTTAGCAACCCCCGCCCCTGTCGCCCTTGCACCAGCCATGAATCAACAAATGTATCGGCATGTTGCTACCCAGAAAAATCTCGATACCCTTGCTTCATTTGGCATGCATATTTGGGGACCGGATGCGGGAGAACAAGCCTGCGGAGATATCGGACCGGGGCGTATGTTAGAGCCGATGCAACTGGTCGCTTTGTGCGAACAGTTTTTCCAACCCAAATTACTCACCGGGAAATCGGTTCTCATTACGGCGGGCCCGACCCGTGAAGCACTCGATCCCGTCCGCTATATGACGAATTACAGCTCCGGTAAAATGGGATTCGAGATAGCGAAAGCCGCCGCACAGATCGGTGCAGATGTCACCCTCATTGCCGGTCCAACCCATTTATCGACACCGACTGGTGTCCAGAGAATCGATGTCATCAGCGCTGCCAACATGTATGACGCCGTGATGGCGCAAGCACCGCACCATGATGTATTTATCAGTTGTGCTGCGGTTGCCGACTATCGACCTGCGGACGTTGCCGCTCAGAAAATCAAGAAAACTGACGATGCCGATACCATGACCGTCACATTGGTCAAGAATCCGGATATTGTCGCCTCTGTCGCAGCGATGACCTCGCACCGACCATTTACGATCGGATTCGCGGCAGAAACCCAGCAAATTGAACAATATGCCCGTTCCAAGATGGCACGTAAAAATCTCGATATGATTTGCGCGAACGACGTGTCCGTCAGCGGACAAGGATTCAATAGCGATCACAACGCACTTCATCTGTTCTGGCCCGCTGGCGAGCGAAAATTACCATTAGCTCCCAAATCGCAATTAGCCCTTGAGCTAATGACACTGGTTAGTGAAAAAATAGGATAAAATAATCATCGTAACCGGCTGAATCGATTCCCCGGTTACTGATAGCATGTGGTAACGGAAAGGGTATGGAAATGACCGGAACAAAAAAAAATAACCGTCGTGACGAAATTCTTCAGGCACTGGCTGAGATGTTGGAGTCTCATGATGGCGCCTCTCGCATCACAACCGCCAAACTCGCGAAACAGGTCGGCGTCTCAGAAGCGGCACTCTATCGTCATTTTCCTAGCAAAGCCCGTATGTTTGAAGGGCTGATCGAATTTATTGAAGAAACACTGATGTCACGGATTAATCTGATCCTCAACGAAGAGAAAGATACACTCAACCGCCTCAGCATGGTCATGCAGCTGATTTTGACATTCTCTGAACGTAACCCCGGATTGACTCGGATATTATCCGGCCATGCTCTGATGTTTGAAAATGAGCGACTCCGTGACAGAATCAACCAGCTTTTTGAACGTATTGAAACCTCTTTACGTCAAATTCTACGCGAGCGCCAAATTCGCGAAGGAAAATCCTTCCCTGTCGGAGAAAATATTCTGGCGGCTCAACTATTAGGACAGGTTGAAGGCAGTTTGAACCGGTTTGTCCGTTCAGACTTCAAATATCAACCCACCGCAAATTTTGAACAATACTGGTCACTGCTCAGCGCACAATTGAAATAACACTTTATGAATGATTATAAAATCGGCAAACCTGCCTTTTCTGTCGCATTATTACACCCCAAATACTGGGGTGTTTGGTTTGGATTCGGCCTTCTCGCTGCACTCGTCAATCTATTGCCTTATTCCGTATCGCTTTCACTCGGACGCTCACTGGGAAAAATAGGCATGAAATTCGGCAAAAAACGCGTGCATATTGCCAGAACAAACCTGCAACTCGCCTTTCCGGAGATGTCATCCGATGCTATCGAGGCGATGGTGGTCGAAAACTTCAAAAACACCGGTGCAGCTTTAATTGAATCAGGGATCACTTGGTTCTGGCCGACCTGGCGCTTTCGTCGCATTCTGGTCGAAAAAGATATCAGCGCCCTGCGCAAACATGCTGAAAATAATAAAGGAGCACTGTTATGTGCCGTTCACGCGCTGAATCTGGAAATCTGTGCCCGCGGCTTCGCGGTACTTGGTTTACCCGGCTATGGTGTTTACCGCCCACACAGCAATCCTGCTTATGAATTTATCCAGTATCGCGGCCGAACCCGAAACGGCAACAAACTGGTCTACCGACGTGACTTAAAACAAATGATTCGCGTGTTACGCAAAGGCGAACGGCTGTTTTATCTGCCGGATCAAGACTATGGCCATAATAAATCCGTTTTTGTGCCCTTTTTCGGCGTTGATGATGCCTGTACCACAACCGGCACCAGCCTGATTGCCTACCCCAGTAAGTGTGCCATTGTCCCCGTGTCCGGATTCCGAACCGCTCAGGGAACCTACGAAATCATGGCTGATATTTCGATTGAAGATCAATATCCGCAAAAAGATATGACCGCTGCGGCTGCCTATCTCAATCACTATCTTGAAATGGTGATTATGCGCGCACCGGCACAATGGATGTGGCTCCACAAACGATTTAAGTCGCTGCCTGACGGAACCAGCCACACTCGATATCAATAAACACCAGGATCATCCATTCATGAGTTCAACGCCAGACAATGCTCGTCAAAATAGTCCGCGTCAAAACAGTATTGACGATTCCCTCTATAACCCGACGTTTCAGTGGTCTTTTTTGCATCCTCGCCACTGGGGAACTTGGCTGGGTATCTTAGTTGCCGCGCTGTTTGCTTTTATCCCCCCCAAATGGCGGGATGGCCTTGCTCGCAAAATAGCGAAACCGATCGTCAATAAAAATGGCCGCGTCGTGCGTCGCGCCCGGACCAACCTTGCGTACTGTTTTCCCGAAAAGAGCGAAGCCGAACGCGAGCAAATTCTCCATGAAACTTTTGTCAAAGCCGCCCAATATATGCTGGGTTACGCTGAGTTTTTAGTCCGCTCAACCCGGCATAATCAACAGCGGGGAGAACTGATTGGCGAGGAAAACCTGCTACCGTTATTAGATGCCGGAGAGAAAGTCATCATTCTCGCCCCCCATGCCTGGGCAGTCGATTACCCGGCGGTCATGCTGGCAGCTCGCGGTTATAAAGTCACAACCATTATGAAACCACAACGTAATCCGATTGGTGACTGGCTGATGCATGTGCAGCGCATGCAGTATGGGGGTCGTATTTTCGCACGAGATGCAGGTGTAAAGCCGTTTGTTCGTTCCATCAAAGATGGTTACATCGGCTACTGGCTTCCCGACGAAGATCATGGCCCTCAGAATTCTGTATTTGTGCCATTCTTCGCCACCGAAAAAGCTACGCTGAAAGGCTTCGGTAAAATGGCGCGCTTATCCAAAGCCAAAGTCATCCCCGTTCTGCCTGCTTACAACGATAAAACATCAAAATATGAAGTGTACATTTTGCCGGCAATTGAAAACTTCCCGACCGGTGATGAAATGCAAGATGCCCGGGCAATGAATCAAGCGATTGAAGATTTAGTTACCCCACATCCGGAACAATACATGTGGAACTTATTTTTGCTCCAAACGCAGCGTGACGGCAAAAAGATCTATCAATAACCAATCATCACAATCGCCAACGACGGTAGTTTAGAAACGATAAAAAAGACTCAGCCAGTGGCTGAGTCTTTTAGTAATCAATCATTGTTCATCCGCGACGATTTAAACCACACCGTACTGGTCACGATACGCTTTCACCGCTGCCAGATGTTCGTCGCTATTCCCTTGTTCTTCAAGGTAAGTAATTAAGTCAGTCAGGCCGACAATCGAAATCACAGCACACCCGAAGTCTTTTTCGACTTCCTGAATCGCAGACAACTCTCCGGTACCTTTTTCCTGACGATCAATGGCGACTAAAACCCCGGCCAATGCTGCACCGTTAGCTTGGATAATTGCCATTGACTCGCGAATCGCAGTCCCGGCAGTAATCACATCATCCACCAGCATAATTTTGCCTTCAAGTGCACTGCCGACTAAATGGCCGCCCTCACCGTGGTCTTTGGCTTCTTTACGGTTAAAACAGTATGGCGTATCGACATCATGATGATCGGCCAACGCCACCGCAGTTGTAGTCGCAATCGGAATCCCTTTATAGGCCGGGCCAAACAACACATCGAAATCGATCCCGGAATCGACCAATGCTGCTGCATAAAAACGCCCCAACCGCGCCAAATCCCGCCCGGTATTAAACAGACCGGCATTGAAAAAATAAGGACTTTTCCGGCCGGACTTCAAAGTAAACTCACCAAATTTCAAAACTTCTTTTTCAAGGGCAAATTCAATAAATTCACGCTGGTACGCTTTCATGACTTTCTCTCTTTTCCGTTTTCGTTGCTCTTTTGCTGCTGACTGTCGGCGATCGCATCGCATCCACCACGACCGCTAAAAATATGTTCACCAAGACATGGTCTGTGGAAAAATAAGCCGTAAAAAAATAGCGCCGACACGGCGCTATTTTCTACGATTAATCGGCTAAAGCTGCTTTCTGTACGGCAACAATATCCGTGATCCCTTTTTTGGCGACAGCCAATAGATCCAGTAACTGTTCATGGCTGAACGGTTCACCTTCCGCCGTCCCCTGAATCTCAATCATTTTGCCGGCTTCGGTCATCACCACATTCATGTCGGTATCGGCTGCCGAATCTTCGACATATTCCAAATCACACAACACATCATCACCGAGGATCCCGACAGAAACAGCGGCCACGTGACCTTTCATCGGGTTCTTTTTCAGCTTGCCGGATTCAACCAAAGACTGGAACGCATCCGCCATCGCAACACTGGCACCGGTAATCGATGCCGTCCGGGTACCACCGTCCGCCTGAATCACATCACAATCAACCGTGATCATGATTTCCCCCATCGCTTCCAGATCAACCACAGCACGCAGACTCCGGGCAATCAGTCGCTGAATTTCCATGGTACGGCCACCTTGCTTGCCACTGGCCGCTTCCCGGCGGGTACGCGAATGCGTTGCACGTGGTAACATGCCATATTCAGCGGTCACCCAACCTTTGCCCTGACCTTTCAACCAACGCGGCACATTTTCTTCTACACTGGCATTACACAACACCTTGGTATTGCCGAACTCAACCAACACCGAGCCTTCGGCATAAGCGGTATAATGGCGAGTAATTTGAATCGGACGAACTTGATCCGCAGCACGGTTGTTTGGACGCATAAGGTATCTACCTGTTGTTGTCTTGGATGAGTGATGAAATTGGCCGCAGATTATAGCGGAAATCCGCTCAGCAAACCACCATCAACAACCAGCTACATGGTACGAATGACATCAATAGAAATGGCAAGCAAACAATCCGCCGGATTCACTACCAACGCACGTCTTACACCACAGAATTGTGTTAAGATAAAACCAATATCAAGTCCAAATCTTCAAGACTTAAGGAAAATTTGATGATTTATAGTATGACCGCATACGCGCGCAAAGAGGTCAAAGCTGACTGGGGTACCGCCGTATGGGAAATCCGCTCCGTCAATCAACGCTATCTCGAAACCTATTTCCGACTTCCTGAACAATTCCGCAGCCTGGAACCGATCCTGCGTGAGCGCTTTCGTAAGCGTCTGGCCCGAGGCAAAGTCGAATGTCATTTGCGATTTGAGGCCAATCCTTCGGCAGCAAACGAGCTGACAATTAACGAAGCACTCGCCAAACAGGTGATCGATGCAGCCAATCAAGTGATGCACATGACCGGAGAGTTAAGCCGTATCAATCCATTTCAGGTGATGCAATGGCCGGGCGTCATGGAAACACCTGAACACGATATGGACACGATCAATACCGCGCTACTCGATGAGTTTGACGGCGCTTTAACCGAGTTTATCGAGTCCCGCGGCCGTGAAGGCGAAAATATGAAAGCGCTGATCGAACAACGTCTGGATGCCATCACACAAGAAGTCAATAAAGTCCGGGCGCACATGCCTGAAGTGATTGAATGGCAACGGGAGCGCCTGCTCAGTAAGTTTGAAGAAGCCAACGTCGAACTCGACCCCGGCCGTATCGAGCAGGAGCTGGTCCTCATGGCCCAGAAATCCGACGTTGCCGAAGAACTGGACCGCCTCGATTCTCACGTCAAAGAGACCAAAAACATCCTCAAAAAAGGCGGCTCCTGTGGCCGGCGTCTGGATTTCATGATGCAAGAGTTCAACCGTGAATCAAACACGTTGGCCTCAAAATCAATCAATACCGAAGTCACCGCCTCCGGCGTCGAACTGAAAGTCTTGATTGAACAAATGAGAGAGCAGATTCAGAATATTGAATAATTTTCTCTTGTTTTCCAAATCTTTCTAATAGTTATCAAAGCCCTGATTTATCAGGGCTTTTTATTTTCACTCTGTTCTTGTACGTTTCAATCTGTTTCATCCAAGCGGTGAGTTAACTGGTGAGTAATGCCTCGTTATACTTGCATCAAATGGTGAGTATTTGGAGGTCATGTGGCATCTATGACAGCAAAGCAGGTGGCCGCACTTGCAAAATCAGGTGAACCAATTAGAAAGTCCGACGGAAAAGGGCTCTACTTTGTCGTTCCAGACTCGGGAGCGCCCTATTGGGCCCTTCGATATAGTGGAAATGGCAAACGAAAACAAATGACTCTGGGTAAGTACCCTGTTCATTCATTTCACCTTCTGCATAATTAATAACACTCGCTCACACCATTGCCGCTTCGTACACTTTTTCAACCTCGATAAACTTAGTGACGCTCTCTAGGCGAGTTAAGGTTGTGAGTTTCATCGAGTTTTTCATTGGGCGATGCGGCACGTTGGTCACTGGCGTTTGCAGTGACAGTGGTTTGCCGAGCTCAAATAAATAATACAAATCAGCAGAACCTGACTTCTTACCCGATTGATCTTCAGTAATGGCGTAGCGTGGTAACACTGTGACTCGTTTAACCGGCCAAAGTTTGTCAATTTGCTTGGTTGAACTTTGAGTGTCTGAGGTAGACGCCAACGCTAAATAGCCGAATTTCCTCGGCAATATGCTGATTAAATTTCTGCAAAAACGTGCTTTGCGGCAGGTGATACCACTGCGCTGTGCTTTGCTCAAATTGTTCAAAGTAGACATTATCACGGCCACGTTGCCCACCCAATGCCACTGTCATCGTCAAATCAGGATACAGCACTTGGCGCATGCCGTAATAAGGTATGCGTGCGGCTTCTTGTACGTAGAGCCTTTCCGCCATGCCAGCCACAGGATACATGGCCTCATTGCCTTGCCCTGTTTGTGCATTCGGTGCTGTGCCAATTTGCGTTTGCAAAAACTCTAGCAACCATTGATGGCCGGAATAACTGCTCTTAGTCTGAATAGGACCAGTTTGACTAAGTTCGTTTTGGCTAGGCAAGAGTGCAAACGCGCCAATACCCACTTCTTCTATTGTGGCTTCGTAGGGGTTGGTTTTTGTGGCTTGATCAAAAAAGCCTGGGTATAAAGCAAACGCACCAAAAACAGGACGGCTTTTCTTAGGCGATTGGCCAGCATTTCCGCTTGATGGTGATTTAGGTCCGTGAGGTTCTGATAAACGAATCAGTGCGTCCCGATAACGGTGCATTTGGTTAATGGCATCGTCTGGTACGTAATCCGTACTTTCAAAATCTTCGCTGCTATCATCAAAGCCTTTTTTCTCGGTTTTAATGCGGTATTTAGCATCAAACAGCCAAATAAACTGCTTTTCTTCTGGTGAGCCTGCGTCTGCTTTTGTTAAATCGGCGCTTTTAGGCAGTGTCACTTCCAACACAATATCCGGCTCTTGGCCTATGTGGTGCAGCACAAATGACTTGTAAGCCTTGCTCGAAGCGTTTTCTTAATACGGTAAAATTTGCTAACCACATGAGAGGGAAATGACCACGTTGTTGACTGGTCGCAGCATCTTGCTCGGTTTTTTCTACTAAGCTAAAGCGCCAAAGCGGGTAAACCTTGTCGATGCTGAATGAAGTCATCATGATAGTTAACCCACTGCCAACTTCGCGGCTTGTTGCCACATAAAGTGGGGCATAGGCTCTTTTAACTGCCAAGTAATGCTCATTGGTTGTGACCCTGCATGCGACACATAGTCAACTTCACCATAATTCACAAAACTCATAGTGCGGCCATATTCATCTTTGCTTTGTTCACGCACAAATAAAAACAGTCGCTTGCCCATTTTTTGATGCTGGATGTATTCCAAACCACGCCCCTTGTCGGGTCGTGCACTATTTTGCGACTGCCAATGAAAGAGGTGTTCGTTTATCGCGTAATCGTGATACATGGTGGTTGGCGAAAATTGCTTTTCGTTTTTGTCCAAGGTGACAAACATCAGTTCAATATTTTGATCTTTCAGCACAAACACACCTTCGCGTGCTGGCGGTTGGCGCTCAAACGTGGTCGCACCAAATGCCACCAATATTTGCTCACGCGCATAAAGTGCATGCAGCCTCAGTGAAACCTCAGGCAAAGCCTGCATTTTGGGTTGTTCATGCTTGGTTTGAGCGAGTTGCCAGTTTAAAACATCGAATAATTCTGCTTTTAACTCGCCAGAATTTAGTTTTGCTAAGCTCTGCTCAATGGAATCGAATCCACATTCAGGTCCCGTTTTTTGCCAGAAATCGTAATGACACATCAAGGCATGACGTTGACTAGAATTTTCAACAATAAAGTTATTTTGGCAAAGCTGTTTTAAGAAGCTCAAATAGGCATGATCATCGCAGGTTAAAATTCGGTTATGAATGGACTTTCTAAGCATTTTCAGCAGAGCTTCATCAGCTGAATTTTCGTTGATTTCATCTTTAGCTTGCTGAACTAGCTGCGACCAACTCCCTCGCTTATAAAGCTCATTCAAGTCGATGTGAGAATTTAAGGTTAAGAAATTCGACAACGTTAACGGCAGTTTGGAATGCTGAGGATATTGGCGGATCATCGCGACTAGGCGCTTCAACGTTAATGAGGCTTGACGAATATTGCTGAGCACCATTTCTTGCGTGCGCTTACTCAACTCAATGCGACAACCGAGTGGCGCGTGGGGGAACCCTTGCTTTATTTCTTCGCTAATCGCTCGCTGACTTTTACCCACTAAGGCTCTAAATTTATTGGCAAAATCATATTCAGGGCGTGAGTTGCCAACAAAATCCAACACGGTACAGCACTCCTTACCGTCAGCTAAACGCAAACCGCGGCCAAGTTGTTGCAAGAAAATAGTTAAGCTTTCTGTCGGCCGTAAAAACAATAACGTATCCACTTCGGGAATATCGACACCTTCGTTGAAGATATCTACCACACAAAGCACGTTAATGCTGCCAGAACGAATTGCTTGCTGCTTTTGTTGCCGCTCGTGGCTGTTATCACTGGTCAACACATCCGCTTTAATGCCTTTTAATAAGAGTTGCTGTGTCATGTAACTCGCATGTTCTTTGCTCACACAAAAGGCCAATGCTTTCATTTTGCCTATATCAGTGATGATCTCCTGCATACTCAGCAAAATCTTGTCAAAGCGGACTTGGTTGTGGGTATAAAGATTGGTCAGCTGAGCTATATCGTAACGTCCACGACTCCATGCAATGTTGCGAAGGTCGGTATCATCATCAATACCAAAATACTGAAATGGGCAAAGGTGACGACGGTTAATCGCTTCCGGCAAACGGATCTCTGCCGCAATCACACCACCAAAATCCGCTAAAATATCACCACCATCATGCCGCTCTGGTGTTGCAGTCAGGCCGAGTAATATAGTTGGGGAAAAGTGCTCCAGCAGTGCACGATAACTAGTCGCTGCAATATGATGAACCTCATCAATCACAATGTAGTCATAATAGTCAGCGGTTAGGTTAAGCTGATCCAGTTGATTGTTCAGGGTTTGGATAGAAACAAACAATTGTCGATAGTGATCTGGCGTATGTCCGCCAACCCAAAGTTCACCAAAAGCAACATTACGCAATACCCCACGATACGCAGATCTGGCTTGCTTTAAGATTTCTTCTCGGTGAGCTACAAATAAGAAATTGGCTTGCGGTTTCTCTTTAACAAAGCGCGCAAAATCAAAGGCTGAAATCAAGGTTTTTCCGGTGCCGGTTGCCGCAACGACTAAATTACGATAGTGCTGGTGAACACTTCGCTCAACGGCAAGTTGTTCTAAGATTTCACTTTGGTACGGAAAAGGCGAAATATCAAAAAAATGGGTTGGACTAGCCTCAAAATCTCTGCGCTGTTGGCTCAAGGCTTTTTTGAGTTTTTCACTGCTTTTCGCATCACCATTGAAATGTTCAAAATCATTAGAAACCCAATAGGTTTCAAAGGTGCTCAATGATTTATTGATAATGTGTGGGATTTCTTGCGAAGTAATTTTTAAATTCCACTCTAAACCATTGGTTAACGCTGAATGGGAAAGATTGGAAGAGCCGATATAACCAGTGTGATAGCCAGTGTTGCGTAAAAATAGATAGCTCTTTGCATGTAAACGTTCCCGCTCAGTGTTGTAACTCAGCTTCACTTCGGTATTGGGTAAACTCGCCAAATACTCAACCGCTTTCGCGTCAGTCGCCCCCATATATGATGTAGTAATAATTTTTAGCTCGCGGCCGCTAGCAGTAAACTCTTCTAACTCTTTGCGAAAAATTCGTATCCCTGCCCACTTAATAAATGACACTAACCAGTAAATTTTATCCGCAGACAGAATCTCTCGCTTCAATTCAGATTCAAGCGACAATCCCGCATTACTGCCACAAAACAGCTCGCTTTGGCTTAAGCCTGTTAACGGAAAAATGTCGTTAATATAATTTTTTAAATCGGCAGAGACAGGATTTTCGAGCTCATAGAGCGCAGTCAGAATTTTACCTTGACTGGCAAGCAAATTGTCTTCGATAAAATCGTTATCTTGAATTTGTGTTTTTAGCCACAGTAACAATTGATTGGATAAAGCAATTTGCTGTTGCAGACGATCATCACTTGAGGGGACAGACTCAATCGCATATTCAAGTATGTGTGATAGGAAACGAGATAACCACGTTGATGCTTCACTACTATTGAGCTCACGCTCGCCGACATAGAATCGCTCTCGGTCAATTCGACTCTCGATAAGCTGCGTTATAAGCTGCTCATAAATTCCAACTTGTTGCATACTGTCCCTTTTACTCCAATGGCTGAATTAACAGTAACATGGATTGATATTGCAGCTTTACCGCTAATCCATTTGGTGATTTTTCCATTTCAACTAAGTTGTATTTGCCCAACGTTTTCAGTGTTCTCGACACATTACTGACCGCTCGCCCTGTAAGAGAGGCCAACTCAGTGACTGACTGAGGCTCTTTTTCAGCAATCACTTTTAACAACTGCTGGTTTTCTTTTGACAGTACATTGGCGACTGATTTTAGCGAATCGAACCAAATATCGACTGGGTAATCGGGATCGGGCGTTTGCCCTTTAATACCTATCACGCAGCGTGGTTGTTTTGCGTTTTTCATTGCTTTACTCGCATTTCTTTACTCGAATTGTTTGCCCGCACTCTCTACTTTCCCCTCTCGACGCTCAAAAGGACCAGCACCAGAGAATGCGTACAACAGTGTTTGAACAATCAAAAGACTGTATGCTTATACATAAGCTCCACATCTTATTAACTACTGATAATAGCGCAAGGTTATTTTCCGTTTAGGACGATTATAAGCCCCGTGCACAGTAAGTGCACCAGTACGCTAGCGGTATTGTCCGTATAGGAATTAAAGCCTCGTCCAGCCCTTATGTTGACTGCCGGTTCACTGCAAAGCGACAAGCACAAACAGGATTCATCGTCTTTTTAGTCATCCAATATGCTGCCTTTCACACCCTGTCTATTTCAAAGAAAGTACGTGGGCGGGTGCTGTCGGGCAAGCTGACTTTGCGCTATGGTCGATTACCATCGGGGGACTAGGTAGCCTGCGGCCATCAGCGCTTTGGCGGCGCGATCAGGGCTTAGGCCTTCGGTGGCTTCAAGCCGGTGGGTAAAACAGGTAGAGGGTTTGTGGGCCAGTAGAATCAAGCCAACCCGCCCGTTGACGTACTTGGCTGCTGTAACCCGTTTTCACAGACGATTAACCTCAACCGATAAAAGCACTCATCTGAGCGCCTCGAAAAAAGATGAACACGACAATTTACGGCAGAATCGACATGACTGTCTCAAGAAGTGAGCAGTGATAAATCGATTAAATCAAAAGAAAAGGTTACTCCCGCTTCACTTTATGAAATGCAGCTAACCGAATACTTCTGTCACCGAAAAAAGGTTCCCGTCCATGACTGGTCAGAATGTTATCTAATAAAAGTACATCTCCCTGCTGCCAGTCAAACATGCGCTTTTCCTCCAGTAAAATATCCCGGATATGATGTGCCACCGAATCCGGAATATCACTACCATCCCCGAAAAACGTCTGAAAGGGCAATTTTTCTTGACCAACTGCATCGATCATCGCATCAGCAATCTCGGGATGTAAATTGGCCACATGCCAGAAAGCAATATGATTAAACCAACACTTTTCACCAGTTTCTGGATGACGAATCACCGCGGTCCGTGTTTGTGTTGTCCTTAATTCATCGCCATCCCAATGGGTTGTCACATCATGTTGCTGGCAATGTTTCTCTACGGCTTGGCGGGAATCCGTTAAAAAGGTGTCCTGCCAATCCAATCCCAGCCCTGTGCCGTAATAGCGGACCAATCGCCAACCCAATACTTCAAACTGCTGACGATATGCGTGAATCAATCTTTGATAAATCCGGCGATTATCCGCTAACGGGGTTTGCCCACCAGCCTCTGGAGGAGTCAGACAGAAAAAACAAAGATATTGACAAATATCCAGCGACGATGAGTAGTCACTGTGCAGTGAAATTGTCTCGCTCGCCGGAAAAGCTGTTGTCGTATACAGGTTCGTCGCAACTTTCTCTCTTTCTGTAGCTTCTTCAAACTGGCTGAGATCAATCGATTCAAAAGGCAACGCCCTCACCAGATTCAGAAATGAAGTATCATCCGGCATGTCAAAACCCCTGAACAAGATGCCTCCCAACTCATTCAGTTGCCTCTTTACCAATGCTTCATTCTGGCGTATCCAGGTGGCAAGGTTTGTCTCATGGTTGGACGCCTCAACACATGCTATAAAATTAGTATCCGGGAATACCGTGGTCATCCTGACACTTCCTAGCTCGTTCATACGCTCGTCCCTCACTTACACTGGTTCGCAATCGGCAAAACGATATCCAACCGCCTTTAAGTGAGAGATCACTTGATGTCGCTGCATATTCGGTACCAGAACATAATCTCGGTCATGCGTACAGACAGCAAACTGACTGATACCTATCGAGGCGATGTGACCAGTTAATGTCGCAATCACACCGACAATATCAAAAGGCAGATCACCATTAACTCTCAGGCAAAACCAGTCTTTACTGACAGATGTCGCTTTTCGGTCCAGCCATCTCTGGTATTCAGGCGATAACCGTTGGACATCACACATTAACGAGATTTCATCATCCGTTACGGATAAATTAAAAAATCCGCAATCCTCCGGGAATGACAGGCCCGAAAGGTCAGGCAGGCGGTAGACAGCAATGTCATTGCTATAAATTTTTAAAGTAAATTCCATGATTCTGTTCAATTGGTAAAGCGGTTTCATCAAAAGAAGCCTCATCGCACCCACTCTCATTGGCCACTCGATAAACCTAAAGCAGACAGTTGTGAGAACGGTTAAAATTCTTTGTAGCGCCCCAGAACTTTCTCTTTTTCTTTTCGATTCTTGGTCACCTGACGCCACTGTCTGTGTCGCTCGCGCTGAAATGCTTCAGGATTATCCGCATAGCGTGATTCCGTCATCAACTTGAGATACGACTTATAACGTCTGGGGGACAGACTACCGTCAGCCAATGCAGCCTGAATAGCACAGCCCTCTTCCTTCTCATGGGTGCAATTGCGGTAACGGCAGTTATCTGCCAGCGCCTCAACATCGGAGAAGGTTTCCTCAACATTTTTCGTCGATGCCCCGATTCCAACTTGGCGTAATCCCGGAGAATCGATAATCAGCCCGCCAGTCGGGAGCATGAACAGAAATCGATTCGACGTTGTATGACTTCCCCGAGCGCCTTCATCACTAATGTCTAGAGTCTCCAGTACCTCCTCACCAAGCAAGAAGTTGATCAGCGAGCTTTTTCCGACGCCTGATGAACCAATCAGCACACAGGTATCTGTTTTTTGAATTAAGGACAACAACTCATCGAGTCCTTCACCCGTTTGGGTGCTGACCGGTAGTGCCAACAGACTTGGATCAAGCTGGGCAATTTGATTGACATACTCAGACGGATCATCCACCAGATCGCGCTTTGTGAGCACAACTGTCGGCTGAACTCCCGAAGCTTTGGCTAGGACCAGATATCGCTCCAGACGGTTCAAATTGAACTCAGCATTCATGGAGGTCGTAATGAAAATGTGAGAAATATTGGCTGCGATTGCCTGCTGCGCTCCGCTGGAGCGGGTCCGAGCAAGCTGAGTTTCACGCGGTAAAAGCGCTGTAATTACCTCGTCCCCCTGCAATTCCTGACAAATAACCCAGTCCCCAATCACTGGCCGCTCATCTGTTTCAAGCTGAAGACGGGAAACCTCTCGCTCTATCAGCTCTCCTTTTTCAACACCGATCACACCGTACTTTTTTCCATAGTCTTTAGAGACTCGGAATAGCGCTTCAATGCTGTATTCCCCAATATGCTGAAATATCGAATGTTTCAGTCCTAAGTCACGATGGTCCATTGACCCCCCTTTTCAATCCGGTATCAGAAATGAGATAAGTAACAAGCCATATCCCACCGAAAAACAGAATGTAGTTTTGAATTTTCGGCTCCATTTGCCGAGTCATATATTCAGACAATTGCTTGCTCATTTTCGACGGATTCATCCTTTCTAACCTTGAAAAATTGCCGGTAATTACGACTCAACATGAATGAAACAGCAATCAGTGTCAGTGCTATCCCCGAGCCAGTAATATATGCCGCCAAGTGCTCCTGCGCTAAGTCAACCAGTACACCGCCCAGCGCCATACCGATAGGTGTAAAGATTCCCATCACCATACCCAGCAGCCCAAAGACCCGACCATGGTATTTTGACTCGACATTACTCTGAATAATCACTTCTGCACGAATGGAGAAAATAACAGCCGTCGCGGTTTCCATCAGGATGCAGATAAAGACCAGCCAAGGACTTCCGGAAAGCCCCATGAATAATCGGGATAAACCAGTTCCGACCAGAAATGCAGGGATCAATACCGGAGCAACACGTTCCGGGATTTTGATTAGGCTACTGAGAGAACTTCCCAAAACAGCGCCAACGGAAAGCGCAGCGAACATGATCCCGAACCAGTAAGTGCTCAAACCCAGGGAGTTTTCAACAAAAAACGGTAAGAAGGTCATTAATGGCGCAAGAAATAAATCCATCAGACCCAGTGCGATAATCACAGCTAACAGACCTGGGACTTTAGCGGCAATCGAAAAACCTTCTTTTATATGATCCCCAAGCCTCTGCTCATCTTGCGATTCGTCTGCAGCGTGTTCCGGTGATGCAACTTTAATCCTTGATTCAGAAGCAGCTGAAGACAAATAGGTGATCCCGTTGATAAAAAACAGCATTGCCGGTCCCAGCAAAGTATAAAGAAATCCGGCACAAGACTGACCCAGAACTTCACTAATATTCTTTAACGTTCTAAACAACGAATTGGCTTTCAACAACTGACTTTTATCCACCAACATTGGCATCATAGCCCGACTCGCTGGGTTAAAAAAACACATCACAATATTCAGTGTAACTCCTGCAAGGATGACTGAAGGGACAACCAAAAAATCTATTTCGAGAAAAAGCGCAAAAGCCAGACTCAACACAGCCAGCGCTGAAATGACATCACACCATACAATGATGTTTTTTCTATTATAGCGATCAGCAAAGGCACCACCGAGCGTCCCAAAGATTAGATAAGGAATGGCTGAAAGTGCCAGCGTAACACCGACCATCAGACCTGATTCCGTTTGATGTTTTACAACCAAAGATTCGGCAATAAAGTAACATTGTGCACCAAATACACTGATAAACATTCCTTGTATCAGCAACAGAAAGTTTTTATTCTTGCTGATTGCATTTTCGTTATTCATTTATTTCCTTAGATTTATCTTTTATTAAGTTCTCAATGTAGGATATTTGTTCCTGAAGCGTTAACTTTTCCAGCAGTTGTGAAAGGTCAATACTGATATCAAAAGCTTTGGTTATATCCATGATTAAATCGATAAATAGGAGAGAATTCCCACCAATATCAAAAAAGTTGTCAGTCAGCCTGCAAGATGGAATATTTAATACTGCTTTCCAGTGCTGTATTACGACATTTTCGACCCGTAAATCAGCCATATTCATTTGCTTGTTCTGCCGTGAGAATATATCCGTTATCTGATGGTAATCTTTCTTGCCATTTGGGCTGATCGGCAAAATGTCCGACAATTGAATGACCGAAGGTATCATATAGTCCGGAATAAGCTCGGACAGTGCGTGGCGAATAGATGCCACAGTTCGGTCTGCCACACAAAGTGCTTTTAACCGCTCTTCATGAAAAATAACGGCTGATTGCGAAATGCCTTGTACTTGATTCATGGCTGTCTCAACTTCAATAAGATTGACACGGTTTCCAGCAACCTTGACTGTGCGCTCTTTCCGGCCGGCAAATACCAGCTCGCCAGCTGCATTCACATACCCCAGATCTCCCGTGCAGTAATATGGTTCATCTGTGTCCGGATGGTGCAGAAACTTTAGACGTGTTTCCGACTCTCTCCCTAAATAACCATTTCCTACACTGATACCAACAATACAAATTTCTCCGATATATCGCCCGGCTTCATCCGGCTCTGCATCACGGATAAACACCTCAGTATTGGTAATGGCTCGGCCAATAGGTGGTGTTTCCGAACCTGCGTGATGCGTGACATCCGATGCCACAACCCCAATCGTACACTCACATGGACCATACTCATTCACTACCCTGACATCTGGAAATTGACGCTGGTGCTCCGCCAATATCTCTGCCGTGACCTCTTCCCCGGCAAGTGTGATCGTATCCAGGGAATGCACCACATCATCGGAAAAGCACAACAGGCGCTTATATAGGCTTGGGACAATGGCAAACGACGTGATGGGATACCGACCGATCAGCTCCATGATATAGTCGCAGTTCGCACGCTTGTCTGCCGAAACCAAATACAAAGCACCGCCACAACACAACATCGATAAAATATCTGAGATTGCGCTATCAAACGACAAGGGAGCAAACTGTAATTTCATACTCCCGGCATGAAACTGGTAATACGCCAGCTTCCAGGTAATATAATTTTCAATCGATTCATGACGGATCAAAACTGAATTCGGATGCCCTGTCGAACCCGACGTCGAGACAACATAAGCCGCATCTCTGGGGTGAATGAGCGCATCTCGATTCGAATGCTCACTCGGAAGATCGACTGAAAGAGTGATCACCGGATAGTCTCTGGTATAACAGCATGTACTATCGGTATGGACGATGATCTTCGGTTGGACATCGGCCATAATCCGATGATTTCGCTCAGACGGGGCATCGAAATTAAGGGGGTGATATACCGCTCCAGCCTTCATAACACCAAGCATGACCGCTACTGCATCTGCAGATTTAGGCAGACAAACACTAACAATGTCTCCCTGACAAACCCCATGTCGGAATAAAAGTTCCCGAACAGCATTTGCCCGATACTCTAATTCACGATATGACACCACCCCGCTATCCGTATAAATTGCAGGATGTTCACTGAGAAAACTTGGCGAGCAACAATATAGCTCTAGCACACTTTTAAAAACTGACATTCGCAAATCCTAAAAAGTTTGGTGAAATCACTCATGTGCAGACTCATTCCGGACAGAGAACATGAAGTTTTCAGACAATGCTGAAAAACTGGTTTCAGGTTCCTCCAGAAAGCATGTAGTGATCTGTTCGAACCGAGCTAATATTTCTGAAACTTTGTCTTCTGAGTACAAATTTCTGGCAAATACTAAATTCAAATAAATGTCGTTGTTTACAGATTCAAAAATAAAACTCAAATCAAACAGGTTTGTTTCAACCTGAAGAGGCAACTTTTTCCATTGGATTGAAGCCTCTCCATGAAACGGTTCAAATTCGGGGTCGACAACCGTGACCCAGTACTGGATTGCAGCGGACGGAAATTCAGAAACCAACTCAATATATGGAATACAATCATGCCTTGCTGATTCAATCAGGTTTCGCTCACATGCACTGACCACATGACTCAGAGAACTCTGTTCAGTGATCACGTTATTTAGCAAGAATGTTTCAGCGTATAAGCCAATTTGATGAAGGTGTGCCTTCTGTTCACGGTTTGCCCGGACCGTCCCTAATCGCACCTGCTCACTGATGCTGTAACTCCGGATCACGAGTTGCACCAGAGATGTCAGCACCACAAAAAGGGTTTGTTTGTTGTCAAATGCAAACTGTTGTATTGAGGCAACTAATCTATCATCCAGCTTTCGGGAGTGCTGACCGCCATGCCCGCTTGGGAACGATGTCTGCCCAGTACATGCAGGCACGGTTGCCACCGCGCCATGGCTTAGAATCTGACGCCAATAGAGCCAAGCGTCCTCTTTTTCTGCATCCGTAACCATTTTAGGCTGATAGATACTCGCAACAGGCAATGCGCCCTCAACCGCTACAGACTCGTCTCCATGACAATAACCCAAGTAAACTGACTCCAGCTCCTTCAGGAAAACATCATGTGACCAGCCGTCGTAGATGGTGTGATGCACTTTCATCACCAGAAAAATCTCGTCACCGGTATCAAAAACATCAACCGCAGAGAAAATGTCATTTTCAATATCAAGCGGTTTTCTCAAGGCTTCTTCGACCCGCTGATGTACAATTTCAGCACACTCACCGGACAGATCGTGCTGCCGGATCATGTTTGCTTCTCCAACCCTGAGGAGGACATTTTCACCCTCAAGCCTTAAGGATGTTCTCAATGATTCATGTTTGTTTAACAGCGTTGTCAGGGTTTTCAGCAAAAGTGCACAATCGATATTGCCTTGAAGCTGATAGGCGTAGCTGAGATCATAAATATCAGTCCGTTCGCTGCTCAAGCAGGCAAACCAAATGCTTGCCTGTGTATGGGTCGATTTTGTCTTTCCGATTTGTATATTCACTGCCGTTGCAGCTTCAGTCACGGGAACAAAGGAAACCATTTTCTCCGCCATTTTGGCTAAGGTTCGCAGCTCTAAAATATCTGAAAACTTCAGCGCATAACCGGAAAGTTCCGCGACCAGCCGAATGGCCAGAACACTGGTGCCCCCCAACAGAAAGAAATCATCCTCCTGACTGACAGTTTCAACCTTCAACAGCTTCTTCCAATATGCCGCCAATATGGCTTCATGTTCTGTCAGCACTTTCGAACTAGGTGTAGAATGATTCCGCAGTGTTTCAGTCGCCTGCGCTTTGAGCTGGTTCCTGTCTATCTTGCCGTTTTGATTTTTAGGCAAACGGTCCATAAGCTCGACCTGAGCGGGGATCATATATCCGGGTAATTCTTCTTTTAATGCGTCTAACAGACTAGCTTCTGTCACACCTGAATCCGCTACTAATACAATATAGGCATACAGTAATTTAGACTGTGCTAACGCCACGACGACCACACAACACGATTCAACCCCCGGCTGCCGAAGAATAGTTTTTTCGATCTCTCCGATTTCGACCCGATATCCCTGTATTTTGATCTGCCGATCCTTGCGCCCATAGAAATCAAACTCACCGTCTGGGCGCCTTTTGATAAGATCCCCCGTCAGATAAATCACGCCAGCCTGATGATCCTGAACAAATTTCTCTTTCGTCAGTTTTTCCCGGTTCAAATAGCCGTGTCCGACGCCAATCCCCGAGATCCCCAATTCAAAGACATCCCACTCGTTCTCGGCGACGTCGTAAAGATGAAAACGCATATTGGCAATCGGGTGTCCGACCGTGGGCACCGATGAACCATTGTTATCACATCGCACAATGGACTGGAAAATGGCACATTCGGTGGGACCATACACGTAGAACAACGCCTTATCATCGGCCCACTGCTCTACAATCTTTTCACCAAACATCTCTCCGCCAGTTACCACCGTTTTAATAGTTGGAAATTGCTCCGGCTGCAAATGGGTTAAGAAAGTCGACATAAAAAAGGTCGTATCCACCGCCTTGTCATGAATCAGTGTTTGAAGGGCATCCAAATCATAACGCTGCTCATTGGTCGCGATCACAAGGATGCTGCCACTCAACAGTGATGTGAAAATTTCCCACACTGAAACATCAAATCCAATCGAGGAGAACTGCAGGATTTTACTGTCACTCTCTATCGCCATATCAGCAATCGACTGCTCAATCACATTCAACAATGCCTGATGAGAAATAATGGCGCCTTTGGGACGGCCGGTACTGCCTGAGGTATAAATAGCATAACAACTCGAACGGTCTGTTGTGGCTTTTTGGGGCGGCAGAGATATGTCCTCTCCCTCGATTGCTTGGTCAAGACAGTCAAAAGGAATCCGGCTATCAATATTGGCGGCCAGACGTTTTTCTGTCAGTACAAACGCATCCGCCACATCCTCCAGAATCTGATTCAGCCGAAGCAACGGTGTATTGGCATCAACCGGGATAAATGCCCGACCCGATTGAATCACAGCCAGAATTGCGGCGATGAGTTCAATGCCTTTATCCAGATACAGATAAACATAATGACTACCGGGGGAACTGCGATGGAGCCGATGTCGATACAGGTCTGCCAAGGCATACAATTCCGAGTAAGTCACCGCCTGATTCTGGTAGATGACCGCTGTTTTCTGACAAGACTTCACCGCAACACTTTCCAGAGACTGAAGTAAGCGACTTTGACTAAATGAGTTCATAATAACGACACCGCGACCTGATTAGAGCTGACAATTTCATAAAGCTTTCGGGAAAACACTGCAATGAAATGTGCAATGCTTTCCTCGCGATACAGTGAAGTATCAAACAAGACATCCAGCACGATATCGTCCTGTTCTAAATTGATATAGAACCAAAAGTCATTTTGAGAAAACACACGTTCAGGAGTAAATGATTGTTTGATAAAGTATTTTGAGCTCGGTATTTCTGGTCTATCCAACGACTCTAGCGTCAGGCCGACATCAAACAGCGGAAAACGCCCTTTAGGCCACTTGATACCTTTGCCCGAGATAATCCGTTCGAACGGATACGCGCCATAGGCCATGCTGTCGGCAATGGTCTCAGATACAGCGTGAATGACCTGATCGGTTGTTGTATGCACCTCGATATCCATTGCGACTGGGATCGGATTTAAAAAGCAGCCGACTTCCTCGCTATTGAGCAAGCGGCGGATATTATATGGAAAGCCAAACGACACCCGTGAGGACTGGGTGATGTCACTTAACATCAAAGCCAGAGCCGATGACAGCACGCTAAATTCGGTGGTTCGGTAACGTAGGGAAGCAGAAGCAACTACACGTCTTAAGCCGGTCAGAACATGATGGCAAACACGGCCCTCCCCACTTTTTTGTTCTCTGGGAAAGTCTACAGGCAAGTTCAGCAGGTAAGATTCATCCCCTGCAGGATTCTGCTCCCAGTACTGCTCGGCCTCACGGAGATACGTTGCATCGATTGCATGATGTTCACCGTGAGCCTCTAAGTCACGGTGTTCCACTCCGCTGGCAACAAAAACATGCCTTTCGATATCCGCGATGATTCTGTCAATACTGAAAACATCCGCAATGGCATGATGAATTAACATAACGAAATATCGTTCTGTACCGGAGTGCAATAAATAAAACTGAAAGAGTTGGGTTGACAGAGATAAGTTGCGCTTGAATATTCGGTTGAGTGCGTCTTCCAGCGAACCTTCCTGAATCTCTAGTTCCTGATAAACCTGATCGATATCAACGGTGACAGGCTTACTTGTGATCCTTCCTTTTTCGAACAGAAATGCAGAAGACAGAATGCCATGCTGACGAATAACCGCTTGACAAGCCAAACTCAGATAAGCTACCGGACATTCGCTATCAAGCTTCCAGTAATCCAGAATATTAAAGATTGATTTGTCCTGCTGGAGTAAGTTCGTTACCAGATAACGACAAGCCGAAGCGGAAGCGCTCCAGACATCACAGGCTATTGAATGATTCTGACGATTCTTTGTTGCCGCTTCATAAAGTGATAACCATTCCTTGAAGGTTGAATGCGCCATCAATTCTCTCAATGGAATAGGATGAGCCAGTGATTCATTCAGATCGTTTGACAACTGGATGAAATCCAAACTCGATGCCCCCAAGTCATAAATACTGGTAGTCTCACAGATTTCCACGTTGCCCAGCGTCTTGTGCCAGATTTGCCGAAGCTGATCCGCTGCCGAGAATGCAGCTGTTTGAACCAGCGAGTCCAGATAATCCTGTGCAATACGCTTTAAGGCTTTCCTATCTACTTTTCCATTTACCGACAGCGGAATCTCAGCAATGTCAATGTAATGTGTCGGGACCATTCGGGCAGGGAGAAATGTCTGTAATCGCCCACGATTCAATAATTCGGTGTTCGTCCCCGGCTCATACAGGCACAGCAACGTTCCAATATTGTCGTCTCCTTCAACATGAACCAGATAAAAACGATTCACTGCAAGTGTTTCACCAACAACCCGCTCGACCTCTTCTAATTCAACGCCAGCACCGGCTATTTTTACGAAATTATCAACCCGTCCGACAAAGCGCAATTCCCCAGCCATATTACGGTACGCTAGGTCACCAGTCCGATACATTCTTTGTCCGTGGATCGGATGGGGGACAAATTTCTCTTCCATTGCCACCGGATTTTTCAAATATCCTTGCGCAAGTCCCGGACCACTAACACAAATTTCACCGATCTCATTGTCAAAACAAAGCCCCCACTTTGGATGAATAATATCAACCAAATGATGAGCAATACCTTTGCCAATCAGCACCTCATCATCTTCAGGACCAAACTGATAAACAGTACTCCAAACTGACGTTTCAGCCGGGCCATATTCGTTATAAACCTCGGTTTCCGGCAGACTCTTCTGATGATGGTGAATTAAAGATATGCTGAGATTATCTCCGCATAAAACAACCTGTCTGACTCCTTTCAGGCTGCCGGAGTGGCTTTCTAACAAAGCGAAATAAATCGCAGGGACCATCATGAAATGGGTAACCTGATGATTTTTGATCAACTGGGCTAATGCGGCAACATCATTTCTGTCATTGTCAGGAAACAACACCAGCGACGCGCCAGACAGTAAAGTAGAAAAATAGTCGTTGACTGCCGAGTCATAAAACACAGATGGATACTGAAGAATGACATCACGGCTATCCAGTCGATAGTAATGCTGACGGTAGAGCACTGTATCGGTTATGCCCTGATGAGAAACGACTACACCTTTCGGCATCCCCGTTGAGCCCGACGTAAAAATAGTATATGCGATGTCATCTGGAGAATATGCCAGCGCCAGATTCTCAGAACTTTCATCAGACTCAAATAACGCCCGATCCGTGACAATGACTTCAGAGCAAGAGCCATTCAGCATTCCTTCAAATACCTGACTAGTGATTACCAGATCCGGTTGAACAAGCTCAAGCTGTCTACGTAACCGCGCCTCTCCATCATATGGAGACAGCGGTACATACTGGGCTCGGATTTTGAGAATACTGATAATAATCGGCAGTAACAGGGCACTACGTTCTACCAGAATACATATCGTTGCATGTGGCCGAATCTCAAAAGCATTAATTAATGTTCTCGCAATCTTATTCGCTTTCTGATTCAGCCAGTCAAAGGTATAAATTTCCTGCTCAAACCGGATTGCCGGACACTGGTTATATTCTTGTACGACCTTTTCAAATTCACGGATAAGATGACTGGGTTGACTGTGAAATGACAGCTGCTCTTTCGTCTTTTGATAAACGTCGTTATTTATTTTATTGATTGCAACATTGGTATCTGGGTGTAACAATAATTTCTCAATCAGCTGTTGAAAAGCCAGACACATTCCATGGAATCTTGATTCATTCTGGTAATGGTCAGCTCGTCCCTCCACTTTAATATTCAATGAAGAAGCCGTTCGGTTAGCTGAAATCACCAACGGAAAATCAGTTTTCTCATTGAAAGAGCTTAGATATTCCAAAGCTCCGTATATCTCGGTACTTTCCGTAAATTCCAGCAGTGCAGAAGCCCGTGTTACATCGACTCTGGACTCCATAATCAGATCGAACAGTGAAACTTTCCCGTTGCTCAATCCTTCATAGAAATCATCCTGAACCTGAGCCAAAAGAGCATCAAAATGCTGCTCAGGTTTCACATAACAACATACGGGTAGATAACTTGAATATAATCCGACATCTGTGGACGCGTTCCAATAATTACGCTGGTCCAGACTTACATTCAGAATAAATTTCTCTTGATCAAAATGTCTGGCAATAAAAACCTCAGTAAGCGCCAGCATCAGAATAAAAGGCGTCACTTCAGCAGACTCAACCACATGATTGAACCGATGCACTGCCGGCTCCCCAAGTTGAAACGCAAAAGAAAAAGCGGCATCGTCAGCCCGATCGTTCTGTTTTTCTAGATTGACCAAGGCTAAGTCCGATTTATAGTTCGTCAGCAGCTCCCGCCAGTAACTGAGCTGTACCACTTTCTCCTCACTGTCATGCCAGGCAATAACTTCATTGGTGTAGTCCTGATAACGCGTGAGATCCGCCAATGCTGTGGACAGCCCAAGTTTACCTGCCAGCTCTTTTTCAAGCTGGGTTTCAATATATGCAATAGAACGTGCATCGCAAACAATGTGATGAATGGATAGAATAAACTGACAGCAGTCTTCTCCGGGCCAGATCGATACTTTGACCAGCTCACCCTGTTCTATATCTGCACGGGTAAACGAATGCGACGACAATATTTCACTAACTTGTCTCTGCTCAACCGAAGGTGTATACCGATTGGCAAAACACACTTCCACAACATCATTTGTGCATCTGAATCGTGCACCCAGCACAGGCAAATCAGAAATGACTTTCTGAATAGATTTACTGAGACGTTCCACGGTACAATCATGTACCCGATAAAGTTGACTGATTTTATATAAATCACACTTCTCAGCATTTTCAAGAAACATGTTGTACAGCACAGCCTGCTGAGGATGTGCCTTCTGCCATGGTGTGTAAGAACTATAAACGTCATGCATCTGATACAGCTCCAATCAACTCTTTTAACGATTGCTTCGATGTAAGGAGGTCTCTGATCTTGATCTCAATGCCGAATTGCTTCTTCATCTCGGCTCTCAACTTCAGTGCCACTAAACTGGCACCGCCTAACTCCCTGAAGGATTTTGAATGGTCAAAATGATCGATACCCAGAATGGTTTTAACCAATTGTTCTCGGGGATCATCATGAGATATAGGAACAGTTGATTTTTGCTCACTCAGAAAATGGGCATAAGTCGCGATCATTTCTTTAATTGCGACTTTTCCATTTTCATTGTAAGTAAAATGATCCAGACGAATGGCCCGATATCTGACAGAAGGAGGGATGACATTTGTAAACTCAGGCACTTGCCTTGCTTTTGCAGAGTCAGCAAGAATATAAAATACGAGTAAGTCAGTATTTAAGACCGCCTTTATATCATCGGAAAGCTTGGCAATACGGACACGACCTACAAGGTGATTGTCCTTTAAGATATGATTCTCGATTTCCGAAAGACTTAACCTGACACCGGATATTTTGACCTGATCGTCCCGTCGCCCTTCGAAAACAACGTCACCATTGGCATCAATATATCCGAAATCGCCAGACTGATAAGCCACTGTCCCTGAGTCACAAGTGATAAAGCTGCTATTATCATGATTCAGATACCGGCACATACCGATCCCGCGAATATAAATTTCACCGACCTCACCGTATGGCATGGGCTGCATGTTCTCATCAAGAATTTCAATGACTGTACCGCTGAAAGGTTTGCCAATCGGCAAGCAGTTCAGATTGTGATAATTTTCCTGATCGATAACATAGTGAGTCGCAAGCATGGTTGTTTCAGTCGGACCATAAATATTCGCAACCACATCAGCATCAAAGCAGGACAGTGTCTGCATCAGCACATCTTTCGTTAAAACATCTCCGCCCAGAAACAGATATTTTAGTTTTACCTTTTCTTCAAAATCAGAAAATTCACAAAGCGCCTGAATGAAGGAAGGCACCTGATTAATAAAGTTGACGTTATATTGCTTGATGGTATTCAGATAACCGGAGATTTCATTCAGATATACGTGTCGTGGAGTGATGATAGTACCACCACAATATAGTGTAGAAAGTGTCACGAAAAGAGAGATGTCGAATGAAACACTACAGCACCAGAGTGCCTTCAAGTGACAGTCGAACCCCAAATCTCTGGTTGTATTGGCAATACGCTGGCTGATGTTTTCAGCACTGACAAACACAGGTTTTTTCTTACCTGTACTGCCGGATGTAAAATAAAGAAATCCCCCCGATTCAATACCCGTTTCAGGTAAATCGTTCGTCTCTGCTCCTACAACGAGTTGATCAAGTGTTATACTCAGATCAGATGCAAATAATGTGTCTGAAAAAGAAAGTTCAGAGTCATTCATCAAAGCTTTCTGAGTATCCGCGTTGAAATTTGTTACCTCAATCGGATAAACAACGGCTCGTACCTTTAACAGCGCCAGCATACAGATCAAGCTATTATTTGTTCGTCCAGCGACGAGGGGCACAATATTCCCCGCTCGGATCCCTTTATCTTTAATCAGTTGAGACGCCAGCTGTTCAGACTGCTCTTCCAGTAAGGCATAAGATACAGACCCTAAATCACCATTCAAAGCTAGCTTATCTGGTGTTCTCTCCGCATTGTCTTTGAGCTTTTCAAGCACAGTACTGAACTGTGACAGTGAATTACATTCCATTGTGCCACCTTCAAAATCCAATTTAAGGTCGATTTTTCCGCATATTAATTAATACATGGACAGCCTGCTGATTTGACTCGTCTCAGTGACTTTTTCTCTTTCACTTCACCGGCAATAATGACTTCGTCTGACGTATAGACGACAGTGTCCGGACAAATAATATCGATGTGATATTGGGTCCACGGCGTTAGGCCCAGCCCCCAATGGACAGTACCATTGCTACCGCCATAACATTCATTGGGCGAACGGTTTCCTTTCTGAAAATAGATATCCTGATTGGTCCCAAAACCAATCTCCCAAATAATTCTGTAACGCGAGTCGATATCAAATAACTTCTCTAACATCACAATCGCAGGATGGTTTTCGATATCACTACGTAATGAAGTAATTATGCCGTTCTCGACAGTCGCAATAATCGGTATTTTATAAAGCGATTCTAATGCATCAAAAATTCTATTCTGGTCTTCTCTTAAAAAAGACACAGAGCCATTGTTAACAATAGGATATCCACGAAAAGCAATTTCGCCCTGTATATTTAACCGTTTTTCCGCATTGTAGTTTCCATGAAACAGTGGCAATACACTGATTTCACCAGACGGCACAAATTGCTGCTCTCCCCAGTTGAGACGACCCAATTGTTCAAACCAGCAATATTCGTCACTGTCATGAAGAAAGATGGCTTCGCAACCATTCTTTTTATCAACAAACTGAATATGGTCAGATTCTTCGATATGATCAAAGAAGTGATCCGCCCAAGCTTTTTGGGCATCAGGTTCTGTCAATTCCATTTTTTCTAAGAAATAATTTATATCTTCTAAAAATATTTCTGTTGAGTTACAAGGCATTGAAATAATTTTACACTTCTCTGCAATTTTCTCTGCCGGTGGAGAAGAGAATAAGGCATTAGGAGAAATGACAAGGAAATGGGTTTGACGGGCTAATTTGGTAGTGTTCAAAATTCTGTGTCATTTCTGTAAACTGAACCAAAAAGGAAATGACACTTTATGTCTGACGATAAATTCGAAATCGATATTCAGGCCTTTGCCAAAGCTCTCCAATCTGGACAAGGACTGAACGGCAAAGATGGCCTGCTCACGCCGCTGATTAAGCAAATCACTGAAGCTGCTCTCGGCGCTGAAATTGACCAGCACCTTGCTGATGAACCCGATAATCGAAAAAATGGTAAGTCCCGGAAAAATATCAAAACCTCATCCGGCGAATTTGAACTCGAAACTCCCCGTGACCGCAATGGCTCTTTTGACCCGCAAACTGTCAAGAAGCACCAGACCCGGCTGACCGATGAGATGGAACGCAATGTCCTTTCCTTGTTTGCCCTTGGCAACAGCTATCAACATATCCGCGAATATCTGCTGGATATGTATGGTATCAGCGTTTCCAATGGCACGATTAACGCCATCACCGACCGTCTTATTCCTGAGCTCAGAGCATGGCAGGAGCGCGATTTAGACCCCGTCTATCCGGTCGTATGGCTCGATGCCGTTCACTACAAAATCAAGGAAAACGGCCGCTTTGTTTCCAAAGCTATTTACACCATCCTTGCACTCAATATCGAAGGAAAAAAAGAGCTGCTGGGCATTTATCTCTCTGATGCCGAAGGCGCGCATTACTGGCTCAGTGTCCTGACCGACTTACAAAATCGCGGTGTCAAAGATATCTGTATTTCCTGTGTCGATGGTCTCAAAGGATTCCCAGAAGCGATTGAAACCATTTATCCGCAAACCGAAGTTCAGCTCTGTGTTATCCATCAAATCCGCAACTCGATGAAATATGTCGCCAGCAAAAATCAGAAAGCTTTTATGGCAGATTTAAAGTGCGTCTATAAAGCTGCGACGCTCAAGGCTGCCGAGCACGAACTTGATGAGCTGGAAATCAAATGGGGGCAACAATATCCGTTGGTGATTCAGTCATGGCGCAATAAATGGGAGAACCTATCGGTATATTTCAAATATCCCGAGCAGGTTCGCAGAGCTATTTACACCACCAATGCGGTTGAGGCGGTACATCGGCAGTTCCGCAAGCTGACCAAGACCAAAGGTGGCTTCGCCAATGAAACCAGCTTGCTCAAGCTATTGTATGCAGGTATGTTGAAAGCCAGTGAAAAATGGACGCATCCGGTGCAAAACTGGAACCTGACGCTGTCTCAGCTCAGTATCCACTTTGAAGGTCGACTCACCCCATACCTGGATTTATAAAAATGGGCGTGACACAGAATAATGAACAGTCTCGCTAATTTTTGATGATCCAAAATGTGATGAAAGCTTTCTGGAGTATCACAAGCTATTATTTCTGTCGACAGATAGTCATTCTCCGTTGATATTTCGAATTTGTCAGAGAATTCACTATTCGTCAGTAGCACAAAATCACAGTTTTCAGACTCACCCAACTGCTTATATTTTTCTGGTCTTATTACAATCATAAATCCTCCATATGGTCCCCAACAATGTGGGGACCATGACGGCTTTAACCGATCAGATTGCCCAAGTATTGGCCATTCTTGTTACGGCTAATTTTCGCTTTTTTCTGTACGTTTGATTTTTTCATGATATTTTCCTTATGAACAATAGTTACCTAACGTTTCATGTCTCTTACCTTGAGACATATATTTCCTTTCCAATGGCAAAACCATTTTCAAGAAACTTTTAAAAGGTGTTGTATACATTTCCTTATCCCATTCATTCTGCAAATCTTCAGGAATATGGTATTCATCTACAATGGCACCATCTTTATAGACGCGGAATACCGGATGGATAAACGTACTGCTATCGCCATCATCCGGCATCCGGATAACATTAAATGGATCGGGATATTCTTTCTTTCCATATTCAAAAGTTAACCGAATATGGTTTGATTTATGATATATATTTTCAATAATATCTACCGGCACATCGACAACGTATTCAAGATATTCGTCACTAATAATTAGCACATCACTAATAAACCCAGGCTGCTGATATAGTGACGAATTACTATGAATTCGGTACATTATTTTTTCATAGGCAGATTCAAATGAGTTCATCTTCTCACGATGAAATGCATTTTCTCCTTGCTTCATTTTTAATATTTCAGCCAATGCTTTCACGTTGTATCTGAACCCATGAATAAATCCAGAAAATGATTTTTTATAATCACGCATATGCATTATTGTTCCAGCAAAAAACATACCATCAACATTTGATGACTCCCAATACTCTGTCATATCAGGATATTTATTATTTTCAGTAAGTTGAGGAACTGCATTACCTTCGAATATACTATTGTCAAAAGAGAAACCGATACATGAAATAATTTCGTCAACAACTATCTGCCAATTCTGCCCATTTGCATGAGTATAAAAAAAATCAACAATATACTTGTCTTTATCTTTAGTAATACTTGTTACTTCAGCATCAAGAATAGTGTTCTGTGACTTTAACTGATATGTATCTAATATATTGTTATTGACTGCTCTCAAATGCCCAACATAATGTGTTTTCCATGCCATTTTTACTGGTTTCGGGCTTAAAAGATGTATAACAGACGCTGTTTCAATTAAATTATCAGCCGTTTCAAAAGCAGAGTTACCTTTCCCTAAAATTAAAACAGACTTATTTTTATAATCATCAGGATTAACTGAAGCTTTCGTGTAAGTTTTTACATATTCACTACCAGGGAAACAAGGCTTATTTTCTTTTGCTAATCCAGTCGATATAATGAGTTTATCACATGTGTAAACCTTACCATCAGCATCCTTTAATGAAAAGTGTTCATCTTTATCAATGGAGATAATATCAACATTGTAATCCACCTTTAGTCCAAACTTATTTTTAAAATCATTCAGATACTGAACTAAATCTTTCGCATCAGGAAAATATTTCTCAGAATAATATTTAAAAAGAAAACCTTCATCATTTAATAATGAATTCCAGTCCCAACGAAGATTGACCTCATCATCATGGTAACCTGTATAAACCTTATTAATAGAAATCAACTTACCATGTTTTGGTAAAATTTTAAATGTATTCCCTGAACAATGACCCCTTTCTAGAATCAAATAATCTTCATTTGATTTTTCGAAATAATAAGCGAGCTGCAATCCAGCAGGTCCTGCGCCAATAATGATATATTTATGATGCATAATAACATTCCTTATACAATGCGTCTGTCGCACAGCTGGTTAAATTCTGAAGTTAAAGCACGCAGATCCCTGATAATATTAATTCTCTTTAACCACCGACCATAATTATCATATTTTGCTGAAAACTGACGCCTGCCGTGCACAGCTCTTCTATTATCAATCAGCATGATCTGTCCCTCAGTTAGACAGACATCAATCAGAGATTGGTTCACAACTGACTTGAATTGTTCCAGTGCCATTTCAGCATCTTTATTTTCACCAAGCACTACCATATAAGGCATATCTGCTCGCATGAAAGGCCATTCCCTATTTCCGTATAAAATTGATACAGGGGTATCTGCATACTTAGCTTCAGCGCTCATACAGTACTTTTTAATATCAATATCCCAGTGGTTACTCTTATTTTCTTTGACATGATGTGATGTATCTGGCGCAATGCAAAAAGACCTGCTAAACAGAACATCAAGTATTTTCTCATCTAACTGACGGACAATTTCATCGACATGACATAATGATGTCGCTGCCTGTTCCGAATTGCGATAACACATTAACGAAACATAATCAGCCGGTGTTGGATGGAAGGCTTCTTCCGTATGCCAATCCAATTCAACAGAACTGCTTGACCCCAACTGTTCATAAGCATCTCCTTGGATGGGCACAACATAACGCATAAAGCGGCCATTCTCTTGTGTTGACCACCCAAAAATTTCACCAAACAGACAGGAAATTAATGAATGGATCACTTCATAAGTAAACGTCTCTGAATGATGCCAATTACAGTCCCAAGTACTGGGTGTCTTAATATTTTCAATATCGAACGGAAGACCATTAATTAAGAATGCGGCGTAACTGTGAGCCGTATTTTTAAAATCTAATATAGCCTCTCTCAAATTTCGGCTGAGTTCCATCGCATATAACGAACAGTCTCTGGCGAAACAATCATTTTCAACCGAATCATGCCTTTCTATCAACTGATGACAAGTACGGTAGATGAACTCAAGGTCTTCAGTCGTTAACTGATATATCTTATAATTTTCCATACGCATCGCTAAATTAAAATCAAATTGAAATCTCTTCAGACCAATATAACAACTTGATCGACCTACCTTCCTGAAACATTTTTTCTTCTAAATGTTTATACTCTCTAACGATATAGTCATCGAAGCTTGCAGGCTTACCAGTTAAATATTCAAGCCATGGCTCAAGTCCCATCGCATAAACAAATACAAAATCAGGGTTAATCAATTGAATTAACTGTTCGGTCTCATTACAGTTACAGCCAGTTAGTCGTCTATTTTTTGCGTATTCTGGTTGATAACCTTGATTTAAAATAGGTTCATATAGCCAAGTATATGGTGCACCTTCACACTCCATGCCAACAAACATCTTGCTAACTTTAAGCGAGTGCTTGAACAGATACTGATAAATTTCTTCTTGTATAAACTTCGAGTCCGATAATATAAGTAGTTGCTCAGAATCAGTTTCAATATAATAAGATGACTTTGCATCCACTCGAAGATCGCCATGCTCTCCCAAAAAAGGAATAGTATGTAGTTGGAAAGTACTTCCATGAATCTTCTCAAACGGCTCTACTTCAACTACATTTCCAAAACCGATTTGTTTAAGTATCTTTGCCAGTGATGGGTCTTCAATCATGTCGCCAGAACTTTTAGGAATAATGATCTGCCCGACTTTATGTCTGATTTGGAGCAAGGTTTCTATATTAAAGTGATCAGCATGCCCATGAGTGATCACGACATAATCGATATGAGTAGGTAAATCAGATAGCGAGTATGAATTCTTCCCATCTTTTTCAAAAGACTCATTCTGAATCCAGGGATCAATCAGTAATGATTCAGATGCAGTTTCAATCAATAACGTTGCATGACCAAAATAACGAATCTTTCCACCATCAGGCTCTGATAATTCTTTTTCTCTATACTCTGACGTAAAAAACTTTCTGAACTTCTGTTTCTCTTCATCAGTCAACTTCATTTCCCGGCACAGCTTGTTGAAATCGATCGGGGCTTGTCTTGACTCAAAAATTTTATCAAGTATTTTATCTTTAAAATCAATATTAATCAGAAACTGACCTTCATGACAGGTTAAGCGTGGTGTATTAAACACTGGTGGACGTTTGATGTAATCCGTTTTTAATGTGAATAACACACTTTCACACCTATCAAATATTCCCTCAAATGCATTTTCAAAAAGACGATATGATCCACTCTGATTCCGATCATAGAAAAGCTCTGTCCTACCCTTTAACTCAAAAGGAATTTCTTGATACAGAGGCTCTAAACTATCACCTCTAAATTGCAAAACTAAATCATCAAGCTTTTCTACAGCAGAAACTAATTGTTCTTGTTGCGACTCGAGTTGTTGAGTGCTATCTAGGTACTGCTTCACACTAAATACGTCATCAACAGATAATCTGACCGTACCTACTTTTCCACTGGAAATACTGCTATGAAATTCAGGGTGTTTTAAAAATGATCTTAACTGCTTCCTATTCTTCCTCATAAAAAAAGAACGGGCGACCGGAGAAAGTAAATAGTGCCATGCATACCAATGCTCGACTAATGGCTCAATCACGACATTATCTCTCAGATAAAAAAACACCTCACCTTCCGTCTCAAGGAAATTTTCTCGCCTCATCATCCCAACTAACTCGTTAATTCTATAGTTTCCTCAAGCTAAGTAAGAAAGTGACCAAACTGAAAAAGACAATCAACATTTCATGAAAACACTCAGAACAATAAGAAACTGTATTAAATAAACAGCAATGAAATAACAATCAATGCAACAAATTTAACATTATACTCTCATAAAAAATACCAAATTGTAATAAAAAAATAAAAAAAATAACAAATACACAAATTCATTAACGTTTTGAATATATTTTAATCAGAACATCTATAATTCAAATAATCCATAGCTATCAAATCTATTGATTGCGACGACAATAGATGATGGTTTTTCCGTTCGTCCGACATCCTTTCGTTTTTAAAGTATTGGGTAGCAAGATAGGGGGGAATAGAACAAAGTATTAGTTATCAAAAGATATGACGACGACGTGGCCGGCTTCATGATGGTTACAAAACAATCAATACAGCTACGCCATACTGAAGATTTTTAGGCGATTGTTTCGTTCAGTTACAACGGCTGATTTAAAGTAAGAAAGTCAAAATATAAAATCAATTCCAGAGTAATTTATCTGCATCTATAAAGCACAGTGTCGGCTCTTCCGACAATATTATTGATTGGTGACCTTGTGTGTCCAAACATAGTTTCGAATTCAAAAGTGTTATCACGCAACAGTTACCTACACAGTGAGTCATCACACCATATCACTAAACAACCTTTTAGCGCTTCAACGCAGATTAAATACTCTGCTCAAATCTTCGTGATTCATGCCGATTATTCATTTCCACTTGCTCCAGCATTCTCTTCACGCATCGTTCTTTTCGTTTGGCTTTAACGCCAATCCAAATAAAGAAGACTGAAAACAGGAATATAAACAAGAGAGGAAGAGTCAGTAGAATATCATAAAAAGGGATAACCCCACTTCCCGAAAAGATAAAAGCAAGGACACCTAATGTGATGACACTCATCAGTGTACCAAAAAGAAGAAAAGGCTGTCCGTTACTGCGTGTGATTGATTGAACATGTCGTGACTGATTGATATATCCATACCCTAAAAACATATCGCTTTTAGGATCCTGAATCCCGGCGATAGCAATCAAGTCACCCTGATTCAATACCCATGATTGTGAGACTGTCAGAATCACAGTCTGGGAATTCTCCAGCTCGATACGAACGGTTGTGGGGGTTAAAGCTTGGTAAGACTGAACCTTACTCTCTATCAAAGTCACATTCATCAGTTTTGATATTCAATTTTAAATTTACCATCAGATCATAATACTGACTGCGGCAATTAGATTGATTCATGAGTAATGTCAGACGTGCTTAAAATCAACAGGCATCACACTATGAAAATGAGTACATACGATCGTTAATTTTTTCTTGAAAGTCAATGACATAATTCACATTTGCATGAATTGTTCAAAAAAAACCTCATTATTATTGGTAAAAATAAAATTTAAAGGCCCATAAATAACAATTTATTAATATGATGAGTTATTTGGATACATCAATAATTAAAATAAATAACATTAGAATTAGAAATATAAATAGATAGATAGACAAACGAATGGAGAGATATAAATCCCCATATCGCTACAGCCTGTGAATCCATATCAGTCTGTTGGCGACATGAGAGAAAGATTATCGCTACCGAGGAGATGTATCAGTTGCGATTGACCACCGAATCTCGCACAACCAGATTCCCCTGAATACTTGATTTGTTTTCTGACGGATGGCGTTCGAGGAAGTTATCGAGCTCTTTCATTAACACGGCAACCAGTCGCTCAGACGGATAACTGATACATGTTAGCGCCGGGGTTAACTGCTTGGCCAGAGACGAATCTTCCAGTGACAGAATCGATACATCCTGTGGGGTCGACAGATTAAAATCTTGAAGCAGTTTCATGGCGATAGCTGCATGGCTGTCTTTCATCACAATCAGTGATGTGAATGATGAATAACTGTTCAAAAGATTCATCATCGCCAGCTCCGCACTTTCATCTGCGCTGACAATGAGTTGCCGGTTGATCGGAATTGACATGTTCTGCATGGCGATTTTATAGCCTTCCAGCACTTGTTGAGACGCGTAATTCTGACCATCGAGTAAAATCGCGACAGATGCATGCCCCTGGCTGGAAAGATAGCGGCAGGCACTTTCACAGGCAAAACGGTAGTCGTAACTGATAGAGCGACAATTATCATGTACATAACTATCGACCGCAATTGTCTTGTCGAGCGCTGAAGCCGGAATATCCCCCCCGAAGGTAATAATGGCATCACACTGGCCATGCCCCCATGATTCCATCACCCGGCGATACTCATCCGGTGTGTCGGCAAAATTGACCAACATCCGCTTATCTCTTTGTTTGAGAGCATTGCACAATAATGGCAAAAAAGTAGAAACTTGCCCTGTATCCGAGCTCGTCAGAACGACACCAACATAGTCAGACTTCTGGGTTGCCAGACTCTGCGCCATGATATTGGGGCGGTAGTTAAGCTCTTCTACCGCTCTGAGCACAGCTTCGCGGCTTTCTTGTTTCACTCCCCGGCTGCCACTCATCACGCGAGAAACCGTCGCTTTTGAGACATTTGCCAACCGAGAGACATCAGTGATAGTAACCATGACAATCCTATTTAACCAAGGTCAATCAAAGGGAACATACAGAATGGAAAACGGTTCCCGTCTGTTTTCATTTTACCTTTGAAGACATATTTAACAAGAGGACTGCACAATATTAACCCGGACAATCCGGTGATTGTTATCACCGGATGTAACATCCCGTCCGAATCAAGGCCTATCAATCACGGTGCAATCCGCCGATATACGTCGATCAATTCAACCACCAACTCCTTGGCAAGCATCGATGTCATCAAATGGTCCTGCGCATGAACCATAATAAGCGTCATCGGTGTTTTCCCTTCACCTTCATCCGCTTCAATCAGTTGCGTCTGCACACGATGTGCAAGGCTGGCAAACTCACTCGCCTGATGTAACAACATATCTGCCTGCTCAAAATCCCCGCTTTTGGCACTGCGCAGTGCTTCATAACAAAGACTCCGGGATTGTCCGGCATTGACAATAATTCCCATGACTTGTTCTTCTAAATCCATTCTCGACTCCTATTTACCGCGATCCTGCGTACGGTAGTTCAATCATCAAAACCATTTGCTTCAGACACCTGAGCGAACCATTCACCGCTTTTTTTCACACTGCGTTGCTGCGTTGCCAGATCGAGTCGGTAAAAACCGTAGCGATTTTTATACGCATTGCACCAAGACCAGTTATCAATAAAGGTCCAGAGGTGATACCCAAAACATGCTGAGCCTTCTTCAATTGCACGATGTATCCATTTCAAGTGTTCACGAATGAAATCAATGCGATAGTCGTCCTGAATCTGTCCATCTTTGAGGAATTTCTCCTCGCCTTCGACCCCCATACCGTTTTCAGAAATATAGCAAGGAATATTGCCGTAGTTTTCACGGAGGTTGGTCAGAATGTCATAAATGCCTTTTTCATATATTTCCCAGCCCCGATGCGGATTCATTTTTCTGCCGGGCATTTCATAAGGTTCAAAGAACCATTCAGGCACAAAAGGCGCATTAGGGTTCACAGCACTCAAACGCGCTTTGACTCTTCTTGGCTGATAGTAATTGATCCCTAACAAGTCGATTTTGCCTTGAGCAATCAGTTCCCGATCACCATCATGGATATCAGGCAATTGTCCATACTGTTTGAGTAAGGCAACGAGTTGCTGCGGATATTCACCCCGAATCGCCGGATCGAGGAAGCTCCGGTTAAACATCAAATCGCAAATATTTGCCGCTTCCAGATCGGCCTGATGTTGCGAGCGCGGATAGGACGGCGTCAGATTGAGCACGATCCCGATTTTTCCAGTTAACTTCAGTTCACGATACTTGCTGACAGCCATCGCATGCGCCAGCACGGTGTGGTAGGCCACAGTCGCTGCACGACGAAAATCCAATACATTCGGATAATGAAAATCGTACAAGTAGCCGCCTTCAACCGGCACAATCGGCTCATTGAATGTAAACCAGTGTTTAACCCGGTCCCCGAACAGACGAAAACAGGTTTCAGCATAATCGGCATATGCCTGAAGTACACGACGACTCTCAAAGCCCCCCAGAGCCTGCATTTTCATCGGCATATCAAAGTGGAACAGACAGATAAATGGCTCGATCCCTTGTTCAATCAGGGTATCGATCACTTGATTGTAAAAATCAACCGCTTCAGGATTAACGTCACCCGTCCCCTCTGGGATCAGACGAGCCCATGAAATCGAAGTCCGGAAACTGTTATGATTGATATCCTTCATCAATTGGATATCTGAACGGAAATGCTCATAAAACGTTGATGCATCTGTTGCAGAAACGCCTTGGTGAAAGCGATTCGGTTCAGATTTGTACCAGTGATCCCAGATATTTTCCCCTTTTCCGCCAGAAAAGGCCGCCCCTTCCGTCTGCGTGGCAGAGGCAGCACTTCCCCAATAGAAATGCTGCGGGAATTGATACTTCATATTTACGCTCCATCAGCGGGCAGCAACCCTGCCCGCACAATATCTCTTATCTTGTTGGTTTATGATTCACTGAACTTAAACAGTGACGCCTTGTGGATGCTCAGCTTCTTTTTTCTGCGCTTCAGTCGCTTCTTTATCTAGCAGCTGTTTCTCATAAGCTTTCAGGAATGGCAGATACATCAGCGCAGCAGAACACATACACAATATAGAAAGAATCACCGGACTAACTGCCCAGTTGGCGGCCCATGACGCCCCGATTGGGCCCGGTGTTGTCCATGGTGTCAGCGATACCACTTTTGCAACGAGACCTAAGTCCACGGCAAACCACGCAAACACAGCATTAATCATCGGCACCAGTATAAATGGCAGGAAGAATACCGGGTTCATGATGATCGGTGCCCCGAACAAAATAGGTTCATTAATGTTAAAGAAGCCGGGAACAATCCCCATTTTCCCAATCGTTCTTAAGTGAACGGCTTTTGATCTCAGCAGTAAAAATGCGAGAGGTAAGGTTGATCCCACCCCACCGATCAGCAAGTAGTGATCCCAGAAACCTTGTAGGAAAATGTGAGGCAGAGCTTCACCTGCGGCCATCGCGACTTGGTTTTCAGACAAGTTAGTCATCCAGAATGGGTTCATAATCCCTGTCACGATTAACGCACCATGGATCCCTGCAAACCACAAAAGCTGACAAATAAAAACAGCAAGTAATACCGCAGCTAATGAGTCCGAAGCAGAGACCAACGGCTGGAGCAATGTCATGATTGCCTGAGGTAAAATCATGCCGGTTTGTGCTTCAATGAATAAGTTGAATGGGTACAAAGTCAGAATGATGAACAATACCGGAATGAGGATTTCAAACGAACGGGAAACCCCGGTTGGAACTTCCGGAGGCAGTTTAATGGTCACATGGTGACGCTTCAGGAAGGCATACACTTCTGTCGCATAAATCGCAGTCAGGATAGCAGTAAAAATTCCCTGTCCTGACAGATACTGCATTGAAATCGAGCCATCTTTTAATGGTGCGGCAACCAGCATGAATGCCATCAATGCCAGCAGGCCCGTCGTCATCGGATCAAGCTCATGGTGCTTGGCAAGACTGGAGCCAATCCCAACCGATATAAATACGGTCATAATCCCCATGCTGAGGTTGAAAGGTAACATGAGTTGATCGCGATATTCGTTGGAAAAATCCAGCCATGCCCGGGCAAATCCCCAGCTCGTATCCGCAGGAAATGGTGGAAAGATAAACACTAGCATAAATGATCCGACAATCATGAACGGCAGTGCCGCAATGAAACCATCCCTGATCGAGGTGAGATATTTCTGTTGACCAACTTTGACTGCTAGTGGTGTTAGTTTTTGTTCAATTGAATTGACCACATGGTCGTATAGAGTACTCATTTTGATGTCCTGTTCTTGGTTTTTCTCAAACGCACTCGCCTATCAGTTCTATTGCAAAATCAAGCACTTTCCCGCCATTTTGCATCCCATAATCCATCATATTGATAGGCTCGACTCTGATACCGTATTTGTCGGCTTTCTTTTGTAAGTCTTGTTGTAAGTACTTGACCTGAGGGCCCAGCAAAACAACTTGATAGTTACCAACCTGATCACTGAACTCCGAGGTACCATATGCCTTTATCTCTACCTCAATGCCGCGCTCTTGTGCTGCGGCTTCCATTTTCTTCACCAGCAACGAGGTTGACATTCCAGCTGAGCAACACAGCATGATCTTTTTCATAACCGATACTCCTTACGTCGTTTCGATACTTTGCTGCAACGATGCTTTCGTTTAAGCATTGATTCGTTAGACGCTTATTGAATTTGTTTAGGCCATTATCTGTTTAGACACTCAGAGTATGCGCTCACGGATTACACTTGGAAACCGGTTTCCAGGTGTAATCCGCGGGAATGTGAATCGGATCATTAAAACAGTCAAAAGCGAGTATGATTCTATGATCCATCAAACAAATTCATCGATTCAAGATCATGTAGATTGAGAGAAAGGCACTGATTTTGCCCGAATAAGAAGCGATATTGCCGTATGAAGGTGTGATCTAATCTTTATTTATCAATAGCAGTTTGTGGAAGAATAGCAGCTTGGAAAATCGGTTTCCAAAATCATTCATCAAGGACAAGGATTGCCATGAATCATTCCGTTACCAGACTGTTCGCGGATACACTTGATCATTATTTTTCGCCCTATGCAAGAAAGTTAAGCCAAAGCCCTCACCTGATCGCACTGCGTGATGGTTTTCAGATCTCAATGCCTTTTGTCTTTATTGGTTGTATCTTGGTACCGCTGATTTTTCCGCTCACCGCTCCCCTGTCGATGGGCGAACCGTCATCCATCGCACTGTGGTGGAAATCGTTCAGCCTCAGCTTACAGCCTTTCATTCTCCCGATGTACCAGATCACGCTCGGACTGGTTGCGATGATTGTCTCTTTTGGGGTCTCCGCCAGTCTGGCAAAACAGTACCGGCTTCCGGAGCGGTTATCCGGATTAACGGGTTGCCTCTCTTTTCTGATGTTGTCCGGGTTTTCAACCCTGAGTACTCAAGAACTCTACTATTTGGGAGGCGGCGGCATTTTTACGGCACTCGTTGCCGGTATCTATGCCGTTGAAATCATCAACCTGTTTATCAAAAAAGGTTGGTATATTCACATGCCTGATGACGTGCCACTGATTACCGCACAAGGGTTTAAATTACTGATTCCGATTTTCGTCGTCTTCCTGACCTTATCGTTGTTTGACATCACATTAAAACATTATGCAGGGGTTCATTTCCCTCACCTGATTGAAACGCTGTTCAAACCACTCATTCTCGCCTCGGATAGTCTGGCTGCAGTCATTATCTCAATTTTGGTTTGTCAGCTTCTGTGGTTTGTCGGCATCCACGGTTCGATTATCGTCACCAGTATTATGAATCCTTTCTGGATGACCAATTTACTCGCCAATCAAGCCGCTATCGAAACCGGTGTACAAATTCCACCGCATATTTATACCGCATCATTCTGGGACTTTTTCCTCCTGATCGGTGGCGTGGGCTCAACCCTGCCACTGGTCTATCTTGCGTTAAAAAGCCGCTCTAACCACATGAAATCAGTCGGAAAAGTTGCGCTATTACCTGCAATTTTTAATATTAACGAACCAATTTTGTTTGGCTTTCCGATCATTATGAATCCGGTATTTATTCTCCCCTTTATCTTTGTGCCGATCTTCAATGCCACCATCGCTTGGTATCTGACTTCAATCGGCGTCATGGATCGCATCGTCATGATGCTTCCCTGGACCGTTCCCGCACCACTCGGCGCTACTTGGGCCGCAAATGGCAGTATCGTCAATGTATTAATGGTGCTGTTTGCGATCTTTAATGCCTATTGTCTATATCTGCCTTTTTTCCGTGCACACGAAAAAATCATCCTCGCACAACAAGAACAGATGGCTCCCCAAAAGCATTAGATCATCCTTAATCCTGTCATCGTCACTGGCAGCAATCTGAAGAAGAAAGATCGACGGTTCTCCCCCTGAACCGCCGACTTTCTGATGATATGCTTTTCTTATTAACGTCTATTTATAGCGCTGTTCTGGTGAAACAGCTTTATGATTGAACAAAAACAAAACAACCGATTTTGTACAGCCCTCCTTAGAAGTGGAAATCAATCTGAGTACGGAATAGATGTCGATAGGCACCCGCATCAGTGCCGCCAGAACGGAACCGTTCCTGAACAGAGTAGAAGGTTTCCCAGACAACATTTTTAAATAGCACGTATTTCACCCCAAAAATGCCACCTTTGGCATCAGATGGTAATGAACCCCATTCATCATCATGGGAATAATCCCCATATCTTCTGAAGTCGATATAACGTAAATAAAGACCGTATGATCCTACTTGTGCTAAGTCAGTATCTTTATAATCGATCCGATACTCTTGGCTGGTGTTATGGTGTTCAGCATTGGTCATTGCAAATGCACCACGGAGTAAAAAGTCATCGTTCAGGCGATATTGCAATTCAAATGCGCCCATGCGATCCATTTTCTGAGCATCATTTTTGTTGTCGTTGGTGGCAAAAGTCAGACTGGTCTGCAAATCATCGGTCAAGCTACCAGTCAGGTTGGCACCGGCAATTGAAATATCAGAACTATTCGGCATGGTCACCAAATCACCCTGTCTCGGTCTCAACCAAAATGCTTTCGCATTCCATCCCGGTAAAACATCATAATCCAGTTGAACCCCGTCGGCCGCATGGCCAAACGGAACGGCCTGGAAGCCGTAGCCCCACCATTTCGTACCTAGTGTGACACCGACACCGCCGGGACGCCCTTCAACCCAAATCCGCTGCAATGTCCCGTCCTGATCACTGCTGCCGTTATCCCCATTACGCCATGATTGCGTGACGGTATAGCCTTTCCGGGTCTCAATCTGGAAGTTTGCATTCCAATCATCCGAGACTTTCATCTTGCCTTCTAAATCCATATAGAAGTGTTTGTTATTGGCACCGGAACCAATTGGCTCACGATCATCATGATCGTATTTAGCTCTGAAGAACCCAAAAATATGCACCCGATCCATCATGGCTTTCAAAGAGGCAATTGAATCCGTGTCTGCCGTCTCTTCATAATTCATTCTTTCTTGTTTCAGCTTTTCTAACTCACTCTGATATTGCTGATGCAATTGTTCGAGTTGTTGGATTTGAGTGTCCAGCGCTGCTTTATCCACTGCGGCAGCAACTGAACTAGCTGACCAGCAGGCAGCCAGCATCACTGGGAGTACCTTCAATCCCATCTGTGTTTTCCTGTCCATAGTTTTCTCGTCTTTATTTTATCTATCGTTTCAGACCACCCTCCCGAAATTGAAATGATGTCCCCTTGAAACCAAAGAATCATCACCCTCTGTTCTTACCAGCATCAATCACTTCAGCAACGTTTCAAAATCTGGAAACAGCCATAGCCAATGACGTTATTGCAAGAATCACAGCATCTTTTCGAGAGCTCAGTTATTGTTCAAAGCCAGTCTAATTCCATAAACAACAATAGATTGTGGTGTTCAGCACGATTTTTCAGATTGAGGGTAAATATTGGAAACCGGTTTCCAATAATGTTATCAATGTCACTTTTTTTGCAGAGAAAAACGTGGGTATATGAGAATGACGGATGACCTCAGGCAGACAACCGAGCCCCAAAACAGACTTTATGATTATCGTTATAACTATATATAACAGTGGCTATAAATGTGCTTCGATATATAAATCGAATAGATCGGTATAGACATCAAAATCAAATTAACGCTTTTATCCATTTGAGCATCGGCTCAATTCAATCATTTCAAACTATGGATAAATTATGCTTAAAAAATACTTCATCTACTTGGCTACGGTATGTCTATCTTTCAATGTGATCGCCAAAACGGGCGTCTTTCCGAGGCAGGATTTTGATCAACTGAGTTATGGGTTGTACTGGTTTGGCGCCAATGACCAGTACCAGAAAGCGGGACAAAATACACGGAATGGCGGCATCTATTATGACCCATCCAAACCAACACTGATTCTGATTCACGGCTGGCAATCGAATCATACCATCGAGCAAAACAGGACCGTCTACTGGGAAAACGGCGGAGGAACGCCTGATATTGATTTTGCTAACCTTTGGCGTGCCGAAGGTTACAATGTGGCCATGTTGTATTGGGATCAGTTTGCGGATGAATCCGAGCTAAAAGATGCTGAAGCAAAAATCTGGTCAGCCAACGGGCCTGAAAAAATGCGCTGGCGCGACAGTCGCGGCAACTACCATACCGGCCCGACACAAAATGTCACTGAATTACTACTGCAACAATATCTCACGGCGATGCGAGGGTATCGGGGTCATGATATCCGCCTTGCCGGACACAGTTTAGGCAATCAGGTTGCACTCCGGCTTGCCGACCAACTGGTAACGCTGGCTGAACGAGGACAGATAGCCGACAACATCGTCCCGCAACGCGTGTCACTGCTGGATGCATTCTACTCCAACCACAGTAAAGATTATTTGAATGGCCGCTGGGTCGGTGAAGCGGCCCGGGAGGTAGTCAGCCGCCTGAAATTCAAAGGGATCGCGATCGACTCCTACCGGACTTCAGCGGTCGCATCAACACCATTTATCGGAGATGAGAATCGTGCATTACATAACGCTGTCGCATTTGTGGAGCAACTGACCCAATTCTTCAATCAAACACAGCAGTCTGAAAAACATAATGCCGCAATTTGGCTGTATCTCTGGTCGATCATCTATCCCACACCGGTCGTTGCCGATAGCAGTATGCCCGGTATATCGGCCTCGGCCAGTAATGCGCAAGTCAAAGCATGGATGAAAACGACCAACCACCTAAAACAGGTGGCAGGGGGCGACACCAAGAATCCACTGGACGATATCTACGAAACCGAAGGAGCGCTGTGAGTTAAACCGGAGGCAAAATAACGCCTGAATCGACAGAGGATCGGGCCTGAAGGAAACTTATAGCCCTTGGGTCAATAGATGGGCCAGAAAATCCATAACTTCCCGATCTTCTGTCGGATTCAATGCTTCAAGCCATAAGGCACTGGCATAATGTTCCGCCTTTAGAAAGAGCCGTGTCCCTTCAAAATCAATCAACCAAGTGTGAATATCCGCATCGCACTGCTGCTCAATAATCGACGCGGGCAACAATTCAATCAAGCGCCCACCTAAACGAGGAAATGAATCAAAATCAAAGTCTTGCGTTGCCACGACAACCACACCAGATGCAGCGAAATATTCATGCAGGGTAAACTCAGCCATGATAGGTCAAATGCTCCTGAATCAGATCCAAAAACGGATCGGCATATTTTTCCAGTTTCCGTTGCCCGACCCCACTTACCGCCAACATCTCTCCATACGAGGTCGGTAAAATATCGGCCATGTCGATCAACGTCGCGTCACTGAATACAACATAAGGAGGAATGCCTTCCTCATCGGCAATCGATTTTCTCAGCTTGCGCAACTTAGCAAACAACTGTCGATCATAGTTCTTGCTGATCAGCTTCTCGGCTTTGGATGCTTTCACTGCGGTATCCAACCGTGGTACCGCCAGTTCCAGAGCAATTTCCCCCCGCAAAAGCGGTCGCGCTTCCTCTGTCAGCTGTAATGTCGAATTCCGGGTAATATTTTGTTGTAACAACCCTTTATGAATGAGCTGACGGAAGATACTCACCCAATAGTCATGGCTGCGTTCCCGGCCAATACCGTAGGTACTGAGCTGATCATGGCCATTTTCGCGGATCCGGATATTTTGCATCCCACGCAGTACTTCCACCACGTAGCCGATACCGAAGTTTTGATTGACCCGATACACACAAGACAGCGCTTTCTGTGCCTCTTTGGTCGCATCGAACATCTTGGGCGGGTCAAGACAAATATCACAGTTACCACAAGGCTGCTTACGATATTCCCCGAAATAATTCAGCAAAACCTGACGCCGGCAGGTTTGCGCCTCGGCAAAGGCGCTCATTGCATTGAGTTTATGACTTTCAACCTGCTTTTGTGGACCATCGGCTTTCTCATCCAGAATACGACGCAGCCAGCCCATGTCTGCCGGGTCGTAAAGCATCACTGCTTCTGCCGGTAAGCCATCTCGGCCTGCCCGGCCAGTCTCCTGATAATAAGACTCGATATTACGAGGGATATCAAAATGCATCACAAAGCGGACATTGGACTTATTGATCCCCATGCCGAATGCAACGGTCGCAACCACGATCTGCACATCATCACGCTGAAATGCTTCCTGAACATAACTTCGTTCGTCGACATCCATACCGGCATGATACCCTGCCGCCCGGAAATGGTTCTGACACAATTTTTCAGTCAGCATTTCAACTTTTTTCCGACTGCCACAATAAATAATGCCGCATTGCCCCTGTTGCGTCCCCAAGAAGCGAATGACCTGAGAAACCGGTTTATGTTTTTCCAACAGGGCGTAACGAATATTCGGCCGGTCAAAACTCCCGAGATAAATATGAGGCGCATTTAAATGCAGCCGGGTTTGAATATCTTGTCGTGTAGATTCATCTGCAGTGGCAGTCAGAGCAATAACCGGCACTTGCGGAAAAGCCTTTTTTAATTGTCCCAATGCCGCATATTCAGGACGGAAATCGTGTCCCCACTGGGAAATACAGTGCGCTTCATCGACAGCAATCATCGCAATCTGCATCTGATGCAACCGCTCTATAAAATCGGCCATCAGCACCCGTTCCGGGGAAACATAGACCAATTTTAAACTGCCGGCATTCATCCGCTGATAAGTCTCGATCAGCACCTCTTTGCTCATACTCGAATTAATACAAGCCGCAGCAACCCCGTTAGCAACCAATTGATCAACCTGATCTTTCATCAGTGAGATTAACGGAGAAATAACCAGAGTCACCCCTTCAAACATGATTGCCGGGATTTGATAACACAACGATTTTCCGCCGCCGGTGGGCATAATCACCAAGCTATCCTGTCCGGCAATGACCGCATCAATCACCTCCTTTTGCCCCAGTCGGAATGTCTGGTAACCGAAAACGGTCTGCAGAATCGATTCTGGACGGGTTGAAGCGTGGTCGTCTTGTTCGGCAATCAATGCAGCGGTCATGAAATACTCAATATGATGGGTTGAATCGGAGAATGGTCATACACTGCGGCTATTGTAGTGGGGTTAGATGCGGAATAAAACCACAAATTATACGACCTTTCTCGCATCAATGCGTGTCACAAATCGATACATGAGATTCGTTTGCTTGGTGTATACTGACTGTCCCATCACTCTATCATCATGTTTTATGACGCATGATGTGACTTCAATGGAACGAACATGAACGAAGAACAGCAAGCACGACAGGGTGTGCTCTTTGCACTTGCCGCCTATTTGATGTGGGGTATTGCACCCGTTTACTTCAAAATGCTCGACACGATGAATCCGGTCGAAATTATCTGCCACCGAATCCTCTGGTCTTTCGTGCTGCTGGCCGTCCTGCTGTATTTCGGAAAACAGTGGCCGATGATCCGTAATCTGCTGTCTGACCGGCGTAAAATTTATTATTTAATCGCCACCTCAGTGTTAATTGGCAGCAACTGGTTGATTTTTATCTGGGCCATTAATAATCATCATCTGCTGGATGCCAGTCTCGGTTATTTCATCAATCCATTACTCAATGTGATCCTGGGGATGGTGTTTCTCAGCGAGCGCCTAAGAATTCTGCAATGGATTGCCGTGGCACTTGCCACCGTTGGTGTGGTGATCCAGCTCATGCTGTTTGGTTCGATCCCTGTGATTGCCATTGCACTTGCCAGTTCATTCGGGATTTACGGACTGTTACGCAAAAAAGTCATGGTTAGTGCCTTGAATGGTTTATTTATTGAAACAGCGATTTTAGTTCCTGTGGCTCTGGTCTATTTGTTTGGTTTTGCCAACTCTACGACCAGTAATTTGGCTAACAATTCATTCCATTTGAATCTACTGCTTGCGATGGCCGGTGTGGTCACCACGCTGCCCCTGCTCTGTTTTGCCGGTGCCGCGACCCGGATGAAGCTTTCAACGCTGGGGTTCTTTCAATATATCGGCCCAAGTATGATGTTTATTCTGGCGACTTTATTTTACGACGAGCCCTTTAGCACCGATAAAGCCACAACCTTTCTGTTTATCTGGGGAGCGTTGATACTCTTTAGTTATGATGGGATTCGTGCGCATCATCGTAAACGCCCTGTCGTTGTAATAGAAAAATAATCATTTGATACAAAGCCGAAATAACCGAGAGAAAAACCGACAGACATGCTCACTGAATCCCACATTCTCCTGACGCTCGCGAGTATCCACTGGATCGCCTTAATGAGTCCGGGTCCGGATTTCGCACTGGTGGTTCAAAATGCCACCCGCTATGGCAGAAGCACTGGCATTTATATTGCGCTCGGCCTCTCATTCGGTATTTTGACCCATTCGATTCTCAGCCTGACCGGTATCAGTCTGATTGTCCATACTCATCCGGTCTGGTTCGCACTGATTCAGATCGCGGGAGGCAGTTATCTCGGCTGGCTAGGTATATCGACCCTGAAAGGCCTTTACCAACGCAGACATAACCGCCACCAATCGCCACAGCCCTCATCGTCATCGTTGTGGCTCGACAACCGCAAGCAGGCTTTTTCCAAAGGCTTTCTGACCAATCTTCTCAATCCTAAAGCGCTGGTCTTTTTCATCAGCCTGATGTCGAGTCTGATCCCGGTCGACTTTTCCGCTTCAGGTAAACTACTCGCTTTGGTGATCCTGTGGGGGTTGTCTTTTTTCTGGTTCGCGCTTCTTGCGTGGCTGCTTTCCAGTCAGCGATTACAACATCGATTGCAGTCTGCAGCCGTATTTATCGATGGTCTATGCGGCGTCATTTTCTCCGTCCTCGGTCTGATAATCGGTTATCATGCCTGCACAACCCTCACGCTATTCGCCTGATCTGTAACACGGTGTGACTCGCCTTCGATTCACCCGCAACAAATCCGTGAAACCGCTAGATTTATAAGAAATGTGGTGTCATTCTTGGTGTTGCATAAATGTTAATGCAACATGGAGGTTCACCGGTGAAAATAAAAACATTACTCATACTCTCAGGGTTGTTCACCACCCTGAACATTCACGCGGCACAAGTTGCCGATTCCGTCGCCCCCGAAATCAACACCGGCCATGATGTCAAGACACTGACGCATGCCAAACAGTGGATGGTCACAGCGGCAAATCCACTCGCAGCCAAAGCCGGCGCAGATATCCTTCGACAGGGGGGCAATGCGATTGATGCGATGGTCGCTGTGCAACTGGTGCTCGGTTTAGTCGAACCCCAATCGTCAGGCATCGGCGGGGGAGCATTCATGGTGTACTGGGATCAGAAAAAGCAGCATCTCACCACATTTGATGCCCGAGAAACGGCCCCCGTACAGGCAACCCCTGAACTCTTTCTGGATCAGCAGGGACAGCCACTTAAGTTTTACGATGCCGTCGTCGGTGGTCGTTCTGTCGGCACTCCCGGCACGGTCAAACTGCTTTGGGAAACGCATCAGAAATACGGCAAACTCCCTTGGAAAAAACTCTTTGAACCGGCGATAGAACAAGCGAAACAAGGCTTTCGCATTAGTCCGCGCCTCGCCAAACAAATTGCCGATGATACCCAACGCCTGAGCCGTTATTCAGGTACACGCCACTACTTTTTTGACGCCCAAGGGAATCCGAAACCCGCCGGGACGCTGCTCAAAAATCCGCAATATGCCCAAACACTGACGCTGATCGCTAACGATGGAGCAGATGCCTTTTATCACGGCAAGATCGCTGAAGATATTGTTGCCACCGTTCGCAACGCCCCCGGTAATCCCGGTGTGCTGTCACAAACAGACTTTGACAACTATACCATCAAAGAACGTCAGCCGGTGTGTGCCGACTATCAGGGTTACGATATCTGCGGCATGGGGCCGCCCAGTTCAGGGGCTCTCACTGTCGGACAGATTCTCTCTATCGCACAACACTTTGATCTGAAAAAATGGGGGGCCAATAGTGAAAAATCATGGCAGGTACTCGCCGATGCTTCACAGTTAGCCTTTGCTGATCGAGGGAAGTTCATGGCCGATGAAGACTTTGTACCGATGCCGACTCAGGGATTGGTTGATCAGGACTATCTTGCTCAACGGGCGAAACTGATTCAGCCGGGGAAACCACTGACCGACATTTCTGCCGGAAGCCCGCCATGGCAACATGCCATGCAACTCGGTACCGATCAGGCCATCGAACTGCCTTGTACCAGTCATTTCAATATCGTTGACCGGGAAGGCAATGTCGTATCAATGACAACCACGATTGAAAATGGGTTTGGTTCCCGTCTGATGGTCCGGGGATTTTTGCTCAACAATGAGCTGACCGATTTTTCGTTCAAATCACATGACGGAGATGCCCCTGTCGCCAACCGCGTCGAACCCGGCAAACGCCCTCGCTCTTCGATGGCACCGACGATTGTGTTGAAAGATGGGCAGCCTTATCTGGCAATTGGATCTCCGGGCGGCAGCCGCATCATCGGCTACGTCGCTCAGGCTTTGATCGCACATCTGACTTGGGGACAAGATATCCAACAAGCGTTGAATATGCCTCATATTGTGGATCGATTCGGACCGATCGATCTTGAACAAGGCACCCGAGCAGAACAGCTCAAACCCGCGCTGGAAAAGATGGGCTATCACGTCAATATCCAAGCACTGAACTCCGGGCTTCATGCCATTCGTCTGACCAAAGACGGTCTTGAAGGAGCAGCGGATCCACGCCGGGAAGGTGTTGCGATTGGCGAATAAAATGTAACCAGTATCATAGCTATTTGGCTCTCTCGATTGTAAGAGATCTCTTACAAATGAGTGAGCCAATAGAGATTCAGACTGGCGACATTTTCACAAAAAACATCATAACTAATTGAATAATATATATATGTACAGTTATCAATCAGCCATTCATTCAGATTCTGTGACCTCAAAAGATTGCCGAACTCATACAGCAACGTAGTATATAACTTGTCAGCAGGGAGTTGGCACAAGGACATCGAAAGGAATTGATTCGTTGACAGGATGGTCACGAACAGGGATGACGATGGACATACTCAGGAAGGGTAAAGCACATCAGGATGATGTCAGGGAACCGTTCAGGGATGACAGTGCTAACAGGATGGTTAGCAGACAGGAAGTTCAGGACACCGCTAGGAAGGCGATGAAAGGATCGGCTGAAGGATTCAGCAGACTGATCAGGGATTAGATGCAGGACGCACTGATCGTAGCAGGATGGCTGCAAGCAAAGAACAGAACCCCGGTGGGCATCGCTCCCGGGGTTTTTCTTATGTGTCGTTTCTTACACTCCCCGTTTCTTGCACTCCCCCGCTTCTCTTGCCCTCCGCTAATGCAACACCCGCTCTCTCAAGCGCTGAGACAAGTCGATCGTGAATATCACTCGCTGCGGTGGTTTGGGTAACTGATTATCAATAGAGAATATTTTTCCTCCCGGGAAGTGCGGTTTCCCCGGGCATAGCAAGCGGCTTCGGCCCCCCTCCGTTTTTAGACATGGGGTCAAGACAAATCACTTCCAAGAGAGAAAACGGATAAAAAACAATCGACTCACGCATACTGCGCAGCTGAGAATGAGGGGGGATAATACAAGATTCGTTAAAATTACAACCGCTTAAATGTAATCATAAATAGCTCATCCGTCTCTGGGTAGACGTCTCGTATCAAGGTTTTCAGTTGCGGTAATGGCAGATGTTCCTGCCGGGCGTGGAATTGGTTGATCTCATCAAACCGAAGCGGCTCAACGGCAATAATTTCAATGTCGCATACCTTTTGCTGGGTTTCCAGAGTCAACACCTCGACTTGGGAACCAACCACATAATGACTCTCAGAACGATCTCGGATCGTGATCGTTTTCAGCCCCGCAGCCACAAAAGGCGTCAGAAATTCAAAGAACGTTATTTGGGTTGGTATCGAATGCATTGACAATCACTTCATGAAACAAAACTAAACCGTTATCCTATTCAAATGTTAGATAACAACATCTTACAAATGAAGCGGTTCACCGGCTTCTGCAAAGAATTTTTCTAACTGCTCAAAGCCTTCCAACTGCATAATCAGATCTGCTTTTTGTTGCTTGGCAATGGTCAGCCAGTGTTCGCCTTCCAGCGCACCGACCAACGCATAAAGCAGGTTGAGACTGGGGTTGACCTGAGCATGCCGGCAAACTCGGATATACGCGGCCACCGCACCTAACTCACGCAGGCTGGCGACCGATGCTATCCCGGCGGCGACTAACATCTGTTCGGATTTTGGACCAAGGCCTTGCAGGTCACGAAGCTGTTGCATCAACGGTTATCCTTATCAGAGAGCAATTATAAAGCTTCCAGTTTTGCATAGGCCGTCACCAGCCATTTTATGCCTTCACCATTAAAGGCAACCTGAACCCGACTTTGCGGCCCGGCCCCTTCAAAATTAATAATGGTGCCTTCACCAAATTTCGGATGTCTGACCCGGCTCCCCAGATTAAACCCGGTTTCATTGAAGCTCTCTTTAACCACTTTCTGACTAAATCGGCCGGTACTGGTCGGACGGCTGACTTGTGCTTTCATCCGCACTTCATCAAGGCACCCTTCCGGCAGTTCACGAATGAAACGGGACGGTTTGTGATATTTATCCTGCCCGTACAGACGCCGCATTTCCGCATAGGTAATGTAGAGCTTTTTCATGGCCCGGGTCATGCCGACGTAGCAGAGACGGCGTTCTTCTTCCAGCCTGCCGGCTTCTTCTGCCGACATCAGACTCGGAAACATCCCTTCTTCCACCCCAACCATAAACACCAGCGGAAACTCGAGACCTTTGGCGCTGTGCAACGTCATCAGTTGGACGGCGTCATCAAATTCATCGGCCTGCCCTTCACCGGATTCTAATGCCGCATGGGTCAGAAATGCGGTCAGCATGGTCATTTCTTCAGCTTCTTCCGGCTTTTCAAATTGACGCGTCGCAGTCACCAGCTCCTCTAAGTTTTCCAAACGGGCTTTTGACTTCTCACCTTTTTCTTGTTCATACATGGCATACAAACCAGAGGCTTTAATCACATGGTCGGTCTGACGATGCAGCGGCATTTCAACGGTATCATCTTCCAGCGCGTTGATGAGTTCGACAAAACGGCTCATCGCCCCACCGGCGCGCCCCACCAGCACGTTTTCTTCTAATAGCTGAACACTGGCCTGCCACATCGTACAACCGCGCTCGCGGGCGGCGAAACGGACGGTTTCCAGCGTCTTATCACCGAGACCTCGCGTCGGGGTATTGACCACCCGTTCAAACGCAGCGTCATCGTTGCGGTTTGACATCAACCGTAAATAACACAACGCATCTTTAATTTCTTGCCGTTCGAAGAATCGCATCCCACCGTAAATTCGGTAAGGCAGACCGGCCTGAATTAAGGCTTCTTCCAGCACCCGGGACTGGGCATTGTTCCGGTAGAGCAACGCGGTATCCTGCAACGCACCGCCTTCGTCCTGCCAGACTTTGATCTTGTTGACCACAAAACGGGCTTCATCCAGCTCGTTATATGCGGAGTAGACCGAAATCGATTCCCCCTTCTGCCCTTCGGTCCACAGGTTTTTCCCCATCCGTTCGGTGTTATTGGCGATCAGCGTATTCGCAGCTTCGAGAATGGTCTGAGTGGAACGGTAATTCTGTTCAAGCCGGATCGTTTTGACCGCAGGAAACTCCTGCGCAAACTTCTCAATATTTTCAACCTTGGCCCCTCGCCAGCCATAAATCGACTGGTCATCATCACCGACAATCATCACATGACAATCCGGGCCGGCCATCAATCGCAGCCAGGCGTACTGAATATTGTTGGTATCCTGAAATTCATCCACCAGAATATGTTTAAACCGAGCCTGATAATGTTCACGGATAAACTGATTCTCTCGCAGTAACTCCTGCGTTCTGAGTAGAATTTCGGCAAAGTCGACCAGACCGGCACGGTCACAGGCTTCCTGATAGGCTTGATATAATCGCAGGTAAGTCGTGGTTACCGGATCATGATAGGTATCGATGTGCTGCGGCCGAACGCCCTCATCTTTCTTGCCGTTAATCCACCAGCACACCTGACGGGCCGGCCACTGTTTTTCATCCAGATTCTGCGCTTTGATCAGTCGGCGCATTAAACGCAGCTGATCTTCAGAATCGATAATCTGAAAATCTTCCGGTAACCTGGCGTCAAGGTAATGGGCACGCAAAATACGGTGGCAAATGCCGTGGAAAGTCCCGTTCCACATCCCCGATGCACTGCCCATCATTAACGATTCAATCCGACCACGCATCTCCGCAGCCGCCTTATTAGTAAATGTCACCGACATAATCGAAAACGGTGAAGCACCTTCAACGGTCATCAACCAAGCGATCCGATGGACCAAGACCCGGGTTTTACCACTCCCGGCACCGGCCAGCACTAACAGATTTTGCAAAGGGGCTGCAACAGCTTCCCGCTGTTTATCGTTTAAACCGTCGATTAAGAGAGAGGGATCCATCATGGTGACATCACTGGCTATTTATACATGGGTGACGATTATAACCATAAATGGCTATCAAATGCTCGCCTGTCTTTGTGATCTTTGTACGATCATGCTGGTTTCCCATGTTACTGATACTTAAATCAATACATCATGTAACCGTCACAATTGATTCATATACCGGTGCTAATTTGCTGAATCCAAAATGAAAACATTTACCGTGTTATTGATTTGGAGAAAACGCGTCCCCCCTTTTTGCTGACACAATATTTTACGGTTGTGGGGGTTCGTGCTGCCTGAATAAATTGTTCAATTGAAAGTAAGGAAACTTCCCATGACGAGTCATAAAGTACATACCCGATGTCTGGCCTTATCCGTCATCACCATGGCTTTAGCCGCCTGTAATCACGGCGATAATACAGCGTTTACCAATCCGGGTATCCCCACCGGAAAACCGGGCACTCTGCTCATCAAAGAACCGGTATTGACCGGAACAAATATTGCGGTGGTTGATGGTGATATCCCCACCACCAACGACTCAAACAATACGGTCGCTCTTGACCCGAATTCAAACCCGATCATTCAAATCCTGAATGGGTTTAATGATATCTGGTATGCCGGTGATGATACCTGGGCCAGTAACGGTTCCGATACGCTGAACGCCGTCAACGGCAACAGTGGTGTCTCGGGAGGGGGTTCAACCAGTACGACACTGGCGATTCCGTTCAACTTTTCCAATGATGTCATCCGTAATATGAACATCTGGAAAGAAAACTTTGATTATGTCACCACCCTGACGCGTCCCGGCCAGTCAAAACCAGACGTTGACCGCAATAACAAAGCGGCGATGGTCTTCGCCTATCTGGATGACCAGCGGGATAAAGGTTTCAGCCTCAACGATGGTTTAGGCCCACTGACGGAAGATTATCGCTCCGGTGCGAATTCTCACTCCTCTTATGGCACAGACAGCAACAACGATGTAACCCTCACCGATAACAGCAACAATGTGACCACTGTCGATGTGACTTCAGCCACTTATAACAAAAGCCTGAATGAAAAAATTGCCAGTCATATACAAACCGGATACGGTACCACCACTGACGGCGGTAATGCGACAGAACTCAGTAATGTGGTGGATTTACTCAATGCAATCGCTTCCCACGGAGCATCCAGCCAAGCGCCAAAATATCATTTTGCCTCTCCTCGTCCGTGGCGCATTAGCAAAGATGACTATGATGTGGCGTCATTTAACGATCCGTCCGCATCGATTTACAGTCAAATCAATGATTTAACTAAATTAGATCGCGTTACCTGTCTCAATCCTGACGGGACAACGGATACAGATAAATACTACGAACGTCCGGCCAATCCAATTGTGACACCGATGCGCGGCCTGATTTGTGCGGCCCGGACCACCTACCGTGCCAAAAGTGGCGGCGGCTACAGCGAAGGTTATGATTTCAATGCTTCTCCGCTGGCAAGCGAGACCTTTTCCAGCCGGGCAAAAGACGGTGCTTTCCCGAGTGGCCATACGGCTGAAGCCTTTGACCGTGGCTTAGGCTACGCTTACGCAATTCCGGAGCGGTTTGCTGAAATGGTAGCCCGTGCCGGTGATCTTGGACAAAACCGAATTGTAGCGGGAATGCATTCCCCGTTAGATGTGATCGGTGGACGCATTATGGCCACGGCAATTACAGCGGCGACATTGACTGACCCGAATAATGCCACGGTAGCCAGCAACGCTTACAATCAGGCCAATAGCTATTTTACGGCCAAAGCAACAGCAGCGGGTTATGATAATATTTATGACTACGCCCACTGTACAACTGACGCAGAAAATCCATGTAGTAAAACGGATCGGTATGCCGATCACGCCGCAATGAAAGCGCGCTACAAAGCTTATATGACCTACGGTTTCAGCCCTCTCAACGAGCCGAAACTCGACCCTGAAGTGCCAAAAGGTGCAGAAGCCTTACTGGCAACCCGCTTCCCTTATCTGGATAGCAATCAGCGTCGTGCCGTGCTGGCCAGCACAGAAATCGATTCAAACTATCCGGTGATTAATAAATCTCGCGGATGGGGACGCCTGAATCTGGTTGATGCGGCTGACGGTTACGGCGCTTTCGAGGTCAATACAACAGTCTTCATGGATAATGCGAAAGGCGGATTTAATGCCGAAGATCACTGGTGGAACGATATTTCAGGTGCAGGCCGTCTGACCAAATCAGGTACCGGCGCGTTATATCTGGAAGGTCATAATACCTATCGCGGCGGCACCCTTGTCAATGGCGGCTTTTTGGTCGGAAAATCTGCCACGGCATTTGGATCGAATACCTTATATCAACAAGGTGGAACTGTGGGTGTTTCAATCAAAGCCGGTGCTTCAGATCGTCATCAGGGCACGCTGAATGTCTCTGACTTCGTACAGGCCTCTGGCAAGCTAGAGCTTGATTTGAACAATAATGCCCGTCTGAATGCATCCAATGGTATTTACCTGACCGGAACGTCAAACCAGCTGGCCTTGGATATACCGACACTCACAACCGCCACAACCTATACCATCCTGTCATCCAAACATCTGGAAGGCACCTTTGAAACGGTGACCGCGACTGATAGTAATGGGAAGGCTTATGATGTGAGCATTAATTATTCAAGTACCGGTGCAACAGTTACCGTTTCACCACGCGCTTAATTGCGACAAGCAGTGAGAGAGTCACCGCTTATTGGTTGAGACAAACCCCATATGGGTTTAGCGCGGATCATAAAAGCCCTGTGAAAATCACAGGGCTTTTTTTACATCAAGGTATAAACATTAAAATTTAAGCGGCAATCCCACAATGACGCAGCAGTGCATCAATCTGTGGCTCACGACCGCGGAAGCGCTTGAACAGCGCCATCGGCTCTTCACTTCCTCCCATTTCCAGAATGTTTTTCAGGAACCGCTGTCCGGTTTCCGGATTGAAAATCCCTTCTTCTTCGAAGCGGGAGAACGCATCGGACGAGAGTAATTCTGCCCAGAGATAGCTGTAATAACCCGCACTGTATCCCCCGGCAAAAATATGACTGAAGCTGTGTGAAAAACGGTTCCACTCCAGACTTGGCAACACCGCAACTTTGGCTTTGACTTCAGCTAACGTCTCCAGTACACGCGGGCCGATTTCTGGGTCATAGTTGGTATGCAAGGTGAAATCAAACAATCCGAACTCCAGCTGACGCAGAATAAACATCGCGGACTGGAAGTTTTTCGCTGCCAGCATTTTCTCCAACATCGCTTTCGGGAGCGGCTCTCCGGTTTCATAGTGACCAGAAATGAACGCGAGGGCTTCTTCTTCCCAGCACCAGTTTTCCAGGAACTGACTCGGTAATTCGACCGCATCCCACGGCACACCATTGATCCCCGAAACAGCACCGACATCAACCTGCGTCAGCATATGATGGATACCGTGACCGAACTCGTGGAACAAGGTCACCACTTCATCATGGGTAAACAGGGCTGGCTTGCCACCCACCGGTTTATTGAAGTTACAGGTCAGGTAAGCGACCGGTGACTGCAACTCACCCGATAGCGTGAGCCGGCGTCCGCGGCAATCATCCATCCATGCGCCACCCCGTTTGTGCTCCCGGGCATACAGATCCAGATAAAAACTACCGCGCAACTGCTGATTTTGGTCGAAGATTTCGAAGAAACGTACCGATTCATGCCAAGTATCAACGCCTTCCCGCTCCTGGACTTGCATCCCAAACACACGGTTGAGCACTTCAAATAAACCGTTGACGACTTTAGACTCAGGGAAATAAGGGCGCAGCTCTTCATCCGAAATCTGGAACAGATGCTGTTTCTGCTTTTCGCTGAAATAGGCAATATCCCACAGAGCCAGTTCATTAACACCGAAGTGTGCTTGAGCAAAATCACGCAGTGCCTGAACCTCTTTCTCTCCCTGCGGTTTGGCCCGTTTCGCCAAGTCATTGAGGAACGTTAATACCTGCTCCGGTGACTCAGCCATTTTGGTTGCCAGTGATTTTTCACTGAAGGAATGGAAACCGAGCATCTGAGCGATTTCATGGCGAAGTTTAAGCTGCTCGGCAATGATATCGCTGTTATCCCACTGACCGGCATTCGGCCCGCGATCAGAGGCGCGGGTGACATACGCTTCATACATTTCCTGACGCAATGCCTGATTATCACAGTATGTCATTACCGGTAAATAAGATGGCATTTCTAAGGTCAGCAGATAACCATCTTTCCCTTTTTCTTCAGCCGCAGCTTTCGCGGCCGCCAGCGCACTCTCTGGTAAGCCGGACAATTCGCTTTCATCGGTAATATGTTTGGTCCACCCCATGGTGGCATCGAGAACATTATTGGAGAATTTTGAGCCTAATTCAGACATTCGCTTGCTGATTTCGCCGTAGCGTTTTTGCTCAGCCAGCGGCAGGCCAATGCCAGACAGTTCAAAATCTCTTAAGGCATCGCGAATCGTTTTTTGCTGGGCCTGAGACAGGGATTGATAAGCGTCGCTGGCGCGAATTTTCTGATACGCTTCAAACAACCCTTTGTGCTGGCCGACCCAAGTACCATATTCAGACAACAGCGGCAGACAACTTTCATACGCTTCCCGCAAGGCTTCACTGTTGACCACCGAATTCATGTGACTGACCGGTGACCAGATCCGGCTTAAATGATCATCCACCTCTTCAATCGGTGCGATCAGGTTATCCCAGCTTGGCTGAGTATTCCCTTCAAGCACGGCTTCGATTTTAGTCCGACAATTTTCAATCGCCTGTTCGATCGCCGGTTTGACATGTTCAGGTTTAATCTGAGAAAACGGCGGCAAGTCCGTAAAGGTAAGCAGAGGGTTCGACATAAACGATTCCTTTTATTTTGAAAGCATCAGGCACACAGACAGATGATTCTCACTGAAACGGCATCTGAAAGCCAATAGACATTACAAATAGTAAATATAGGTAGATTCTACGATTTTCAATAGCAACAGATCATCACAATGATCCTATCTTCACGTATAATCGCAACTATTCTGTATTTATCCACATCCGGTTCGGAGAGCACACTTTGTTAAGTTACCGCCACAGTTTCCATGCAGGCAATCATGCCGATGTACTCAAACATACGGTACAAAGCCTGATTCTGACTGCGCTGCAAAAGAAAGAGAAACCCTTCGTCTACCACGACACCCATTCGGGTGCCGGACGGTACGATTTAACCCACGAATGGTCAGAAAAAACCGGTGAGTACAAACAGGGGATTGCGCGACTCTGGCAACAATCGGATCGGCCTCAGGCACTGGAAAATTATCTGGCAGCAATTCGGACACTCAATTCATCCGCTACGCTGCGTTACTATCCCGGCTCCCCCCGGGTCGCCAAAGCACATTTAAGAGCGCAAGATCGCATGGTTCTCACCGAGCTACATCCCAGTGATTATCCGCTGCTTCAGCAAGAGTTTGCAGCCGATGCGCAAGTCAGTCTCTATAAAGATGACGGTTTTCGCTGCCTCAAAGCCAGCCTGCCGCCGAAAGAACGTCGTGGACTGGTGCTGATTGATCCGCCTTATGAACTGGCACATGAATATCAGGATGTCGTCAAAGCAATTGCTCAAAGCTATAAACGCTGGGCTACCGGGATCTATGCGATTTGGTATCCGGTGGTTTACCGGGCCAATATAGATGATATGCTGGCAGGACTAGAATCCTTGGGGATTCGAAAAATACTACAAATTGAACTGGGCGTTGCGCCAGACAACACCGAAAGGGGCATGACCGCATCCGGCATGATTGTGATTAATCCCCCTTGGACACTGGAAACTCAGATGCAAGAGATTTTACCGTATCTGCAATCGGTAATCGCACCGAAAACCGGACACACAACCCTCCAGTGGATTGTCCCCGAATAGGAATACGTTGTCTCCCGGTCGGGATGCCTCAAGAGATAGACAGATTTAGAATAACGGAGAAAGTAATGGCAACACATTTTGATTATATCTGTATCGGTGGTGGCAGTGGCGGTATCGCGTCAGCTAACCGTGCAGCAAGATATGGCGCAAAAGTCGCACTGATTGAAGCCAAAGATTTGGGGGGGACTTGTGTCAACGTCGGCTGTGTGCCGAAAAAGGTGATGTGGCATGGCGCTCAGATTGCAGAAGCGATTCATCTGTACGCCAAAGACTACGGCTTCGATGCTCAGTTAAATGGTTTTGACTGGTCAAAACTAGTAGAAAGTCGTCAGGCTTATATCGGCCGGATCCACCAGTCTTATGACCGGGTACTGGGCAATAACAAAGTCGAAGTCATTCGTGGATTCGCCAAATTTGTCGATGCCAAGACGGTCGAAGTCAATGGTGAACATTACACGGCTGACCATATTCTGATTGCCGTCGGTGGTCGTCCGACGATCCCGGCAATTCCGGGCGCAGAATACGGTATTGATTCCAATGGCTTTTTTGATTTACAGGAACAGCCTAAACGCGTTGCCGTTATCGGGGCTGGCTACATTGCAGTTGAAATTGCCGGTGTGCTTCATGCATTAGGAACCGAAACCCATCTATTCTGCCGGAAGCAGTCTCCGCTACGTAGCTTTGATCCGATGGTCATTGAAACCCTGATGGAAGTGATGGCCGCAGAAGGTCCGACACTGCATACCCACTCCGTGCCGAAATCCATTGTCAAAGAAGCAGACGGCAGTCTGACGCTACATCTGGACAATGGTAAGCAGCAAAATGTTGATCAAGTCATCTGGGCGATTGGTCGTCATCCGGCAACCGATGCGATCAATCTGGCAGCCACCGGGGTGGAAACAGATGAGAAAGGCTATATCAAAGTAGACGAGTATCAACAAACCAATATCGCCGGTATTTATTGTGTCGGTGATATCATGGCAGGCGGTATCGAGCTCACGCCTGTTGCGGTTAAGGCCGGACGTCAGTTGTCCGAACGGCTGTTTAACCACAAGCCCGATGCAAAAATGGACTACAATCTGGTCCCGACAGTGGTCTTTAGCCATCCGCCAATCGGTACGATTGGTCTGACTGAGCCGGAAGCGGTAGCCAAGTTTGGTGAAGACAACGTCAAAGTCTACCAGTCAAGTTTTACTGCCATGTATACCGCCGTCACTCAACACCGTCAGCCATGCCGGATGAAGCTGGTTTGCGTCGGTCCGGATGAAAAAGTGGTCGGCCTGCATGGGATTGGCTTTACGGTCGATGAAATGATTCAGGGCTTCGCTGTGGCGATGAAGATGGGCGCAACCAAAGCCGACTTCGATGCGGTTGTGGCGATTCACCCGACCGGCTCGGAAGAGTTCGTGACCATGTAGATCATCACCGACAAAACATACGTTGAAGCGACACGAGCCCACCGGTGCATCACACACCGGTGGGCTCGCTGCATTTGCCGGCGGATCAGCCATCCCGGATTTCACACGTCTCCGAGCGGATGAGAACCAATCATGATGACCCCTAATGATTACAAAAATATGAAGTAATATGAATTTATTTATTCTATTATTTTAACTTCATGATTTTTAATTAATTAAAATAATCAGATTGACTTACAAGTGGCACCTGTGCATAAAATATCGGCGGTTAAACATCAAAAAATAATTAGACATCAAAAGGAAAAACAGTGAAAACCAAAGCGATCTTATCCGTGGCACTGATGACAGTGTCAGGTTTATCTTGGGCCGGTGACATCTGTCAGCCAAAAAGTTATGAAATGGCGTTACGCTACCAACAACAATCTGCTGAAATCAAAGCAATTCAGCTACAAACCTATCATTTAGCGACCGAACGTCTGCAGACTATCTTGAAGCAGAGCGCTCAAAAGCCTCAAAAACTCGCGGTGGTGCTCGATCTCGATGAAACCGTCCTCGACAATACCCCTTTGCTGGTTCGTGATATGGAAAACTGTGTCGATTATACGACTTGGGATACTTGGTCTGACTGGGAGATCAAAGGTCATCCGGCGCTCATCCCGGGGGCCAAAGCTTTTATCGATCAGGCCAACAAACTGGGGCTGAATATTTACTACGTATCTGACCGTTTTAATGAAAACAAATCTTATACCATCAAAACCCTCAAAGCGTTAGGACTGCCACAGGCAGAAAAAAGTCATGTCCTGCTTTATGGAAAAACCAAGGAACAACGTCGTCAGTCCATCGCAGCCCAGCACAAAATTGTCATGTTACTGGGCGACAGTTTGCCAGATTTCGCGGCTGAGTTTAAAAACAAGCAAGACACTGGCTATAACCGCAACTTAGTTGAAAAGAATAAAGCCCATCTGGGTGTCGACTGGTTTGTTTTACCAAATGCCAGTTATGGGGCATGGAAAAAAGCATCTTTAGAGCGTTGGAACGAGAAATAATATTCTGACGATTGCGCCTCTGACTCGCTTGTCTGAGGCGCTTATTTGATTTTAGAACCGGGGATTGTGTCTGCTCAGCGCTTCTCCCTGCAACATGATCATCCATCCTTTCCTGCCGCTTTGTTCACGGGTAACAGTTCACGGGTAACGGTTCACTGGCAACGATTTACTGATAACGATAAGACTCATTGAAATGTTTAAAAATCAGTTTCAGCCCAGAACTTTGCTGTTCAGAAATGCCCGTGAATTTCAAACCATAGTCGTAATTATCCTGCTGCTGCTGTTTGGTATGTACCACATTCGCCTTCACCACCAATGGGTTCGGGCCCGTATGTTTCAACTGCTCAGGCAAATGAAACTGGAGTGTAACGACGCCTTTACTATCCAATTCGGATGTCGTCCGAACTTTAATCCCGTCCATACTAATATCGCTGGTGATACCTTCAATCACTCGTTGTCCCTGCGATAGTTTCACCCGCATTTTATTCCCTGCACGTGGTGAGTTTCGCTGTTCCCCCTCCTGTTTTACAACCGATTCACTGACATGTGTTTTAAATCCGCTGATCTGTTGATCGAGTTGCTCTGAAATTTCATAGAGATCCCCTGCAACCATTGAGGTGGTTCCCGCTTTATCTGAACTCTCGGTTAACACCACAAACAGGTCTTTGAGTTTCTCATCCAAATAAGACAAATTCTGGGTTTGCTGCTGATTATATTCATGGATGGTATCGGTACTTTGGGTGGTTTCACTGATGCCATCTGACATCGAAGTAAATGCCGCCACCGTTTTTTCAGAAGTCTGCTGCGATTGATACACCGCAGAAACCACCGATTGCATCGAAGCTACCGAGCTCTCGACCTTGTCTGTTAACTGACTGATCAAGTCTGAAATATCACGACTGGAACTGGATGTTCTCCCGGCCAGATTCCTCACTTCATCGGCAACCACCGCAAATCCCCGGCCTTGATCTCCGGCCCGGGCAGCTTCAATCGCTGCATTTAAAGCTAACAGGTTCGTTTGCTCTGCAATGTTGTGAATCGATTCCGTGATTTCATTAATTTGCGCAGTGAAGTTTTTCAGGGCTTCCATTTGATCCGAAGCTTGATTGACAGACACAACCGCTTTTTTGAGTTCCTCAATACTTTCATTGACATAAATAATCCCTTCCTGCGCTATCGTCAGGGTATCTTGTGAGATTTGCGATGTCCGCTCAATGGTGTCACTCACCACATGAGAGGTTTCCAGCAACGAGTTGATCGCGTTGCCCACCTCAGATGAATTCTCACGCTGTGCTTGACTGCCATTGGATATCTCTGTGGAGACATCCGCCACTTGCTGGGCCGAATGAGCCATCTGCCGGCTGTTCCGCTTGACCATATTGATGACATCATGCAGAGAAGCTCTCATTTGTTCGATATTTTTTGCCAATAAGCCCAGTTCATTCTTCCGAAAGACTTGATACCCTTCACCCACCAAATTGCCGGACGAGATCCTGTCCGTCGTTTTGAGAGCCTGGCGGATCGATCTCAGAATGCTCCGGGACACCACAGCACTGACCATAACGGATAACAGAATCGCAACGATGGCCGCAATGACTTGGTTGCGTTCCATGACTAAGATTTTCTGCTCCGATGCCTCAGCAAACAAGCTCACCGCAGCATTCATATTTTTGAGTATTTCCAGACTCTTCTGATTAATCTCTTGCAGGGCATCCGGGGCAATGTGAGTCGAGATCCCCCCCATCATCTGTTGCTGTTCACGCCACAGGGCCATCACTTTATTGAGTTGCTGAGAGATATTTTCCGGTGCCGGCGGGAGGGTGACCGGTTGCTTCATGGTCAAGTCCAAATAGGTCTTACCGCCTTTATTCAAGGCTTCCAACGAGACTTCAAACAGCTCTTGCGTGGCATTCATGATCGACAAGTCAGGCGCTTTGCCGGTCAGGCTGGCCTGCTCTAACGCTAAGAAAAATTCCTTGGTCATTTTTTGTGACAACATACGCTCACGGCCAGCAATGTTGACCACTAAGCTATCATTTTGTTGCTGTTTAAGCGCGAGAACAGTGTAAGAGACCAATCCGATGATAACCAAGACAAAAAATAAAGTGAGCATTTGTAGTATGCGCTTTAATGAGACATCTTCCATCCAAGTCACAAGCAATTTTATCGGCTGCATCAGTCATCCTTAAGTATCATACGGGGCAAACGTATTTATATAAATTACATATACAACCATGTTGTATATAGCCAAGTATCTAGATTACTAAGTATCTATATCACCAATAAATAACGTATAGGTTAATTACCTCCTATATGCAATTACACTGGCGAGTGTTCAGCTTTATCCCCAGATGACTTCACATAAATATGCGATGGTTTGAACGATTGAAACCCAATAGAAGAATAAAATATATGGGATGCGGTATGATGGGGGCCGAGTTGACATTCATTGGGTTTGAATGTTGCTCACATCCCCACACATCAGTGGTTTCGACTCCAGAGCGTGTAATATCGGTCTTCTGAGCAAACAATCATCATATGAAATTAGTATTATAACAAATTTCAGTTAATCCCTCTGTAATTCCCTCATTTGACGTGATCGACGCGCTCAATATAGCCCATTAGATGCTGTATACATGGACAATTATGCTACCGAAATCTATTTGTGATTAAGCTCTCGCATCGCTCAATTATTGCTCATTACTATATTTGTGGCACCTGAACTGGTTCCATAACTATTTTGATTACAACAACAAAAGTAACGTGAAACAAAAAGGGAATCCTATGTTAAAACAAATCGCAATCGCGACAGCGATCAGTAGCATCTTGCTATCCGGAAGTTTATTTGCAAAAACACTCACGGTTGGCTTTTCACAAATTGGTTCCGAATCTGGCTGGCGTGCCGCCGAAACCAGTGTGGCAAAAACGGAAGCAGAAAAACGAGGGATTAATCTTAAGATTTCTGATGCACAGCAGAAGCAGGAAAACCAAATCAAAGCCGTTCGTTCTTTTATTGCCCAAGGCGTCGATGCAATTTTTATCGCACCGGTCGTCCAGACTGGCTGGGAGCCGGTACTGGAAGAAGCTCGTGACTATGATATCCCGGTATTTTTGTTAGACCGTGGTATAACCGTTGATGATAACTCCCTGTATATGACATCTGTTGCTGCCGACAGTGTCCATGAAGGGGAAGTGGCCGGAAACTGGCTGATCAATAAAGTGCACGGTAAAAAATGTAATGTGGTCGAATTACAAGGAACGGTTGGCGCCAGTGTTGCGTTAGACCGTAAAGCCGGCTTCGCCAACGCGATCAGTAAAGTGTCTAACGTGAAGATCATCCGCACTCAATCCGGTGACTTTACGCGCAGTAAAGGCAAAGAAGTCATGGAAAGCTTTATCAAAGCAGAAGCGAACGGAAAAAATATCTGTGCGGTTTACGCCCATAACGATGACATGGCAATCGGTGCGATTCAGGCCATCAAAGAAGCCGGTCTCAAACCCGGCAGTGATATTCTGATCGTCTCTATCGATGGTGTGCCTGATATTTTCAAAGCCATGATGGCGGGTGAAGCCAACGCTTCTGTTGAACTGACACCGAATATGGCGGGTCCAGCCTTTGACGCGCTCATCGCCTATAAAAAAGACGGGACGATTCCTCCTAAACATATTCAAACTGAGTCAAAATTCTTTGAACCTGCCGATGCACCAGCACAACTGGAGCTGAAAAAAGACATGGGTTATTAACCGGACGGTCAGTGATACCGAAAGGGAATAACGCCGCCATAATCCCGCTGACCCGACAGGCGAAGCGGGATGAACGTCAGCCAGAACTGGAGTGATTATGTCATTGGAAAATCATAATGACATCGTTTTACATGCCAAAGGAATTTGTAAATATTTTCCCGGAGTACGCGCCCTCAATAACGTTGATTTTATGCTGAGAAAGGGTGAAATCATGGCATTGCTTGGCGAAAACGGTGCAGGAAAGTCCACATTAATTAAGTCGCTGACCGGTGTTTATCAGCGCGACCGCGGTGAGATCCTGTTAGAGGGAACGCCAATCAATCCGCAGAGCACCGCCGATGCACAGGCACTAGGGATCGGGACCGTTTATCAAGAGGTCAATCTGCTGCCGAATATGTCCATCATGGATAATCTGTTTATTGGTCATGAGCCCAAACGATTTGGGTTAGTGGATCGTAAAACCATGCAGACCAAGGCTCGAGAAATTGTCAAACAATACAATCTCAATATCGATGTTACACAACCGCTCAATCATTTTTCTGTCGCGATTCAACAGGTCATCGCCATTGCCAGAGCCGTGTCACTGTCCGCTAAAATTCTGATCCTTGACGAGCCGACCGCCAGTCTGGACAGCAATGAAGTGGAGATGCTGTACAACATCATGCGCGACCTACGCGATCAAGGCATTAGTCTGGTCTTTATTACCCACTTTTTAGATCAGGTCTATGCGGTGAGCGACCGCATTACCGTACTGCGTAATGGTGAACTGGTCGGTACAGAGGAAACGGCCAAACTCCCCCGGATTGAGTTAATCAAAATGATGCTCGGTCGTGAACTCGAAGACAATGCACTGGCAAGAGTCGGCAAAACCCGCCTCAGTGATACGCCTATCGCGCAGTTTGTCCGGTTTGGTAAAAAAGGCACCATTAACCCATTTGATCTGGATATCTATCCCGGAGAAATCGTCGGCTTAGCCGGTCTGCTCGGCTCCGGCAGGACCGAGACGGCACAAGTCATTTTCGGTATAGAACCCAACGACAGTGGTGAAAGTTATATTAAAAGTAAGCCAGTCAAAATCCGTTCGGCCCGACAGGCCTCTTCTTTAGGGCTCGGTTTCTGCCCCGAAGACCGTAAAACCGACGGCATTATTGCATCGGCATCCGTGCGTGAAAATATTATTCTGGCACTTCAGGCCCAGCGAGGCTGGTTCCGTCCCCTGTCCCGGACAGAGCAAGAAGAGGCCTCACAACGCTTTATCAATCAACTGTCGATCAAAACCCCGAGTATGGAACAACCGATCGAATTCTTATCGGGAGGTAATCAGCAAAAAGTGCTGCTCGCGAGATGGTTATTAACCAAACCGAAGTTCCTGATTCTCGATGAACCCACCCGGGGGATCGATGTCGGTGCTCACGCAGAAATCATTCGTCTGATTGAATCCTTGTGTGCCAACGGGCTGGGCTTACTGGTCATCTCTTCCGAACTGGAAGAACTGGTTGGTTACGCGGATCGCGTGATTGTGCTCAGAGATCGAAAACAGGTGGCAGAAATTCCAGCGGAAAATCTGTCTGTCCCCAACATCATGCAAGCGATTGCTATGTGAGGCGCGTTATGGATACATCAAGTTTACGGGCACATTTCAGCTCGGACTGGAAACAGAAGTTACCCAAAGGCACACCGCAAATTGCAGCGCTTATCTGTGTGCTACTCATCAATAGCTTAGCCGCAGACAACTTCTTTTCTATCAATATACAAGACGGCAGACTATTCGGCAGTGTGATCGATATCCTCAACCGTTGCTCCCCGGTGGCACTATTAACCATTGGCATGACATTGGTGATTGCCACCGGCGGGATCGATTTATCCGTGGGTGCGGTGATGGCGATCAGTGGGGCAACCTTTGCCAGTCTGGCAACTCAAGGCTATCCGATTGCTGTGATTATTCTTGTGTCATTGCTGGCCGGAGCTTTATGTGGTTTGTGGAACGGCTTTCTGGTTGCCGTTTTCAAAATTCAACCGATCGTCGCCACTCTGATTCTGATGGTTGCCGGGCGCGGTATTGCTCAGTTGATCACCGAAGGACAGATCGTGACCTTTAATAATGAAACATTAGCCTGGATTGGAAGTGGTTCTTTTCTGTATTTACCGACACCGGTTGTGATCACGATAGTGGTCGCAGTGGCGATCTGGCTGCTAACGAAGAAAACCGCATTAGGACTGTTTATCGAATCGGTGGGCATCAATATCCGGGCGGCAAAAAATGCCGGGATTAACGCACCAACGGTCGTGATCTCCACTTATGTCATCAGCGGGATTACCGCGGCGGTTGCCGGAATGATTGTGGCTGCCGATATCCGTGGCGCAGATGCCAATAATGCAGGGCTGTGGTTAGAAATGGACGCGATTCTCGCCGTGGTGATCGGGGGAACCTCTCTTGCCGGTGGACGTTTTAACCTCTTTATTGCTCTGGTTGGCGCGCTGATCATTCAGGGAGTGAACACCGGGATTCTGCTTTCAGGCTATCAACCACAATGGAATCAAATCGTGAAAGCGATTGTGGTGCTATTGGTTCTGGTCATGCAATCCCCCGCTGTGGTGCAACTGCTGAAAGGAGGACGCCAAAATGATAAAGCGTAATTTACCCCTCGTGATTACGATTCTGGTGTTTATCATCGGTTATCTGATCTGTTTGGTTGAATTTCCGGCTTTTGCATCGACTCGGGTGATTTGTAACATCCTGACAGACAATGCCTTCTTGGGGATTGTCGCAGTCGGAATGACCTTTGTCATTCTTTCCGGCGGAATTGATTTATCCGTAGGTGCCGTGATTGCATTTACCGGGGTGTTTCTGGCGAAAATGATTGGTGACTGGCAGGTCGCACCACAATTGGCCATGGTGATCGTCCTTATCATGGGCGGTGCATTTGGTGCCGGGATGGGGTGGTTAATCCATACGTTAAAAATCCCGCCGTTCATCATTACCCTTGCCGGGATGTTCTTCTTACGAGGAACCAGCTTTCTGATTTCAGAACAATCGTTGCCGATTACCCATCCATTTTTCCGCGAACTTTCCCGCAGTATGTGGAAAATTGCCGGTGGCGGACGTCTGAGTTTGCTGGCCGTTATCATGCTGGCCGTCGTCATTATCGGTATCTTGGTCGCTCATCGCACTCGTTTTGGTAACAATGTCTATGCCATTGGCGGGAATGCGGTCTCTGCTGGATTAATGGGCGTGGCGGTGAAGCAAACCACCATCGGTATTTACATGCTCTCGACACTATTGGCAACCACGGCGGGGATTGTGTTTGCGATCTACACCTCCGCGGGTTATCCGCTGGCTGCGGTCGGGGTTGAGCTGGATGCGATTGCTGCGGTTGTCATCGGGGGGACACTCCTGTCCGGTGGCGTCGGCACGGTCTTCGGTTCGCTGTTCGGGGTATTGATTCAAGGGCTGATTCAGACGTATATCACCTTTGACGGTACACTGAGTTCATGGTGGACCAAAATCATTATTGGTATTTTGTTATTCGCTTTCATCGGATTGCAACGATTACTGATTGTGATTTCAGAGCGCAATAAAGTGGTGAATACCATGAAAGCGGCCACTGCCGAAGGGACTTAGCATGGGCTGAGATGTGTTTAGCGAAAGTAAGAAGCCGCTGCAAAATCAGCGGCTTCATTCATGATGAATACAGTCAATTAGAGTGATACTGCAAAAGTCCCTGTCGGAGTGACTGGCAGATATTTTTTATAGAAGTTGAGGTATTCCGCTTCAGGATCGAGATCGGCAAACAAATCCGGATAGAGCGCTTTAGCAATAAACTGGGTCATCGGTGCATCCATAATACTGCGTGAGGCACCGTGATAGATCCCAATCATTCGGTTATTTTTCACCGCGGGCAGACTACTCCAGCCGAGACGGTGTTTATATCCTTTCAAACGCGCCAATGCAGTCGCACGGTCAATATTTTGACCAATCAGCATTGAGTCATCAGCGCCACCGAATTCATAGCCAGTGATCAGGATAACATCAGGCTGGGCCGCTAAAACTTGCTCAGGATTCAAATGTCCCCACCATTCGACAAACGGCTTGGAAATATTATCGCCGCCGGCAACTTCAGACATCGCGCCCCACATATTTTTGCCGAACGTGTAGCCATATTCTTTTGTCCCCGGGAAACCAAACTCAGCATAAATCGTTGGTTTCGGAAGATTGGCCTTTGCCAAACGGTCTTTCACCACCTGAATCATGTTTTGGTATTCGGTTGCGATTTTTTGTGCCCGGGCTTCCTGACCGGTAATCTGACCAATAATCAGGGTACTTTCGACGTGCCGTTCAACGGTCTGTGCATTGTAATCGACGACAATCACAGGAATACCGGCTTGTTCGATGCGATCAACGTCGCTTCCCAAACCTTTGTACTGCCATTCCGCCAATACCAACAAATCGGGGTGTAAACTCATGACTTTCTCGACCGAGAATGTCTGGGTATCGACTTTACCGACATCAGGCAAGGTTTCCAGTGATGGTCGATGCGCGACATACATTGCCCAGTTCGCGGGACGCCACTGCTCCCAGATTCCTTTTGACATCCCGACAACGTGATCAAATGCCTTTTCCGTGCCGATAGCCATATAATCTTCACCATAAAAACCGAGGACTACACGTTGGGCGGGGAGATCGAGCGTCACCTGACGCCCTAATACATCTGTGACCGTCGTGACTTTGGCGACAACCTGAGGCACGAATAAAATCAACAAAAGCGTCATGAACCTTTTCAGCATGATGAATTCCTTTACAAACAGGGATAACAAAAGCTGGATTTTACCCGATTAGTGAAAAAAATAAATAATATTCATTATCATTTGATAAGAAATATCATCTTATCTGATGTCCATCATCTGCGCCTCTCACCGCGGCCATTCGTGGTTGAAAACCATCATATAGCTGAGAACTTCATATCCTATTGAACACAAACAACATTCAGCAGTGATGAGCCTTTCAACTGGCTGACTTTGCCGCTGGTAAACATCCCTCTCTTATCGATTCCCCAATAAGGTAAGTAAAGCGGCCACTGATCACGATTCATGATCTGAGACGCCAACAGTTGTTTCCACTGACTCTCCGTAGCCATCTTCATGCCAATTTTTTGACAGATTGCATAGGCTTGATCATAATCCAGCCGATTCCAAGGTATTTCATATTCCATATAGAACTGAGAGGATTTCACTCCCATAAACGGAATCACATATTTCACCCCGGCAATCACAGTTTGCTTACGTATCTCAATCCCTGCTGCGGTTGTCGGGGTTGAAGGGCGCGGCGGCGGCGCGGTTCGATTTGATGTTTGTGCGGTTGGTGGTGGAGAGGACTGTGGTGGCGTCGCTGGCTGTGGCGCAGTGCGCGGTTGAGGGTCACGCACCTGACGTTGTGTGACCGATGACTGCGGTGGTGTCGCGGCTCTCGCAACTGGCGTCGCTTGATGTGGTTGGCGAACCTCCCGGATGAAGGCTTCATGATACCCTTTCAACTGACGAACTTTATTCAGTTCTTGTCTTGCCTGACGAATATCCTTATACGGCCCGATCAAACACCGATACTGCTTGGCTCCGGGCTTCATCCAGACATCGGTAGAAATTTGTCGATATAATATCTTCGCATCAGCTAATGGCATGGGCTGACTGAAAATACCACACTGAATCCAGAACATTGAGTTCTGACTGCGGGGCTGACTTTTCCCCCATAAACCTTCACCGATCGGACAGTTTTTGTCTAATGTCGGCAGCTCCTGTGTCGATGCCTGTGTCGCATCACAAAGAAATTTCTCTTGAGCCTTCACCCAATGAGTCACAAAAACACAAGAAAGTAAGGCAAAACTCATGAGGACATTTTTGGTGATCTTTACCATCACATTCACAACAAAATCCTTTCATTACTTTAAGTTGTCAAAACTTTAAGTTGTCAAATAATTAATCGATCACAACACTGCTCCAATACGAGACAAAGAATATATGCAAAAAAAGAGCCGTATTGATTGGTTATACGGCTCAGTTTAGGAAAGTTTTCATCGATAAATCAATCGACTTCATCATCCTTTATAAATTTTAGGGTTAAAAACGTCCCTGAGCCAGTCACCAAGCAGGTTAATCACCAGCACCAACAGTACCAGAACAATTCCCGGGAATGCGGTAATCCACCATGAGCCGGAAAAAATATAGTTGAAACCGATACTAATCAAAGAACCAAGTGACGGTTGGTCAACCGGCAATCCAAGACCGAGGAAAGAAAGTGCCGCTTCAGACATAATGGCATTGGCAACCTGAACCGTCGAAATCACCAAAATAGGGGATAAACAGTTCGGCAGGATATGACGGAACATGATTCTCAGTGATTTAAATCCCATCACGCGTGCTGCTTCAACATATTCTTTCTTTTTCTCCGCAAGTACCGAAGCCCGAATCGTTCTGGCATATTGTGGCCATTCGGCGATACCGATAATCACAACCAGCATCATAACCGCATATTCACTATAGAACTCACTACCAAAACTTGCCTTAAAAATGGCCGAAACAATAATGGCCACCATCATGGTTGAAAAAGACAGCTGCACATCGGCAAAGCGCATCAGGAAACTATCAATCCGGCCACCAAAATACCCGGATGAAAGACCGATGATAATCCCGAGAAACAGTTGCAGCGCCACCGCTAAAAAGCCAATCGTCAAAGAGAGTCTCGACCCATATAGCATCGTCGACAGAATATCCCGGCCCTGATCATCAGTGCCCAACAAGAAACGACTATCGCCGTCTGGCATCCAGCTCGGTGGAATTTCCGAATCCATAATGTCCAGTGACGTTAAGTCATAAGGATTCGTCGGGGCAATCAAAGGCGATAGTAAAGCAACCACAACAAAGGTAAGAAATACCGCAAAGCTGAACATTGCAACTTTGTCATTTAAGAAATAGTAAAGAAAATCTGATTTTTTAAAACGCTCCCAGATAGAGGGGGCGGATACGGTCTGGTTCATCATCACGCTCCTTTTCCGGTGAGGTTTACGGTTGGGTTAATTAATCCATATAGCAGGTCAACAATGGTATTCGTCACCACAAAAATGAGCCCGACGAAAATGACATAGGCAGTAATCAATGGTGTATCAACCCGGTTGATGGCTTCCAGAAATAAGAACCCGGTCCCCGGCCATTGAAAAACGGTCTCCGTCAGGATGGTATAAGCGACCATAGTGCCAAGCTGTACCCCGCCGACCGTCAATACCGGTAACATGGTATTTTTCAATGCATGACGATAATAGATTTTACGCAGTGCCAATCCTTTTGCCTTGGCAAACTTAATGTATTCAGAACTCAGCACTTCCAGCATTTCCGAGCGCACCAGACGAATAAACAGCGGCAACATAATCGATGCCAGTGAGATACACGGTAAAATAAGGTGCGCTAAACCATCGAGCGTGAAGTACCCTGACTCCCATCCCAGCACATTGGCTGTTTCGCCTCGCCCATAAGAAGGCAACCATCCCAATTCAATGGAGAAAACATACATCAGCATGATTGCCGTCAGAAAGACCGGAATCGAAATACCAATACTACTGGCTGCCATAATCACTTTGGAAAAAAAGCTTTTCGGATGGATCGCTGAATAAACACCAAGAGGAATAGACAAGCAAATAATAATCGCCGCAGCGCCGAACACGAGCTCTAATGTAGCGACGAGTTTTTCCAGAATCACATCCAGAGCAGGACGCTTGAAGAAATACGACGTCCCGAGATCACCGTGCGATGCAGCTTTGACAAACCGGACATACTTCACCATAAACGGGTCATTCAACCCCATTTCATCACGAAGTTCCTGACGTTGTGCCTCTGACACGGACTGACCCACCAGCTCACGCAATGGATCACCTAAATTATCCTGAATGGCAAAAGCAACTAAGCTGATGACAAACATAACGACAAACGCCTGAATCAGACGTTTGAACAGGAAAGAGAACATATCTTGCCCCTTGGCTATCTGTGACCTCGTGACAAGCCAAATGACTTTAACGAGAGTTCAGTCTGAAAAAGGTGCTTATCCGACTGAATGAAATAAGCACCGTAATAACAGGAAATAAATACAGGCCAGTGTGCCTCATTGTGATGAGGCACACTGGCTCAGTAGAGATTGTTACTCTTTGACAACTAAATCACCCAAGTAAGGATAATTCATTGCGTTCACAACCGGTTTGATATCCACATTTGATTTGGCACCCCAAGCAAGGTTTTGCCAGTGTAGCGGTACAAAAGCAGCATCTTGATAGAGCTTCGCTTCAACCTCTTTCAGCATCGTTGCGCGTTTCGCTGAATCGGTTTCAACGTTAGAGGCTTCGACCAAACGATCCACTTCCGGGTTAGAGTAGTAGCCACAGTTGTACTGTCCTTTACCGGTTTCTGAGTTACGCGTCATGGTCAGGTATTCGGTAAAGTTACCAGAATCTTGTGTATCTGAGGCCCAGCCAATCATCAGCATATCCGCAGCACATTTATCAAACTCAGGCCAGTATTGTGCTTTTGGCATGGTTTTCAGATCGACCTTGATACCGATTTTAGACAGCATTGAAGCCACAGCCTGAGCAATTTTTGCATCATTCACGTAGCGGTTATTCGGTGCAATCATCGAGATGTTAAAGCCTTTTTCATAGCCGGCTTCTTTCATCAGTGCTTTGGCTTTTTTCAGGTCGTAACGTGGTTTCAGATCTGGGTTATACCCCAAATAGCCCATTGGACTCTGTTGCGCTGCGGTGGTTGCAAAACCTTTCATGATTTTTTTCACAATCCCGGTGTTGTTGACCGCATAAGTCACCGCTTCACGGACACGCTTGTCTTTAAAGGCTGGCTGGCTTTTCTGATTCATCTGGAATGTGATAATCCGTTCGCCGGGAATGGTCACCAAATCAATACCTTTGGCTTCATCAATCCGTTCCAAATCATTCGGGGCAACCGGTGCAATCATGTCAACATCCCCGGAAAGCAGCGCTGCAACACGTGTTGCATCTTCTTTGATCGGAACCCATGTGAGGTGATCAACGTTGCCTTTTGAATCTTTATCCCAGTAGTCTTTGAAGCGCTCAAATTCGACTTTCACGCCCTGTTCACGGTAGGAGACAACAAATGGCCCGGTACCGGATTCATGCGTTGATGCAAATGAATTGCCATGCTTGATGATTTCTGACTTATCTTTGCCGTCTTCCGTTTTACCTGAATAAAACTTACTATCCATCGCAAAGATATAAGTCGCATTTTGCAGAATAAGTGGGTATGGACCAGTGGTCACCAGATCAACGGTATAATCATCAACTTTGACCGCTTTCTCAATTGAAGCAAAGATCCCTTTGTAGTCATCTGAAGATTTCAGACGGTTGAATGTCCAGATCACATCATCCGCAGAGAAGGGGTTGCCCGTATGGAATTTGACGCCGTGACGCAAATGGAAGCGCATCGTCGTGTCATTAATACGTTCCCAACTTGTCGCCAAACGAGGTTCAAACTCTTTAGACTGGGTATAGCGAACAAGGGGATCGAACACCATATGAGAAAGCTGCAAAGTTGCTACAGATAACTGTTCCTGTGGGTCCATAGAAACCGGGTCAGCGGCATAAGCAATCGTAATATCCGCAGCAGCGGCTGAGAAACTCAGTCCGACAGCCATTAATGCCACAGCCAGTTTAGTTTTTATCATTTTCATTGCATAACTCCTTATGCGGGAAGTTCATCCCTTCGTGTGTTTGCTTTTGTCTTTTGGGGTTGAGATCAAATCAACGCATTGCCGCAATATCATCTTTCAGCCCGGTAAATTCAGGCATCAGAGAGATTAACTGGCGGCTATATTCATGTTGCGGTGCAGAAAACAACGTTTCTGTCGGCGCAACTTCAAGTAATGTGCCCATCTTCATCACACCAACCCGATCACACATTTGGCGGATTACCGGTAAATCATGGCTGATAAAGAGCATGGTTAAATTTAACTCTGCTTGTAAATCTTTCAACAAATTCAGGATTTGCGCCTGAACCGACACATCCAGCGCGGATGTGGGTTCATCACAAATCAATAACCGGGGGCGGGTTGCCAAAGCACGCGCAATTGAGATTCGTTGGCGTTGCCCCCCGGAGAACTCATGCGGATACTTCACCCCGGACATCCGTCCGAGACCGACGTAATCCAGCAAATCATAGACAATCTGTCGCGTTTCAGATTCATTTTTGGTCAAATGATGGAAGCGTATCGGTTCGGCAATAATATCAAAGACCTTCATCCGGGGATTCATTGAGGTATACGGATTTTGAAACACCATCTGCATCTGCCGACGCAGAGGCCGGCGCGCTTTTTCTGACTTCAGCGCCGTAAGATCAATCCCCTCAAACGTAATTTTCCCGGAATTTGGTGCATACAAACCAGCAATCACACGCGCAATCGTTGATTTACCGGAACCAGACTCCCCAACCAAACCAAAGGTTTCACCTTCTTTTACTTCAAAACTGACATGGTTTGAAGCCTGAACATACTCACGCCGACTTTCAAACAACGAATCTTTGGTTACAAAGCGTAGATTGACGTCTTCAACCTTCAATAACGCACCGGAATAATCACGTTGATCCTGACGCTGCCCGAGCCAGTGATGCTTAATATCAAGCGGCTCCGTCTCACTGACTTCTTCGATATAAGTCACCAGAGGAAAACGCTCAAGCTTCACATCTGAACGGGGCACCGCCGAAATCAGGCTCTTCGTATAAGGATGCTGTGGTGTTCCCAGCACTTGTGCGGTCGGCCCGAATTCAACAAGATCACCCCGGTACATCACAGCAACCTGATCAGTAACATTCGAAACCACGCCCATATCATGGGTGACCAGCATACAACCAACCTGATTCTGAACACAGAGTTCGCGAATCAGATTCAAGATTTGGTCCTGAATCGAAACATCCAGCGCTGTGGTCGGCTCATCCGCGATAATTAAATCCGGCTCACCGGCTAGGGCGATAGCAATCACGACCCGTTGCCGCATCCCACCGGAAAATTGATGCGGATATTGTTTTAAACGGTTCTCAGGTTGGGGGATCCCGACTTGCTGCATAAGCGCAAGTGCGCGCTGATAGGCTTCTTCATCCGTCACTTTCATGTTGGCATGAATCGTTTCTTTCAGTTGCTGCTCAACCGTAAAGAGCGGATTCAACGAGGTCATCGGATCCTGAAAAATAAATCCAATTTTCGATCCGCGCACACGTCTCATTTGCTCCGGTGACAGTCCCGATATCTTTTCTCCATTTAAATAGACCTCACCACCAGCAATAACACCCGGGGGGCTGAGCAGATCAATAACGGCATTACCGACGGTTGACTTCCCCGCACCGGATTCGCCAACCACACCGACGATTTCTCCACGCTCGATCTGAAAAGAAAGGGATTTCACTGCGGCATGAACCCCATGCCGTGACGGATATTCGATCCGAAGATTTTTAACTTCTAAAAGAGACATGACAAATTTGACCTCTGACTCGCAAGAATGCCGAGCCTAAAGAGTTGAATCCTTTCATATCAGCATATTCTGCTGATTACTCACAAAGCTTATCATTGTGCAAAAATTTCAAAAAAAAGCAATAAACATAGTATATAAATTCAGTATAACCGGAAAATACCCGATAAAAATCGAATAAAAATGCTTTTTTTGTGCATTTTTCTTATATTAGAGAATAAAAAATCACGCAACATCAATGTAATCGTCATCAGTTAAAAATGTAAATAAAATAAAATACTCAGAATAAAACACTAAAACCGTTCACAGATTCACGTTTAAAAAATCACATAAAAAAATACCGAAAAATATCAAATAAATATTCATACTATCCAGCATAAAGTACACTTCTAATATATTAGACCAAAATAAGCCACCATACTGGTTATTAACACTACCATCACGTTAACTAAATATTTACATTCACACGCCTGACAACCTAGTCAATTATACTAGGTTACCTATTGATAGTATCAATAATGCTATGAAACTGAATCTATTCAAAAATCGATACAAAATAAAATTTCATGATTTTCATATGTATTCAGCAACAACAAATCCTCGACGGCCCCGGCGTCTGCCGAGGCTCTGAAAGTGGTCGGTGAAGCGGGGTTCGAACCCCAAAAAAAACATCCGCTGGTCCGCCTTTGTGAAAAAGAATTGATGCGCAACCAAACTGCGCCAATCGCGTATCGATGAGAGCAAACGAATCGTTTGCCCGCAGCACATTAGATATCACAGAGACAAAAAAGCCCCGGCGTCTGCCGAGGCTCTGAAAGTGGTCGGTGAAGAGGGATTCGAACCCCAAAAAACACCCGCTGGGTCGCCTTTGTGAAAAAGAATTGATGCGCAACCAAACTGCGCCAATCGCGTATCGATGAGAGCAAACGAATCGTCTGACCGCAGCACAGTAGATATCACAGAGACAAAAAAGCCCCGGCATCTGCCGAGGCTCTGAAAGTGGTCGGTGAAGAGGGATTCGAACCCCAAAAAACATCCTCTGGTCCGCCTTTGTTAAAAAGAATTGATGCGCAACCAAACTGCGCCAATCGCGTATCGATGAGAGCAAACGAATCGTCTGACCGCAGCACAGTAGATATCACAGATACAAAAAAACCCCGGCGTCTGCCGAGGCTCTGAAAGTGGTCGGTGAAGAGGGATTCGAACCCCAAAAAACATCCTCTGGTCCGCCTTTGTGAAAAAGAATTGATGCGCAACCAAACTGCGCCAATCGCGTATCGATGAGAGCAAACGAATCGTTTGACCGCAGCACATTAGATATCACAGAGACAAAAAAGCCCCGGCATCTGCCGAGGCTCTGAAAGTGGTCGGTGAAGAGGGATTCGAACCCCCGACCCTCTGGTCCCAAACCAGATGCGCTACCAAACTGCGCTATTCACCGAGAATAAATGGGGTGGCTAACGAGACTCGAACTCGCGACAACCGGAATCACAATCCGGGGCTCTACCAACTGAGCTATAGCCACCACTGAAAAAGTGGTCGGTGAAGAGGGATTCGAACCCCCGACCCTCTGGTCCCAAACCAGATGCGCTACCAAACTGCGCTATTCACCGATACATTTATTGTTTGATATTATCTATCACTGCCAACAGCATAGGATTCATGCTCAAGGCAAACAGTCCGTTTGTCTTTCTGAAAAACAGCCTGAACAGGAAGTCTTCTCAGGAAAATGGGGTGGCTAACGAGACTCGAACTCGCGACAACCGGAATCACAATCCGGGGCTCTACCAACTGAGCTATAGCCACCATACGTCTGTTACCGATCATTCCTCCGCAAATGGCGCGCCCGAAAGGATTCGAACCTTCGACCTTTGGCTCCGGAGGCCAACGCTCTATCCAGCTGAGCTACGGGCGCATCATGCCCTATCGGCGGAGGGGAATGATACGGATATCATTGTTTGTCGTCTAGTGTTTTTTCAACTTTTTTTCTCGTTTGACGCCTTTTTCGTCAGTCTTCATTAAAAAAAGCATCTCTTCGAGAATCAGACAGTTGAACACGACCGAAAAAGCAATCAATCACCCCACGCCCTATCGTTGCTTTTCCAGTTTAATTCGTCAAGAATCCTTTTTAAACATGGCTCGCAAATTAGCAATATGCGCCTGACCTTTCTCCATTCGTTCCTGCTGTGAAAGCTCTTTTTTCTTCTGCTCCCAAGTGACATCATCATAAGGTAATTCATCTAAGAAACGACTATGAGTCGGCCGAATCAACTCCCCGAACTGGCGTCTTTCTTTACAAACCATGAATGTCATTTCTTTTTGAGCACGCGTGATCCCAACGTACATAAGACGACGCTCTTCTTCAATATTATCTTCATCAATGCTGGTTTGATGAGGCAAAATCCCTTCTTCAGTACCGATCAGATAAACATAGGGGAACTCCAGGCCTTTGGAGGCATGCAGCGTCATCAATTGGACTGCGTCACTGTCATCATTTTCTTCACCACGCTCCATCATGTCACGCAATGTCAGGCGCTGAACGACTTCTTTAAGCGATTTCTCTTCCTGATCGGGGTTATTCCCTTCCAAATCTGCAACGATCCATGAATAGAGGTCGGAGACGTTCTTCATTCTCATCTCAGCCGCTTTGGGGCTTGACGAAGTTTCATACAGCCAGTCTTCATAGTGAATATCACGAACCAGTGAGCGTGCAACGTCCACCGTGTCACCTCTGTCAGCCTGATCGGACAATTGCACCAGCCATTGTGTAAAACGCCTTAAGTTTTCTAACCCTTTACCGGTCAGATGCTGTTCCAGACCGATTTCAAAACTCGCTTCAAACAGGCTTTTCCCGCGCATATTGGCATAGTTGCCCAGCTTTTCCAGCGTCACCGGGCCAATCTCTCGACGCGGAGTATTGATGATCCGTAAAAAAGCATTGTCATCATCCGGGTTTACCAACACCCGCAGATACGCCATGATGTCTTTAATCTCAGCTCGGGCAAAGAAAGAAGTGCCCCCTGAAATTTTGTAAGGCACCCGGTTTTGCATCAGGCTTTTTTCAATCAAACGGGACTGATGATTTCCCCGGTACAAAATGGCATAGTCGCGATAATCGGTATGATTAATAAATTTGTGGGCAATAATTTCACCGGTCACCCGTTCTGCTTCATGCTCATCATTATTGGCCATAATCACTTTGAGTTTTTCGCCATCAGGTAACTCAGAGAAGAGCCTCTTTTCATATACGTGGGCATTATTCGCAATCAAAATATTGGCCGAATGCAAAATCCGATTCGTCGAACGATAATTCTGCTCCAGCTTAATCAGCCGTAAGTTCGGATAATCTTCTCCCAATAACACCAGATTTTGTGGTTTAGCACCTCGCCACGAATAGATCGACTGGTCGTCATCTCCTACCACGGTAAACCGGCCACGCTCACCTACCAACAACTTCACCAGTTCATACTGACTGGTATTGGTATCCTGATACTCATCCACCAGCAGATAACGGATTCTGGACTGCCAGTGCTGTCGGACTTGCTCATTATTTTTCAGTAGTCCGACGGGCATTAGAATCAAATCATCAAAATCCAGTGCATTGTAGGCTTTCATCTGGTTCTGATACAGCGCATAGCAAAAAGCAAATAGTTGTTGCTGTTCACCTCTGGCGCTCGCCTTGGCCTGCTCCGGAGAGAGCATGTCATTTTTCCAATTGGAGATCGTGCTGAGCAACTGACGTAGTAAGTCCTTATCCCCGTCGAGCTGTTTTTCCGTCAACGCTTTGAGGAGAGCCAATTGGTCCTGATCATCGAATAAAGAAAATCCGGCCTTAAGACCGAGTGCTTTATATTCCCGACGAATGATATTCAAACCGAGGGTATGGAAGGTTGAAACCATCAGACCACGAGATTCTTTTTTCCCTAACGTTTGAGCGACACGTTCTTTCATTTCTCTGGCCGCTTTATTAGTAAACGTCACCGCTGCAATATTACGGGCTTTATAACCACACTGCTGCACTAAATAAGCAATTTTATTGGTAATCACCCTGGTCTTACCTGATCCGGCACCGGCAAGCACCAAACACGGACCCGATATATATTTGACGGCTTCATCTTGCCTTGGATTTAACTTCATCCGTTATCTCATCTGCTTTGAACTTGATGACTGTTTACGAGGATATTCACACGACCTCATGATAATGCCCGACTGATAAATTTACCACTCGTGTCAATATGCGTTTTTTTACATCATTTACTGCACAAGTGTGTTGCATATATGGCTATTCTGTAAGCTATAATGGCAACCTAATTTCATGCTTCAATACCAAAAAGTTAGCAATCAAGCGAACCAATAATTGTGATAGTGGATTCAGCTTTATCACAAAAGCACCTTGTTGCATAAACTAGAGAAACAAAATTGTTGAGGCTAGTTCATCATTAAACTTGGAGTTTAACATCGAATGAAAAAGCGGACATTACTATGGACACTCTCGATGCTGCTGATTGTTATTGTGCTGTTAGGTAGTGTTATCGGAATCAATTTGTTCAAGCAAAAAGCGATGAACGACTATTTCGCCAACATGCCCGAACCCTCATATCCCATCACCGTTTCTCAGATTAAAGTGCAAGATTGGACACCCGTTATTGAAGCGATCGGTTTTATCGAGCCGAAACAAGGGGTCACACTCACCACTGAAACCAGTGGCGTGATTAAAGATATTGCATTCGAGTCAGGTGCTTCGGTCGAAAAAGGACAGATGCTGATGACTCTCGATTCAGCGGTTGAGAAAGCGAACTTAAAAAGTGCGCAAGCCCGTTTGCCTGCGGCAAAAGCGAAATATGAGCGCTACCGAGGTCTTTATGCCAAAGGCTCTTTGTCCCAGGAATCTTTTGATGAGGCCGAAGCCGCTTATTTCTCCCTCTCTGCTGACATCGAAAGTTTGAAAGCCACCATTGCCCGGCGTGAAATCAAAGCACCTTTCTCCGGTTCTGTCGGTATCCGCAATATCTATGTCGGTCAATATCTGAATATTGGTTCGGACATCGTCCGTCTGGAAGATACCTCAGTGATGCGTCTACACTTCACGATCCCACAAACTGACCTGTCTAAAATTTCAGTCGGTCAGACGGTCAATATCGCTGTTGATGCGTACCCGGATGATTCATTTAAAGGGACAATTAAAGCTATCGAACCAGCAGTCAATGCTCAAAGCGGGTTAGTGCAGGTCGAAGCAAATATTCCGAACAGTGACGGTAAACTCCGCAGCGGGATGTTTGCCAAAGCGAATATCCAATTGCCGATCCAAAAAGATCAGATCATTATTCCTCAGGTGGCCATTGCCTATACCCTCTATGGTGACAGTGTTTACATTGTGACCGATAAAGATGGTGAAAAGCGTGTTAAGCAACATGTGATTCAGGTCGGAGAACGCAAAAAAGATGTCGCTCATATATTAAGTGGTGTGAAAGACGGAGACATCATTGTCACTTCCGGTCAGGTCCGCTTAAGTAATGGGGTAAAAGTTCATGTGGTGGAAAGTAATACACTCGCACCATTATCTGAAGTTCCCATGCTTTAACCGGAGGTTTTATGCGTTTTACTGACATTTTTATCAAACGTCCGGTTCTCGCCATATCTCTGAGCCTGCTGATCGCGTTACTTGGATTACAAGCTGTATTCAAGCTGCAAATCAGGCAATATCCGGAGATGACGAACACCGTGATTACCGTGACGACTGGCTACTATGGTGCCAGCTCGGATCTGATTCAAGGATTCATTACCCAACCCCTGGAGCAAGCCATTGCCCAGGCCGATCATATTGATTACATGACCTCTGATTCGTCAATGGGCGCTTCAATTATTACGGTCAAAATGAAACTCAATACCGATCCGAATGCCGCATTGGCCGATATTTTGGCAAAAACCAACTCGGTACGCTCCCAGTTGCCAAAAGAAGCCGAAGACCCGAGTGTCACGATGTCAACCGGTTCAACAACTGCGGTACTCTATATCGGCTTTACCAGTGATGAGCTCAACTCGAGCCAGATTAACGACTATCTGGAACGTGTGGTCAATCCACAGCTATTTTCAGTCAGTGGTGTATCAAAGGTTGATCTTTATGGTGGGATCAAATATGCCCTGCGTATTTGGTTGGATCCCAATAAAATGGCTGCACTGAAACTGTCCGCGTCACAGGTTATGCAGGTGTTGAGCGCGAATAACTTTCAGTCTGCAACGGGTCAATCAACGGGTGAATTTGTCCTCTATAACGGTGATGCGGATACGCAGGTTTCTACACCGACAGAGTTAGAACGGTTAGTTATCAAGTCGGATGATGGTCAAATTATTCGCTTAGGCGACATTGCGAAAGTCTCACTGGCAAAAAGTCATGATACCTATCGGGCAACTGCAAACGGCAAAGAAGCCATTGTTGCTGCAATTAATGCAGCCCCCAGCGCCAACCCAATCGATATTGCACGAGATGTCAGAGCAATTATGCCGCGCATCGAAAAGAATATGCCGAGCAATATTAAAATGACGCTGCTCTACGATTCGACAGAAGCAATCAACGAATCGATTAATGAGGTCATCAAAACGATTGGAGAAGCTGTCCTGATCGTCTTGGTTGTCATCACTCTTTTCCTTGGTTCTTTCCGTGCTGTTGTGATTCCGGTTATCACGATTCCACTGTCTCTGATAGGGGTTTCCCTAGTCATGCAGTCTTTCGGGTTTTCTTGGAACTTAATGACATTGCTTGCCATGGTGCTCGCAATCGGCTTGGTTGTTGATGATGCGATCGTTGTCCTTGAAAACGTTGACCGCCATATCAAGCTGGGGGAGACTCCGTTTAGAGCCGCTGTTATCGGAACCAGGGAAATTGCATTACCTGTGATCGCCATGACACTGACGCTGGCAGCGGTATATGCACCGATCGCCCTGACACAAGGGATAACTGGCTCGCTCTTTAAGGAGTTTGCCTTGTCTCTCGCAGGCGCAGTGATTGTTTCAGGGATTATCGCACTGACACTCTCACCGATGATGTGTTCCAAGATGCTGGTCGAACACGGCACCCCCAGCGGGTTTGAACGCCGGGTTCACGCTGCACTGGATCGAATCACCAGCCGCTACGAGAAAATGCTCTCTGCGGTCATGCTCCACCGTCCCGTTGTAATTGCTTTTGCCTTAATTATCCTTGCCAGCCTGCCGGTGCTGTTCAAATTTATTCCGACTGAACTGGCCCCTTCTGAGGATAATGGTGTGGTCATGTTTATTGCCAATGGCCAGTCAAACGCCAACCTTGACTACATGCAGAGAACCATGGAACACGTCAATGACATTTTGACCAAGCAGCCTGAAGTTGAATTAAACTTGGAGTTTACAGGTGTGCCAAAATCAAACCAGTCGCTGGGTTTCTCAGTCATGGTACCCTGGAGCCAACGTGAAGCCAGTCAGTCTGATGTCCAGAAACGACTACAAGGGCTTTTGAAAGAAGTGCCGAGTATGTCAGTGTCAGCCTTCGAAATGCCGGAACTACCGGGGGCCGGTTCAGGTCTGCCGATTCAGTTAGTGCTGAAAACACCAAACAGCTTTGAAAACCTGTTTACTCTGGCTTCTGACATTCTGAGTAAAGTGCAGAAAAGTCCGCTGTTTGTCTACTCAACACTGGATCTGAACTTCGATTCCGCAACCATGAAGATCAGTATCGATAAAGACAAAGCTGGTGCTTACGGCGTTACCATGCAAGATATTGGCACAACGCTGGCAACCATGATGGCTGACGGGTATGTCAACCGGGTAGATCTCTATGGGCGGTCCTATGAAGTGATTCCGCAAGTTGAACGTCAGTATCGGCTCAACCCTGAATCAATGAATAATTACTATGTACTGGCCGCTAATGGTGATGCGATTCCGTTGCGTAGTCTGATTAAGATCCATGTGGTTTCCGAGCCTCGAAGCTTACCTCACTTTAATCAGCTCAACTCAGCGACGATTAGTGCCGTACCAACGCCCGGTGTGACCATGGGAAGCGCACTTGAATGGTTGAACCAAGAAGTCGATAAAACCCTACCACTCGGATATACCCGGGATTATATGGGTGAATCTCGTCAGTTTATTACCGAAGGGAGTGCGCTCTATACAACTTTTGCACTGGCGCTGGCTGTCATCTTCTTAGTGCTGGCAATTCAGTTTGAATCGGTCAGGGACCCCATCGTCATTATGGTTTCGGTACCACTTGCGATTTGTGGGGCTTTGGTGGCGTTAGCATGGGGAGGATTCTTCGGTTTCACCTCACTCAACATCTACTCTCAAGTCGGGTTGATTACCTTGATTGGTTTGATCACCAAGCATGGTATCTTGATTTGTGAAGTCGCCAAAGAAGCACAATTAAAATTCAATAAAGACCGAATTGAAGCGGTGAAGGAAGCGGCTAAGGTTCGTTTACGTCCAATTCTGATGACAACTGCAGCAATGATTTCCGGTCTGATTCCATTAATGTATGCCACCGGTGCCGGTGCCAAACAGCGCTTCAGTATCGGTATTGTCATTGTTGCCGGTCTGGCGATTGGAACACTGTTTACACTGTTTGTTCTCCCTGTCATCTATAGTTATCTGGCAGAAAAACACAAACCACTGCCGGTTTTTGTCGAAGACGATGAAGAACAACCGTCAACCGATAAAACACCGAACCATAACGCCTCATAGGCACTCCGGAGGATGTGTTTGATCTCCAGATAACTAAAAAGGCCACAACACGTGGCCTTTTTTGTCGACTTTCATAACGACTTTCTTGCCTGAATTACATAGAATGGCAGGCAGTAGAAGAGGAGTTTTACCCGATATGTTTGATCCCAAAAAACTAGAGCAAGTCGCAAAGCAGATTCATGATGCCATGCCTCAACCGGTCAAAGACCTCGGTGCAGATGTGGAACAAAAAGTTCGTCAAGTCATTCAGGGGCAACTGAACAAGCTGGATGTTGTCAGCCGTGAAGAATTTGATGTTCAGACACAAGTGTTACTTCGGACTCGTGAAAAGTTGACACAGCTGGAAACGAAACTCACTGAACTGGAAGATAAATTATCCAAACAAGATTAATGAAGTAGACTGTTTATCCGATATAAAAGCAAAAGGCCTGAATCATTCCATTCAGGCCTTTTTATATTCGGATTCAGCGCACTGCCTCACAAAAATCGACAGCGCCACTAAAAGCCGAGTCTGTCACTGATGATTAGCCACCGACAGCTATGCGCTTCATGTCTTTCATGTAACCACGCAGTTCTTCACCAATGTACTCGACCGGATGATTGCGAATCACGCTGTTCACCTCGATCAGATAAGCATTATCCACCTGATTCGATGTTTCGCCCAACCCTTTACCAATCACATCGGTGCTCACGGATGGCATGAATTTCTCACGCAATAGTGGCGTTGCAACATTGGCAAACAAGTAGTTTCCGTATTCTGCAGTATCAGAGATAACCACATTCATTTCATACAGACGCTTACGTGCAATGGTGTTGGCGATCAATGGCAGTTCATGCAGAGACTCGTAATAAGCCGATTCATCGATAATGCCTGATGCAGTCATCGCTTCAAAGGCCAGTTCAACCCCGGCACGAACCATTGCAATCATCAGGATACCGTGGTCAAAATATTCTTGCTCTGTGATTTTCACATCGGATTCAGGGTAGTTTTCGAATGCCGTTTCACCTGTTTCTTTACGCCAGTTCAACAGATTTGCATCATCATTCGCCCAGTCAGCCATCATCGTGCTGGAAAATTCACCGACAATGATGTCGTCCATGTGTTTGTTATACAGCGGACGCAGCAGGTCTTTCAATTCTTCAGAGAGTTCGAATGCTTTGATTTTCGCTGGGTTCGACAGACGATCCATCATATGGGTGATACCACCGAACTTCAGAGCTTCGGTAATAGTTTCCCAGCCATATTGCAGCAGTTTTCCTGCATAGCCAGCATCAATGCCTTCAGCAACCATTTTTTCATAACAGACGATCGAGCCCGCTTGCAACATACCGCACAGAATTGTTTGCTCACCCATTAAGTCTGATTTAACTTCAGCAACAAAAGAAGATTCCAGACAACCCGCACGATGCCCACCAGTTGCAGCAGCCCATGCTTTCGCTATTTCCAAACCATCCCCTTGAGGATCATTTTCTGGGTGAACCGCGATCAAAGTCGGAACCCCGAAACCACGCTTATATTCTTCACGAACTTCGGTTCCCGGACACTTTGGTGCAACCATCACAACCGTCAGGTCTTTCCGGATTTGCATGCCTTCTTCCACGATGTTGAAGCCATGTGAGTAGCCCAGTGCCGCACCTTGCTTCATCAGTGGCATAATCGTTTCAACCACATTGGTATGCTGTTTATCCGGAGTCAGGTTAACCACCAGATCCGCTTGCGGAATCAGTTGCTCGTAGCTACCCACTTCAAAACCATTGTCTTTTGCATTCTTATAAGACTGACGCTGCTCATCGATAGCCGCCTGACGTAATGCATAAGCAACGTCCAGACCGGAATCACGCATGTTCAGGCCTTGGTTTAAACCTTGAGCACCACAGCCAACAATGACAACTTTCTTACCTTTAAGGTAATCTGCTTCATTTGCAAACTCTTCACGATCCATAAAACGGCAGCGACCCAGTTGATCCAGTTGCTGACGCAAATTCAGTGTATTGAAATAGTTAGCCATGTAGGGGCTCCTTCGTTATTTGTCCATCATGTCGGCTGTAAGCACCGAATGACCACATATTAAATCAGACATTTCATTGCTGAAAGTGATATATTCACAACTAAGTATTGCAAAAAATGCAACGCAAAATACAACCATATGAATATCAGAATATTAGAACTTTTCATCCATCTTTGTGACAGTAAGAACTTTAGTCAAACTGCAGCCGCAATGCACATGAGTCCATCGGCATTAAGTCGTCAGATTCAAAAATTTGAAGAGGAAATCGGACAACATCTCTTTATCCGGGATAATCGTCGGGTTGAAGTGACATCAACAGGGCTGCGACTCCTACCGGTTGCCCTGAAAATCATCACGGAATGGCGGCAGTTTCAGGCAGAACTTCATGAGAGTAACCAAACACTGAGGGGAGAGATACGCCTGTTTTGTTCCGTGACGGCCAGCTATAGTCACCTTCCGGAACTCCTGGCAGATTTTCGTTCTCAACATCCGTTTATTGAATTTAAACTCTTAACCGGAGATCCTGCTCAGGCAATCGATAAAGTCCTGAACAATGAGGCTGATCTAGCTATCTCTGCATTGCCGGAACAACTGCCTGCCCGTATCGTATTTGAGTCCATCAGTGAAATTCCGCTGTCAGTCATTGCACCCGTTGGTGTCAGTAGTTTTGAGCAAACACTTCGCGCGACTCCGATTGACTGGTCAACCATTCCATTTATTGTACCGGAATCGGGCACGGCAAGAGAAAGAGCCAATACTTGGTTTAAAACGATGGCGATTAAACCCAATATCTATGCTCAAAGTGCCGGACATGAAGCCATCGTCAGTATGGTGGCTCTCGGCTACGGAGTCGGGATTGCTCCCGATGTTGTGATCAATAACAGCCCGGCCCGGGAGAAGGTACAACGCTTGCCGGAAAGCCAGTTAATACCACCTTTTCAACTCGGCGTCTGTTGCCGTCAGTCCCAACTGGAGCAACCCCTGGTAAAAGCCTTATGGCAGGTTGTCACCGCCAAAAGAAGTATTGTGACTTAATTCAGAAAAGGACTTTCAGGACAGACTCACCATATAGCAAAATGCCTGAGAAAGAAGACTCAGGCATTTGAATTGATGCGTGTTATATCAACGCAATGATTTGATTAGACTTTAAATTTACCCACCAAATCGAACATCTTATCAGAGACGATGCGGAATGCTTCTGCACTATCAAGCTGCCCTTTGGCATCTTCTGTCAGTTGATTGGCAATCCCATTAATCTGTTGGGTATTGAGTGTAATATCCTCACAGACACAAGACTGTTCCTCAGTTGCCGTTGCAATCTGGATTGAAGCCCCTTTGATCTGATCAATCGAATGGGCAAGTTGAATCAAACTTTCGCTGGCCGTATTGGCCTGCTCTACAGCACTATCGGTCATCGATTTACTATTTTTCATGACATTTGCTGCTTGTTGCGTTGTTTGTTGCAACTCTTGAATCATCTGCTGAATTTCTTCCGTCGAAGCCGTTGTTTTCTGTGACAGATTACGAACTTCATCAGCAACCACTGCAAAACCACGTCCATGCTCTCCGGCTCTGGCCGCTTCAATCGCTGCATTTAACGCCAGTAAATTCGTTTGCTCAGCAATTCCCTGAATGGTGGTAATAATCGTAGTAATTTGTTGCGAATTATCATTGAGTTTACTGATGATATCACTCGTCATATGGACTTCGCTGGCGAGCTCCTCAATCGAACTTCTGGTGTTTTCAACGACTAATTTTCCATTTGTACAGGCAGTTGAACTACTTTCAGCAATCTCCGCAGCCTGCTCGGAGCTGGATGCAATTTCAGCCGTTGCCTTCGACATCTCAGAAATGGCATCGGTCACGAGTGTGACTTTCTCTAATTGTTTCCCTGAATCAGCCTGCCACTGATGCGCTTTATCCGTCGCTACCGCAGCCATTCCTTTCAGATCAGCACTGAGACTCACCACTTCACGAATCAGATTCCCGAGCTTATCCACAAAGCTATTAAAGGCACGTGAAAGTTCACCGACCTCATCTTTGGCAGTCGCATCAAGCTTAATCGTTAAATCGCCATGTCCCTGAGAAATTTGCCGTAGTACCCCTGTTACACTACTGATCTGAGAGGTAATGACTTTGGAAACATAAAATGCGATCAGAATGAAAAGAACGACTAACGGAATCACAATCGCAAACGTCACATAAGTTTGCTTCACCGCAGCCGCATACACTTCAGACTTAGGGACTAATGCAACAAAACGCCAACCCAGCTTCGATGTAATAATCTGACCTAGGTAGTCAGTTCCGCCACGATTGATTTCAAATAGTGCTTTCGGATGCTCGCTCATCAGTTTAAAAAACGGAGTCTCAACATCACTCACCGATTTAAAGTTATTCTCGGGATGGTAGGGATCCACTAAAATATTGTCATTATCTTCAAGCAGGACAATGTAGCCATTTGCACCAATGGTGATATTTTTTACGATATCAGTCAGCTCATTGACTGATATATCTAAACTGACGACACCCAGTACCTCATTACTTGAATTTTTAACCGTTTTTGCAACTGCAATGTAAGTTGCATCATCCCCTTTCCAGTAATAGGCGTTCGTCATTACTGCTTTGCCATTGGCTTTCAGAGCCGCTTTATACCATGGACGAACCCGGGGATCGAAAGGCGAAGAATAATCACTCCCCGGCCATTCAATATAATTGCCTGTCTCACGGCCAGTATAGATATAAGCGAGATTTTTTTGTGCTTTGCCAAACGCATCAAAAATAGCAAACAGTCTCTTCGCACTCCCTTCCAGAGAAGCCCAGCCCTGAAATTGATCGATATTCGGTTGATCAACAAAGCTTGGCGCACCAGATAGAGGGCCTGTTATTTCTGGTAACGATGCAAGATAATCAATACTTTTCTTCGCATTCTCAAAGAAAATATTAAATGCACGATCAACTTGTACAATTTCTTTCTCTGTTGATTTTTGAAATTGAGTAATCGCCGCGTCAGTCACTTCTCTTACCGAGAACATCGCTAAAAAAGCAACAGGTACTGTTACTGCGACCACAAATGTTGCAATCAGCTTCGTTCTTATTTTCATGAATCCTCTCTTACAAAGTCCCGGCAATTCTCTATGCCTTATTTGAAAATAGTGTGCAGCAGCGTTTTTGCAAGATTTATGGGATTTGTCCGATGAAGTCCGTCACATCTTTTTATTCTTTCAGTTATCACTTAATTAAAATGACAAATAAGTCAATAATATGCATTTATATTAATATATTGTTCACACATCCTGATCGATTGACAAGACAATTTTGGCAGGAAATATTGCAAAGCAATGATTTCTCATCTTGGTCAATTTCATCCTCAGTCTGAATTAATATAATTTCATATAAAAAGGATGAATATATGTGTACATTTATTTTTATCACATAACCCGAATAGAAAAATATGATTTTATCTAAGGCGTTATGACATACAACCCAGCATTTCAACCAACATTGAATTTAACATAATCGAATGAATTTAATATGACATGATTAGAGTATATTCTTCGGTACGATTCTTCGTAGCTTCACGCCAATTCGTTTAGATAATCGAACCTTACTGTCAGGATTAAAATCTTTGGTCACTTGCCATGCATTATCTGCTTCCATTTCTTTTAACATAGAAGCCTTCACATCATGTGTAATCTCAGGAGAATGAATCACCGTCATGCTCTCAGTATTCAGGTTTGCACTACGCGGGTCAAAATTATAAGTTCCGATGACCGTAATATGATCGTCAATCGTCATTGTTTTAGCATGAAGTCCAAATACGGGTATCGATGGTAATCGTTTATACATATGCTCCGACATCACCCGCTGCCTAACTTTCGCATCAGGTCTGAATTCATAGACTTCTACCCCAGTATCCAGTAGTGCTCCTCGATTTCTTTGATAGCCACTAAAAGCCTCTAAATTATCGTTGGATGCCAGACTATTGGTGAGAATTTTTATTTTAACCCCCTTATCAACCAATTGACGTAGAAACGCACGGTCTCTTTTAGTCGTGATCAAATAGGGGGTCTGAATCACAATACTGTCGGTCGCCTTTTCTGCAAGTTCAACCAATTTGTCCTGAGTAATGCTTCCGCCACCTAAAAAGTGCTTTCGATCATTTTTACCCGGAATATCAGCAATATACTCAACATGATCAATAAATAAAAACTTGCCTTCCTTCATGAGATGATTAAAGGTCTCTGGTACTTGTTCAATCTCTTCCCGAATCTCTGGATTGAAATTTTCGGGGTTACATGCGTAGGAATGTAACCGGGAAAATTCTGGATTCTCTGAATAGGGTTGACCACCAATCAGGCCTTCTACGGGAACACTGAGGTCACTTTGCCAATACTGGTCAAAAGATGCTTGTACTGAATGAACAGCTTGCCCTGCGAGGAAAACATCTCGGTCCCTGAAATTATAGGCGTGATCAAAACCAAAATACTCATCAGCAATATTGCGTCCCCCAGTAATTACAATTTGTTGATCGACAAGAAATACCTTGTTATGCATTCTCTGATTGAGACCATGAAAATCTGTCACGAGCGATGTCAGTTTGTCGACAATATTCTTTCCAACATTCGCATTCGGGTTATAAATTTTAATTTCGATATTCTTATGGGCAGCCAGCATTAAAAGCTCATCTCCCCTCGCTTCAAGCATAATATCATCCACAAGCACGCGAACCTTGACACCTCGTTCAGCGGCCCGTACCAAATAATCTGTCGCAATTAAGCCAATGTTGTCGATTGAAAAAATAAAATATTGCACATCAATAGACTTTTCTGCCCGTTCGGCTAACCAGGCTCGGGACATCATCGCTTCCGTCCCCTGCTCTAATACATAGACGCCAGTCTTATGCTGCATTTCTGATGCAAAAGGCGCGGTAAACTGAGATAGCGTCTGAGTAGGACGTTTTAGCGGAACAGCACAATAATCGTGATCGGATAATGGCACGCTGTCTGGTGCCGAAGAACACCCGGCGATCAACAGAAAGAGAGAATATAGGACAATATGGATGCTGATTTTTTCTGATAATTTTTTTAATAACATAGGTAAGAAAAAGCAACTGGTTTGTCTGACACTGATAACATACTCAATTGATCACACGATGTCACTGCCATCATGCAGCAAAATACCGTCAGCCTGATCTCATAATCGATGTTTGATTGGGAACATATAATGAACAGCAGCGATGTGAGGCAGAGAATATAGTGAAAGAGGTATTGCAAGATTCGATATTCATATATGTACAATTACTGAATATCTGTACTCTCTTAAACAATATAAGCTTGATGCTTCAGACAGGTAGAATCGATAGGAATTGGTGATTCAAAGATATAAAAAAAGCCGTTGAAATAACAACGGCTTCTTCTAAAGTGGCGGAGAGATAGGGATTTGAACCCTAGGTACGCTATTAACGTACGCCGGTTTTCAAGACCGGTGCTTTCAACCACTCAGCCATCTCTCCACAAATTGTGACTAAAAACAGATCTAATTATCCAATTTTTAGCTAAATTTCTCTCTAAATAAAGTCTTACAATCAACTGCTTTATTTAGAAGTTTGTCGCTGTGCGATGAGGATTTTGAAGCGAGACGCGCAGTGTGCAAACGCACATGAGCATCGCAGCTATCAAAAGCATCAAGCTTCAGTAGACAAACTGCAAATAAAGCCTGGCGATGTCCTACTCTCACATGGGGAGACCCCACACTACCATCGGCGCTGTTTCGTTTCACGACTGAGTTCGGCATGGAATCAGGTGGGTCCAAAACGCTATGGTCGCCAAGCAAATTCTTTAATTCGGAAAGCCGTCTTTCTGTTCTCTACACAATCAATTTGTTCTTATTGAGCCACAAAACCCCTTCGGTGTTGTATGGTTAAGTCTCACGGGCAATTAGTACAGGTTAGCTCAACGCCTCACAGCGCTTACACACCCTGCCTATCAACGTTCTAGTCTCGAACAACCCTTCAGGACGCTTGAAGCGCCAGGGAGAACTCATCTCAAGGCTCGCTTCCCGCTTAGATGCTTTCAGCGGTTATCGATTCCGAACTTAGCTACCGGGCAATGCGATTGGCATCACAACCCGAACACCAGAGGTTCGTCCACTCCGGTCCTCTCGTACTAGGAGCAGCCCCTTTCAATTCTCCAACGCCCACGGCAGATAGGGACCGAACTGTCTCACGACGTTCTAAACCCAGCTCGCGTACCACTTTAAATGGCGAACAGCCATACCCTTGGGACCGACTTCAGCCCCAGGATGTGATGAGCCGACATCGAGGTGCCAAACACCGCCGTCGATATGAACTCTTGGGCGGTATCAGCCTGTTATCCCCGGAGTACCTTTTATCCGTTGAGCGATGGCCCTTCCATTCAGAACCACCGGATCACTATGACCTGCTTTCGCACCTGCTCGAGCCGTCACTCTCGCAGTTAAGCGGGCTTATGCCATTGCACTAACCTCACGATGTCCAACCGTGATTAGCCCACCTTCGTGCTCCTCCGTTACACTTTGGGAGGAGACCGCCCCAGTCAAACTACCCACCAGGCACTGTCCTCACCCCAGATAATGGGGCCAAGTTAGAACATCAAACATACAAGGGTGGTATTTCAAGGTCGGCTCCACAATCACTAGCGTGACTGCTTCAAAGCCTCCCACCTATCCTACACATGTAGGCTCAATGTTCAGTGCCAAGCTGTAGTAAAGGTTCACGGGGTCTTTCCGTCTAGCCGCGGGTACACTGCATCTTCACAGCGATTTCAATTTCACTGAGTCTCGGGTGGAGACAGCGTGGCCATCATTACGCCATTCGTGCAGGTCGGAACTTACCCGACAAGGAATTTCGCTACCTTAGGACCGTTATAGTTACGGCCGCCGTTTACCGGGGCTTCGATCAAGAGCTTCGCCTAAGCTAACCCCATCAATTAACCTTCCGGCACCGGGCAGGCGTCACACCGTATACGTCATCTTACGATTTTGCACAGTGCTGTGTTTTTAATAAACAGTTGCAGCCACCTGGTATCTGCGACTCTCATCAGCTCCATCCGCAAGGGACTTCACCAGCAAGAGCGTACCTTCTCCCGAAGTTACGGTACCATTTTGCCTAGTTCCTTCACCCGAGTTCTCTCAAGCGCCTTGGTATTCTCTACCCGACCACCTGTGTCGGTTTGGGGTACGATTTCTTGTGAACTGAAGCTTAGAGGCTTTTCCCGGAAGCATGGCATCAATGACTTCATCACCTTGGTGACTCGACATCGTGTCTCAGCCTATCGTAGAGCCGGATTTGCCTAACTCTACAGCCTACGCACTTGAACCTGGACGACCGTCGCCAGGCCCACCTAGCCTTCTCCGTCCCCCCATCGCATTCACAACAAGTACGGGAATATTAACCCGTTTCCCATCGACTACGCCTTTCGGCCTCGCCTTAGGGGTCGACTCACCCTGCCCCGATTAACGTTGGACAGGAACCCTTGGTCTTCCGGCGAGGGGGTTTTTCACCCCCTTTGTCGTTACTCATGTCAGCATTCGCACTTCTGATACCTCCAGCAGACTTTACAATCCACCTTCAACGGCTTACAGAACGCTCCCCTACCCAATATACAAAAGTACATTGCCGCAGCTTCGGTTTACAGCTTAGCCCCGTTACATCTTCCGCGCAGGCCGACTCGACTAGTGAGCTATTACGCTTTCTTTAAATGATGGCTGCTTCTAAGCCAACATCCTAGCTGTCTGAGCCTTCCCACATCGTTTCCCACTTAGCTGTAATTTGGGACCTTAGCTGGCGGTCTGGGTTGTTTCCCTCTCCACGACGGACGTTAGCACCCGCCGTGTGTCTCCCGGATAGTACTTACTGGTATTCGGAGTTTGCAAAGGGTTGGTAAGTCGGGATGACCCCCTAGCCTTAACAGTGCTCTACCCCCAGTAGTATTCGTCCGAGGCGCTACCTAAATAGCTTTCGGGGAGAACCAGCTATCTCCGAGTTTGATTGGCCTTTCACCCCTAGCCACAAGTCATCCGCTAATTTTTCAACATTAGTCGGTTCGGTCCTCCAGTTGATGTTACTCAACCTTCAACCTGCCCATGGCTAGATCACTCGGTTTCGGGTCTATATCCAGAGACTAAACGCGCAGTTAACACTCGCTTTCGCTACGGCTCCCCTAATCGGTTAACCTTGCCACTGAATATAAGTCGCTGACCCATTATACAAAAGGTACGCAGTCACCCCACAAAGGAGGCTCCTACTGCTTGTACGTACACGGTTTCAGGTTCTATTTCACTCCCCTCACAGGGGTTCTTTTCGCCTTTCCCTCACGGTACTGGTTCACTATCGGTCAGTCAGGAGTATTTAGCCTTGGAGGATGGTCCCCCCATCTTCAGACAGGATATCACGTGTCCCGCCTTACTCGTTTTCACTCTCATAACGCCTTCGGTTACGGGGCTATCACCCTCTATTGCGTGCCTTTCCAGACACTTCACCTAACGTTATCAAAGCTTAAGGGCTAGTCCGATTTCGCTCGCCGCTACTTTCGGAATCTCGGTTGATTTCTTTTCCTCGGGGTACTTAGATGTTTCAGTTCTCCCGGTTCGCCTCATTAACCTATGAATTCAGTTAATGATAACTGCTGCTGCAGTTGGGTTTCCCCATTCGGAAATCGCAGACTCAAGTGGCTCTTACTGCCTCATCTGCGCTTATCGCAAGTTAGTACGTCCTTCATCGCCTCTGACTGCCAAGGCATCCACCGTGTACGCTTAATTACTTAACCATACAACCCGAAGAAGTCTTTTTTGCTTGGTCTTTTTCCCTGAATACGGCGTTAGCATCGAAGGCTGCTTGGTTGCTATCAGACGATAGCGCCCTGCGACATCCTTCTTGCTGCCTTGTCTCAGGCAAAAATCCTCAGCGCAAAAACCTAAGGGTTGATATCATCAACTAATTAGGTGTCACACAATATTTTATACATGAGTGTGTGACTTGGTTTTGCCGGACTCAATTTGAATACACAGTTGCCTGTGTATTCCCAAGAACACTCGATTGTGTTGGTCTTTCTCTTTCGAGAAAGTATTGAGAACTTTTACAAATAATCATCTGTTTCTAAAAGAAACAAACATTATTTTGTCAGCTTTCCAAATTGTTAAAGAGCAATGATTTTGTATCGACAAAACCATGTTTAAATATACTGTTTCAATATACTTAAAAATGGTATCCCGTAGGGGAGTCGAACCCCTGTTACCGCCGTGAAAGGGCGGTGTCCTAGGCCTCTAGACGAACGGGACATTGTCTGCTTAATGACTTCTCATCCGAAAAATCACATCGCAACGCGCTCTGTTATAAACCAAATCAATCTGTGTGGACACTCATCCAAAATATCTTTACGTAAGGAGGTGATCCAGCGCCAGGTTCCCCTAGCGCTACCTTGTTACGACTTCACCCCAGTCATGAACCACAAAGTGGCAAGCGTCCTCCCGAAGGTTAAACTACCTGCTTCTTTTGCAGCCCACTCCCATGGTGTGACGGGCGGTGTGTACAAGGCCCGGGAACGTATTCACCGTAGCATTCTGATCTACGATTACTAGCGATTCCGACTTCATGGAGTCGAGTTGCAGACTCCAATCCGGACTACGACATACTTTTTGGGATTCGCACACTCTCGCAAGTTAGCCGCCCTCTGTATATGCCATTGTAGCACGTGTGTAGCCCTACTCGTAAGGGCCATGATGACTTGACGTCGTCCCCACCTTCCTCCGGTTTATCACCGGCAGTCTCCCTGAAGTTCCCACCCGAAGTGCTGGCAATCAAGGATAAGGGTTGCGCTCGTTGCGGGACTTAACCCAACATTTCACAACACGAGCTGACGACAGCCATGCAGCACCTGTCTCAGAGCTCCCGAAGGCACACCAGAATCTCTTCCGGCTTCTCTGGATGTCAAGAGTAGGTAAGGTTCTTCGCGTTGCATCGAATTAAACCACATGCTCCACCGCTTGTGCGGGCCCCCGTCAATTCATTTGAGTTTTAATCTTGCGACCGTACTCCCCAGGCGGTCTACTTAACGCGTTAGCTCCGAAAGCCACGACTCTAGGTCACAACCTCCAAGTAGACATCGTTTACGGCGTGGACTACCAGGGTATCTAATCCTGTTTGCTCCCCACGCTTTCGCATCTGAGTGTCAGTATCTGTCCAGGGGGCCGCCTTCGCCACCGGTATTCCTTCAGATCTCTACGCATTTCACCGCTACACCTGAAATTCTACCCCCCTCTACAGTACTCTAGCCTGCCAGTTTCAAATGCAACTCCGGGGTTAAGCCCCGGGCTTTCACATCTGACTTAACAGACCACCTGCATGCGCTTTACGCCCAGTAATTCCGATTAACGCTCGCACCCTCCGTATTACCGCGGCTGCTGGCACGGAGTTAGCCGGTGCTTCTTCTGCAGCTAACGTCAAAATGCAGCTCTGTTAAAACTACATCCTTCCTCACTGCTGAAAGTACTTTACAACCCGAAGGCCTTCTTCATACACGCGGCATGGCTGCATCAGGCTTGCGCCCATTGTGCAATATTCCCCACTGCTGCCTCCCGTAGGAGTCTGGACCGTGTCTCAGTTCCAGTGTGGCTGATCATCCTCTCAGACCAGCTAGGGATCGTCGCCTTGGTGAGCCATTACCCCACCAACTAGCTAATCCCACCTGGGCATATCCTGACGCGAGAGGCCCGAAGGTCCCCCTCTTTGGTCCGTAGACATCATGCGGTATTAGCCATCGTTTCCAATGGTTATCCCCCACATCAGGGCAATTTCCCAGGCTTTACTCACCCGTCCGCCGCTCGACGACGAGAAAGCAAGCTTTCTCTCGTTTCCGCTCGACTTGCATGTGTTAGGCCTGCCGCCAGCGTTCAATCTGAGCCATGATCAAACTCTTCAATTAAAGTTTTTGTGACACGATGTGTCGGCTCAATGAATACTGCTTTTTGTCTCTGCTTTAAGAGCAGAAGCAAAAAGTGACATTACATAAGTAATGTTGAATTGACTGTGCTCTTGTTGAATAACAGTTGCCTGTATTCAACTTGATTTGGTCACTCGATTCATTGATAAAATCTTTTTGGATATTTATCGACGAGTGCCCACACAGATTGATTGGTCTATATTGTTAAAGAGCTTTCTTCACAACGTTCTCCGTTTGAAGAGGCGGTCATTCTAGCGAGATAAATCTTGGTGTCAAACACTTTTTTCAGATTTATTCTCCGGTGAAGACCGGGCTTACACAGCCAGCGGGGATTTCTCTCCGCTATCCCGTGTCAGCGAGGGGCATTATAGGCATCGTCTTCCGATTGGCAAGCCCTTTTTACTAAGTTTTTCCCTGTTTTTAATCAACCGAGCGCTTTTTAAGCAGAAAGTCTATTTTTACTCCAAACCGAAAAGCCATTATCCTTAGTTCTACGTATCTATATCTAACGGAAACGTAACGGAAAGAATTTAATTAGAAGAATAAACACATATTTTGAGGAGAACATGATGAGTTCAATTCGACGTTATAAAGGGATCGCTCCCGAACTCGGGCTGCGTGTCTATGTTGATAGTACGGCTGTGTTGGTCGGAGATATTCGCATCGGTGACGACTCCAGCATTTGGCCTTTCGTTGCTGCCCGAGGCGATGTGAACCATATACATATTGGTAAGAGAACCAACATTCAGGATGGGACTGTTCTTCATGTCACACACAAAAATGCCGCGAACCCAAATGGTTACCCACTGATTATTGGCAATGATGTAACCGTTGGCCATAAAGCGATGCTCCATGGCTGTACGATTCAGGACCGGGTTCTGGTTGGGATGGGCAGCATTATTCTTGATGGTGTCACGATAGAGAGCGAGGTCGTTATCGGTGCCGGGAGTTTGGTTCCCCCCAACAAAACACTGCAAAGCGGCTACATTTACATGGGCAACCCAGCCAAACGAGCTCGCCCGCTAACAGATGAAGAACGCGCCTTCTTACTTAAATCAGCAGAAAACTACGTTCAGAATAAAGATGACTTTCTCCATCAGGTAGAAGATCTCTAATTACTTACCGACGACCAGATCGATTTGTCCGAGCGCATTGTACGCTTCATCGTCAATGAGCTGCTCGGCCAACTCTTCCAAATCGAAACGGTACAGGGAAAAAAAACGGATGGCGTCTTCCTGACTTGTGATCGATTGACCAGAAAGTTCTTCCAGCACGGCAACGGTCACAATGCACTCAATCAAAGCCCCTTGACACTGAGCAGGAAAAACAATGTGCCGGGCATCTTCATTCCAAGATTGCACATCAGGAAAAATGATTGACTGATTCACAGGCTACCTTCCAGATTCCGTCTCAGTTCACTTAATATCTGCCGCGTCCCGGGACGAATGCCACGCCATAGCATAAAACTTTCTGCGGCTTGTCCCACTAACATTCCCAAGCCATCATAAGCATGCGCACAACCATGCGTCACCGCCCATTGATTAAAGACCGTGAGTCCTTTGCCGTACATCATGTCATAAGCCACGCTATTGGCGGCAAAAATCTCACCGGAGATATCCGGCAGTTCTCCGGACAGGCTAGCTGAAGTTGAATTAATCACCACATCAAATGCTTCCTGAATCCCGGACATGGGTTGAGCAGAAATCTGGACGGGTGTTGCAGATACTTGATGTTGATTGTTGTGTTCCCGGAAACAAGTCGCAAGATCTTGTGCTTTACTGAAGGTCCTGTTGGTAATCACAATCGAGTCAGGGGATTGTGCTAATAACGGATGAATCACCCCTTTTGCCGCACCACCCGCACCGATTAACAGAATTTTTGCGCCCTGCAAAGGCACCTGATACTGCAATAAATCCTGAACCAAGCCTGCACCATCAGTATTGTCGCCGAGAATACCTCCGTCATCGAGCTTCTTGAGCGTATTGACCGCACCGGCAATTTTAGCCCGCTCGGTCAGTTGATCAGCAAACGCATAGGCTTCTTCTTTAAAAGGCACAGTGACATTACAGCCTTTTCCTCCCTGAGAAAAAAAAGTATCCACTGCCGTTTCAAACCCATCAACAGGCGCAAGCTCAGCCGTATAAACCATGTCTTGATTGGTCTGGCGAGCAAACAACGTCTGTATAAAAGGAGATTTACTGTGACCGATTGGGTTGCCGAATACCGCATACTGTTCCTGATAAGCCATGTCCCTGCCTTCACTCAAAGAAAATAGAAAAGAATCATTTGACCCTATCACTCCCGATGAAAACTGTCACCAGTCTCTTGGGGTCAAATATTCCGTCAGTCTTGCTTCTGCACTGCCGGGAGCCGGCTGATACCCATACTCCCAACGCACCAACGGTGGCATCGACATCAGAATCGATTCGGTTCGTCCGCCCGATTGCAGTCCAAACAACGTTCCTCGGTCAAACACCAGATTAAATTCTACATATCGTCCACGTCGGTATAACTGGAACTGGCGTTCACGTTCCGAAAACTGGCAGTCCTTTCGTCGCTCAACAATCGGCAGGTAAGCGCGAGTATAGCCTTCACCAACCGCACGGATATAAGCAAAACAGGTCTCGAAATCCCACTGATTCAGGTCATCAAAAAATAGTCCGCCCACACCACGTGTTTCTTCCCGGTGCGGTAAGAAAAAATATCGGTCACACCATGCTTTATGTTGCGGGTATACCTCCGGTCCAAATGGCTGGCAAATCTCTTTTGCCACTTGATGCCAGTGACAGCAATCATCATCAAACGGGTAGAATGGGGTTAAATCAAAACCACCACCAAACCACCAGACAGGAGACTCCCCTTCTTTTTCGGCAATGAAGAAACGTACATTCATATGAGAGGTAGGCACATAAGGATTATTAGGATGCATCACCAAAGAAACGCCCATCGCTTCAAATCGTCGTCCTTTTAACTCAGGTCGGTGTGCTGTCGCTGACGCAGGCATTTCATGACCCGTCACATGAGAAAAGTTAACCCCGCCCTGTTCAAATACATGACCATCGCGCATCACGCGGCTACGTCCACCACCGCCCAAGCGTTCACCCGGTTCACGATGCCACTCATCTTGCTCAAACTGCGCCAAACCATCAGTCGCCTCAAGCTGTTGACAAATAGCGTCCTGTAGTTGCAATAAAAAAGTTTTAACGGCCTGTTTATCAATCCCACTCATCACGATGTTCCTCGTTGCTACCCTTGTCTTAATATTTCGAGCGTGCGCGCATCTCGAATCTCACTGGGTTTATCCCGCCCACCGGTCTGCCCGGCTAAAATTGCATCCAGACAGTGACCAAGTTGTTGTTGCACCGATTCTGTCGTCATACAAGGCGGTTGCCCGGTTAAATTAGCACTGGTTGAGGTAATCGGTTTGCCATAAGCCTCGCACAATTGCCGGACTTGTGGATGATCAGTCACCCGAACCGCGATGGTCTCAAATAATCCCCGAAGCCAGACTGACGCATACTCACTGGCAGGCATCACCCAAGTAACCGGCCCCGGCCAGCTTGCTTGAACATGCGCCAGTTGCTGTGCGGAAAGCTGACTCTCATCAATGTAAGGCTGTAACTGTTGATAGCCGGATGCTATCAGAATCAACCCCTTTTCAACCGGACGGTTTTTGATTTCCAGTAACCGTTGAATGGCATCCGCTCGATCAGGGTCACACCCGACGCCAAAGACGCCTTCCGTCGGGTAGGCAATCACACCACCTTGATGCAACACATCAAGCACCTGCTCAAAATTATTCACAATACTTCTCATTATGCTTGGATGACGATGCCACTAGTGTACAAACGATCATGCCAGAAAACGAAATCAATTTTGCACGAAAACAAATGATCGAGAAACTCTCTCGACGCAAACGTTTTCCTTAAGCATATTTCCCCGTATAATGCGCGCAAAATTGTCGCATATTGATATCATCAACATACTTGAGCATTGCAACGAACCTGAAGGAATCTGAGATGAAAGTCGGAATTATAATGGGCTCGAAGTCCGATTGGCCAACCATGAAGCTTGCCGCCGAAATGTTAGAGCAATTCGGTATTGAATATGAAACAAAAGTAGTTTCAGCACATCGCACACCTCAGTTACTGGCCGACTATGCTAGTCAGGCGAAAGCACGCGGTCTAAAAGTGATCATTGCAGGTGCCGGTGGCGCAGCTCATTTACCAGGCATGGCCGCCGCCTTTACCAGTCTGCCAGTGCTGGGCGTCCCGGTTCAATCTAAAGCACTCAAAGGCATAGATTCACTCCTGTCTATCGTGCAGATGCCGAAAGGTATCGCTGTCGGCACCCTAGCCATTGGTGAAGCAGGGGCAGCCAACGCAGGGATTCTGGCCGCCCAAATTATCGGTGTTCATGATGAACAGGTCATGCAGAAAGTGGAAGCATTCCGCCAGTCGCAAACAGATACCGTTCTTGCCAATCCCGATCCAACGGAGGAATAAGCCGTATGCATGTACTTGTCTTAGGCGCGGGTCAACTTGCACGGATGATGTCACTTGCCGGTGCCCCGCTCAATATTCACATTAGTGCCTTCGATGTGGTCAGCGGTCAGATGATTCATCCGCTGACTCAGGAAGTGCAAGGCCATAGTCTGGAGAATGCCATCCAGCAAGCGGATGTGATTACCGCCGAGTTTGAACACATTCCTCATGATATCCTGCATTTGTGTGAACAAAGTGGCAAATTACTCCCGAGCGCACAAGCAATTAAGACTGGTGGTGATCGTCGTCTGGAAAAAGCATTACTGGATGAAGCCGGCGTCAAAAATGCCAAATATTTCGTCATCAAAACTCGCGATGATTTTGACAGTGCGATCCGCCATGTGGGTATACCAATGGTTCTCAAGAGCGCGTTAGGCGGCTACGATGGAAAAGGTCAATGGCGATTAAAATCGACAACAGATGCCGATAAGATCTGGCCGGAAATGCAGCAATGCATTGAAGCCAGTGACAACCAAGCGATTGTTGCTGAAGAGTTCGTTCCTTTTGATCGTGAAGTATCACTGGTTGGTGCGCGAGGTCGAAACGGCGAGTGGGTGGTTTACCCACTGTCAGAAAATATTCACACCGATGGCGTGCTCAGCCTGTCGACCTCGATAGATGCGCAAGCGTTGCAGCAACAAGCCAAAACCATGTTTGAAGCCGTTGCCAATACCCTCAATTATGTGGGGGTGCTTGCACTGGAATTTTTCGATGTTCAGGGGCAACTACTCGTGAACGAGATTGCGCCTCGGGTCCATAACTCAGGGCACTGGACACAACAGGGAGCTGATACCTGTCAGTTCGAGAATCATCTCCGCGCGGTATGCGGTTTGCCGCTGGGCAGTACGAAGTTGATCCGACCGACCTGTATGGTCAATATTCTCGGCGAAGATACACTCCCGTCAGAAATTCTGGCCACGGAAGGGTGTCATATTCACTGGTATGGTAAAGAAAAGCGGGCCGGTAGAAAGATGGGCCATATTAATGTCAGTGCCGATTACTATGCCGAGCTAGAGCGCATCATCTGTTCGCTTGCTGATATACTTCCGGCAGACGCATTTCCAGCGGTGCATCAATTCACCAGCCAACACCAATAATCAGAGCGGCACTGGCCGCCTTCGGTCAGACAACCGCCTGTCATACAATGATCGGGGAATGGATTTTCACAATCTAACCGAGCGTTATACATCCCATCAGCCAAGGGTATAACTGCCCTTGGTGCTTCATCCCATCAGTCAGCAATTCAATGATTCACGCTCTTGGAGATGACCACAACGCCGTGCAGCACAAATCAATGTTACACCGGCCGCTGATTTTTTCTCCACGAGGAGCGGAAAGCCACACGCGCTGCATTGGCCCATGACAGGCGGAGAATTGATAGCAAACTTACACTTCGGATACTGATCACAAGCCCAGAAAGTCTTACCAAAACGGGACTTTCGTTCAACCAGATGCCCCGTATGACATTCGGGACAACTCACGTCATGGGATTGCTCATTCTTGGGGGGGTCAGAAGATTCGATATGATGACACTGTGGAAAATGACTACAGCCGATAAACATGCCATAACGGCCCTGCCTTAAGACCAGTTCATGGCCACATTCAGGACAGGGCACACCCAAAGCTTTCACGATATGGCCATCGTGCTGATGACGGGGGCGAATATAATCACACGCCGGATACGCAGAACAGCCCCAAAATGCCCCATGTTTACCATGCCGTAACTGTAACTCGCTACCACATTCAGGGCAGGGCTCAGCTTCGTCTAAAGCATGCTCATGGGCAGAAAATAATTGCTGATCTATATGACGACTCATTGCATCTCTATCAGTGCAAAATGCCTTGCTCTTTGGTATACAGCCATTCTTCCATCAGCGTATAGGCACTCTCATTACCGGGAACATTGAACAGCACCATCAGAATAATCCATTTCAAATCATCCAGTTCAAACTCATTGGTTTCTAATCCCATGACTCGATCAATGACCATTTCTCGGGTTTCGGGCGTCAACACTTTAATCTGTTCAAGGAACAACAGGAATCCGCGGCATTCAACATCAAGTCGGGCTGTTTCCTTCTCGGTATAGACTCGCATTGCTGTTGCAGCACTGATTGATAGCGGAGAATGCACATCACTCTGTTGTAGTGATGCTAATTCTTCCAACCAGTTGAGGGCTTTGTAGATCTCTTTTTGATGAAAACCTGCACGCAGGAGCTCATCCTCTAACTCATCTTGATCAACTTGTAACTCAGCATCGCTATGGATGTAAGTTTCGAACAGATACATAAGAATATCCATCATCATAGCTAGCCCCTCCCCTTACGAATATAGCCACCAGCAACTGCAATCACGTGCCCGGATAATTCCAACTCCAGGAGTTGTCTCATCACTTCATGAACTGGTATATGGGTCCGCGCTGCAAGAATATCAACTGGTGTCGCCTTTACCCCTACGTTAGCTAACAGTTCAGCAAATGGCAATTCTTCGTCGTCAATTAATGGCGGAAAAAGTTCATTTTGCTGAATTTTATCGGCTTGCTTCTCTTCTTCCTTTACCCAAGCAGATAATGTACCAACTTCAGAGAGTATCTGTTCGATATTCTGAACTAAGCAAGCACCATCACGAATTAATGCATTACTGCCCCGATAACCATGCTGATGAATAGCGCCCGGGATCACAAAAACATCCCGATTTTGCTCCGCAGCGTACCTTGCGGTAATGAGCGATCCACTTTTTTCGGCCGCTTCAATCACCAATACTCCCAAAGATAACCCACTGATTATCCGGTTACGGCGCGGGAAGTTCTGTGATTTCGGTGGTGTTGAGGGACAAAATTCTGACACCAAAACACCGGATTGTTGCTCAAGCATCCGTTCAGCCAATCCCCGATGCCGGGCCGGATAGATACGTGCTAAGCCAGCCCCTAACACAGCAATGGTTTTGCCACCACCATCGAGTGCCCCCAGATGAGCCTGTCCGTCAATGCCTAACGCCAACCCACTGGTCACTGCCACCTGATGCTGAGCAAACTCATTCGCAAAATGCCATGCATCTTGCAATCCTTGCATACTGGCATGTCGGCTCCCGACAATAGCCATCTGTGGGACAGACAGCAATGTGATGTCTCCCTGTGCGAATAACAGCGGCGGCGGAGACGGAATTTCTTTCAACAGAGCAGGATAATCGGGTGAAAAATAAGTGAGGATATGACGATGATTGCCACGCTCTTGCCATTCGAGGCAATCTTCAGCCACTTGCTTTGCGGCGCTGGAGAGCAGATAAGTGATCTGGGTGGGCGTCAGCCCCAAAGCAAACCACTCTTGCTCAGAATAATCACTCAATGAATCGAGCGGTACTTTGCTGACTAGCTTTAACAATGATTGAATTCCCAGACGTGGCGTCAAACAGAGTTTTATCCAGATCAATAGTCGATCATGTTCGGTCGTATGCGAGGCTGATGGGTCCATCTACGGAGATATCCTGATACTCAGTGGTAAGTTAGCAAAACAATGGTCTAATCGACGGATAATTAATAATCACTTCGATTTATCACTCACAATGCTGTCAATTAGGTCTTAAAATGTCTAGAATTGGGGCATTGGACTTTTTATTGTTTCGGCACATTTCAACAATTTGAGTGTATATGTCTGTATTACAAGTATTAACTTTTCCCGATGAACGTTTAAGAACGGTGGCAAAACCCGTTCAAGAAGTCACACCTGAAATACAACAGTTCGTTGATGACATGATCGAAACCATGTACGAAGAAGATGGTATTGGTCTGGCGGCAACGCAGGTTGATTTCCATCAGCGTATCGTGGTGATTGATGTTTCGGAAACGCGCGATCAACCTCGTGTATTAATCAACCCTGAAATTATCGAAAAACGGGGAGAAGATGGTATCGAGGAAGGATGTCTGTCAGTTCCGGGCGCAAGAGCACTGGTGCCGAGAGCGGCTGAAGTCACCGTCCGAGCTTTAGACCGAGACGGCAAAGAATATACCTTCGAAGCGGACGATCTGTTGGCTATCTGTGTACAACATGAGTTGGATCACCTGCAAGGGAAATTATTCGTTGATTACCTCTCTCCGCTGAAGCGTAAACGAATTAAAGACAAGCTCGAGAAAATTAAACGCGCCAACGAAAAAAAGAAGAATGAAGCATAAGTGAGGTCACGGTGAGTCAACCACTCAGAATTATTTTTGCCGGAACCCCGGATTTTGCCGCCCGTCACTTGGCGGCATTATTGTCTTCAGCGCATGAAGTCATTGCAGTTTACACTCAGCCTGACCGCCCCGCTGGACGCGGTAAAAAACTGACCGCTAGCCCAGTCAAGGCTTTAGCAATCGATCATCAAATCCCTGTTTATCAGCCGGAAAATTTCAAATCACCGGAAAGCAAACAGCAACTCGCTGACCTCAATGCAGATTTGATGGTGGTGGTGGCTTATGGACTATTACTGCCTCAGGCCATACTCGATGCACCCAGACTGGGTTGTATCAATGTGCATGGATCGATTCTCCCCAAATGGCGTGGTGCCGCACCGATCCAGCGTTCAATCTGGGCCGGAGATGCAGAAACTGGCGTGACCATCATGCAGATGGATGCCGGATTAGATACCGGTGACATGCTGTCGATTGCAAAACTACCCATCGAATCAACCGATACCAGTGCTTCGATGTACGAGAAACTTGCTCACTTAGGACCACAAGCACTAATTGATGCACTCGATGCAATTCGCGATGATCAAATAACCCCCGTTCGTCAGGATGACCAGCTGGCAAGTTATGCGCAAAAACTGAGTAAAGAAGAAGCCCGCATCGACTGGTCACAACCGGCTGATTTTATTGAACGTTGTATCCGGGCCTTTAACCCTTGGCCGGTGAGCCATTTTTGTGTCACTGATAGCAAAACAGACACAACCCCTGCCATTAAAGTCTGGCAAAGCCATGTTGAACACACCTCAACTGATCAGCCAGCCGGAACGATCATCCGAGCCGATAAAACAGGCATTCATATTGCAACGGGCAAAGATGTACTGGTTTTGGAACAGCTGCAAGTTCCCGGTAAGAAAGCCATGCCGGTTCAGGATATCCTCAATGCTCGTGCCGAATGGTTTGAAGTAGGCACACGACTCAATTAATACGATCGATAACCGCACGGTTATCGACTTGATTTAAGGTTCAAATTCATGATGAATGTTCGCGCTGCTGCAGCATCTGTGGTTTTTCAGGTTGTCGATCAAGGCGCATCATTGTCCTCTGTCTTGCCAGAGGCTCAGAGAAAAATAAAACCCCGAGACCACGCACTACTTCAGGAGATCTGTTTTGGCGTACTGCGCTATCTGCCCCGTTTAGAAGCCACAGCACTCGAACTGATGGATAAACCCCTGACCGGGAAAAAACGAGTTTTTCATCATTTAATTCTGGTGGGCCTCTATCAGATTCAATTTATGCGGATTCCTGATCATGCAGCTGTCGGAGAAACCGTCAGTGCAACTCAGGATTTAAAAGGCTCGCGGCTCCGCGGTCTGGTTAACGCTATCCTCAGAAATTATCAGCGCGGCAGCGCGTCGATTGATCAGCGGTTGCAAGAAAGTAAACATGATGCGGTTCAGTATTGCCACCCGAAATGGCTCTTGAAATCACTGCAAGCCAGTTATCCTGAGCAGTGGCAGGCAATTGTGGCCGCCAACAATCAAAAAGCACCGATGTGGTTGCGTATCAATCAGCAACATCACACCACCGACAGTTACATCAAGTTACTGGATGAACAAAACATTGATGTGAGTCTACACCCACAAGCAAAAGACGCCATAAAATTGGCGGCACCTTGTGACGTTCACTTACTTCCCGGCTTTGAGCAAGGCTGGGTGTCAGTTCAAGATGCAGCGGCACAATTATCGGTCCATTATCTGACGCCGCAGGCTGAAGAGCTGATTCTTGACTGTTGTGCCGCTCCCGGTGGCAAGACCGCCCATATACTGGAACAGGTTCCCGATGCACATGTTGTTGCCGTCGATTGCGATTCATCACGATTAAAACGGGTTCATGAGAATCTTGAGCGACTCAATCTGAAGGCAAAAGTGATCTGTGGTGATGCCCGCCACCCGGATAAATGGTGGGACGGTACACAATTTGATCGTATTTTGCTCGATGCGCCCTGTTCAGCGACAGGCGTCATCCGGAGACACCCGGATATCAAATGGCTCCGCCGGGCCGATGATATTGAAGCATTGGTCGCGCTGCAAAGCGAGATTCTGGATGCGATGTGGGCACAGTTAAAACCCGGCGGAACGATGGTTTACGCGACTTGTTCTGTGTTACCTCAAGAAAATAGTCAGCAGATAAAAACGTTTTTATCTCGAACATTAGATGCACAACTGATAAATTCAGAAATTGATAATCCGGGACGACAAATTCTGCCGGGAGAACATGATATGGATGGTTTCTATTACGCAGTCTTACAAAAAACCATCTAGTGTGACTTGAAACGTTATATCTGAGTCATCACGGATTTTAAGCGCACTGTTTTTTCAGTGGTAAACAAGAGATTATGTTATGAAGATCATCATTCTTGGCGCCGGTCAGGTAGGTGGCACACTGGCGGAAAACCTAGTTGGTGAAAACAACGATATTACGATTGTCGATAAAAGTAGTGACCGCCTGAGAGAGCTTCAGGACAAATACGACCTTCGCGTTGTGAACGGACATGCCAGCCATCCGAGTGTTCTCAAAGAGGCCGGAGCTCAGGATGCAGATATGCTGGTCGCGGTGACCAACACGGATGAAACAAACATGGCCGCCTGTCAGGTGGCATTTACTTTGTTTAATACCCCCAATCGGATTGCCCGAATTCGTTCTCCTGAATACCTTGCTGAAAAAGAAACCCTCTTTCATTCCGGTGCCGTACCGGTGGACCATTTGATTGCACCGGAAGAACTGGTAACCAGTTATATCGAGCGCTTAGTCCACTATCCCGGTGCGTTACAAGTTGTTAGTTTTGCCAATCAAAAAGTTAGCCTCGTTGCAGTAAAAGCATATTATGGCGGCCCATTGGTTGGCAATGCACTCTCAGCCCTGCGCGAACACATGCCGCATATCGAAACCCGTGTCGCAGCAATTTTCCGTCAAGGCAGACCGATTCGTCCTCAGGGAACCACGATTATTGAAGCCGACGACGAAGTATTCTTTGTCGCAGCCAGTAACCATATACGTTCGGTCATGAGTGAACTACAACGTCTGGAAAGACCCTATCGCAGAATCATGATCGTCGGTGGGGGAAATATCGGGGCAAGCCTCGCCAGACGTCTTGAACACAGCTACAGCGTGAAACTGATTGAGCGAAATTATCAACGTGCCGAATACCTGTCGGAGCAGCTGGAAAATACCATTGTCTTTTGTGGTGATGCTGCCGATCAAGAACTGTTAACCGAAGAAAATATCGATCAAGTGGATGTCTTCATTGCCCTGACCAATGAAGATGAAACCAACATTATGTCAGCCATGTTGGCAAAACGCTTGGGCGCCAAAAAAGTGATGGTTCTGATTCAGCGGGGCGCTTACGTCGATCTGGTTCAAGGCGGTGTGATTGATGTTGCGATCTCGCCACAGCAAGCGACAATTTCTGCACTACTGACGCACGTTCGTCGGGCTGATATCGTCAACGTCTCTTCTCTGCGTCGTGGCGCAGCGGAAGCCATCGAAGCCATAGCTCACGGTGATGAAACCACCTCAAAAGTTGTCGGCAAAGCGGTCGGCGATATCAAACTACCGCCCGGCACCACCATTGGTGCTATCGTCCGGGGTGAAGAAGTACTCATCGCCCATGACCGGACAATCATCGAGCAGGATGACCACGTGGTGATGTTCTTAGTCAATAAGAAATATGTTTCCGATGTCGAAGCCCTGTTCCAACCCAGCCCATTTTTCCTGTAGTGGTTGACGACCATGCTGAATCTGAAATCGATTCTATTTGTGCTGGGATTGGTCCTGTCCAAACTGGCTTTGTTTATGTATGTCCCGACACTGGTGTCCTTTGTCAGTGGCACGGCTGGATTTCTTGACTTCGGACAGGCTGTTCTCATTACCCATGTTGCAGCCTTTATTTTTCTGACCTTAGGCCGGACCGCTAATTTTAAGCTCAATGTCCGAGACATGTTTCTGATTACCAGTTTAGTCTGGACGGTCGCCAGCGCGTTTGCGGCCCTGCCTTTCGTGTTTATCAATCATATTAGTTTTACCGATGCCTACTTTGAAACCATGTCAGGGATTACCACAACCGGTTCAACTGTTCTGAGCGGTCTGGATAACATGGCACCCAGCATTTTACTCTGGCGCTCGATCTTACAATGGCTGGGCGGTGTCGGATTTATCGTGATGGCGGTCGCCGTGCTACCTATGCTCAATGTCGGGGGGATGAAACTGTTCCAGACGGAATCCTCTGACTGGTCTGATAAAAGCAGTCCCCGGGCCAAAACCGTCGCAAAAAATATTGTGATTGTCTACGTCATTCTGACGCTGTTATGTTGTATTGGCTATGTCATGACAGGGATGACCGTCTTTGAGGCTATCAACCATTCATTCACAACTTTGTCCACAGGCGGATATTCGACCTCCGACGGTTCTATGAACCACTTCTCAAAAGGTGCACATTGGGTTGCGACCGTGTTTATGTTCCTGGGCGGATTACCCTTCTTGCTATTTGTCTCGGCCATCCGTAAGAAAAAACCGATCGAACTGTACAAAGATGCTCAGGTACGCGGCTTCTTCTATCTGTTTCTCGCTGCCAGCGGCATTGTGGCGTTATGGCTGGTTGTCCACAACGGCTACCCGGTAATGGATGCGATTCGAGTGGCCATGTTTAATATTGTTTCGGTCGTGACAACAACCGGATATGGACTGGATGACTTTACCGCATGGGGAGCCCTGCCCAGTACATTGTTTGCATTTTTAATGATGGTCGGGGCGTGTTCCGGTTCGACCGCCGGTGGGATCAAAATTTTCCGCTTTCAAATTGCTATCACGCTACTCAACCGGCAGATGATGAAGCTCATTCATCCTTCCGGGGTCTTTGTCCAGCGCTATAACAACCGGCCGGTCACCGATGATATCGTACGTTCTGTGGTCGCCTTTGCCCTAACGTTTGTGATTACGATTATTATCATTGCCGGTGCATTGAGTGCTATGGGATTAGATCCGACCACCAGTATTTCCGGGGCAATCACCGCGGTTTCAAACGTGGGGCCGGGCATGGGGAATATTATCGGCCCAACCGGTAACTTTGCGCCGCTACCGGATATGGCAAAATGGATTCTGAGTTTTGGGATGTTAATGGGAAGACTGGAAATCCTGACCATTCTGGTGCTGTTTTTCCCCGCGTTCTGGCGACGTTAATACCGTTCAAACAGACCGACGGGCTATCATGACAGTAGACACGGCATGACAATTTTGTCGCATTGAATATCCCGACATTCAATGCGACAACACATAGTAGTAAATCGAGAAAAAGTGACAGGCACAGCCACTGAGTACAAAGCCATGCCAGATAGCATGATTATACGGTATCTTTTTCCCGACATAGAAAATCACGCCGAGCGTATAAATGACGCCACCGGCAGCCAGCAAAGTCAGCCCGCCGACATTCAGGTGAATCGCCAACTGATAGACCACGACCAGAGAAAGCCATCCCATCACGACATAAATCGCTAAAGACAAGCGTTTAAATCGGTGAATAAAAGCAATCTTTAATCCGATGCCAACCAGCGCAATCAACCAGATCACGGTCATCAGTCCAATCGCTAAAGGCGTCCTCAGACTCACCAACAGAAAAGGGGTATAACTACCGGCAATTAACAGATAAATCGCACAATGATCAAATGTTTTCAACCACCGCTTGGCTCGCTGCTGTGGAATGGAATGATAGAGTGTCGAAGCAAGAAACAACAGAATGATGCTGCCACCATAAATCGCAACACTGGTGATCGTCAAAACGTCATCATTTGCTGACGTAGCTTTCACCAATAGCATCACTAAACCAATGATACCCAAAACCAAGCCAACACCGTGTGTGATCGAATTCCAGATCTCTTCTTTGAGCGTATATCCGTGATTCAACGAGGTCATGTGAAACTCCTGAGGATTCATATCATCGCTGAGTATGACACAATTCAACTTACATGTGTACGCTGAATTTTACGTGCTTTCCTCAAGAAAATCGAATACCCGCTCAGCGACCTGTTCAAGCGGCGTAGTTATCGGAATGATCAGGTGGCGTTTCAATGCCCCGCTGCCAAGCAGATGAGACAACATGCCACCGACGCCTCGCTGTTGCCGGTCAATTTCAAACCATAATTCCAATGCCGCCTCGGAGCGGTAAGCAACCACTTCAACTTCACGCCAGCGACCATGATAAGGCCCGGTCGTCGGCACAAACTCAAATTCCTGCACAAACGGTAACTCGAATCCACTGACTGCTTCACATTCAACCTGACGAATTCGAAATCCCTGAGACTCGAAAGCACTGAATACGGCATCGAGTAACGGTTCAGGTCGGACAGTCACTTCATCTTTATCTGTCGGATCAGAAGCAAGGGCAATGTCCAAACCGGTTTCCAGCCAGACTTTTGCATCCCCAATCGTAATGGGCGTGTTCCAGGGAATATTGAATGTCACCAGAAAGTCTCGCGTCTCTCCCGGATGGATCGTAAAGGCATACGGCAAGCGCCATTGATCCAAAACACAGCGCCGATGCACTCTGTGTGTCCGGGATTCTCCCCGACGATCCTCTCCGATCGGCTCTTCATCGATATAGCGACAACATAATTGTGCCTCAATATTATCAATTTCCTGTGCTGTCGCCCCGCCATAAACATGGATCGTGACATTCGCTTGCTGTCCGGGTTGGAGCACCTCTTGTTGTAACACAGCATCAACTTTTGCTGACCCGATACCAAAACTTGCGAGGGTTTTCTTCAAAAAAGACATGTCTACCTCCCCCAGCTTTCTGCGATTAACTTTACCTCATCCAGTGATGAAGTAATGGGTTGTTCATACTAATACTGAACTTTGCCAAAACTCAATTCTCAGCATCAATAATTTAAATTTTATGACATTGCATGAACAAAAGGCTATCGATCAATTCATATGTAAATGCTATGCTTATCCAAGTGTGTATAAAGTGTACATACGAAATTCCTAGACAGCTATTCGGAACGGTTTGCGCCAGATGAGCCCACCTTCAGCAGTGATGATGAAGTCTTGACTCAATAGCTAATCTAGGCCATTGAAATGGCAAGGGAAATGTCTGACCGTTAGGTATATATATGCGCCCAACAGCAGTCAGTTTTTCGCACTCACATGGGAGTGCATCACGGCGTCGAGCAAGCTTTGCAGCTTCTAGACCCAAAGCAAAAGTTGCACCTGTCATGACTCCAGCTGAGAAACGTGTTCATGAACCGGAGATATCAACCGAAGTTAAAGCAGCATAAGTCAACCCAGTAAAAGCGCAGTACAGCAATGCTCTGCGCTTTTTTATTCCCTTTTTCACGTTGGTTTCTTGCTTTCAATTTGTTACTTTACTTGAGTAATCCCACATGAATCTCATGGAGAATCCAATGAAATGCCACCGTATTGAAGAGCTGCTCGAACTGTTAGAACCCGAGTGGCAGAAAGATGCTGAACTCAATCTGCTTGCGTTTCTGGCCAAACTAGCCAATGAAGCGGGTTATCAGGGTGACTTAGCAAATTTAAGTGATGATATCCTGATCTATCATCTGAAAATGCGCCATAGTGCCAAAGATGAGATGATCCCGGGGCTAAAAAAAGATCAGGAAGACGATTTTAAAACTGCGATATTGAAAGCTCGTGGTATTATTCAATAATCATGCATGACCCCATCTGTGGGTCTGCTAATTACCTTCAATTCTGAATTGATTAAAAACAATTAAGCAGCCAGCGTTAAATTAAAGTATATAATCATATGACTGTGTTGATTGGTTTATATTTAACTTAAAAAAAAACCCGCCTATATACACATAACAACTTCTATAAATCATTGGTTAAATATATATAAAACAAATATAAAATCTCTCTAATTAAATCATTTTATGAATCAACTATAGGCATACTTTCTATAGGGTTGTCTATAAAAAATGATCATATCCAACCAGTTAAATAGCTCAACAAATAAACAATCAGCAATGATATGCTCTTAGCACAAACAGTATAAATTTATAAATGAGGTACCTCTGTGAGTGCAAAGGCTAAATTAACATTCTATATTGGGGGATTGTTTATCATTATTGTTACAATCATCTCCATTGTATGTTTTTATAATTTTCGTTCAGCATCCAGTAAAAATTATACAGAAAAATTAACCAACCAATCGACGTTAGTCGCTCAGGTTATCGAACTTGAAACGACAAGAATATTCAATATTCTTGATATTGTCGGTGATACCCTGCCGATAAAAGCAGGACAGATTACCGACGAGAAAAAAATGCTCTCGACCCTCAAAGATCTCTCCAGCAAGATTGATCTCCTCAATGCCTACGTCGCATTACCTTCTGGCGTAACATTTTCCACCAGCGCTAACGGGTTTGTTGCCAACTTCAATGCCGAGAAAACACAACGAGAATGGTTTATTCGTGGTATGAAAGGAGACAAAAATATTATTACAACCCCATTTAAAAGCACGACGGGACGATATGTCATCGCACTCGCGAATCCAATATATCGAGATGGTAAAGTTATCGGCGTATTATCAGTTAATGTTTCGATTAATACGGTAAATGCATTTGTTGATAAAATTTCAGAAAATAAACAAGTTTTTGTTACTCGAACTGATGGCTTTATTTTTTCCTCGAAAAACAAAGACGAAATTGGCAAAAATATATTTAAAATAAGGCCATCTTACGCACCATATCAAAATAAAGAAAAAAGTGTTCACTCTTATACCCATGATGGTAAGGAATATTATGTTACCGAAGTCACTATTGATGCTCTGCATTGGATGATTTGGTCATGGGATTCTTGGGATAATATTCTTCAGTCTTCCAAACATAATTTATACATGACGATGGTCGTCGCAGTCATTTCACTCTGTTTCTCTTTAGGGATCGTTTATTGGCTGGTCATTCAATTGATGTATAAGCCGATTGGCGGAGAGCCGCAACAGATCTCTGATATCGTCGAGCAAATCGCTCATGGCGATCTCTCTCATCAGTCAGCCTCACAAAAGCAGGTGACCGGGATCTATCGCTCCGTACTTCATATGGTGACCAATCTTCGAAATATCGTCACCGAAATCAATGGTGCCGCGGCTGAAATCGACCAAGTCTCTCAAACCCTCTCGTCTTCGGCTCAGTACGTAAATCAAAGTTCTCAGTCCCAGATGAATCAGTTGGAGCAAACTTCAACAGCCATGAATGAAATGACTGTAACGGTGGATGAAGTCGCTCAAAATGCACTGAACGCTTCTTCTGCCGCTGAAGAAGCGTCTGAAAAATCTCGACAAGGGTTAGATATTGTCAAAGAGATGAGTCAAGACATCCGGATTTTGGCTCAGGGTATGGAACAAGTGGTGACAACCACGGCGCAACTAGAGAAAGAAACCATTGATATCGGAGGCATTCTTGATGTAATCAATACCATCTCAGAACAAACCAATCTGCTGGCCCTGAATGCCGCGATTGAAGCTGCCCGGGCTGGTGAAAATGGCCGAGGATTTGCCGTTGTCGCAGACGAAGTCAGGGGGCTGGCCAGCCGAACCCGAGAAAGCACAGAACAAATTCAGACGGTCATCGAACGACTACAGGATGAAACCAAAAAAACAGTTCAGTTGATCGCATCGAATACCGAGGAGGCGAAACATGCAGAAGAACGTTCAGTCAACGCGACCAAGGCATTAGAAGCCATTCAACACTCAGTCGTTGTGATTCAGGATATGAACAGCCAAATCGCAACCGCAGCAGAACAACAAACCCATGTTTCCGCAGAAATCAATGCCAGTATTGTTGAAATCAATGATCTGGCGAAGGCAACAGCAGAAACATCGGATGACAATGCGGATAAAACCCACAAACTCACGGGGATAGCAGCCAATTTGTCACAGTCTGTTAATGCCTTCCGCTTGTCATGAACCATTGAGCGATGATGGATCAATCTCTGTCCTTGAAGAAGGCCGCCAGGCCTTCTTGAACATTTCCCGGTGCAGTTCGGAGGGCGCCTGTTTGGGGATATCGTGAATCAATGTTAGTCTCTTGTCACACATCACAGACCGATAAGCCAAGCTTTCATCATGACACAAGCAACCTTTCACTTCGATGCGCTGACCCCAGACCTCATGTGGTATGCACTCGAGAGCATCGGTATCCGCGCCGAATCCGGCTTCTTACCGTTGAATAGCTACGAAAACCGGGTTTACCAATTTACCGATGAATCCCGGCAGCGCTATGTGGTGAAATTCTATCGACCCGAGCGATGGACAACCGAACAAATCGAAGAAGAACATCTCTTTGCACAACAGCTCATCGAATCAGAAATACCGATTTCTGCACCAATCCGTCTGATGGGCAAGACACTACATGCTTATCAGGGCTATCAGTTTGCATTGTTTCTCAGTGAAGGGGGACGCCAGTTCGAAATTGATAATGCTGAACAGCTTGAGTGGGTCGGACGATTTATGGGACGCATTCACCAAGTCGGTGCCAAACAACCGTTTACTTATCGCCCAACAATCACACTCGACGAATATCTTTATCAGCCTCAGCAACGACTGGAAAATTCAACATTTATTCCGACTCATATCGAAAAGGCGTTTTTCTCCGATCTGTCTTTGTTGATTCACGCCATAGAACAGCAATGGCCGGAACAGACCAACAATATTCGTCTGCACGGTGATTGTCATCCGGGCAATATTCTCTGGCGTGATGGCCCGATATTTGTGGATCTGGATGATGCGCGTAACGGTCCGGCAATTCAGGATTTATGGATGATGCTGCACGGAGATCGCGCCGATCGACTTGCACAACTCGATACTCTTCTTGAAGGTTACCAAGAATTTTGCGATTTTAACCCTTCTGAATTGAAACTAATTGAACCGTTGCGTGGTCTACGCATGGTACATTACATGGCATGGTTGGCAAAGAGATGGCAAGATCCTGCATTTCCGGCGGCTTTCCCTTGGTTTAATGACCCCAAATATTGGGAGGGACAAGTACTAGCTCTGAAAGAACAAATTTCAGCACTGGAAGAAACGCCACTTTCTTTGATGCCGCAATGGTAGCCCCGATACCTAACTAACCTTGAAGGATCGCTTCGATAAAACTCGTTGCTGTCACTTAAAAGAATGTTTCACCGGCATTGAATGGGTGTGGCAGGGAGAGATTTGAAGTTAGGTGGGTATATACAATAATTGAATCATATGGAGTTCATCATGAAAAAGCTTTTTGCTTTATTAACAACTTTACTCGTCAGTCTGTCTATCCACGCCGCGCAGTTTAAAGAAGGCGAATACTACAAAGTGCTTGATCGGCCACATTCTGACAACCCGAAAGTCATGGAGTTTTTCTCATTCTACTGCCCACACTGTAATGCGTTTGAGCCTATTGTGGAAAAACTGGCAGCACAACTCCCAGCCGGAACAGAATTTCAGCGTGTTCACGTTTCATTCATGGGTGGCAATATGGCACATTCAATGAGTAAAGCTTACGCGACAATGGTCTCGCTGAATGTTGAAGACAAAATGGTCCCGGTGATGTTTGATCGTATCCACAACAAACGACGCCCGCCACAGAACGACGAAGCATTGAAGCAAATCTTTACCGATGAAGGGATCGATGCCAAATCATTCGATAATGCCTTTAACAGCTTTGCCGTCGATTCGATGGTACGCCGTTTTGACAAGACCTTTGATGAAAGTGGTCTGCAAGGCGTTCCAGCCCTGATCGTCAACAATAAGTATCTGGTTCAGCCACCGCGCGATATCAAAACCGAAGAGTATTTTGCCTTAGTCGATTACTTACTGAAAAAATAATCAACGCCAGCGGGTCACTCGCTGACTCACACCACAGATAGCAATCAGGGAGCCAAATGGCTCCCTGATACTACCTGATACTAAGTACTAAGTAATCGAATCGGCTGACAGTCACACCTAACATCTCATTGATAGATATCATCTAATAACACATCTTTATCTGCCCAAACATCCCCCAGCCATTTCTGAAACTGCCGCTTATAGGGTTTGTCATTGAAATAATCGCCCGACACCTGTTCATCAACCGGCAAAACCCGGACCCGAACCACAATACGTTGCATTCTACCCATCAACATATCTTTAAATGGCATTGCCTGATTATCCGGATAAGCTAATGTGACATCGATAATCTTCTCAAACTGCTCCCCCATTGCTGCCAGCGTATAAGCGATGCCGCCCGATTTCGGCGGTAACAGATGCCGATAGGCCGACCGGGTTGCACGTTGTTTCTCCGGTGTAAAACGTGTGCCCTCGACATAATTGACGACAGTGGTTGGTGTATGTTTGAACTTGGCACACGAACGGCGAGTCGTCGCCAGATCCTGGCCGCGTTTTTCTGGATTACGCAGCAGGTATTCTCTTGAATAACGACGCATAAATGGCATATCCAGAGCCCAGCAACTCATCCCGATAAACGGCACATACAATAACTGCTGTTTTAAGAAAAATTTTGGCATCGGAATCCGATCTTTAAATACACTGCACAATACAACGATATCCGTCCAGCTCATGTGATTGCTGATCATCAGATACCATCCCTGCCGGTTCAGTTGATCAACGCCTTGAATATCCCATTGGACCGGATTAGACAAATTCAGAATCCGCATATTGACGGTGGCCCACAACCACATAAACCAATTAGCAAGCCGCGTCGCATAAGCTTTCAAAGCGGAAGTAGGCAGTAACAATTTAATCAGGGCCGCCACACAGATCGCAACAGAACAAAAACCAGTATTCACCAACACCAAACAGGCGTTTACAACCAATAAAACGTAAGCCAGCATAAGACAGATATCATTCCGCTCGAAAAATAAAATAGCGTGTGATTATACAAATTTAGTCATTGAATAACATGCTTCTCTTGGTCATCTCTATCGATGGCGAAGTACCTTTTGATGCCGCTTACATGAACCCTGTTGGCACAGGCAAGTTATAGATTGTTCACTGAGGATACCCTTTTCAACTCAATGACCCGCTTTAAACCGCTTGCATCGTCAATTGTTTCAATAATCGATCCATCGCACGATAGCCCAACGCTTCGGCCAGATGTGCCCGCTGGATGTGCTCTTCTTCCGCTAAATCAGCAATGGTCCGGGCAACTTTGATAATACGGTGATACGCGCGAATAGAAAGCCCGAGACGGTGCAATGCATTTTCCAGAAAGTCAGCATCCGGCTTTGCCAATGGACAAAACGTCTCGATTTCCCGACTGGTCAGCAGAGAATTCGCTTTCCCCCGTAAACGAAGCATTAACGCACGCGCCCGAAGCACTCGCTCACGAACGATCTGTGTTGTCTCTCCCCGTCCACCTCCTTCGGCAAGCATACCTTTGGGTAAAGCGGGAATCTCGATCGACAAGTCAAACCGATCCAATAACGGGCCCGATAATCGACTCAGATAACGGAGAATATGTTGGGGATTAATCCGACTTTCCTGACCTTCATAATAGCCGGTCGGACTTGGATTTAATGCACCGACTAACTGAAAACGGGCCGGGAAACGTGTCTTCCCCTGCGCCCGGGAAATGATAATTTCTCCTGATTCCAACGGTTCACGCAATGAATCCAGTACCCGACGTTCAAATTCCGGCATTTCATCAAGAAAGAGCAACCCATTATGAGCAAGCGAAATTTCCCCGGGGCGAGGTATCGAACCACCGCCAACCAATGCAGCCATCGAACTGGAATGATGCGGAGCACGAAATGGCCGCTGTTTCCAGTTGTACTGATGAATATCCTGCTGCGTCAGGGATGCAACGGCTGCAGTTTCCATCGCTTCTTCGTTACTCATCTCCGGCAATAAGTCACATAACCGCGAGGCTAGCATCGTTTTACCCGTCCCCGGCGGGCCGAGAAACAACAAATTATGATGACCGGCGGCTGCAATTTCTAAAGCCCGCTTGCCCTGTTGCTGACCAATAATATCCTGTAAATCTCGTGTGGACGCGGGTTGACTCATATCCGGCTGAGATTGATATAACCCCAATGAAACATCACCACACAACGCCTGACAGACTTCCTGCAAACTACCGGCTGAGAGATGCTGCCCTTGCCCGACCAAAGCCGCCTGATCGCCATTTTCATGCGGCACCACCAGCGCACGGTTTGCCAGCCCGGCCGCCAGCGCAGCAGGCAATACCCCTTTGACTGTCCGTAACTGACCGGATAAAGCCAACTCCCCTAAAAACTCATAGTCGGCCAGATGGTCCGATATGATTTGATCAGAAGCGGCCAGAATGCCCAAAGCGATCGGCAGATCAAATCGTCCGCCCTCTTTCGGTAAATCGGCCGGTGCCAGATTAACCGTGATACGTTTGGGCGGAAATTCAAACCGGGAGTGGATAATCGCACTGCGAACCCGATCCCGGGACTCTTTCACGGTCGTCTCCGGCAGCCCGACCAAAGTAAATCCCGGCATGCCATTACTAATATGCACTTCAACCGTCACGAGTGGTGCTTCCACACCGACACTCGCCCGGCTATGAATGACTGCTAACCCCATATAATTCCCTTGTGATTGATTTATAAATATTCATGGTGTCAATCAGTGAGACACTGAATGTACAGGGGTAGGTATAACGCAGACAGAAAATAAAAGAATATGAAAAAAGAATGATATTTTCCTTGTCATGTAACAGAATTGTATGTTACACACTAGGTATGTCGAGATTTTCATCAATCTTGGAACATTAACTAAAGATAAGATTTCTATTCATGATGCATCTAATCGTCCGTTTACATTCTCTAATTAGCCTGATTCTAGTCGTGGTCATTATTGATTCCGCGCGGGGGCTACTGGACGAAAGATAGCAGCAAGATGGAAAAAACCCCCGCACTGAAAAGTCCGGGGGTTTTTTTTAGTCTGCACCATAATAAAACGCACACCGACCCGGTCGGTAAAGCGATATAACGGGAGTCGCACATGAAGTGCTCACACAACACAACACGAAGCAACAAGAACAATGAATGTACGGGAGGGACACGATGACCGGAGCGCAACTCGTCGTAGCAGCCCTGAAACAACAAGGTATCAAGACCGTATTTGGTTATCCGGGAGGGGCAATCATGCCTATCTACGATGCCCTGTATGACGGTGGTGTCGAACACATTTTATGTCGTCACGAACAAGGTGCAGCCATGGCCGCTATCGGGATGGCAAGATCAACGCAGGAAGTTGCCGTCTGTATGGCAACCTCGGGACCAGGCGCCACGAACCTCGTGACCGGACTGGCAGACGCTTTTCTGGATTCCGTCCCACTGGTCGCCATCACCGGACAAGTCGCCAGCTCTCATATCGGTACCGATGCCTTTCAGGAGATGGATGTCATCGGCATGTCGCTGTCCTGTACCAAACATAGTTATCTGGTGACCGATATCAATGAGTTGGCACCGACATTGGCGGAGGCATTTGAAGTTGCCAAAACGGGACGCCCCGGGCCAGTGATCGTTGATATCGCAAAAGACGTTCAGCTGGCCCAATCCCCAGTGACCGCGCTTACCCCATTCACACCTCCTGCTATACCTCAAGTCAATTCGGATGAACTCACCAAAGCACAAACGATGCTCAATGAAAGCCAACGTCCGGTTTTCTATGTCGGTGGTGGTGTTCAGCTGGCTCATGCGACCGAAACCGTACGCGAATTTTTACGCCTCAATCCCATGCCTTCTGTCAGCACGCTCAAAGGATTAGGCTCGGTTGAACGTCATGACCCGCATTATCTGGGGATGTTGGGAATGCATGGCACCAAAGCGGCCAACCTCGTCGTTCAGGAATGTGATTTGCTGATCACGGTCGGTGCTCGTTTTGATGACCGGGTGACCGGTAAGCTCGATACATTCGCCCCGCATGCCAAAGTGATTCATATTGATATCGATGCTGCAGAGTTCAATAAACTCCGACGTGCTAATGCTGCTCTGCGGGGCGACATCAATACGATTCTGCCCCAACTGGAACTCTCGCATGACATCAGTGCCTGGGTACATCACAGCGAGAGCCTGCGCAGTGGATTCAAGTGGCGTTATGACCATCCCGGCGAACTGATTTATGCGCCACTGCTGCTGAAACAGTTATCCGATATGATGCCTGACAACTCGATTGTCTCCACCGATGTCGGCCAACATCAAATGTGGGCGGCTCAACATATTCAGCCAAGAGCCCCGCAAAACTTTATTTCATCTGCCGGTCTCGGCACTATGGGATTTGGTTTACCGGCCGCGATGGGGGCAGCCGTAGCACGTCCCGACGATCAGTCGATTCTGATTACCGGTGACGGCTCGTTTATGATGAATATTCAGGAGCTGGGCACATTAAAACGTCGCCAGATCCCGGTCAAAATCGTCTTGTTGAACAACCAGCGGCTGGGCATGGTTCGCCAATGGCAATCTCTGTTTTTCGATGGTCGTCATAGTGAAACCATTCTGGACGATAACCCAGATTTCATCATGCTGGCACGCGCTTTCGATATTCCGGGCAAAACCATTACCAAGAAAGAAGAAGTAGAACCGGCTTTACAAGAGATGCTGGCAAGCAAAACCGCTTACCTGCTACATGTTGCGATTGATGAAGAAGAAAACGTCTGGCCACTGGTGCCACCCGGTGCATCAAACAATGACATGCTGGAAAACACATAGGAGACACCAGAAATGCAAAGATACCTACTCGACATCAAAGCAGATGATAAACCGGTGCTGTTAGAGCGTGTTCTGCGTGTCATTCGCCACCGTGGATTCGTGATCAAACAGGTTGCAGCAACCCAAAATCATGAAAGTAAAGTGGCCAGCGTGGAAATTATCGTCGATAGCGATCGACCGATCACCACGCTCACCAATCAAATCGAAAAGTTGTGGGATGTGCGTACCGTTGATGTCATTCAAATCAGCAATAACGAACTACCAAACAACAATTTACAACAAAAAATTTGTGCATAAGGAAGAAATAATGGCTACTAATACTGCGGATTTTATATGGTTCAACGGGGAAATGATGCCGTGGGCAAATGCTCAGGTACATGTTCTGACACACGCAATGCACTATGGAACATCGGTATTCGAAGGCGTGCGTTGTTATGACACCCCCAAAGGCCCGATTGTGTTTCGCCATCAGGAACACGCACAACGTTTAGTCAACTCAGCCAAAATCTATCGCTTCCCGATTCCTTATTCTGTTGAAGAGATTATGGCAGCAACCCGGGAAACCTTACGCGCAAATAAACTGACGTCCGCTTATATCCGCCCGTTAGCTTTTGTCGGTAACGTTGGTCTGGGTGTTTGCCCGCCAAACGGTACTGAACTGGATTTGATTATCGCGGCTTTCCCATGGGGTGCCTATCTCGGCGAAGAAGCATTGGAAAATGGTGTCGATGCAATGATCTCCAGTTGGAACCGCGCTGCTCCGAATACCATTCCGACCGGTGCAAAAGCGGGGGGTAACTACCTGTCTTCGCTACTGGTTGGTGGTGAAGCCCGTCGTCACGGTTATGACGAAGGGATTGCCCTGAGTGTTGACGGCTATCTGTCTGAAGGTGCCGGAGAAAACATTTTTGTCGTCAAAGATGGTGAGCTGCTGACACCACCAACCACCAGTTCAATTCTACCGGGGATTACCCGCGATACGATTATGATTCTGGCCAAAGACCTCGGCTATACCGTACGCGAAGCCAATATTGCCCGTGAATCACTCTATCTGGCAGACGAAATTTTTATGACCGGCACCGCAGCGGAAATCGTCCCGGTTCGCAGTGTAGATCGCATCAGCGTCGGTTCAGGCAAGCGCGGCCCAATCACCAAAGTGATTCAGGATGCCTTTTTCGGCCTGTTTAACGGAACCACTGAAGATAAATGGGGTTGGTTAGATTACGTCAATCCTCAAGATAAAGCCTAACCCCAACAGAATTAAGTAAAGGACAACACAATGCCGAAGTATCGTTCAGCAACAACAACACATGGTCGTAATATGGCTGGGGCACGTGCGTTATGGCGTGCCACCGGCGTCAAAGAAGATGATTTTGGTAAGCCGATCATTGCCGTTGTCAATTCATTCACCCAATTTGTACCGGGCCATGTTCACTTAAAAGATCTCGGTCAGATGGTGGCTCGTGAAATTGAAGCCGCCGGCGGGATTGCCAAAGAATTTAATACCATTGCCGTCGATGACGGGATCGCCATGGGCCATGGCGGAATGCTCTACTCGCTGCCGTCCCGTGAACTGATTGCCGACTCCGTCGAATATATGGTCAATGCCCACTGTGCCGACGCGATGGTCTGTATCTCAAACTGCGACAAAATCACCCCGGGGATGCTGATGGCTTCGCTGCGCCTCAATATCCCGGTGATCTTTGTCTCCGGTGGTCCGATGGAAGCCGGTAAAACCAAGCTCTCGGATCAGCTCATCAAACTCGATTTAGTCGATGCGATGATTCAGGGTGCCGATCCCAATGTCTCTGATGAGCAGAGTGAACAGGTCGAGCGTTCCGCCTGTCCGACATGCGGTTCTTGCTCCGGTATGTTTACTGCCAACTCGATGAACTGCCTGACCGAAGCGTTGGGGCTGTCGCAACCGGGCAACGGCTCACTGCTCGCGACCCATGCGGATCGCAAAGCCTTATTCCTCAAAGCCGGTCAGCGCATTGTTGAACTGACCAAACGCTATTACGAGCAGGATGATGCCTCAGCTCTGCCGCGTAACATTGCCAACAAATCAGCATTTGAAAATGCGATGGCTCTGGATATCGCGATGGGCGGTTCAACCAATACAGTTCTCCACTTACTGGCAGCAGCGCAAGAAGGTGAAGTGGACTTCACCATGGATGATATCGACCGTATGTCACGTCGCGTGCCACACTTGTGTAAAGTTGCACCGTCAACACAAAAGTACCATATGGAAGATGTCCACCGGGCCGGTGGCGTGATGGGTATTCTTGGTGAACTTAACCGGGCCGGTCTGCTCAATACCGAGACCAGAACGGTGCTTGGACTCAGCTTACAAGAGCAGCTGGCGCAATATGACATTATGCAGACGGACTCCGCCGACGTGAAAGCCTTCTACCGTGCCGGTCCTGCCGGAATCCGCACCACCCAGGCTTTCTCACAGGATTGTCACTGGGAGACGCTGGATGATGACCGTGAAGAAGGCTGTATCCGAACCAAAGCACATGCTTTCAGTCAAGATGGCGGCCTTGCCGTTTTGAAAGGCAATATCGCACTGGACGGTTGTATCGTTAAAACCGCTGGCGTCGATGAGAGCAATCTGAAATTCCGTGGCCCGGCGATTGTATTTGAAAGTCAGGAAGATGCGGTTGAAGGAATCCTTGGCGGAAAAGTCAAAGCGGGCGAAGTCGTTGTCATTCGCTACGAAGGGCCAAAAGGCGGGCCGGGCATGCAAGAAATGCTCTATCCGACCACGTACCTGAAATCAATGGGATTAGGTAAATCATGTGCATTGCTGACTGACGGCCGTTTCTCTGGCGGGACATCCGGTCTGTCCATCGGCCACGCCTCTCCTGAAGCGGCAAACGGTGGCGCAATCGGACTGGTTAAAAATGGTGACATCATTGATATTGATATCCCCGGACGCACCATTGAATTAGTCGTCTCAGCAGATGAGTTGGCAAGCCGTCGCGCTGAACAAGATCAACTTGGCTGGAAACCGGCCAACCGTCAACGCGAAGTCTCTTTTGCGCTGAAAGCCTATGCCAGCATGGCCACCAGTGCTGACAAAGGTGCGGTGAGAGATAAATCAAAACTAGGAGACTAGTGGATGACATTCACCAACCAAACCGGCGCAGATTATCTGCGCCAGATATTGCGGGCCCCGGTTTACGAAGCAGCAATCGTCACACCACTTCAGGACATGACACGGCTCTCTGCCAGAATTAATAATCGGGTGCAACTCAAACGTGAAGATCGCCAGCCGGTTCATTCGTTTAAACTACGCGGTGCTTACAACATGATCGCCAACCTGAACGAAGACCAACGTCAGGCAGGAATCATTACCGCATCGGCAGGCAATCATGCACAAGGGTTGGCTTTGTCCGGAACAAAAATGGGCGTCAAAACAACCATTGTTATGCCCAAAACCACCCCGGATATTAAAGTTGATGCGGTGCGCGGCTTTGGCGGAGAAGTGGTGTTATTCGGCAATAACTTCGATGAAGCCAAAGCAGAAGCCGAACGACTGGCCGCTGAGTATCACTACACATTCGTACCACCGTTTGATCACCCGCTGGTGATCGCCGGGCAAGGCACTATTGGTATGGAAATGTTGCAGCAGAATGGTCATCTGGATTACATCTTCGTCCCGGTCGGTGGCGGAGGTCTGGCTGCGGGCATCGCCGTGCTGATCAAACAACTGATGCCAGAAATCAAAGTGATTGCGGTTGAGCCGGAAGAATCCGGCTGCTTAAAAGCGGCACTCGATGCCGGTGAACCCGTGACGCTTGATCAGGTCAGCATGTTTGCTGACGGGGTGGCGGTGAAACGGATCGGTGATGAAACCTTCCGCCTGTGTCAGCAATATCTGGACGGTCATATCTCTGTCTCCAGTGACGAAATCTGTGCCGCTGTGAAAGATATTTTTGAAGATACCCGCGCCATTGCTGAACCATCCGGTGCGCTGGCACTGGCTGGTCTGAAAAAATACGCGGAGCAATACCAACTGACCGGCAAACAGTTAGGCTCGGTACTTTCCGGCGCCAATACGAACTTCCACGGCCTGCGCTACGTTTCAGAACGATGTGAGCTGGGTGAAAAGCGAGAAGGTTTGCTTGCCGTCACCATCCCTGAACGTCAGGGAGCATTTTTCGAATTCTGCCAGATTATCGGTGGCCGGGCGGTCACAGAGTTTAACTATCGCTACAATGATGACTCACTGGCTAATGTCTTCGTCGGGATCCGTCTTGCCGGAGGCCCGGAAGAGCTCAACAGTATCATTCAGGATCTGCGTAAAGCTGGCTACCCGGTCATTGATTTATCGGATGACGAAATCGCCAAACTGCATATTCGTTATATGATTGGCGGTAAACCGTCCAAGCCACTCAAAGAACGGTTATACGCGTTTGAATTTCCCGAATATCCCGGCGCACTGCTGAAATTCCTCAGTACGCTCGGTACACACTGGAACATCAGTCTGTTCAACTATCGCAATCATGGTGCCGACTACGGTCGAGTTCTCTGTGCCTTTGAACTCAATGATGACGATTTGAGCCGTTTTTCAGCGCATCTGGTTGAATTGGGGTATCAGTACAAAGACGAGACTGATAATCCGACCTATCGGTTCTTTTTGTCTTAGTACAACCTCCCCCCATTGTCTGAGTGTCTGTCATGTCAATCATTCCATTGGTTGGCATGACAATCATTGGCAAATAATTCAGGCAAAAAAAATCCCGCATTACTGCGGGGAAGCCCAAGAAAAATGGGATAGTGTCGGAAATGTTGCATTGTTTTTAGTGTTACTTTTCAGTCAATGCTTAGATGTATCGTATTGGTGGATTTCCAGCCAAAGCCCTATCATTGCAGCAATAACTCCCCATACTGGCATGAGTGAGGCTTGTTCCGACGCCGATGTTCTCATCACCAACGCTCCAAAAGAGATGAACCCCATCAGAGCATAGATAGTCAGTCTGTCGATTTTATTCAGCATTCCTTGCTCCTCGACGCTATGTTGCAAACATGTTAAATAAATTAAAACAAAAAGTTTCATTTGCCAAGAGATTATTGAATATTTTTTCTTCGCCAGTATCATTTGATATCCAGATGACTAACAAAGCTACCTGCCATGACCATAGATAAATCATTAGCCGACTACATCCTCGAGGCAGAAGGATTAAGGTGTCCCGAACCAGTCATGATGGTCAGAAAAACCATTCGTTCGATGCAAGACGGTGAGACGTTACTGGTCATTGCAGATGATCCCTCAACAACTCGGGATGTTCCCAGTTTCTGTCGGTTTATGGATCATCGGTTGCTGGAAGCTCAGATTGAGCAAGAACCTTATCAGTTTTTAATTCAGAAAGGTCTGTCTTAGGTAAGTCCGATACCTATTGGCGTACCAAAGCCTGAGATTCAGCCAACGCTCTTTTCAGATTGTCGTGAACGGTTTGGTCATCGGATGGATTTTCATCAATTGCTTGTTGTAAATAAGGAATAGCTTGGTCGGCATGACCCTGAATCATGAGAAAGTAGCCGACACGACTGAGTGCTTGATAGTTTTCCATCTGCATCTGCTGTATGAATACATTCAACGCTCGCTGAATTTTGCCATCTCCCAGATAGATCAAAGCTAGATTATTCTGGGTTCTGCTGTTGTCCGGATCGAGCCGCAATGCAGCAAGTGTGGCGCGTTTTGCCTCCGGATAATCACCGCTCATGTAATAGGAATAACCGATATTCAGCAGTAATTTGCTCGATTCGGGCTGGATATGCAGCGCCTTTTTATAGAGTGCCTGAGCAATCTCATGTTGCGAGCTCATATCATACACAATCCCCAATCCCATATAAGCATCGAGAGGAGAATGTTCATCCAGTTCTAAAGCATTGATCAACTCAATATGGCTTATCGCCTGAGGAACCCGCATCTGGTGATGCAAACGCAACTGATCGGCATCAATCGCTTGAATAAAGAAACGTTTTCCCACATCAAACGCCCCTTTTTTACTGTAATTCATCCCCAACTGCTGCAATACATCAATATTGTGTGGATTCTCCTGCAATGCCATCTGATAGGCTTTCTCTGCCAATACTTCACGCTGATGCCGTTGGTGAATCTGCCCAATCTTATACAGGGTTTTATCCCGGTGCTGCCCTGATTGAAAAGCCAATGCACGAATATATTCAAACAACGCTAAATCATCATTGTGCTCACGTCTTGCAACATCACCACGCACAATCGCTTCTTGTTCCGTTTGTGGTATACCCGTCACATTCAGGCGACTTACCGGACGTCCCTCATACAATTGCGCCATCATCGATGGCCGTTTATGCTGGTTTGCACATCCGGTGAGTAATCCAATCATCAATGTCACGGTGATGCACACAGGTTGTATTCTCATCATTGACTCCTTTCACTTGCGGCATCACGTCGATAACCCAACCCATATTTCCCCATAACAGCTAGATAATCTGATGGGCCAGCTCTTTTCCTTCACCGCGATGGTTATCCAAATCAGGCACCACAGCAGACGACACATTCAACAGATCGCTATAGGCTTGTCTGGTCATAAAATTGAACTTTTCCTGCTCGCTGGCCAGTAAATCCCAATGTTCATTAATGATCCGGGACAGATGAATTAACCGGGCATATTGCGGACTTTTCGTCGCATCATCAGGATGACTGCTGTACTCAATTGCATCAACGACTGAATCAGGAAACTTCCAGCTGGTTGCCAATTTTCCGCCCAAAGCCGGTGCCGTAGTCGCAAGAACTTGTTGCTGAGCTTCCAGAGGCGCCATCCCCGCTTTTATTTTGGCTTGAATCTCCAATGCTAGCTCAGGGACCAATGAATGAATCATTAACTCACCGACATTGTGCAAAACCCCAATCGTGAAGGCTTCATTTTTATCGAGACCAGCCGAAGGTGCCAACTGACTGGCAATCACGGACACTTCAAATGTATCGGACCAATATTGTTCCATATCGAGCGTTTTAACCCGGTTAAAAGCACTCGAAAGTACAGATGCAACCACTAATGTCTTGACGGCACCGATGCCGACCCGAATCAAAGCATCATTCACTGAGGAGATCGTTTTGCTACCCCCAAAATAAACGGAATTAGCCATCCTCAACAACCGGGCACTCAACACTTGGTCCATGGCGATTTTTTTCGATAACGCATTAAAATCAACATCGTCTTGATTGACCATTTCGAGTAACTCTTGCAGTAATGACTCGATTCTTGGCAATTCATTTAAGCGATTGAACATTTCACTTTGCCCCATTGGTAGCTCTCCATATTTGCATCAGGCAATAAAAAGCTTAGGTGAGAACCGACAAAAGATCTTGTGACCCCAAGAGCAAATATAAAAATGAACCCTCAAGATACGTCAATCAAAGGTATCGCATTGGAAGAACAGGTTTTTTCTGGGTGGGATGTCTCTATTTCAGGGGGGAATTGCGGCCAATCTTCGCTGACAGTCAAAGCGCTATCACGAAAAAAATGACTACCACGAACAAAATGAGGATAAAACAGTCGTGATATAAACAATGTTGCCCACCCATCGGTGAGCAACAAGACAATCAAAGCATTGTCGAACAGACACCCACGGTGCCTGTTCATCAGACCATTAAGCTTCGATTGGTTTACGCCAGTCGTCAGCACCTGAAGTACCCGCGTTAACGTGGTCCCAAGTGATCTTACGGTAAGACATTGAGACAGTCAGGTTCTGAGTGAAATCAGCATCTGCTGGGTTTTGGCAATGTGGCATTTCACACTTGATATCAACAATTGTTGCGTTCTCAAGTGTTGTAGTGAAGAAGTTTTCTTGTTTACCTTCGATTGAAGTGCGGTACCACTTCAAAGTAACAGAAGACATTTTCTCGCCAGAAGCCAGTGCGTTATATAGCAGTGGAACGGCTTTGTTGAGGTTCACAGTGAATTTGAAAGGCTTGTGAACACGTTGACCTGCTGGCTGACCAGACTGAGGATCAGTAGGAACACTTACGACGTGGTCGAACTGTTGAACCATCATTTCATCTTCGTGACCTTCAACGAAAGAGTCACCGATAGAATCTGCTGTACAAGCGCCTGACGTGATTAGCCCCTGAGTTTCACCTTCGATAGAGATATAACATGGAGTTGGCATTCTGAATTCCTTCAATTATATATAATAAGTTCATGTTTTTAATACACATAGAACCTTTAGGCTCTTGCACAGTCAGAGCAAAGGGTGTGCCAAGTTGCGCATATCAACAGAATCAAAGGGTTATAAAAACAGAAAGATAGGTACAAGCAAGATCTTGCCCGCAGCCGAGCAAGAAGTTGCCCGGTGAGCAAAAACTTGCCCGATAGAAATGGAACAAGCATCACAAAATATCGCCATGATGAATATAACGACAGATCAGAGATTCTGCTCGTCCTGATAATGATGTTGCAGTTTTTCAACCTGCTTTTTCAAGGCGCGAACTTCCTGATGCAGCGGCACAACATGAAAGATATGCACCCAAGACTCAACGATTAGTCCCATCAGGATGAGAGCCCCCACCACCATTGGTAACCACATATCCGTTAACATCATGCCCAGAACGGTCAGAATAAAGCCAAAAGCATACAGGTAGAATTGACTTTTCAAACTCATGCCAGTGTAACGAGCTAACATACGCCACCTCTTTTGTTGACGATCCTAGCATCACAGTAGCATGAGATTGATGAAGCATGTATGTCAGATATCACGCTTGTCACTGATATCGTTCACCCATTGCCCATTTCATTAGGGGCAGCGCTTAATATAAAACGGAGACCGCAGCCAAACCGACAAACAATACCGCGGTGACTTTCCGAATCAGCGCTAAAGGTAAACGATCCGCAGAGAGCTTGCCGATCAGCACAACCGGCACATTCGCAATCATCATGCCGATCGTGGTTCCCAACACCACCCAAACCAAGCCATCCGCAAATTGGGCACCTAGTACCGAAGTGGCGATCTGCGTTTTATCCCCGATTTCAGCAATGAAAAAGGCAATAAAACTGGCAACAAACGGGCCTCGGCTTGAACAAGCGCCCTCATCATCCAGTTTATCGGGAACCAGTACCCAAACCGCCATCGATAAGAAGCTGGCAAAGATAACCCATTTTAAAATATCCGGAGAAAGGTATTCAGCAACCACGACGCCCAACCAGGCTGCGAGGGCATGATTGACCAGTGTTGCAAGGAAAATAGCGCTGATAATTGGCAAAGGTTTGCGATAGCAACTTGCCAGCATTAATGAAAGGAGTTGTGTTTTATCGCCGATCTCTGCCAGCGTTACAGTTGTGATTGAAATAGCTAAAATATTCACGACATGCTCTCGGGGCGGATAGTGAACCGTAGACAAACATCACGCCCCGCCCCGGTTCGTAATATTTGCCTAAGGTCTTGCTAAACTCGTATGAGCCTCGAACGCCACGGTGATGTGCACCAAATATGTTGACGGACGAACCAATGACACTGCCGCAGAAACTGTCCAATTCTGAGCCAATGGCGTGGTAAGCTACTCCCCAAAGACGAAGCGATTTTAACGAGCTTATGTACGGAAAACAAGCATCGTGTTGATTTTATGCAGTGAAAAGAGCAATGCACAACAATTAAACAAGATTGCCACTACTCGATACGTCAATATATCGGTATAATTCAACGTTATTTTTCATGATTCAAACAACTCGCGCGAACCCGACTATGCAAACAAACTATGATATCAAAACCTTTCAGGGGATGATCCTCGCGCTGCAGGATTATTGGGCCCGTCAAGGATGTACGATTGTTCAACCTTTAGACATGGAAGTGGGTGCAGGTACATCTCACCCGATGACTTGCCTGCGGGCCATTGGTCCCGAGCCGATTGCAACCGCTTATGTACAGCCTTCCCGCCGTCCGACTGACGGCCGCTACGGTGAAAACCCGAACCGCCTCCAACACTATTATCAGTTTCAGGTGATGATCAAACCGTCACCGGATAATATTCAAGAGCTTTATCTGGGGTCACTGGAAGCGCTGGGCATTGATCCGCAAGTCCATGACATTCGCTTTGTCGAAGACAACTGGGAAAACCCGACACTGGGTGCCTGGGGTCTGGGCTGGGAAGTTTGGCTCAACGGTATGGAAGTCACCCAATTTACCTATTTCCAACAAGTCGGTGGGCTGGAGTGTAAACCGGTCACCGGTGAAATTACTTACGGAATAGAACGTCTCGCAATGTACATTCAGGGCGTCGATTCTGTTTATGATCTAATCTGGACTGACGGCCCGCTGGGTCAGGTCACTTACGGTGATATCTATCATCAAAATGAAGTGGAACAGTCCACCTATAACTTTGAACATGCGGATGTGGACTTTTTGTTCAGCTTCTTCGATCAATGCGAAAAAGAGTGTCAGCACCTGCTGGCGCTGGAAGCACCACTCCCTTTACCTGCCTATGAGCGCATTCTCAAAGCAGGGCATGCATTTAACCTGCTCGATGCGCGTAAAGCGATCTCTGTGACAGAACGTCAACGTTACATTTTACGGATTCGTAATTTAACCAAGGCAGTCGCTGAAGCTTATTACGCATCTCGTGAAGCGTTGGGCTTCCCAATGTGCAAAAAGCAAGACCAACAGGCATAAGGGGAGAGAAAAGCATGGCTAAAGAACTTTTAATTGAACTGGGAACAGAAGAACTCCCGCCGACACAGCTTCGCACATTGGCAGAAGCGTTTCATCACAACTTTCAAACAGAACTCAGTACTGCCGACCTATCGTTTGAAGCGATCCAATGGTACGCCACACCGCGTCGTCTGGCCCTGAAAGTTGCCGGTTTAGCGGAAAATCAACCCGATAAAGTCGTTGAAAAACGCGGCCCGGCAGTCAGCGCTGCATTTGATGCTGATGGCAATCCAACCAAAGCCGCCGAAGGCTGGGCACGGGGCAATGGCATTACGGTTGCACAAGCTGAACGGCTGACAACCGATAAAGGCGAATGGCTGCTATTCAAGCAAGCGGTCAAAGGCCAGCCGGCAGAGGCTCTGATTGTAGAACTGGCAGCAAAAGCATTATCCAATCTGCCAATCGCCAAACCCATGCGTTGGGGCGACCAAGACACTCAGTTTATTCGTCCGGTCAAAACCCTGACGATTTTGCTGGATGACAACTTAATCGAAGGCGAAATTCTCGGTGTGAAATCTGATCGGGTTATTCGTGGTCACCGTTTTATGGGTGAACCTGAACTCACTCTGGAATCAGCAAGTCAGTATCCCGAGATTTTGCAACAACGCGGTAAAGTCATCGCCGATTACGAAACTCGTAAAGCAATCATTATCGCGGATGCCAAAAAAGCGGCCGCAGACGTTGGCGGGGTTGCCGATCTGGAAGAAGACTTGGTTGAAGAAGTGGCATCACTGGTCGAATGGCCGGTCGTCCTGACGGCTTCTTTTGAAGAAAAATTCCTCAAAGTCCCTTCTGAAGCACTGGTTTACACCATGAAAGGGGACCAGAAATATTTCCCGGTTTACGACGTTAATAAGAACCTGCTACCAAAGTTCATTTTCGTCTCGAATATTGAGTCAAAAGAACCACGCCACGTCATTGAAGGGAATGAAAAAGTCGTCCGTCCTCGTCTGGCGGATGCTGAGTTCTTCTTCAATAATGACCGCAAGCGTCCACTGATTGATCGTTTGCCAGAACTGGAAACAGCAATCTTCCAGAAGCAACTGGGCAGTATCAAAGATAAAACCGACCGGATTGCAGTTTTGGCAGGTTTTGTTGCCAAAAGTATCGGTGCGGATATCGAGAAAACCACCCGGGCAGCTTTATTGGCGAAATGCGACCTGATGACCTCTATGGTGTTTGAATTCACCGAAACACAGGGCATCATGGGTATGCACTATGCGCGTCATGATGGTGAAGCAGAAGAAGTGGCACTGGCACTCAACGAACAGTACATGCCACGCTTTGCCGGTGATCGTCTGCCAAGTAATGCCATCTCATCGGCGGTTGCCATTGCCGATAAGCTCGACACCATTGTCGGTATTTTTGGGATCGGTCAGGCACCGAAAGGGTCGGACCCATACGCCTTACGCCGTGCATCATTAGGCATTCTGCGTATCATCGTCGAAAACGGTTATCAGCTGGATCTGGTTGACTTAGTTGCCGAAGCAGCAGCGCAGTTCGGTGACAAACTCACCAATGCGAATGTTGAGCAGGATGTGATCGAATTTATGTTGGGTCGTTTCCGGGCTTGGTATCAAGACGAAGGATTCAGTGTGGATGTCATTCAGGCGGTACTGGCTCGTCATCCGACGAAACCGGCTGATTTCGACCAGCGGGTCAAAGCGGTTTCTCACTTCCGTACGCTTGATGCGGCGGATTCTCTGGCGGCGGCCAATAAGCGTGTCGGTAATATTTTAGCCAAGTTTGATGGCCAACTGGCAGAAGACGTGGATCTGGCCTTACTACAAGCCGGGGCTGAAGTGGCACTGGCAGAAAACGTTGCCGTGCTGAGTGAAGCGCTGGAACCTGCATTCGCCAACGGCGATTACCAGTCGGCTTTAAGCCAACTGGCCGCATTGAAAGAACCGGTTGATGCATTCTTTGAAGACGTGATGGTGATGGCGGATGATGAAGCTCTGAAAATCAACCGTCTGACACTGCTGAACAACTTGCGAAATCTGTTCTTAGAAATCGCTGATATTTCGGTCTTGCAGAAATAATCCATTCAGCCAAACGTGTTCATCGACAAAGCCCTGCCGACACGCAGGGCTTTTTGCTCCCCACTCACCGAAACAGTGCAGAAATGCACCAATGCTGTGACCACCCTGTCAGCAATAAACCAATAGATCAATACAAGTAATTGTTATTGATAATAAATTTAATCTTGGCATAGCCTTTGCTGTTTTCTCATCAGTTGCGAAGAGCATAAGCAGTAATATTTTTAATCACAATTTGTCAAATAGATATCTAGGGTTCCGGCTGCCACGGCAGTGACTGGTCCGAGAGATATCAACCTCAACTGAGGTCACACGGCGGGACAAAAGCCCGGGAGGCCAACCAATCTATTATTGGTTATGTCTCTGATGCGCTTGTTCATACCTATGACCCACAGTGGAGGTGGTCTATGAAGTTTTTCCTGAAACCGTATCTCACGGCACTCGTTGTATCTGTCACACTGATATCTTCTCTTACGCTTTCTCGTCCGGCATCCGCCGAAGAAAAATCACAATTTACGTTAGCATGGTCGATTTATGTGGGATGGATGCCATGGGATTACGCGGATTCATCCGGCATTCTGAAAAAGTGGGCCGATAAATATGGGATTCAAATCAACGTCGTTCAGGTTAATGATTATGTTGAATCGATCAATCAGTACACCGCCGGACAATTTGATGCAACCGTGATGACCAACATGGATGCCTTGACCATTCCCGCAGCCAGCGGCGTAGATTCGACCGCGGTCATCGTCGGTGACTTTTCCGCAGGAAATGACGGCATCGTCCTCAAAGGCGCGCATAGAACACTGGCTGATATCAAAGGACAGAATATCAATCTGGTCGAACTCAGCGTGTCACACTATTTACTGGCCCGGGCGCTTGAAGCGATCGGCTTGTCAGAAAAAGATGTACATGTCGTCAACACCTCCGACGCCGATATTGTCGCAGCCTATCAGACACAAGATGTGACATCAGTCGTCACTTGGAACCCATTACTGAGCGAAATTACCGCGCTCCCCGATACATCGCTGGTATTTAATTCAGCGAAAATCCCCGGCGAAATTATCGATTTGCTGGTTGCCAATACCAAAACCCTGCAAGACAACCCCAAGTTTGCCAAAGCCCTGACGGGTGCATGGTATGAAGTCATGTCGGTGATGAAATCACAGCAGGCAGATGCCGCCAAGACCATGATGGCGAAAGCATCCGGTACTGATCTGGCCGGTTATAACGCCCAATTGCAAGCGACCCAAATGTTCTTCTCTCCTGCTGATGCGGTGCAATTTACCAACAGCACGTCCCTGATGCATACCATGCAGAAAGTCGCGCAGTTTTCTTTTGATCACGGTCTGCTCGGCGAAGGTGCTCCGGATGCCAGCTTCATCGGCATCGAAACCCCGGCCGGGATATTCGGTAATGCCGACAATATTAAGCTCCGCTTCAATTCGGCTTACATGCAAATGGCTGCCGAAAATCAGCTGTAATCGAGTCAAGCCGACTATCGCCCCTTACCAACTGTGGATCTGGAGTAGTTATGACCCGACTCATTAACCGGAAACCATCGCCATTATTGCGTCTGATGTTAGGCATGTTTCCCTTTGTGATTGTCCTGATCATCTATCTCGTCGCCTCAGATGCGCGTCTGAGTGTCAATCCGGCCGACAAACTGTTGCCCTCTTTCAACAGTTTTGTTGCGACGATTGATCGACTGGCATTCACCCCCAGTAAACGGACCGGCGAGTATCTGCTGCTCAACGATACGCTGGCCAGTCTGCAACGGCTGGGTATTGGTGTCGGGTTGAGTGCTCTCATCGGTCTCTGTTTTGGGGTCGCCAATGGAATTCTCCCCCTGATCAGGTCTTCGTTGTCCCCTTTCGTGACCGCGATTTCCCTGATCCCTCCCATGGCGATCCTCCCCATTCTTTTCATCATGCTCGGGTTGGGAGAGGTCTCTAAAGTGACCCTCATCGTGATCGGTATCTGCCCCATCATCATCCGGGATATCCAGTTAAAAACCCAGTCACTCCCGGAGGAGCAACTGATCAAAGCGCAGACCCTCGGTGGCAATAGCTGGCAAATCATTGTCCGCGTCATTGTCCCGCAAATTCTGCCTCACCTCATTGATGCCGTCCGACTGACACTGGGCAGTGCCTGGTTATTTCTGATTGCCGCTGAAGCTATCGTCGCCACAGAAGGACTGGGATATCGGATTTTTCTGGTCCGGCGTTATCTGTCTATGGACATTATTTTGCCTTATGTGTTGTGGATAACCCTGCTGGCTTTTGCCATGGATTGGCTGCTCAGGCTGCTCTCCCGACGACTCAGCCCATGGCATCATCAGACTCAAGGAGGATAAGCGGATGACACGCCCTATGTTGCAAATCCGCAATCTGTGGAAAGAATACGACGATAATATTGTCCTTGAACGGCTCAATCTCAACGTCCATGAAGGCGAGTTTATCAGCATTGTCGGTGCCTCCGGCTGTGGTAAAACGACCTTTCTCAATCTGTTACTGGGAACCGAATCGGTCAGTCGCGGCGAGATTCTGCTGGATGGTCAGCCACTCCGGCAAGAACCCGGTGTCGAGCGGGGGATTGTGTTTCAGAAATACTCGGTCTTTCCTCACCTGACCGTTCTGGAAAATGTCATGATCGGACTGGAATTCGGCAACGCTCAATTGAGCGGCCGCCTGTTAGGCCGCACATTTGGTCGCCAGCGGCAACATGCCCGGCAAACTGCCCGAGCCATGTTGGCACAAGTCGGATTGAGCCATGCTGAACATCAATATCCCCACCAGCTCTCCGGTGGGATGCGCCAACGACTATCCATCGCCCAGTCACTGGTCAAACAGCCACGAATCCTGTTACTCGATGAGCCATTCGGCGCGCTGGACCCGGGCATTCGTAAAGACATGCATGAACTGGTCAAGCAACTCTGGCAGGAAAAGCATCTGACCGTCTTTATGATTACCCATGACCTGAGTGAAGGCTTTCATCTCGGCAGCCGACTCTGGGTGTTTGATCATCCGCGCCTCGATCCACAGTCACCGGAACGCTACGGCGCACAAGTAACCTTTGATATTCCTTTACATAAAACTGCGGGCCAATCCGCTCAGCCCCTTGATCTGCTGGCTGAACATTTCAGTCCGATGGCCCCACCGATTCCTGATGCAATCTGAGGAACGCACAATGTCGAATGAAAAAATGATGTCTGATACCACCACAACACCATCGTCAGCACCCGAGATTCTTTTTACTGAAACCATTCCCGGTGCCGGGCACTGGTCGATGAAAATACCTCGCGGTTATACGTTGACGGCAACCGATATCGAAGGCGGCGCGAATTTGAGTGTGTTGTTTTACAACCCGGAAAACCTGCTTGAACGCTACAATGCCCCCGATACACTCAAATGCCAGCACACCTTTAAACTCACCACCGGCCACTGCCTCTATTCAGATATGGGCCGGATTTTTTGCCGTATCGTTCATGATGATACCGGCTGGATCGACACCGTCTGTGGGGTAGCGAACAAAGCCAAAGTCACCCAAAAATGGGGAGAGCGCTCCTATCAGACCGACCGGAATCAATGGAAACAGAACGGCTATGACGCCCTACTGGTTGAAGTTGCCAAATATGGCCTCGGTAAACGGGATCTGGCGGCCAATCTGAATCTGTTCAGTCAGGTGCGTACCGATGCGGCAGGTTCTCTCATCTACGAAGAAAACCACAGTCAGCCCGGTGATAGCATTGCCCTGAGCTTCGAGATGGAAACACTGGTGGTCCTGACCACTTGCCCGCATCCGCTCAACCCGGCATCCGAATATCCGTTTAAGCCTGTACAACTGACCCTGACCCAATCCAGTGCAACCGCCACACCGGTCAACCCCGCACACGGAAAAGATGAAAATCAACGCGGTCTTGAAAACAACCGCCGCTACCACTGCACATCCCCTCAGGAGGTATTCTGATGATTATTGAAAGTTCACTACGCGCTGAAGATGCATGTCGCCGGGACACGGTTGCGGCCGGTGACTACTACATGAAAATCGTCTATCAGGGACAGACGGTCCGTATCCTTGATCTGGAAGGAAATCAGGCGGCGGATACTCTGTTTTACAACGCAAACAATCCGGCGGAACGCTACAGCGCCATCGATACGATTCGCGAACAAGGCAATGTCTATCTGACTGCCGGTAGCCGAATCCTCTCTGATCAGGGCAATCTGATGCTGGAAATTGTCGCTGATACGTGCGGTCGTCACGATACACTCGGTGGTGCCTGCGCGACCGAAAGTAACACCGTTCGCTATGCGATCGACAAAAAATGTATGCACGCTTGTCGTGACAGCTGGCTACTGGCGGTCAGCGAACATGAAGAATTCGCGATGACCAAACGCGATATTACCCACAATATTAATTTTTTCATGAATGTACCGATCACCGAATCCGGCGGTCTGACCTTTGAAGACGGCATTAGTGCACCGGGCAAATATGTTGAGCTCAAAGCAGCAATGGATGTCATTGTGCTGATTTCTAACTGTCCGCAACTGAACAATCCTTGTAATGCCTACAACCCAACGCCGATAGACGTGTTGGTTTGGGACATCTGAGCCCGGCCCGTCTGAAACCTGAGCCGGGGACGACCCCGATTCTGCTCACAATCCCCACGGGACGACCCGAAAATGACGGAATCACTTATGTTGAATAAGGTATTGATTGCTAACCGCGGTGCGATTGCCTGCCGGATTATCCGAACACTCAAGCAGATGAATATCACCAGTGTCGCGGTATACAGCGAAGCGGATGCTGAGAGTCTGCATGTCCTTCAGGCTGACGAAGCCTATTCTCTCGGTGAAGGTGCTGCGGCCGCGACTTATCTCGATCAGCAGAAAATCATCGCACTGGCAAAGTCCTGTCAGGCGGATGCCATTCATCCCGGTTACGGTTTTCTGAGTGAAAACCCGGCATTTGTCACCTTATGTGAACAATCGGGGATCACTTTTCTCGGCCCGACACCGGAGCAGATGACCATATTCGGCCTGAAACATTCCGCCCGGGCGATTGCCTCACAGGCCAATGTGCCTCTACTGCCGGGCAGTGATCTCATCAGCCATCTTGAGGATGCACAAACACAGGCAGAACAAATCGGCTATCCGGTGATGCTTAAAAGTACCGCCGGAGGCGGTGGCATCGGCATGCAGCGATGCAACAATGCTGCGGAGTTGGCTCAGTCGTTTGACTCGGTACGGCGACTCAGCGAAAACAATTTCAGTCATAGCGGCATTTTCTTAGAAAAATTTATTGAACAGGCCCGCCATATTGAAGTACAGATTTTCGGCGACGGACAAGGTCAGGTGATCGCGCTCGGCGAGCGGGACTGCTCGGCACAGCGCCGCAACCAGAAAGTCATCGAAGAAACACCGGCCCCGAATCTGAGTGAAGCCACACGTCAGGCGCTGCGCCAAACCGCTATCCGGCTGGCAGCCGCGGTCAACTATCGCAGTGCCGGCACCATTGAGTTCGTACTCGATCAGCAAAGCGAACATTTCTATTTTCTGGAAGTGAATACCCGCTTACAGGTCGAGCATGGTGTCACCGAGGAAGTCTTCGGCATCGATCTGGTTGATTGGATGGTTCAGCAAGGTGCCGGTACACTCGACTTATCCGCATGGCAACACGACAGACAGCCCAACGGTCATGCGATTCAGGTGCGCCTTTATGCCGAAGATCCGAATAAAAACTTCCAGCCCAGTGCCGGATTAATCAGCCATGTTGAATGGCCGCAACTACCGGGCTTACGCATCGAACACTGGATCGAAGCCGGAGTCGAGGTCTCCCCATACTTCGACCCGATGCTGGCAAAAATCATCGTTCATGGTGAAAACCGCACGCAGGCGCTGGCCCGGATGACCGAAGCGCTCCGCCAGATCAGTCTGTACGGTCCCGAGCATAATCAGCGTTATCTGCAACAACTGATTCAGACCCCGCTATTCCAAGCCGGTCAGATTCTGACCCGCAGTCTGGATGATTTTGTCTACCAACCGCATACCGTCGATATTCTCAATGGCGGCACCCAGACGACCATTCAGGATTATCCGGGCCGTCAGGGTTACTGGCATGTTGGCGTGCCCCCCTCCGGGCCGATGGATTCGCTCAGCTTCCGGCTGGCCAATCAGTTGCTACACAATGATGAACACTGTGCCGGACTGGAAATCATCGTGACCGGCCCGACACTCCAGTTCAACATGACCAAACAGATTGTTCTGACCGGAGCAACCATTCAGGCCACTCTGGATGATCAACCAATCAACATGGGCGCAATCATTCAAGTTCAAGCCGGACAAACTTTACGGCTGGGCAAAATTACCGGTCCCGGAGCCCGCAGTTATCTGGCGGTTGAAGGCGGATTTCAATGCCCGGATTATCTCGGCAGTAAATCAACGTTTACCTTGGGTCAGTTCGGTGGTCATACCGGGCGAGCCCTGCGCAGCGGAGATGTGTTACATCTCGATCCGTCTCCGTCCGTTCGCCAGCCACAAAGCGCGACCAAACATCCGGCCCCCCTGCCGGAACTGTCCGACAACTGGCAGATTCACGTCATGTATGGCCCGCATGGTGCGCCGGATTTTTTCACCGATGCGGATATTCAGGCATTCTTTGCCGCCAGCTGGACGGTACATTTCAACTCCAGCCGTACCGGCGTGCGTTTAGTCGGCCCGAAACCAGACTGGGCTCGCCCGGACGGCGGCGAAGCAGGATTGCACCCCTCCAACATTCATGACAATGCTTATGCGATCGGCACCATCGATTTTACCGGTGATATGCCGGTGATTCTCGGACCGGACGGCCCCAGTCTCGGCGGATTCGTCTGTCCGGCCACCGTGATCAAAGCCGATTTATGGAAAATCGGCCAGCTCAAAGCAGGCGATAAGGTTCACTTTGTGCCGGTTTCGCTGGCCGATGCCGAACATGCCGAGCAGCGACAACATGATCAGATCCGTCAGGGTCAGATTGAACCCTATCCATTCACACCCGCGCAGCCCGATACACCGATTGTGGCTGAAATCCCGGCCTCAGCCAATCAGGAACAGGTTATCTATCGCCAGTGTGGCGAAGATTTTCTGCTGGTGGAATACGGCCCTCAGGTGCTGGATATCCGGCTGCGTTTTCGGGTGCACGCCCTCATGCTCAGACTGGAACAACGCAAACTCTCCGGTGTTCAGGAGCTGACGCCGGGGATTCGCTCGCTGCAAATTCACTATGACAACCTGCATCTGCCCCGTAAACAACTCCTCGACACACTGATCGAGTTAGAGCAACAACTGGGCGATATTGACCAGCTGACCGTGCCTGCACGCATTGTTCACTTGCCGCTGTCCTGGGATGATGAAGCGACCCGACTGGCGATCCGTAAATACGAAGAAGTCGTCAGAAAAGATGCGCCGTGGTGTCCGGATAATATTGAATTTATTCGCCGGATTAACGGCCTGCAATCGGTCGATGAAGTCAAACAGATTGTCTTCGATGCCAGCTATCTGGTGATGGGACTGGGCGATGTGTATCTCGGTGCGCCGGTCGCAACCCCGCTGGATCCGCGTCATCGACTGGTCACTACCAAATACAATCCGGCCCGGACCTGGACACCGGAAAACGCCGTCGGTATCGGTGGCTCCTATCTGTGTGTCTATGGGATGGAAGGCCCCGGTGGTTATCAGTTCGTCGGGCGCACCTTACAAATGTGGAATCGCTACCGCACTACGCCTTACTTCCGACAACCCTGGCTGTTGCAATTTTTTGATCAGATTCGCTTCTATCCGGTCAGTGCCGATGAGCTACAAACCATTCGTCAGCAACATCCGCGAGGGCAGTACCCGTTAAAAATAGAAACCACGACTTTCTCGCTGGGTGAATACCAAAAGCGGCTTGAAAACCACGCTGATGCAATTGCGCAGTGCAAATCCCGTCAGCAAACGGCTTTCGAAGCTGAAAGACAGCGTTGGGCTGAGAGCGGTCAGGCGAATTTTATCGCTGAAGATGTCACTTTGGAAACCGAAGCTGAAGGCTGGGTTGTTGATGAGGGTTGTGAAGCGGTGGAAAGTCATGTCACCGGTAATATCTGGCAAATACAGGTTCAGCCCGGCCAAACCGTCACCGCAGGCGAGACCATTGCGGTGCTCGAAGCGATGAAAATGGAGCTGGAAGTCACCTCGCCGATCAGCGGTATCGTTGAAACCATTTGTCATACCGAAGGTTCACCGATTCAGGCCGGCCAACCAATTTTAACCATTCGTACGGCTGATTCAGCCAACTTGACGACTCACTCTGTCTCATGATGTAAGGAAGCAAACCGATGACCACCCTCACGATGACACAATTACAGACGGCGTACCGCAGTGGAACGCTCTCAGTACGGCCCTTTTTACATCAACAACTGCAGTTGGCTCAGGCAGATACACATCACGCCTGGATCAGTACCATCACCGCCGAGCAGCTCGATCGATATCTGGATGCCCTGTCTGCCTATGATATCGACGAACTCCCCCTGTACGGCGTGCCTTTCGCCATCAAAGATAATATTGATCTGGCCGGACTGGCAACCACCGCCGGATGCGAAGCGTATCGCTACCATCCGGAACATTCGGCTTTTGTCGTCGAACGTCTGATTGCTGCCGGAGCAATTCCGTTGGGGAAAACCAATCTGGATCAGTTTGCAACCGGACTGGTCGGGACACGAAGTCCGTGGGGAGCCACCACCAACAGCTTCGATCCCGAATATATTTCCGGTGGCTCAAGTGCAGGCAGTGCAGTGGCGGTGGCCACCGGTCAGGTTCTGTTTGCATTGGGAACCGATACTGCGGGTTCAGGTCGGGTTCCCGCGGCTTTCAATAATATTTACGGGCTCAAACCGACCAAGGGTGTCCTCAGTTGCCGGGGAGTGGTCCCCGCCTGTCGCAGTCTCGATTGTGTGACCTTTTTTACCTGTCATGGTGAAGATCTGGCGTTCCTGTATCAGGTAGCTGCGAGCTATGATCATCAGGACAGCTATGCCCGCCCGGATATTCATCCGATTCATACCGTCCCGAAAACGACGTTTCAGGGATTACGTATCGGTATACCACAGCCGGATCAATTGAATTTTTTCGGGAATCAGGCATACCAGACCAGCTTTGAACAGGTGATCGAAAAATTGACAGCGCTGGGCGCAGAGTTGGTTCCGTTTGATTTATCACCGTTTCTTGCCGCAGCAAAACTGCTGTATCAGGGGCCGTGGGTTGCGGAACGTTATGCTGCCATTCAGGCGTTTTTTGACCAAGATGCCTCTCGCTGTCTGCCGGTGATCCAAACCATTATCGGTCAGGCTGAACAGTTATCAGCCGTGGATACTTTCCGCGGATTCTATCAGTTAAAAGATTATCAGGTGACTTGTGATGCTCTGCTGGACAATGTGGATGTGGTGCTCACACCGACAGCAGGCACAGCCTACACGATTGAAGCGGTCAATCAGGATCCGGTGACGCTGAACAGCAATCTGGGTTACTACACCAACTTCATGAACTTGCTCGATTACTGTGCGATTGCAATCCCCGGCGGATTCACCGAGACAGCCATGCCGTTTGGTTTTACCCTATTTGGCCCGGCATTCTCCGATCGGACACTGATGGATTTAGCTTGCGAATGGCAACAACAAATCCATTTACCTGTCGGAGCCAGTGGTCAGTATCTGCCTCAGACGTCTCATCTTGATCTGCTGGTCTGTGGCGCTCACATGCAGGGCTTACCGCTCAACCACCAACTCACCCGCGTGGGGGCAACTCTTAAACGACGCACTCATACCGCGGAAAACTACCGCTTATATGCACTGGCCGGCGATCCACCGCAACGTCCGGGTCTCGTCCGTCGTGAAACCGAAGGCACCAGAATTGAGGTTGAAATCTGGTCGGTGCCGGTTCAGGCAATCGGTGCCCTGCTCGCTCAGATTCCACATCCGCTCGGGCTGGGGACGGTTGAACTGGCCGACGGTGACTGGGTGAAAGGATTTATCTGTGAACCCATCGGCCTCAGCAATGCCACAGATATCAGTGACTTTGGCGGCTGGCGAGCCTATCTGAGTTCATCGTCAGTTCAGGGATAGCATCACCGAACGGTCACAACATGAGGTGTCAACAACCAGCCTGTCGAGAAACAGCGGCGACCCAGCGGAAACAAACAGGAGAGAAACAAAGAGGTAAGAGTTGCTTTTCAAGTAAAAATCATTACGGTTAACGCAAGTATCAGGGAGATTGTCAATTAACAATGCAATCGCTCCGACAGATGTCCCGGCGTTATCTCCGGTTATGAAAAGCAATTCTTTTCTATTACAAAAAACATATCAGGTAATTCAGTCATGCAGTTCTCTTCGTTTGGTGAAAAGTTTAACCGATACTCAGGTATCACTCAGCTCATGGATGATCTCAATACCGGTCTTCGGACCCCGGGTGCCGTCATGCTCGGTGGCGGCAACCCGGCAGCCATTCCCGCCATGCTCGACTATTTTCATCAGGCCAGTCAGTCACTGCTCGATAGCGGTGAACTCATTTCAGCGATGACGAACTATGACGGCCCTCAGGGCAAAAATACTTTCCTGAGTTCGCTGGCCGCTTTGTTCAAAGAAAACCTCGGTTGGAACATTACGGAAAAAAATATCAGCCTGACCAATGGCAGTCAGAGTAGCTTTTTCCACCTGTTCAATTTGCTGGCCGGAAAACAACCGGACGGTTCTCATAAGAAAATTTTGCTGCCGTTGGCACCGGAATATATTGGTTATGGGGATGCCGGGATCGATGAAGATATTTTTATCTCTTACCGCCCGGAAATCGAGATGCTTGACGGGGGGCTGTTTAAATACCATGTCGATTTCGAACAGCTGCAAGTAGATGATTCGATTGCCGCGATTTGCGCCTCCCGTCCGACCAATCCAACCGGTAATGTATTAACTGACGAAGAAATCCACAAACTGGATCAACTCGCACGCCAGCACAATATTCCACTGATTATCGATAATGCCTATGGCCTGCCGTTTCCCAATATCATTTTCGAACAAGTCACACCGTTCTGGAATGAAAACACCATCTTGTGTATGAGCCTGTCAAAACTCGGCTTACCGGGGGTTCGTTGCGGTATCGTGATTGCCAATGAAGCCATCACGCAGGCCATGAGTAATCTCAGCGGCATTATTAATCTTTCCCCCAGCAGTATCGGCCCGACAATTGCCAATCATATGATTGAACAGGGCGATTTATTGCGCCTCAGCGCAGAGGTGATTCAACCGTTCTACCGGCAGAAATCCCAACACGCGATTCAGCTGCTCCAACAGGCGATTCCGGATCCGCGTTTTCGCATCCACAAACCGGAAGGGGCGATTTTCCTCTGGCTATGGTTTGATGAACTGCCGATCACCACGATGGAACTCTATCAACGTCTCAAAGATCGGGGGGTGTTAATTATTCCCGGAGAGTATTTCTTTATCGGCCAGCAGGAAGAGTGGGACCATGGTCATCAGTGCTTGCGCATGAACTATGTCCAAGACGACGAGCAGATGCAAAAAGGGATTGCTATCATCGCGGAAGAAGTTGCAAAGGCTTATGGGGAACAAGCTTAATGAACCAAGGGGGAATGGTTTCCCCCTTCGATTCAACGCATCCATCCCTGTCGGTCAGGTAGACAATCATTCATCCGATGTGGTTTGCTGATAAACCTTCATCCCCCGGGACTGATAATTTGCCAGAGCATGTTCATGGTCGAGGGTACAGGTGTGAACCCAGACGCGTTGCGGGTGATCCCATCCCCATGCAGACTGGAGCGCATGAGTCAGCAGATAACCGCCAAAACCATGCCCGATAAAATCCGGAGCCAGTCCAAAATAAGCAATTTCAATATTTCCGTCCGCCTGCTGCTCGAGCTCATAATAACCGGCAATACTCCCCTGACTTAAAGCAAACCAAGTTCGCACCTGTGGTGATTCAGCGTATGCCTGCCACTCGTGGTCGGAAAGCGTCAGTTTATCCCGCCACTGCCACGGTTCACCAACAAGCTGATAGAGATAACGGTTAAAGCGGTAATTCTTCACTTGTACTTCAATCACCTCCACCCCTGCCGGCTTGGCTTTACCATTCAATTCAGCCAACGCATGCATTTCAAGATAGTAGGTGGTGATTTGCTGTTGTTTCATTCCGACTCCGGTGCTCAGATTATCTGCTGACCAGCTGATTGTATCAAAACACGCCAAGCATGTGACCGGTAAGAGGCGTATCACCAGACGGAGACAGCCTCTTGAACCGTTCAGGATAAAGGTTGAATGAGGCTTCATTCACAGGGACTGAGCGATGACGGTCAGCGAAGTCAACGGCGCAGGCGAGCATGATAAAAACGCCCGAGCAGTGGCAAACGAAAACTCAGTAACACCACGCCGATGACGCCATAAAATGCCGCTTCGTAATAACTGGAGCGAACCTGCCAGAACAGGTGAACCCATCCCAGAATCAATGCAAGATAGGCCAGACGGTGCAGTGTTTGCCATCGTCTTCCGAGCCGTTTCATCCAACCTTTGGTTGAGGTAATACCCAATACAATCAGAATCAGCAACGCTGGTGCGCCAACTAAAATATATGGCCGTTTCACCAGTTCCGAGGCAAATAAAGTCAGATTACCGCCGAGAATAAACTGATAGTAAGCCAGCAGATGCAACATCCCATAAAACAGCGCGAACAGTCCCAGCATTCGGCGGTGGGGCATCAGCCAACGCCATTTCAGATAACGGACCAATGGCGAAACCATTAAGGTAATCAGCAGAAAACGGAGTGTCCAAAGCCCGGTTTCCAGCACAATGGTTTTTGCCGGGTCCCCCCCTAAATTCTGCGTAAAAACACCCCAGACCAACAGAAACAACGGGGTACAGCCGAGCATAAAAATCACGATACGACGTAAAGTAACCGGCATCTATTTCTCCAGACTTAAGTGAACGACAGCCACTGAATCATTCCGGGTAGCATCAATCATCAATGCATTGGCCGTGATGAGTTAATAGTAACGGGCTAAATCCATTCCCTGATACAACGAGGCCACTTCGTCATAGCCATTAAATAATCGCGTCGGAATAATATTCGGGCTTAATAATCCTGAAGGTAAACGTCGCTCTTCTTTCTGGCTCCAGCGCGGGTGATCAACCTGTGGGTTGACGTTGGCATAGAATCCATATTCACGCGGTGCTAACTGGCTCCATGTTGTCGGCGGCTGTTTTTCCGTCAGCTCAATTTTGACGATGGATTTAATACTTTTAAATCCGTATTTCCACGGCACCACTAAGCGGAATGGGGCACCATTTTGATTGGGCAGCGTTTTACCATATAACCCCACGGCAATCATCGTCAATGGATGCATCGCCTCATCAATTCGCAACCCTTCGACATACGGCCAGTCAATCGAGCTAAACAAACTGTTCTGTCCCGGCATCTGCTCCGGGCGCTCTATCGTCGTAAACGCGACATATTTGGCTTTGCTGGTCGGTGCAAATCGTTTGAGTAATGTTGCTAAAGGAAATCCGATCCAAGGAATTACCATCGACCAGGCTTCCACACAGCGCAGACGGTAAATACGTTCTTCCAGCGAGATCCCTTTGAGGAGATCTTCTAAGTGATAGGTACCGGCTTTCGCCACTTCACCGCCAATTTCAACCTGCCACGGAAAGGGCTGAAACTCCCCGCTTTCATCAACCGGATCACTTTTCCCGTAACCAAATTCATAAAAGTTGTTGTACTGCGTGACATTTTTGTATGGCGTTAAAGGTTCATGAATGATTTGCTGATTTGCCTGCGCATCCTTGATCTGCTGTTTCAGCCATTGCGGTGCCATGGGCTGAAATTCTCCGGCCTCCTGACTGGGTTTCGCCAGAACATTCAGCGAAGGGAGCAGAACGCTGGCACCGAGAGCGAGCGACCCCTGCATAAACTTCCGGCGCGAACGATAAATGGCTTCCGGTGTCACATCAGCCTCGGTGAGCTGTGGTTTTTTCCTGATCAACATAAGCTATCCTTCCATGCTCTCATGAATACACTTTCATGAACGTTAGGTATATCGCCTGTTCCTGACTGTATCGTGAATGAGGATCGTCGCCAAGACCAATCGTGATCAATCGATAATGGCTCGACAGTCTTGCTGATCATTAGACGGATGAAATCCCAATTGATTACATCTCTCAGAATATTTTTTTGTGAAGTGTGACACGATGAGCCGGGCTGTTGTTTGTTCTCTCCCTGATGTGTGATCTAACGGAGGAATGATCAAAAAGAGCGCCCAAAGGCGCTCTTTCACAACTTTCCCTAACGGATAAACAAATGATTATTCTTTGCTTTCAATTAGGTTTTTACCGTTAATCGCAATTTTGCGTGGCTGCATCGCTTCAGGAATCTCACGCTCTAAATCAACATGCAGCAGGCCATTTTCCATGGTGGCACCAACGACTTTGACATAATCAGCCAACTGGAACTTACGTTCGAAGTTTCGCTCTGCAATGCCTTGGTAGATATAGGTTTTCTCATCTTCAGGTTTGCGCTCACCTTGTACAATCAGGGTATTTTCCTGTTGGGTGATCTCAAGATCCTGCTCAGCAAATCCAGCGACAGCCATCGTAATCCGATACTGATTTTCGCCTTTTTGCTCAATATTGTATGGGGGATATCCTGATGAGCCATTTTTTGCGTTGGCTGTTTCCATTAAATTAAACAGACGATCAAAGCCAATGGCATTCCGGTATAAAGGTGTGAAATCGACAGTTCTCATATATCTATCCTCTCTATGAAGCAATAGTTTCATGAATTTGATTGTGTCCGACTTTCTGTTCAGATGACCCAGAGAGTGAACATTTTTTCTTTGGTTAACTCACCTTCTCACCAGAGCAAGGCGGTCTTCCGCTTCAGAGGCCCGATTGGCATCCTCTTCACTCACAGATATATGGTCGTTCAAATTCGGTTCAAGGGGATTGCAATAATTTTTTTAAAAATTTTTGCGATTGAGTATGTACGATGTCATTCACGGACTGATATCCAGAGTGATAAAGCACAGATAAAAAAACAGCCACCGGACGGTGGCTGCTGTTCCATGAAAGTATCGGATATAAGACGGATCGTTATACGAAAAACCGACTACACATCCAAGTTGGCAACTTTCAGCGCGTTGTCCTCGATGAAAGCACGACGCGGTTCAACTTGATCGCCCATCAGCGTGGTAAACAGCTCATCGGCACCGACTGCATCATCAATGGTGACTTGCATCATGCGGCGGGTTTCGGGATCCATGGTGGTTTCCCACAACTGATCCGGGTTCATTTCTCCCAGACCTTTGTAGCGTTGTACCGCCAGACCACGGCGAGACTCTTTCACCAACCATTGAATGGCTTCGGCAAAGCTGCTCACCAACTGAGTTCTCTCACCCCGCTGGATATAAGCACCGTCTTCAATCAGCCCGTTCAGCTCTTCTGATAAAGAGGCCAGTGAACCGTACTCTTTCGAATTCAACAGATCGACACTCAGCATATATTCGTAAGTCACGCCATGAGTACGAACCGTGACTTTCGGTGAATAAATCCCGGTCTCTTGGTTCTGTTCAATCTTATAGCTGTACTGACTTGCGCCGACTTCTTTGGCATTGAGCTGCTCGATTAACTGCTTGCTCCACGCCTCAACTTTATCGTGCTCACCGCAATCAGCTTCTGTCAGGCGAGGCATATAAATAAACTCACCAACCAAAGCATATGGATAACGACGGCTCATTCGTTCAATCAGCTTCATCGCAGCATTATAACGCTGCACCAATCCTTCCAGTGCGCCACCAGACAGTGCCGGTGCATCCGGGTTCACGTGGAATGAAGCACCATCTAACGCCAGTGAAATCTGGTACTGGGTCATGGCATCTTCATCTTTAATATATTGCTCTTGTTTGCCTTTTTTGACTTTATACAATGGCGGTTGCGCAATATAGACATATCCACGCTCAATCAACTCTGGCATTTGACGATAGAAAAAGGTCAACAACAGAGTACGGATGTGCGAACCATCGACGTCCGCATCGGTCATGATGATGATATTGTGATAACGCAGTTTGTCCGGGTTATATTCATCACGGCCAATCCCACAACCTAATGCAGTGATCAGCGTGGCAACTTCCTGAGAAGACAACATTTTATCAAAGCGGGCTTTTTCAACGTTCAGGATCTTACCTTTCAACGGCAAAATAGCCTGATTTTTCCGGTTTCGGCCTTGTTTGGCAGAGCCACCAGCCGAGTCACCCTCCACAATATAGAGTTCAGAAAGGGCCGGGTCTTTTTCCTGACAGTCCGCCAGTTTGCCCGGCAGACCGGCGAGATCCAATGCCCCTTTACGACGCGTCATTTCTCTTGCTTTACGAGCCGCTTCACGAGCACGAGCTGCATCGATAATTTTCGAACAAACGATTTTCGCTTCATTCGGGTTTTCAATCAGAAACTCAGATAATTTCTCACCCATCGCGGTTTCTACCGCAGATTTCACTTCAGAAGAAACCAGTTTGTCTTTGGTCTGACTGGAGAACTTCGGATCCGGTACTTTCACCGAGATCACTGCCGTCAAACCTTCACGCGCATCATCACCGGATGTCGCGGTTTTCTCTTTCTTGCTGAAACCTTCCTTATCCATGAACGAGTTCAACGTCCGGGTCAGTGCCGCCCGGAAACCCGCCATGTGTGTTCCGCCATCACGCTGAGGAATGTTATTGGTAAAGCAGAAAATACTTTCCTGAAAACTGTCATTCCACTGCATCGCGACTTCAACGGTAATACCGTCTTCGCGCTCTTGGTTAAAGTGAAATACTCGTTCATGGATCGGGGTTTTATTGCGGTTCAGGTGCGAAACGAATGCCCGAATCCCCCCTTCGTACATAAAGTGATCTTGCTTGCTGTCACGCTCATCGATCAGCTTGATCGATACACCGGAGTTAAGAAAAGACAGTTCACGCAGACGCTTGGCAAGAATCTCGTAATGGAATTCGGTATTGGTAAAGGTTTCATTACTTGGCCAGAAGCGAACCATCGTGCCCGATTTTTCGGTATCACCCACCACAGCCAGTGGCGCCTGAGGAACCCCATGACGATAGGTCTGAGAATGAATATGGCCATTTCGATGAATCGTCAGAACAACCTTTTCAGACAGTGCGTTTACAACCGAAATCCCCACACCATGCAAACCACCGGAAACTTTGTATGAGTTATCATCAAACTTCCCGCCGGCGTGCAGCACGGTCATGATCACTTCTGCTGCAGAAACGTTTTCTTCCTCATGAAGCTCCGTCGGAATCCCCCGGCCGTCATCACTGACTGAAACGGAATTATCTTCATGAATTGTCACGATGATGTCTTTACAGTAACCCGCTAACGCTTCATCAATTGAGTTATCTACCACCTCAAAGACCATGTGGTGCAGACCCGTACCATCATCCGTGTCGCCGATGTACATCCCCGGACGTTTTCTGACAGCGTCCAGACCTTTCAGTACTTTAATACTCGATGAATCGTAATTATTCGACATGAGTTACTCTCTTTATTTTTTATCCTTGCTCTATCCGGCCTTGTTCCACATGGAACAATTTGCTGTCTGACATACACATGTCATCCACCTGATCCCGGGTAATAGAGCTTACAAAAACTTGCGCTCCGGTCGCTTTTAAACAGTCCGCCAGCCTTTTACGGCGCTCGCTGTCCAGCTCGGAAGCAAAATCATCAATGAGATAAATACATTGTTTACCCGTTAAGGATGTTAAGTGCTGTCCTTGTGCCACCCGCAGGGCACAAACCATCAGCTTAAGCTGACCACGCGACAGAACATCTTCAACCGGTGTACCGTTTACTTTTATTCTTAAATCCGCTTTGTTCGGCCCACTGAACGTGTAACCCAACATTTTATCGCGTTCAAAATTTCGTTCGAGAAGCGCTTGATATAACGTCTCTTTTTCCCAGCCACGATAGTATTGTAACTGGATTTCAAATTCCGGTAAAAATGACTGACACAATGCTTCTGCCACTGGTTTGATTTGCGCCACATAATCGGCACGCCATGCATCAATTTGTTCAGCCAGATGCGATAACTCTGCATCCCAGTATTTCAATTCCCGGTAGTCCAGAGCTGTCTTAAGTAACGCATTGCGTTGCTTGTTCAGACGCCGAAAACGTCCCCATGCCTCAAAAAAAGCAGGCACAGAATGAAACACACCCCAGTCAAGAAATGCCCGGCGCTGTTTCGGCCCATCCGTCAGCAGCTCAAACCCTTCCGGATGAATCAATTGCAGCGGTAAGACCTGTGCGAGATGAGCCAGCTTTTGTCCGGACTGGCCGCCTATTTTAACCTCAACCGAGCCATCGCGCTGCTTATTAATGCCAATCGGTATCTCAATTTGGTCGGGGTTCAAAAAACGGCCATGGACAAACAGCTCCTGACACTCATTCTGGATCACTCGGCCGGTTAAACTACTTTTAAACGAACGACCGTGACCGAGCATGTAAATCGCTTCAAGGACACTGGTTTTGCCACTTCCGTTGGCCCCGATAAGAAAGTTAAAGCCTGATGATAATGACATATCACAGGCTTTGATATTCCTAAATTGCTGAATCATTAAACGCGAAAGTGGCATACTTCATTTATCACTCGGATGCATTGATGGTCTGCTCAGACTTATAACCGGATCGGCATCACGACGTACATCGCGCTATCGTCTTCAACATTTTCGATCAATGCACTGGCATTCGAGTCTGACATCGAGATACGGACATTATCGCACTTCAAGGTATTGAGCACATCCAATACATAGCTCACATTAAAGCCAATTTCGATGGGTTCCCCTTCAAAATGCACATCCAGCAATTCTTCGGCTTCTTCCTGCTCCGGGTTATTCGCCGTAATCCGCATATCACTGCCATCAATATTCAGGCGGACACCACGGAATTTTTCATTCGATAAAATCGCGGCACGAGAAAACGCGTGACGCAGGACATCACAAGCAGCCACCAGCGTTTTATTGGTACTCTGAGGCAACACCCGACGATAATCGGGAAAACGACCATCGATCAATTTTGAGGTAAAGATAAACTGATTCACTTCAACACGGATGTTGGCGCTACCGATTTGCACAATAACCGGTTGGTCCGGCATATCAAGCAGCTTGACCAGTTCAAGGACCCCTTTGCGTGGCACGATAATTTGTTGTGCTGCTAATGGTTCAGGTAATGCGACTTGGGCAACAGCCATCCGGTGACCGTCGGTTGCCACGGAACGTAATGTTGTTTCTTCAATATCGAACAGCATCCCGTTGAGATAATAGCGAACATCCTGATTGGCCATCGAGAATTGTGTTTTTTCGATCAATCCACGCAAGTCTGCCTGCGACAAAGTGAGTGATAACTCACTCTGCCAGTCTTCAATATTGGGAAAATCTTTTGCAGGTAGCGTTGCCAGAGAAAAACGGCTACGACCAGAGCGAATCTGTAATCGATCACTGTCCAATGTCACAGAGATGACGGCATCATCGGGCAGTCCGCGACAAATATCGAGCAGTTTTCGGGCAGGGACAGTGACTCGTCCCGTCTCCACATCACCTTCCAGAGCTATTTTACCCACCAATTCAACTTCCAGATCAGTGGCTGTCAGCATGAGGGTATCACCTTCAACCGCCAACAACAGATTACCGAGGATCGGCAATGTTGTCCGTCCACCAACCGTTCCGGAAACTTGCTGAAGCGGTTTAATCAAATGGCTACGTTCAATGGTAAATTTCATAGTTCGCTCTTTATTATATGGCCCCACCGAATCGAATCAGGGGGTCTCAACCAACACCGTGATGTTTGTTCTGTATGACGCTATTCATGCGCTATAGACATTAAGAAGAGAGCGTCCGTATCAAATTGGAATAATCTTCCTTGATATCGTGACTTTCTTCTCTTAGCTGCTCGATTTTACGACAAGCATGCAGCACTGTCGTATGGTCACGTCCGCCAAAAGCATCGCCGATTTCGGGTAAGCTGTGGTTAGTCAACTCCTTGGCCAAAGCCATAGCTAGTTGACGAGGCCGGGCAACCGAACGAGAACGACGCTTTGACAGCAAATCAGCCACTTTGATTTTATAATACTCAGCGACAGTTTTCTGGATATTATCAATCGTGACCAATTTTTCCTGTAAAGCTAATAAATCACGTAATGCTTCACGGACAAAATCAATTGTAATTGGCCGACCGGTAAAGTTGGCATTGGCGATCACGCGGTTCAGCGCGCCTTCCAGCTCACGGACATTCGAACGTAGTCGTTTCGCAATAAAGAAAGCAACCTCATCGGCCAGATGAATCTGGTGATCTTCGGCTTTCTTCATCAAAATGGCGACTCGTGTTTCCAGCTCAGGGGGTTCAATGGCAACCGTCAAGCCCCAGCCAAAACGGGATTTAAGACGATCTTCCACACCGTGGATCTCTTTCGGATAACGGTCAGAAGTCAGAATGATTTGTTGGTTCCCTTCAAGCAATGCATTGAAGGTATGGAAAAACTCTTCTTGGGAGCGTTCTTTGTTGGCAAAAAACTGAATATCATCGATCAAAAGTGCATCGACACTCCGATAGTAGCGTTTGAACTCTTCGATAGCATTGTTTTGCAGTGCTTTGACCATATCCTGCACAAATCGCTCTGAATGCATATAAACCACTTTTGCCTGTGGATTATGATCAACAATGGCATTACCAACTGCATGTAACAGGTGCGTTTTACCTAAACCGGTCCCGCCATATAAAAAGAGGGGGTTATAAGCTGCACCGGGATTATCGGCCACTTGTTTTGCCGCTGCGAGACCAAGCTGGTTCGATTTACCTTCAACAAAGTTATTAAACTTATGCTTCGGGTTCATATTAGAACGGTAGTTAATTTCGATAGGTGCCGAATCATCATCCCAAGTTTTATGGACCGGCTTTCTGGCTTGTAACCGGGCAGGTGCAGAAGACTCCGCCGCAACATCAGCCGGTGTACGTACAGGCGCACGCTTTTGCTCAGCAACCGGACGGTTGCCAATTTCAAAACGTAAACTTGGAATATCACTCCCACAATACTCGTTGAGAAGGCGATTGATACTATTGAGATACTTATCCCGGACCCAATCAAGCACAAAACGGTTTGGGGCAAATAAAGTGAGAGTATTGTCATTGAGCTCGGCTTGCAGCGGTCGAACCCACATGCTGAATTCTGTCGCAGGAAGCTCTTCCTGAAGCTGTTGCAAACATTGCAACCAAAGAGAAGATGACAC